>PMES01000084.1 GCA_003154775.1 Acidobacteriota bacterium | reverse complement strand
TATTTTTGCTCCGGCGTTTACAATCAGGACAAAAGATCTTTGATAGATCATGGGGGTTTACACCTCACTAAGTATGGCCTTTATATGGCCTTTCTGAGCAGGGTGTCAAGAGTGCAACCTCAATTTCCACAGATTTTTGAACTGCATTCACAATAGGATGAAGATTTCATGCGCCGATGCGCTAATCGAAGAGCGGGGCAGCAAGAAAAACGGTTCCCTTTGTAACGCCCGACACGGACGCACTGTTCATCCATCACATGGCCTGGTCACAGGCTAACAGAGTGTCATCTACTTCATGACAAAAATGAGTTTGCTGTCTTCCACGCGAATGTCGCTGATGTTGGCAGGTAGTCGGTAGTGGGGATTATTGCCGGGCGCATTCATCATTTGACGACCCGCCGCCTCCAGCCTTGATTTCGGAATCGGCAGTTCGCCCACCTTTCCGCTTTCCGGCTCGAATTGCAGGAATCCATTCACGGCGTGTAGCTTTCCTGTCAGTTGCAGCGTCAACTTCTGTCCTTTGTAGTCGAGAAAGATATACGCCTGCATTTGGTTGCCGAGGAGCTTTATCTTCGCGTCAGTCAAAACACTCCCGTCACCCTGTTGCGACCTGGACCGATACGCTCGCATGAAGGCTTCAAGCTCGGTATTCACCTGGGTTTCGTCGGCTCGGACTATCTGTGGCGAGCCCGCTCGTGCGGCAGCGACTGCCCCACGATATTCTTCCTCGAACTGTTTGGCTGACAATGGGTCAGTATGAATCGCCGGGGGAGGCGGCGAATGCAGGACAAGCATCAACACCACGATGCAGAAAACGAATGCCGCTCCAAGAATTCCTCCGACCACGAAGCCTACGACTCGCCATTTGCTTTTGCGTCCAACTTGTATGTGCCGGCGCCGGAACGATTGGGCCATTCCGCCTCCCAACCAAAAGAATCCTACTCTCACAATATGAATCTGGATTCTGCCTTAACCTGCACGCTTGGTGCAATCGGGTTCCAACAAAGCTGCCGTCGTGGACCCTTTAGGTTATTTAGATTCACAATATAGTATGCCTAGCGGCCAGGGCTGAGGTCTCGTTCGATTGTTCGTTCTCTCTCCTGCGCCAGAGGCGGGGCCGGCTCGGTCCTTTGTGCGACCGGTGGTTCTGTTGTGCGTGTCGCTTCCAATGCGGATCGGTGCGAAACATCGCGGTTAAGACCTTCGGCAAGGGCGGTCTTATCGTTGGTGTAGATTTGCGCGTCGTAACGGGCGCGCGACACCGCGACGTATGCGAAGCGACGATTGATGAGTTTCTCTCCCCCCTGTTCGGTGTCCACATGGATAAGCACTCGATCAGCAGTCTGACCCTGACTGCTATGGCTCGTCACGGCATAGCCGCAGTCCAGATGCGGATTCTCTCGAATGTTGAACGCGATCGAGCGGCCCGAGTCGAGACGGATTCGGAGGTTGCCACTGTCGTCGAGCTTCTCGATGGTGCCCAGCTCACGGTTGGCTACATACTGTTCTCGGTTTGGGGCGGTGAACTGGATGCGGTCGCCTTCACTGAACGCTCGCTCTGCCTCTCGGTATAGCGTCACACCTTGTAGACGGCGCGGGTCGTAGCTCTGGCGCTGGCCATTCTCTCGTTCGACCGTGACGTGGTTCTGTTTTTCGTCAACGCTTTCGACTCGCGCGTACTCTCCGGGTGCAATGCCGAGTGTCTTGCTGCCCTTTGTGTACCGCACCACGTTGCCGGGTTCGTATTGGGTGGCCCACTGGCGATCCGCACCAGTGATCTCCTGCCGGGCGACCAGCACCCTCATTCGGTGTTCGCGGTACGGCATCTGGTCCGTATCCTGCATGGCGTAGTGGATCGCTTGGTTGATCGCCATCCGCGACTGGTTGTCGGGGGAAACCACAAGCGTACCTTTGGGCTGCTTTGCATATTCGTGCGCGATTACAGCGATACGCTCATCCCGGTCGGCGATTTCATGCACGCGGCCACCGGAATCGAGTTTCTCCATCGCCTGTCTGACTTGGCCGCGTGAGAGCTTTTCTACTACCTCTTTGAGCGCCGGATCTTTCTGCCGCACGATTTCGTCCAGTCGAGCCGTTTGGATTCCTGCTTCCTGCAATTGCTGATACGGTCGGCCTGCTTCGACGGCCTGGTGCTGGCGCGTGTCGCCAACCAACAATACACGGTCATTTGCTCTAAGCCGGTGGAGGAGTTCGTTCATTTGCCTGGTGCTCGCAAGGCTCGATTCGTCCAGGATGTAGAAATGTTTCCGTTGATCCTGCCCCTCAACGGACGGGGCAAGATGTCGTTGCAAGGTAGTCGATCTGATTCCGCCTTCTGCTAATTTCTGAGCTGCACGAGAGGTGGGCGCTAACCCCTTGACGATATACTCTTCTCGCTCGGCGGCTTCGCGGATCGCCACCAGAGAGGTAGTCTTGCCCGCGCCGGCGACGCCTTCCAGTGCTGTCATTTGATCTCGACTCGACAGAATTTGCTCGACGGCCCGGCGTTGGGTGTCGCTTAGATGTGGGCGGGTTTCTCGGATTGCTCTCCGCGTGCCAAAAGTCGCCAGCGCGGGATGCTCGTCTTGTCCTGCTCGCATGGTATTGATCGTGTCCTGCTCAAAGGCGATCATCTCCGCGGTTGTAAACGCCCGGCCAGGCGCGCTGCCCTTCTTCTGTGCTTCCACGAACTCACCGTATTTGATGCGCTCTTCGAAGTCGGCCTTCGCTTGGGCCAGCGTCGCTCCACCCATGGAGCGCCGGAGCGCATCCGTCAGTAGGGCGCGCTCGTCGGCTACTGCGTCGCGTTCAAAGTTTCGTTCTCTTGCGAAGGTCCCAGCCGAGTGTGCAATATTCTCTCCCGATTCTTGGCTAACCTCATGTGCTCTGTCTTGTGCTTCCGCCTTCACGTGCTCAGGTTGGTTGCCGAACTCAGATGCCATGTCCTTGTGCCGCCGCTGCATCTCTTCGTGTGAGAGTTCGATCTTGGCCTCGCGCGTCTGGTGCGCCGCGATCTGCGCCGCCCCTGCTCCTCGTTGATTCTCCTTCGCAAGATGCTCTTCGATCTGTTTCCGGCGCGGACTCGAAGCATCGAGATACTCGCGGCTGTAACCCTTGATTTCCGGTTGACCGCTCTTGCCGTGTTCGACCTCATAGCCCAACTCTTGCAAACGGTGTGCGAGTTCGGAGCGATACACAGCGGTGGCGTACTGCTGCGTGCGGTAAAGTTCCTGCGGTTGCAGCGGGCGCGTTTCACCATTCTCTGTATCGGTCAGGTTGAAGATGACGACATGCGTGTGAAGCTGCGGGGCTGCATAACCGTTTACCGGCCTCGCGCTGTCGTGCTCGAATTTCGCGGCAACCCACTTGCCCGTTGTCTCCGGCGGGAGATTCCCTCCAAGCCGGGCCTGGACATATCGCTCCAGTTCGTCCAAAGCAACTCCAACACTAGCTCGATGGGCTTCCTGCACCCGTTCATCTCCACCCACGAGCGCCGTTAGCGATACGCTTTTGGGTGCGGAGAATGTCGCATCCCACCCAGCGCGGTGCTCCATCGCCTTGACCGTATCGCCTTGCTCGTTCACATATTCCCGCGCCGTCTGGTAGCGAACCAACTGTTCTCCGGTAAGGGGATCTTGGCCATCGCTGAGCCGCCGAAACTGTTCCTCCTGCACTCCTCCATGCAACCCCCACTTCTCGGCCAGTTTCCCATGCCACTCGCCGCGTATCCGCTCGCCTTCGCTGTAGTAGTTTTCTTGTGCGTTGCTGAACTCCTCCTGGTGGTACGCACGAGCTTGACCTGCACTGAGCGGCTTGGAAATGGTAAGCATGTGCCTCTACTCGAAGAAGCGTCTCTCTGGTGGCTTCACGGCGTGTTCGAACTCTGGGTCCTGACTCGGCGCTTGCTCTATCGGCATGGGTTCCTGCGGCTTGCCATCTCGCTGCGGTGCGTTATCTGTTCCCGCAGCGACTGTCGCTATCTTGGGCGGCTCCTGGGGCAATGCCGCTTTCATGGTCAAGACGCAGGGATTGTCTTTGGCGAGCGGAAGGTGGAGTTTCTTCTCGGAACCCATCACCCTGGTCAGGATCGTGCGAAACGCGTTCACTAAGTCCCTGCCACGGGAGCTTTGCGGGCGGTTCGACTGCGCCACGGACATCAACTCCGGGCCTCTAGGTTTCCTCCCATAGCGCAGCGCCGAAGCACGATTGCGGTCCAGATACGTTGCAGGGAACAGGCCCGCGAAGAACAGAACCAGCCCACCCCACAAAGCTGGCCGGACCAGATCCATGAGGGTTTGGTTCTGATAGATCAAGTTGCCGAGGTAAGCATGTATCTCGGCGTTGTTGTAATGGGCGCGATGGAATTCAAGACGCAGCGCGCCATGCTTTGCGGCTTCCTCGGTGAGCGCGAGAGTATTTTCTCCGTTGTTGGACATCGCGGGTACCACATCGCTATCCAGTGCCACCCGGCTCCCCTTACGCGTAACAACTTGCAACAGGGTGTACCAGCCGTTGTCGCGAACAACACCGGCTATCTGCGAGGCCGAATAAGCAGCAAAATAATGTCGTTCAAGTGGCGTCCAGACCCGCTCGCAACGGAAGCCTTGGACTCCCAGAGTTGCCACGACGGAGAGGAGCACGAGGACGTAGGTGTACACCGGCGTAGTCCTCGTTCCTACGGTGCTCTTTGCTCGGCCCCATTCCATGCGCATTGCCTCGCTCCGATTGGGTTGTCTCTCAGCCCCTCTGTGGTCCCGTAGTTGCGCTTGTCAGCCGTTCCATCGCTTTCGCCAACTTACTCGCGTCGGCCCGTTTAATAATGTCGTCCATGGCCATGCTTGTGAGCGGCTCCCGATTGGCGATGGTGAAGAGAATATTCATCAGGATCATTCGCAGGGCCAGCAGTTCCGCCACAATGGTTTGCTCTGCGGGACTCGGCTTGGCCGCCTTCAACAAAGCATCGCGCACCCACTCGCTGATCGTTTGATCGCCCGCGAGGATTTCAAACTGCGTGTATTCCTCTTCGGTGACTTTGGTGCTGATGGATTTGCTGCGTGGTGTGGGCATTCGGCACTCCTGAATCTAATTCAAAGGCAGGAAATTGGGCACGGTCAGCCGCCCAACTGAATCAACAGGTTCCCATACGGGAACCACAGGTTGGAGGACAGAGACCTCGGAAAGCGGAAAGTTGGTAGCTGCCGCGTTTGCAGCAAGTTCCCGTATAGCAACCTTGGTTGCTCTACAGCACCCGAAACGGGGTGACGTGTCATTCCCCCCACCCGGTGCCGCAGGCACCGCTCTTCGAAAGCGTGGCGCAAACCACCGATACACGCAGCTAACCTTGTTCGCCATACTCGAGTTGCAGCTCCTGCAACCACCGCTGAACCTCGGGGGTGGCCCACGCTTTCTGGAACAGGTCGCGTAGGGCTTCCCATTCCTTCTCGGTGAACTCGATGCCCACATCGCTCTGCCGTAGCCAAAGCGTGAACTTCGCTGGCCCCATTTCCTTGGCCCGCGTCATGAGAAAATGCCTGCCATTCCAGGAACGCTTGGCCAACCATCCTTCGAGCATGGCTCGGAACTCGGCTAGGTTGGGATACCGGGCAATGAGAGAACTCACCCGGCGTACTGGGCCGAGATCGATATGCACACCCAGTTCCGGGCAGGCATTTGTCGTGAACGAGAGCTTCAGCTCATCGGACTCCAGCGGATCAGGCAGGATAATTCGGCGACGGAGATCATCCTCGTTGGGGCTTGCTAGTCGCACCGGCTGCCGGTCGTGCCGCACCCAATGGCCCCGAGCGGCAAGGCCCCAGAGTGTCGCCCAATAGGGGGCAAGGATTTGGTCGAGTCTGGCACTCTCAACTCCTTCATCACGGATCGCAGTCAGAAAGCATCCGCCGACCGTGCCAGGGCTTTGCCATTGCTCGGACGGTTTCAACAGTTCCTTGCGAATCGCAATCTGCTTCAGAACTGCTTGGTGCCTCTGCTCGGCGACATCATCGGAGAGCCGAACATCCGTGGAGTGGCCGCCGAGGTTCGCGAAGTAATACCAGACGTGCTTCGAAGCGGGCTTCTTCCGGTTCTGATAAACGGCCTCGAACGCATCGAGCAAGGTGAGATAAGTCTCCCTGGACGGAATCGCGGGCCAAAGCAACGGGGGCTCTTGAGCCTCTTCCTCCGTGCCGATCTGCACGTACTGCGCGAGCACATCCCACTCGGCGATGGACAGGGTGTGCTGTGATTCCCACTTCTTGCGAATGTTGTAGAGGGAGGCGGTGGGCGTGCTGAGCAGTTCATGGCGCGCCGTCTCGCGGTCCATGCCGGCAACGCGCTCCTCAATGACAAGGAAAGCGGCCTCACCCAAAGACACGGAGCGGCCCAACTGGTCGCTGAGGAGCTTCTGGTACCGTTCCAAGAGTTTGAGCCGATCTTCGCTCAGGCGGATAGAGATGACCTCGTGCCGGGGCTGCTTCTTTAGGATTGACATGATAGTTGACAAAGCCTCCTACATTACCGTACTATGTTTACGTAAGCGTAGCTCGTTCGGTGGTGGAATGCAAGAAGAATTTTCTTCAACACTCCCCCGGAAGCCGAGGAGCTATTTTGACAAGGCAGTTGTGAATCTTTCCAAACCCGTAGGAGTCACTAACGCGCAATGGCCGTACCATCCCAAATCGAGACCTCGGTGCACATCGAACGGCACTATGCCGTTACGGAAATCGCCGAAATGTGGAGTCTAAGTGCAGATAAGGTTCGCGAGCTTTTCGAAAACGAGCCGGGTGTGCTTCTAATCGGAGAGAGAAGTCCACGCCACAAGAGGCGGTACGTCACGCTGCGCATTCCTCAAACTGTGCTCGAAAGGGTCCATTGTCGCTTATCATCGAAGTCAGGCGTCCGGTAGGAGTACAACTCAATGCTTACGATCTATCGCCGTCACCGCAAGAGTTGCAAGCAGCGCACTAAGGGCAGAAAGTACCGCCATTGCCAGTGCCCAATTTGGGTTGATGGGACTCTCGGCGGAACGGAGCTGCGTGAATCACTCAAGGTCCGGGATTGGCAGCGAGCCCAAGAATTAGTCCGCGAATGGGAGATCGAGAATCACCGCACGTCTCAACCGACAAGGAAATCTACACCCGAAGCGTGGAAGGAATTCCTGGCGGATATTGAGGCTCGCAAACTCAACGACTCCACCGTAAGAAAATACAAACTATTGAAACGGCAAATGGAAGACTTTGCCCAACGATGCGGCCTGCACGTTCTGGCGGACTTTGACTTGTCCAAGGTGAGTCAGTTTCGTTCCGAATGGAAGGACGGTCCTCGTTCGAGCGCGAAAAAACTCGAACGATTGAGAGCATTTTTTCGCTTTGCTCTGAAACGCAAGTGGGCACCTGAGAATCCTGCCCTCGATCTAAAGGCCCCGAAAATTACTCTCTGCCCCACTCTCCCATTCAGCCGTGAAGAGATGGTGCGAATTCTCGCAGCAGTTGACCAATACAAAGAGGAGATGCCCAGCCACGGGATCGAGAATGGGCGGCGCATTCGCGGTCTTGTTCTTCTACTGCGTTACAGCGGGATGCGAATTGGGGATGCTGTCAATTTCAGCACAGAAAGGCTCGAAGGCAACCGCCTATTCCTTTACACACAGAAAACTGGGGTTCCCGTAAACACAATCCTTCCAGACTTTGTTTTGTCAGCCTTGGAAGCAACGCCAAAAGTCACAGAGAAGTTTTTCTTTTGGAGCGGGAAAGGAAAGCTAGAAAGCATCGTGCGGAGTTGGCAGACGCGACTACGCAGACTCTTCAAACTTGCAAACATTCCCAGCGGGCATGCACATCGTTTCCGCGATACATTCGCGGTCGAGTTGCTTCTCGCCGGTGTGCCCATTGAACGAGTCTCGATACTGCTGAGTCACCAAAGCGTGAGGATCACGGAGAAGCATTACGCGCCGTGGGTGCGCTCGCGGCAAGAGCAACTGGAGGCGGATTTGGCTAGCGCTTGGAGCCGCGACCCGCTCGTTCTCTTGCATGGAGGGGTACACCAGAGGTACACGGAAAGCAGCAACTCAACAACGCATTCATTTTCAACAAGAAAGACTGGTGCCCGGGGTGGGAGTCGAACCCACATGAGGAAAAATCCCCGGAGGATTTTAAGTCCTCAGCGTCTGCCATTCCGCCACCCGGGCTCCGGCCATTCCAATCTAGCGAATACGAAGGGGTAGTGCAATACGAGTGGGAAGCCGTGAATCAGGGCTTGGCGGAGAAGACCAGCACCTGCATCCTGGGGTAGTGCTTTGATTTTGTGTTGCTGATGGCGTCGCCTCTTCCACTTCAGGACACCTGAGAATAGCCCGCACGCCCGCCGCGTAAGCCAGTCCGGCCTTTTTTGCTGTACAATTTGGGTGTTTTATCTGCGGGTGCTGCATCTAACCCCTGAACCCACATTGCGGGTATCCCCTTTTCCGCAAGGGAGACACTGTGAGCCAGCAAAACATCGATCAACTGTGCATCAATACGATCCGGACACTCTCCATTGATGCCGTGCAACAGGCCAATTCCGGTCATCCCGGCGCGCCCATGGGCCTGGCTCCGGTTGTCTATTCGCTGTGGCAGAGCTTTTTGAAGTATGACCCCACGGACCCGCTGTGGCCAAACCGCGACCGCTTCGTGCTCTCCGCAGGCCATGCGTCCATGCTTCTTTACGCAACCTTACACTTAGCCGGTGTGCGCGCGGTGAACGCCAAGGGCGAAGTCCAGAAAGAGCTTTCTGTATCGCTGGACGAGATCAAGCGCTTTCGCCAACTGGGCAGCAGGACCCCCGGCCATCCGGAGTCGCACCTCACCACAGGCGTGGAGACAACCACCGGGCCGCTGGGTCAAGGCGTGGGAAACAGCGTGGGCATGGCCATTGCCGGAAAATGGCTGGCGGCAAATTTCAACCGCCCGGAATTTGCGTTGTTCAATTTCCGCGTGTACGCGGTGTGCGGTGACGGCGACCTCATGGAGGGCGTGGCCGGGGAGGCGGCGTCGCTTGCGGGCCACCTCAAGCTATCGAATCTTTGCTGGATCTACGACAACAATCGCGTGACGCTGGACGGCCCGGCAAGCTGGTCGTTCAGCGAGGACGTGATGACGCGGTTCGTCGGTTATGGCTGGAACGTCACGCGCGTGGCCGATGCGAACGACTTGCTGGAGCTGGCGCGGGGTTACGAAACATTCTTGAAGACCAGCGATCGCCCCACGCTGCTGGTCGTGGATTCGCACATCGGCTACGGCTCGCCGCACAAGCAGGATTCCTATGAAGCGCACGGAGAGCCACTGGGCAAAGCGGAAATCAAGCTCGTAAAGCAGAATTACGGCTGGCCGGAAGACGCGAAGTTCCTCGTGCCAGACGGCGTGTACAAAAACTTCCAGGATCATCTCGGCGCACGGGGAGCGAATGCGCACGGAAAATGGGAAAAGCTCTTTGCGGACTACTCCAAGCAATTCCCCGAATTGGCCGGTCGCCTGAACAAGATGCAGCGCCGTGAACTGCCCGCCGGTTGGGACAAGAATTTGCCCGTATTTCTTCCGGACGCGAAAGGCATGGCCACGCGGGAAAGCTCCGGCAAAGTGCTCAACGTCCTGGCTCAGAACATTCCCTGGATCGTTGGCGGTTCCGCCGATTTGGCAAAGTCCAACAAGACCAACCTGCTCTTTGAGGGCGCGGGCGAGTTTTTCCCCGACGAGTACGCGGGGCGCAACATCCACTTCGGCGTGCGCGAACACGGCATGGGCGCCGCGGTCAACGGCATGACGCTCAGCGGGCTGCGCGGCTTTGCGGCGACCTTTTTCAACTTCAGCGACTACATGCGCGCCAGCATGCGTCTGGCCGCCCTGATGGAAATCCCGGCGCTCTTCATCTTCACCCACGATTCGATCGGCGTGGGCGAAGACGGACCGACGCACCAGCCCATCGAGCAACTGGCTTCCTTGCGCGCCATGCCGAATATGCTGGTGCTACGCCCGGGCGACGCGAACGAGGTGACGGAGGCGTACAAAGCCGCCCTCCAGCACACGCACGGGCCGTCAACACTCGTGTTCAGCCGCCAAGCCATGCCCACGCTAGATCGCACAAAATATGCGGCTGCTTCCGGCGTGGCGAAGGGCGGCTATGTCCTGGCGGATGCGGATGGCGGAAAGCCGGAGGTGATCCTGATTGGCACCGGCACGGAATTGCAGTGGTGCGTGGGTGCGTACGAAAAATTGCAGGCCGAGGGCATCAAGGCTCGCGTGGTCAGCCTGCCGTCCTGGGAACTCTTCGAGAAGCAGGATGCCGCTTACAAGGAAAGCGTCCTGCCGTCGAGCGTAACCGCGCGCGTCTCCGTGGAAATGGCCTCGGCGTTTGGCTGGGAGCGCTACACCGGACCCAAAGGCAAGATCATCGGGATGCGCAGCTTTGGCGCGTCCGCGCCGCTGAAGGACCTGCTGAAGCTGTTTGGCTTTGACGTTGATACGGTTGTGGCGGCGGCGAAACAACTCCTGGGCAAGTGAGGCAACCATGAAACTCGTAGTCGGATCGGATCACGCGGGCTTTCAACTGAAGAACGAGATGGCTAGCTTGTTAAAGTCGCTTGGCCACGACGTGCTCGACGTTGGCGCGTATGACGAACGACCTTCCGATTACCCGGACTTTGCCGAGGCGGTGGGCCGCGCCGTGCTCGATGGACGCGCCGAGCGCGGCGTGCTGATCTGCGGAAGCGGCGTGGGCGCCAGCGTCGCCGCGAACAAACTCGTGGGCATCCGCGCGGGGATGTGCCATGACACCTATTCGGCACATCAAGGAGTAGAGCACGACAATATGAATGTCCTGGTGCTGGGTTCGCGCGTGGTGGGCGTCAAGCTGGCGGAGGACCTGGTGAAGGCCTTCCTGGGCGCGCAATTCACCCAGGAGGAGCGCCATGTGCGGCGCTTGGCCAAGGTTAAAGCGTTGGAAGAAAAGATGTTAAAAATCTGAAATCCAGAGCGTGCCGCGCGCTCTGCTCGTCGTACAATTTAAGCTGAAGGCCCTCGAATAAAGGAGAAGCGTCATGACCACCTCAGCAACGATTCCTAATGTCGGAGGCAAGCCCGGTACCAACCCGCTGAAGGGTTTGTTGGACTATGGGCAATCGCCCTGGATGGACTACATCCGCCGCGACTTGCTAACGAGCGGCGAGCTGAAAAAGATGATTGAGAATGATGGGCTGCGCGGGATGACCTCAAACCCCGCAATTTTTGAGAAGTCCATCACTGGAAGTACGCTCTACTCCGACATCCTCAATGCGCCTGACGCCAAATCTCTTGACGCTAAGGGACTGTACGAAAGAATTGCCATTCGCGACGTCCAGGATGCCTGCGACATCTTCAAGCCTGTGTATCAGCAGTCCAAGCGCCGCGACGGTTACGTCAGCCTGGAAGTTTCTCCCTTTCTTGCGAATGACACCAAGGGCACGCTGGAAGAGGCGAGGCGGCTGTGGAAAGCAGTGGGCCGCGAAAACCTGATGATCAAGGTGCCGGCCACGCCCGAAGGCATCCCGGCCATCCGCCAGCTCCTGGAAGAGGGGCTGAACATCAATATCACGCTGCTGTTTGCGCAATCGGTATATGAAAAAGTAGCGGAAGCGTTTATCGCCGCTCTCGAAGCGCGCGCCGTCAAGGCGTTGGACCTCAGCCACATCGCCAGCGTGGCGAGCTTCTTCGTCAGCCGCATTGATACCCTCGTGGATTCCAAAGTGGACGAACTGGAAAAGACGGCCAGCGGCGCGAAAAAGGATCTGCTGGAAAGCGTGCGCGGAAAGATCGCCATCGCCAACGCCAAGATCACCTATCGGAAGTACGAGGAGCTTTTTGGGGGGCCGCGCTGGAAGGCTTTGGCAGGCAAGGGCGCGCAGACCCAGCGCTTGCTGTGGGCCAGTACGAGCACGAAGAACCCGAAATACCGCGACGTAATCTACGTGGAAGAACTCATCGGGGCGGATACCGTGGACACCATTCCACCGGCTACCTTCGACGCCTTCCGCGACCACGGCAAATTGCGCAAAAGCCTGACCGAGGATGTCACAGGCGCCGCGAAAACCATGGACAACCTGGGCAAGGCCGGCATTTCCATGAAGAAAGTTACGGAAAAGCTGCTCGTCGACGGTGTAAAGCTTTTCGCGGATGCGTTCAAGCAATTGCTGGACGCCACGGGAAAGAGTGCAGGGGTGCGCGCGTGAGCCTGAACAAGATTACCCACAAACTGCCGCCAGCCCTGTCCGCGGCAATTGACGCTTCTTTTGCGGACTGGAAGAACAACAACAAGGTCGCGCGGCTTTGGAAGAAGGACGCTTCGCTTTGGAGTGGCACGGACGAGAGCAATTGGCTCGGCTGGCTTAACATCACGCAAGAGCAAATCGCGAATCTCATCAGCTTCCGGAAGTTGGCGCAGGAAGTAAAGAAGGCCAAGTTCCGGCACGTTCTGCTGCTGGGCATGGGCGGCTCCAGCCTGTGTCCCGAGGTGCTGCGCCTGACCTTCGGGAAAATTCCCGGCTTCCCGGAATTGCATGTGCTGGATTCCACCGACCCCGGCCAGATCAAAGCGCTGGAGAGGAAGCTGGATCTGCGCAGGACGTTGTGCATCGTGTCCAGCAAATCGGGCAGCACGCTCGAGCCCAACATTTTCAAGCAATACTTTTTTGAGCGAATTAATGTCAAGGTCGGCCCCGAAAAAGTGGGCAGCCACTTCATCGCCGTAACCGATCCCGGCTCGAAGATGCAGCAGGTCGCAGAAGCCGATCATTTCCGCCACATTTTCGCAGGCGTTCCCAGCATCGGAGGGCGCTACTCCGCACTCTCGAATTTCGGCATCGTGCCCGGCGCCAGCATGGGCCTGGACCTCGCCAAATTCCTGAAATCTACGCAAGAGATGGTGAAAGCGTGCGGTCCGGGGAACGCTGCGGACGTGAACCCCGGCGCGGTTCTCGGAATGATCCTGGGCGTGGCGGCGAATCACGGTTGCGACAAACTCACCATTCTGACTTCCCCGGGAATTCTCGATCTTGGCGCATGGCTGGAACAATTGATCGCCGAATCCACGGGAAAAATCGGCAAGGGCATCATTCCCGTGGACCGAGAAAAGCTGGTCAAGCCCACGGCCTACGGCAACGACCGCGTCTTCGCCTATCTCCGCCTCAGCAACGAAACCAACAAGGCGCAAGAAGCGGCGGTGAACGCGCTCGAGAGAGCCGGCCACCCGGTTGTGCGCATTGTTTTGTCCACCAAATACGACCTGGGACAGGAATTCTTCCGCTGGGAAATCGCCACGGCGGTGGCGGGCTCGATCCTCGGCATCAACCCGTTCAATCAGCCCGACGTGGAAGCCAGCAAAATCGAGACGCGTAAGCTGACCACGGAGTACGAAGCAAACGGCAAACTGCCTGCGGAAGTTCCGTTTATTGAAGCCAACGGTATCAAACTGTTTGCCGACGAAAAGAATGCCGCCGCGCTGAAAAATGGCGGGGAGCTCGCGGACGTTTTGCGGGCACATTTGTCGCGCATCGGGCCGGGCGACTATTTTGCCGTGCTCGGCTACATCACCATGAATCCGCAGAATGAGCGCGCGTTGCAGGGCATTCGCCACCAGGTGCGTGACGTCAAGAAAGTGGCCACGTGCCTCGGCTTTGGCCCGCGTTTCCTGCACTCCACGGGACAAGCCTACAAGGGCGGCCCCAATAGTGGCGTGTTCCTCCAGATTACCTGCGACGATGCCGCCGACCTTCCGGTGCCGGGACAGAAGTACACTTTTGGCGTGGTCAAGGCGGCGCAAGCCCGCGGCGATTTCGCGGTGCTGGCGGAACGCGGCCGGAGAGCCCTGCGCGTGCACCTGGGCAAAAATGTGAAGGGCGATCTCGCCAAACTCGCGAAAGCCGTGCAGCAAGCGCTATCCTGATTCACCGGCCAGTCAGACAAAATCCTCGCGGAGGACGCTCACGATGCAACTCGGAATGATCGGATTGGGAAGAATGGGCGCGAACATGGTGCGCCGCTTGATCAAGGGCGGGCACCAGTGCGTCGCGTATGATCGCAGCGCCGATTCCGTGAAGCAGCTTTCCGGCGAGGGCGCCACGGGTGCCGCTTCCCTCGACGAGTTTGTGGCCAAGTTGCAGAAGCCGCGCGCCATCTGGCTGATGGTGCCGACCGCGGTCGTGGAAGCCACGATTGCAGACCTGCTCCCCAAGCTGAGCAAGGATGACATCCTGATCGACGGCGGAAACTCCTATTACATTGACGACATTCGCCGCTCCAGGGAACTTTCCGCCAAGGGCATTCACTATGTGGATGTGGGCACGAGCGGCGGCGTCTGGGGACTCGAACGCGGCTACTGCCAGATGATTGGCGGCGAAACCGACGTGGTGAAACATCTCGATGCGATTTTCAAAACGCTGGCGCCCGGCCGCGGGCAGATTGAGCGCACACCCGGCCGAGAAGAAGCATCGGGTACCGCCGAAGAAGGTTATCTCCACTGCGGTCCCTCCGGCGCGGGCCACTTTGTGAAAATGGTGCACAACGGTATCGAATACGGGCTGATGGCCGCCTACGCGGAAGGGCTGAACATCCTAAAGCATGCCAACGCCGGAAAATCCCACCGCGAAGCGGATGCGGAAACCACGCCGCTGCGCCATCCGGAACATTACCAGTACGATTTCAATCTGGCGGACATCACCGAAGTGTGGCGCCGCGGCAGCGTCGTGGCCTCCTGGTTGCTCGACCTGACGGCCATTTCCCTGCTCGATCAGCCCACGCTGGAACGCTTCTCCGGCCGCGTCTCCGATTCCGGCGAAGGCCGCTGGACGGTTCTTGCGGCGATCGAATCGACGGCGCCCGCGCCGGTTTTGACGGCTTCGCTGTACCAGCGTTTTACTTCGCGCGGGGAAGATGATTTCGCCGCAAAGGTACTCTCCGCCATGAGGTTCCAGTTCGGCGGGCACGTCGAAAAGAAATCCGGGCACTGAGCGGCGAGGCCAATGGCCGCCGGTTTGCAGACAGGACACCGACCGATGAGCACGAATCACGAGGACACCACCACCGAGGCCGCGCCGTGTGTCATGGTCATCTTCGGCGTCACCGGAGATCTGACCAAGCGCAAACTCATCCCCGCGCTCATCAACCTTGCGCAGGAGAATCTCCTCTCCAAGCAATTCGCGATCGTGGGATTCGCGATGAACGATTACACCACGGAATCTTTCCGCAAGGTTCTTGGTGAAGAGATTCCGAAATTCGCGCCGGAGGCCATCGACCTAAAGATGTGGGAATGGCTTTCCGAGCGTATCTACTACATCAAGGGCAAGTTTCAGGATGCGGAGGCGTTCCAGCGGCTGAAGCAGCAGATTATCGACGCGGAAAAGCAGCACAATATAGTCGGAAACCGCTTCTTTTACCTTGCTGTCGCGCCGAGATTTTTTTCACCAGTTGTTCAACAACTCGGCGCCGCGGGATTGACGCAAGAGGAGAACGGCAATTGGGCGCGGGTGATCGTCGAAAAACCTTTTGGCCACGACCTGGAGTCGGCGCGCCAGTTGAACGCGGAACTCAAAAAGGTTCTCAGCGAGAAGCAGATCTACCGCATCGATCATTATCTCGGCAAGGAAACCGTGCAAAACGTCATGGTCTTCCGTTTTTCCAACAACATCATCGAGCCGCTGTGGAACCGCAATTACGTGGACCACGTGCAGATCACTGCCGCCGAAACCGTCGGCGTGGAGCATCGCGGCGCCTTTTACGAAACGGCCGGCGCGTTGCGCGACATGGTGCCCAATCATCTGTTCCAACTCCTGACCATGACCGCGATGGAGCCGCCGATCTCGTTTGAGGCCGACGAGGTGCGCAACAAGCAAGCTGAAGTCCTGCACGCCGTCCAGCCGCTCAGCCCCGAAGACGTGCTGACCTGCATGGTGCGCGGCCAATATGCCGAAGGCAATGCGGATGGGCAGCGCGTGGTGGGCTACCGCAACGAACCGGACGTGGCGCACGATTCGAACACGGAAACATTCGTCGCCCTGAAGCTGCTGATTGACAACTGGCGCTGGGCCGGCGTGCCCTTCTACTTGCGCACCGGGAAGCGCCTGGCGATGCGCGCCACGGAGATCGTGATCCAGTTCCGGCGCACGCCGTTCGTACTGTTCCGCAATACCGCCGTGCGCAATCTGGAAACCAACCGCCTGGTCATCCACATTCAGCCGGACGAAGGCATTTCGCTCAGTTTCGGCGCGAAGGTGCCGGGCTCCGTGATGCGGCTCGGTCTGGTCAACATGGATTTCGACTACGCCACTTACTTTGGCGCGGAGCACGGTACGGGCTACGAGCGCTTGCTGCGCGATTGCATGGCGGGAGACGCCACGCTGTTTCAGCGCTCGGATATGGTCGAGGCCGGCTGGAATGTGATCCAGCCGATCATTGATGTGTGGCGCGCGCTGCCGGCTCGCGGCTTCCCAAATTACGCCGCCGGATCGTGGGGACCTGTCGATGCCGAAGAACTCCTCGAACGCGACGGCCGCTCGTGGCGCCGCATTGGCGAGGAAGATGTTGACCTGCACGGCTCCCACGCATCGCACGACAAGGACAAAGTAGGTGCGCCCTGATGACCGGCCCCTCCAAGCGTGAAGTGCGGATTCTGCCGGATGCCGCGGCGATCACGCGCCGCGCCGCGGAGCTTTTCGTCCAGGCGGCCAGGGAAGCGGTCGCTAATTCCGATTCTTTCTCGGTTGCGCTTTCCGGCGGCTCCACGCCGAAGAGTCTGTACTCCCTGCTTGCGGACGATGCCGGCCTGCGCGCGCAGCTTCCCTGGGGAAAAATTCATTTCTTTTTCGGCGACGAACGCCACGTGCCGCCCGAGCACCCGGACAGCAACTTCCGCATGGCCAACGAAACCCTGTTTTCCAAGGCGCTGGTGAAGGCCTCGCGCATCACCCGCATCAAGGGCGAGTATGCGGAAACCGAAAAAGCAGCACTGGAATATGAGCAGGCTCTTCGCGCATACTTTATAATAGAGAAAGGCGAGTTTCCTCGCTTCGATCTGGTCTTGCTCGGCATGGGTGACGAAGGTCACACCCTTTCGCTCTTCCCGGGCACGAAAGCTCTACACGCTCCGGCCGATCGCATTGTGGTTCGCAACTGGATAGGGAAACTCTATACGGAGCGCATCACGCTCACCGCTCCCGCCATCAACCAGGCGAGCCGGGTAATTTTTCTGGTGACTCGCGCAGACAAGGCTCCGGCCTTGAAAGCGGTTTTGGAAGGACCCTACGAGCCGGAGCAGCTTCCGGCGCAATTGATTCAGCCGGCGCACGGCAAGCTGCTTTGGCTGGTGGACCAGGCCGCGGGAGCACTGCTCGCAACCGGAATTCGCGACTAAATTGAGGAGAGAACCATGGCAACAGCAACTACAAGTGCAATCGAACAACTCTTGGGCGCAAAGGCGGAATCCCTCCTGGGCTTCAAGTCTCCCAAGATTTCCAAGGAAAGGCTGCACCTTCCCGGCCCTGATTTTATTGACCGGGTCTACGCGGCATCCGATCGCAATCTTCGCGTGTTGAACAATCTTCACCGCATGTTCTTCAACGGGCGGCTCCACGGCACCGGCTATCTTTCCATTCTGCCGGTGGACCAGGGCATCGAGCACTCCGGCGGCGCGAGTTTCGCCAAGAATCCGGACTACTTCGATGGCGAGAACATCGTCAAGCTGGCGATCGAAGGCGGCTGCAACGCCGTTGCTTCGACCTTCGGCGTGCTGGGCTCCGTGGCGCGCAAGTACGCTCACAAGATCCCCTTCATCGTGAAGATCAACCACAATGAACTGCTGACTTACCCCAACCGCTTTGACCAGGTACTCTTCGGCACCGTCGAGGAGGCTTACGACATGGGCGCGGCCGCGGTGGGCGCAACGATATATTTCGGCTCCGAACAGAGCACCCGCCAGATCGTGGAGATTAGCCAGGCCTTCGCCAAGGCTCACGAACTGGGCATGGCCACCGTCCTGTGGTGCTATCTGCGCAACAACGCTTTCAAAAAGGACAAGGACTATCACGTTTCGGCCGATCTTACCGGACAAGCCAATCACCTAGGCGTCACCATCCAAGCCGACATCATCAAGCAGAAGCTGCCCGAAAATAACGGTGGCTACCAGGCGCTGAACAGCGGCGGTTCCAGCTATGGCAAGTTCGACAAGCGCATCTATACCGATCTGGCCAGCGATCATCCGATCGATCTGACGCGCTACCAGGTGGCCAACTGCTACATGGGCCGCGCCGGCTTGATCAACAGCGGCGGCGCTTCCGGTGCCAACGACTTCGAGGAAGCCGTGGCCACGGCAGTCATCAACAAGCGCGCCGGCGGCACCGGCTTGATCAGCGGACGCAAGGCGTTCCAGCGCCCGATGGCGGAAGGCGTGAAGCTCCTGAACTCGATTCAGGACGTATATCTCAGCAAGGAAGTCACGATCCCGTAAGCGATAGCCATCCTATTTTGAAAAAGGGGCGCCGAATGTTTGCGCCCCTTTTTTATTTTGGCGTGGTCCAGCCCGCCAGCGGAATGCCAGTCAGTCTGTCAAAACTGCAACCATTCTACTTTTCCTGCGAGCGGATCATCGTCAGCAGCATCTTGAAGCGTGTCAGCGCTTTCAACGCGTGCGGCTGGTTGGCGGGCATGAGTACGGCGCTGCCCGCTTTGCTTACCAATGGCTTCCCGGAAACCGTAATCTCCGCTTCGCCCTCCAGCACCTGCGCCAAAGCATCAAACGGCGCGGTATGCTCGCTCAAGCCCTGTCCTTCGTCGAAAGCGAATAGAGTGATCGTTGCCGCCGGGCGATTGATCAGCGTCCGGCTGACCACTGCCCCGTCCTGATAGTTGACCAATCCGGCGACGGAAATTGCTTCCCCGGCAGGCATTTCCCGCTTAGCTTGGGACTGTTCGGAGCTCATCGCACACCGCCTTTCAAACCACAACGGGCTCGTTTGTTCTGAGTTCGCCCTCCAGCGTATCACCGCAGCAGTCGGTAGGCCCCATGAACAGCCCCTGGCCCAAGTACCAAGCCGACCTTTCCAACTCCGGCACTCCCCGCTCCTTTTGACCCATTTGCATTGCCCGGATGACTAATCAACGCAAGCCTGGCTGAACGGCGAACCCATTGTCCACTACAGGGGGCCGACTGTTTATCAACTGCAGCGCGGCTACCCTGCCCGCGACTATGTCTATTTCAAGACTGGGCTGTACCGGGACGAAATGCAGCAACCGATGACGATCTATGTGGATGAGTACAGAAAAGATGAGTTGAGTCGCTAATGACGGCAAGTTTTTCCGCAGCCTGCCAGGGCCTTTACGGCTTAGGAATTGCTTGTGGCGTCCCGCACAACTGTTCGGTCGCCGTCTTCACGTCCGCATCCAACTGAGCCCCGCGCCAACCCTTTGTCGAGCACACCTGCCACGCTTCCAATCCCAAGGCCCCGCGCAGGTCCGCTCCTTCCAGGTTTGCGCCATCCAGGTGCGCCTGGCGCAGGATCGCCCCTGGGAACGCGGCCCCCCGCAGATCCGTCCTCGAGAGGTCCGCTTCCAGCAGTATGGTTCCCTTGAACTGCGCCCCGGTCATGTTTGCGCCCGCCAGCTTTGCCGCCGACAAATCCGTCTGCTCCAGCGTGGCCAGCGAAAGCACCGCGAGTTCCGCTTTTGCGTCGCGCAAATCCGCATGCGACAAATCCGCCCGCAGCAGGTTCGCCTGCCGCAAATTCACCGCGTACAGCGTGGCCCGCGCAAGATTTGCCGTTGTCAGCGTCGCTCCCGCCAAGTTCGCGTAAGACATGTCCGCATTCTGGAAATCCGCCCCGGCAAAGTTAGCTCCTTGCGCGTCCGCCGACACCAGGTTTATCTTGCTCGCCTGCAGTTTGTCCATGTTTGCCGACCGCAGCACTCCCTCCCTCAAGTTCACGCCGCGAAAATCCGCTTCCGAGAGGCTTGCGCCTTCCAGATTTGCCCGCCACATCCGCGCATTCGCAAACTCGGCTCGATAACCCCGCGCGTACCGCAAGTTGATCTCGTTGAGCCGCGGTCCCGGCGCATCGCTCGTCCCCACTTCGCCATTCCCTGTCTTCACTGGTATTCCCTCGACGCTCTCCTCGGTAATATCCGCGTACGGCCGGAAGCCCACCGATCGAAACGCCATTGCTGCCCATCGCCGCGGATCGCCAGGGCTCACTTCGGGCCGTATGTTCGGGTCCGCCGGCAAACCACGGATCACACCCAGCGAGAGCAGGAACAGCACCAGCCCCGCCGCCAACGGCCCCCGCAATGCCGAAAGTACATCCCTCAGGAAATGCGGCGTGCTTTCATCGCTCCAGTCGCCCGGCCGCAGCACCCGCGCCACAATCCGCGGCGTTCCGCAAGCCGCCGCGCTCGCCAGCGTTATCAGGAATACGTGCAACAGCGTCCCGCGATAGTCCTGCATCACCAGATAACGCAGCCACAGAAAAAACAGGACGGCCGGCACTGCCCAGTACACCAGCAGCCGGGCCATCACGCTTTCCACCTGCGCCATGGGCGAGCGTGGATCGCGCGACCACCGCAAGTGTGGCCGGATCGGTCCCACCAGATACCAACGCCCATCCTTTTCCGGCGTCTGCCCATCCGGAAAAACCGCGGGCAGCGCTGCTATGCTTCCCCACAAACGCAACAGCAGGAACTGCAGCCGCAAAAACAATACCGTCAGCAGCAGCGGGGCCCCCAGATAGAATCCCTGCAACGGCAGAATATTCGGAATCCGCGAAGTCGGTGTCGCGGAAAGATCCAGCAGCAGCCGCACATCCGTCGTCAGCCCCACCAGTACGCACGTAGCCAGACACAGCCCCATCACCAGCAGATAAAACCCGCGCGCCGACTGCGTCGCTTGGGCAATCGTTTTGCCGCCGTCGTGCGCGGAAACCGCCTCCGGCAGCGTCGCGTCAAACAGATTCGTCCCACCCAGCCGGCCGGACCACAATCCCTGCGCGCCATAGAGGTTTGCGCCCATCAGGTTCGCGCCCGAAAATTCCGCTCCCAGCAGGTTCGCTTCGCGGAGGTCCGCTTCCACCAGATTCGCCCCGCGCAAATTCGCCATGGAAAGGTCCGCGCCGCGCAAATTCACTTTCTGGAGTTGCGCGCCCTGCAAATTCACGCCCGTCAGATCCGCTCCCGCCAGCTCCGCTCCCGCAAAATCGCCTCGCGCGCCCGCGCTTCCCCCGCTCTCCACCCACTGGCGATGTTGGTCCAGCACCTCCGCAAATACCAGCAGATCCGATCCCGCCGCTCGGGATTCCCGCGGCGCTCCGGCCGGCGTTTCGTCAGGGTTCTCCTCGATGATCTCCGCTTTTTCAGGGATGACTTCGTCGGGATTGCTCGCCGTCTCCATCGTGTTTGCCGCAGCAGTTTCGAGCGGCACTTCGACAATCGCCGGCTCCCGGACCTCAATCACCATTTCGGTCTGTTGCGTTTCCGGCGGCCGCCCCTCCGGCAATTCCTCTTCTGTCAACTCCGCTCCCAGGAGCGCGAGAATTTTCGCTTCGATCTCCGGATCGGACCTGATCGTTCCAAACTCCGCCAGCTCTTTCGGCGTCGCCAGGCGCTCCACCGCGCGCTCAGTTGAATGATAGTTGGGTTCTTCTTTGTGTTGATTCGCCGGCGTTTCCGGCATGGCACACTTTCCTGTCGCCTTTTCACCAAAAGGCCTGTGAGATTTTCCGGGGGGCGGGGCTCAATCCATCATCGCCCATGGCCCCGCGAAAATCGCCTGACCCAAAGTACAGGCGACACCTGAAGAACACTCTGCTTTGCACTGCGGCGTTACGAACTGGCAACAGTCGCCCGCTTTCTCCATTGGCCCTTGCGTGGCTCAGCGTCGAGTGGTGGCAACGCCCAACGAAGGAGGTTATCACCCAACCCGGCGGAGCCTCGTTGAAAAAGACTCAATCTCATCTGAGGAGAAAACAATTCGGTGAGGATGAATCGCCCACACAATGGCAAGAAGAGACGGGGATTTAAGCTTTGGGTTTCTCAGAGGGGATCTGCGAGACGTGGTGAAGTAGGGGGGCGCGCTGTCTGGCTTTCAACTTTTGACTTTCGACTTCGGCACGACCCTGACCGCTTCCAAACAAACGACTGCCGGGGCGCTCCGCTGAGGGGCCGAGGCACCCCGGCTATTCCTGCCCGCCTCCGCAGTGAGCGAGCAAGGAACTTGTACTGAATCTCTATTCGCGCGATTCCGCCAGTTACACTTCTTCGGTGCCGCGCAGAAACTCGTACCGCTCGATCGCCGCGACTACCCCAATCGCACCTTCATCGCGGGGTTCCGTCCTCTGCACGCGGCCCAGGCAGCGCACGCGCACCGGTCCGGCCAGCGTAATTTCATTAGGCAATGTCAGCAGAATCTCGACGGGCGAGCCTTCTTTGATATCCTTGGATAGGAAGAAATAAACCCCGCGGGAGCTGACATCACGGGATTCCGTCATTGTTTCGCCAACTGCCGCGCCTGTGGTCCATCTCACGGTAAGCGGCAGCCGCATTGAAAACCTTTGTGTTGTGCGGCGCTCGGACCCAGTCAAGGAAACCTCCATGTTTGAAGGAATGAGTGTAGCCGGGGTGGGGCCAGGGAACAATAGAACTCGGGATTCAAAATCGCTCCCGGCAAAAACGGTACCAATGTACTAGAACGGGTAAACCCCCGTCCTAATTTCTGAAAATCCGCTAATTTCGTGGTTTTCGCCAGGCCGCCGTAACTCACTCATTACGCAGGGGTTCCCCGGCCTTCTCGGCCCTCCCTGCGTCCGCGCACACCAGCCCTTGGCGTAACCCCTTCGCGCGCGCTTCTTCTCAGTGCTTTTGTTTTTCCCCTATGAGTGGTCAATCAAGCGATGGTGAATCGCGTACAGCGCAAGTTCCAAGCGGTCGGAAACGCCCAGCTTGTCGAAAATATTGTGCAGGTGATTCTTCACCGTCTGCTCGGAGATAAACAGCTTCTCGCCGATCTCCTTGTTCCGGAAGCCCTGCGCCACCAGTTGCACAATTTCTTTCTCGCGGTCGGAAAGCAGCGGCTTCTCCCGCCTTGGCCCAGACTCCGAAGACTTCGCGAACGCCTTCATCACCTCCGCGGTCATGCGGTTGTCCAGCCAGATTTCGCCGGCATGCACGCGGTGAATGCTCTTGACCAGCAGGTCCGTGGCGGACTGCTTCAACACCACGCCGCGCGCCCCCAGCCGCATCGCCCGCACAACGTCGCGGTCGTCCTCCGCCGCGGTCAGCACAATCACCCGCGTCGGCATCTGGTCGAAATTCACTTCCTCCAGCACCGCCAGCCCGTCCTTGTCCGGCATCCGCAGGTCCAGCAGCAGGATATCCGGCTTCAGTTTGGCCAGGAGCTTGATGCACTCGGTGCCGTTCTGCGCTTCGCCGACAATCGTGATCTCATCGTCGCCGTCAAGCAGCTTCCGGAGGCCGTCGCGGAAGATCGCATGATCGTCCGCCATTAATATGCGTATCTGCTGTTTTGTCTTTGCCATATCAGCCGAGCGGTACCTCGATCGTAAGACGCGCACCATGACCCGGGTTCGACTCCACGGTCAAAACTCCCCCGACCGTGCGCGTTCTTTCCTTGATGGAAATAGGACCCAGTCGCAGCCGGTCTAGCTCATCCCCCGTGAACCGCCCGGCAAAGCTGAATCCTTCGCCGTTGTCGTCCACTACCAGAGCGAGCCGGCTATCGTCCTGCGACAGTTTTACCACGACATGGGAAGCCTTGGCATGCTTTTTTATGTTGTTGAGTGCTTCTCGGTAAATCTGGAAAAGCTCCCGGCAGACCCGGTCCGGAGCGTGCAATTCCGCCGAATCAATCAGTAAATCCAGCGCCAATCCCGACTCGTTCCGGAACCTCTCCGCGAACCCCCTCATCAGGTCCACCATGTCCGCCGACTGCACTCGGAGCGGCCGCAGGTCCGTCACCATGTGCCGCAATTCTCCGCCCTCGTTTTTTACCGTTTGTTGCAGCGACGCCAGTCCCGATTCCACCTGGTCCGGTTGCGTGGTTGCCTTCCGCCGCAGCACGTCAATCTGAATCTCGATGCTCAGCAGCGTCTGCAGGATCCCATCGTGCAAGTCGCGTGAAATCCGCGAGCGTTCCGCCTCAATCGCCCGCGCCCGCAAATGCCGCAGCAGAAATACGCTTTCGATGGACGAACTCACGTGCCGCGCGATGCGCTCAAACCACTCCAGATCCGCGTTCACAAACCCCGCGCGCCCCGGCCGGCGATTCACCAGGAACAGCCGCCCCGCCGGGTGCTCGTCCAGATCGAATGCCACGCTCAGGAAATTCCTGATCCCGAATTCCTGCAGCGTCGGACCCGGCACCCGCGGCACGATTTTCAGCGCCTGGCCGTTCCGCCGGTCCCAGCCAAATCCCGCGCCGCGGCCTTCCAGCGAATTCCAGCACAGCGACGCTTCCATATCATCCAGCAGAAATCCATCCGCGCGCATCAGCGGAAGATTTTCCGGTGACAGCCGCTCGCTTTCGCCCGATTTCAGTTGCCATAGGAAAATGCGCTCCAGGTCAACGTCCCGGTATGCCAGCAGCGCCTCTTCGGTCTGGAATTCCCCGCACAACTCTTCCAGCAGCAATCGCAGCGATTCCGAAAGTCCCAGGTCCACGTGCATGGTGTTCGCCAGCCGCGTCAGGAACGATTGTTGCCAGGCAAACCGCCGGTTGCGGTCCCCCAGAAACGCCATGCCCGCAGCTCCCAGAAACGACGCCGCAAAAAACGAAATCGAGTACAGCAGGTCCTTCGTTGGCGCTCCCGGCGCACCCCGGTGCATGGAAAGCGCCAGCCCCAGCAGCAACAACCCGAAACACAGGGAGCATGAAAATCGCAGGTTCCACCGGTACGCCGCCGCGAACGCGATGAAAAACAGCAGAAACCACGCCGGCAGGAGTTCCGGCGAAATGTACAGGAACACTCCCGTCACCAGAATGTCGCACAGCAGCGGCAGCCCCCAGTTGTACCGCCGCAGCGCCCGCTCCAGCGGCAGAATCAACATTGCCACAACGAAATACGCGATCAGAAATGAAAGCGGCCGCTGCACTTCTCGCGCCGCCCGCAACTCCATCAGGCACAGCACCGCCAGCATCGCGACCACCGGCCGCGCGTAGGCCAATTGCAAATCGAAATGGATACGATCCGACGATTGCGGGTTCATGCGCGGGGACACGCTTCCCTTGCTCCAGTCTATCAACTCCCCCGCCCCCTTTTGCCGCGCACCCGCCCCGCGTTTCCTCCTCGTTATCACCCAATCAAGCAAAACCCGCTTGCCCTCGGTACCTTCTTGCTTCCTGATCGCTGATTGCTGCTCACTGATCGCTGATATCTGATCGCCGATATCCCTTCGCCAGATGCAAAACGGCTGGCAGCCCGTGCCGCCAGCCGTTGCATCTTCGCTAAATGAGTCGCTCTATGACTTACCGGTGTCCACCGCCGTGGGACCCGCCACCGCCGTGAAAGCCACCACCACCGTGGAACCCTCCGCTGGCGCGGTAGCCACCACCGCCGCCGCGGGAAGCGCCTCTACTGTTGCCGTGAAAACCCCCACCCGCATAACCGCCGCGGTAGCCACCACCGCCACGTGCGGAGTACCCACGTGCGGAGCCTGGGCGATTTCCGTATCCACCACGACCGTTGCCATNNTTGCCATATCCACCACGACCGTAGGCCCATCCGGGCCGGCCATAGTAACCGCGTCCGTACCAGCCGTGATACCAGGGCCCCGCGCCGATAAACAGTCCACCTACGAAGTAGTCTGGCCCATAGTAGCCGTAGGGCGCACAATCATACGGGTAATACCCGTAGTATCCATAAGCGCAAGCAGACGGGGCGCCAATCCCGGCATAAAACGGGCCGACTCCAACTCCCACCCTGACTTGCGCCTGCGCGTAGCCCACGCCCATCAGCAAAATGCCGAGCAAAACCATGTATTTTAGGTATCTCATCGCTTTCCCCGATCCCCGGCACACTTTACATTAGATGTGATCCAACGCGAAAGGGTTCCGGTGTTTCATCTTCCTCCAAACCGCCTTCCACCCTATTCAACCCGAAAACCGTCCCCGAGTTGCGCCCTACCACCCGCTTGCTTCCTGCTCGCTGGTTCCTCGCCGTTGCTTCCTGATGAGCTGGCCCCTTGCCGTTGCCTTCTTGACGCTGGTCCCTGATCGCTGATCTCTGATCGCTGATAACCTTTTCTCCCCGCCTGCTAATCAATTCGCGGCACGTTTTCCCGCGCTCCAGGGTCATGCTAAACTAACGACAAGTGGTGGGAGTAGCTCAGTTGGTAGAGCGTCGGTCTGTGGCACCGAAAGTCGTGGGTTCAAATCCCATCTCCCACCCCAACAACATTCATTCCTCTAAATCAGCCTCTCCCCATGCAACTACTTTAGGAACTCCACGAGCTGCTGGTTTTTCCTGCGCCGCATGCCGCACTCTTCCCCATGCCAGATAGCACAGTATGATGAACAGCAGCCAGGATCCCCCGGCGAGCAGCGTGATATGGAAACTGGGCACCCACCACGTCGAAATCAAGACGCCGAGCAGCGCGGTGATTCCCACCAATGAACTCCATGGCCCCGGCGGGGCGAAACGGAGAATCCTTTTGCCGACTCGTGCTGTGGCGCGGCGAAACGCCAGATGTGTCGTCAGGATTGTGATCCAGACGAACGGCGCGGCGAAAAACGCCACGCCAATCATGAAGACGAATGTTCGACCTCGTATTTCTGAAAGATCGGATCATCCGTCAGAACCGTCATCCCTTCCGTTTGGGCTTGCTTGTGAACACGGGCACCAGCCGCGCCACCGGCACTCCCCGGTTGGTAATCGTGATCTCTTCCCCCGCTGCCAGCCTCCGCAACAACCGCGACCACCCCGCCTTCGCACCGCAAATATTCACTTCTTTTTTCATATCCTTATCGTGGCTCAGCGTGTGGAATAGGTACGCATGGGACACGCCTTGCCCTTCCCCTCCGCCCGCTTTCACGCGACAATACCTGTTTCGATTCTCCGGTGCCCAATGACTCGTATCCTCTGCTCGGCCCTGCTCTTCGATATGGACGGCGTCCTCGTCGATTCCACCGCCGCCGTGGCCCGCGCCTGGTCCAATTGGGCCATCAAGCAAGGCATGGATCCCGGATTCGTCATCAAAACCGCTCACGGCCGCACCAGCCTTGTCTCCGTCCAGGAGCTCCTCCCGCACGCCTCCGATGCCGTTCATCACCAGGAGAACTCCTGGCTCGAGCAAGCAGAAATCGACGACGTCGCCGACGTCACCGCTCTTCCCGGCGCGCGTGAACTCCTCGCCTCCATCCCCGCCAGCCAGTTCGCCGTCGTCACTTCCGCCACGCGCCCCCTAGCCGAAGTGCGCCTCCGCGCCGCAGGTCTCCTCGATTTCGTCGGCCATCTCGTCACCGCCAGTGACATCGAGCGTAGTAAGCCGGATCCCGAACCCTATTTCTCCGGAGCCGCCGCTCTCGGCGTTCCCCCTGCTAACTGCGTCGTCATCGAAGACGCCCCTTCCGGCGTCCGCTCCGGCAAAGCCGCTGGATGCCGCGTCCTTGCCATTCGCACCACCACGCATGATCCCGAACTCCTCGCCGAGGGCGCCGACTGGATCATCAACGACTGCGCCTCGATCCGCCTCGCCGCCTCTTCCTCTCCCCGCGAACTTGCCCTCGACCTCGCCGACGATTCCCGCAATCCCCGCATCCCGCAAATGGGCTAATCACCCTCCCGTGCCCCGGCCCAATCTGCCAGTAACCTTCAGGCACGACCCGTACTTAGCTCCCGTCTCGCCTCTCCCACCCCTGCCGTTATCATCCAAAAGCATTCGTCGCACTTTCATTTCCAGTTTGCTTTTTTGCCCCGCAAACGTATGATGACGCGTACTCCCCAAGGACCTTGAGACTTCACTTTGCCGCTGCCTGCTGACACCTCGTCTGCCGACCCATCCACGCCGTCTCTTCGCTCCCGCAAGGACCGCGGCAAGCTCCTGCAAATCCTCGGCGTCGGCTTCGGCATCGCCGTCGCCGTCGGCAATGCCATCTCCGCCGGCATCGTGCGCACTCCCGGCGACATCGCCGCGCGCCTCCCCAATCACTGGCTTTTCTTCAGCGTCTGGTTTGGTGGCGCTTTTTACGCCCTCGTCAGCGCTTTCCAGCTTGCTGAACTCGGCTCCGCGATCCCCAAAAGTGGCGGCCAGTACAACTTTTCCCGCCGCGCCCTCGGCGATTATGCCGGTTTCATCGTCGGCTGGAGCGACTGGCTCTCCACCTGTGGCACCACCGGCGCCATCGGCATCGTCGTCGGTGAGTACATGGCGCATATTTTCCCCGCGTTGGATAGCGCCATGCGCATCAAGTTGACTGCCGTTTCCGCGATCGTTCTCTTCGCCCTGCTGCAGTGGAGAAGCATCAGCATGGGCAGCAAGGTGCAGAACTTCACCACCGTCCTCAAGGGTTTGGTCTTCTTCGTCATGGTCATCGCCTGCTTCACCATGGGTGGCAATGTGCGCCACGCTGCCGAAGCCGCACCGCTCGCCCAGGCCGCCGCTCCCGTCGTTATCCCCGTCGGCGCCGCCCTCATCACCGCTCTCCTTTTCGGCATTCAGGCCACTATCTACACTTACGACGGCTGGGACGGCGTCATCTACTTCGGCGACGAAATCAAGAATCCCGGCCACCTCGTCCCTCGAGCCATTTTTGCCAGCTTGTTTTCCGTCGTCGCCATCTATCTCCTCATCAACGCCGCCGTTCTCTACGTTCTCCCCATGAGCGAGATTGCCGGCAACAATTTCTCCCTCGGCCTCGCCGCCCAGCGCGTTTTCGGCCCGCATGGCGACACGGTGTTCCGTTCCATCATGGTTCTCGCTCTCTTCAGCTCCCTCAACGCCCTCCACCTTATGGGCGCCCGCGTCATCTACGCCATGAGCCGCGACGGCCTCTTCTTCCGCAGCGTCTCTCGCATTAACAAGGGTGGCACGCCCACCTTCGGCCTTCTCCTCAGCGCCCTCGTCGGCGTGGCCTTCGCCATCTTCAGTTTCGAGCGCGTCATCGCCATGCTCGCCTTCTTCTTCGTCACCAACTACCTGCTCTCCTTCACCTCGATGTTTCTTCTCCGCCTTCGCGAACCCGAAATGCCCCGACCCTATCGCGCCTGGGGCTATCCGTGGACAACCGCTCTCGCGCTCCTCGGCTCCATCGGATTCCTCATCGAAGCCATCCGCGAAGACCGCACCAACAGCATCTTCACTCTCATCGCCCTGGCCTGCAGCTATCCCGTTTACCGCGTGCTAAAATTGGTCTCCAGCAGCGCTTCCGCCGAGCCCTTG
Source organism: Acidobacteriota bacterium (assembly GCA_003154775.1). Lineage (GTDB taxonomy): Bacteria > Acidobacteriota > Terriglobia > Acidiferrales > UBA7541 > Acidiferrum. Next base: position 51,348 of record PMES01000084.1, on the reverse strand, counting down.
TAGCGGCCGCCTGGCGTTTACCCCGACCTGGTCGGGGAGGCGGGCGCCTTTGAGGGGCATGTGTCTTCTTCTTTTCATATAACCAAAAAAACGGCTGTCATCCTGAGCCCATCCGACAAGGATGGGCGAAGGACCTCAACTTTCAGCTCAAGCAATGAGTATTGACGTCGAGACAATGCCCGGCGAGTTCGCGCTTCCCCAATAAAAAAGGGCGGATTCTCATCCGCCCTCCTCTTCTCAGTGAACTCCGCGTTCGGCGTTTACCCCGACCCCGTCGGGGTGAACTCTGCGTTAAGGCTTCCTCTTCGGCTCTTACTTGACCTTCTCCGCGACGGCCTTCCCCTGCAGGAACAGCAGCAAATAATCCTTCCCGCCGGACTTCGAATCCGTTCCGCTCATATTGAACCCGCCGAACGGATGCGCTCCCACCATGGCTCCCGTGCATTTCCGATTCAAGTACAGATTCCCCACGTGGAACTCTTGCTCCGCGCGGCGAATCTTCGCCGGGTTCTTCGAGTACACCGAACCCGTCAACCCAAACTCGGTGTTATTCGCGATCTCCATCGCATGATCGAAGTTCTTCGCCTTGATCACCGTCAGCACCGGCCCGAAGACTTCTTCCTGCGCCAGCCGCGCTTTCGGATCCACGTCCGCAATAATCGTCGGCTCCACAAAATACCCTTCGCCCGGCGCGCGTCCGCCGCCCGTCAACAAGCGCCCTTCTTTCTTCCCAACCTCGATGTAGTCCAGAATCCCCTTCATCGCCGGTTCATTGATCACCGGGCCCATGTAGTTGTTCGGGTCGTCGCTCGGTCCCACCTTGATTTTCTTCGTCCGCTCTACCAGCTTGTTCAGGAACGTGTCGTACACCTTCTCGCTCACAATCACGCGCGAACACGCCGAGCATTTCTGTCCCTGGTACCCAAACGCGGCCTGCGCCGTCCCTTCCACCGCCGCGTCAATATCCGCCTCTTCGTCCACGATCATGCCGTCCTTGCCGCCCATTTCCAGCACGGTGCGCTTGATCCAGATCTGCCCCGGCGAAGGCTTCGCTGCCAGTTCCGCGATCCGCAAGCCCACTTCCTTCGAGCCCGTGAATCCGACGTACCGCGTCCTCGGGTGCTGCACGATTGTGTCGCCGACGGCCGCGCCCGACCCGCTCACAAACTGCACCGCTTCCTTCGGAATACCGGCTTCAAACAGAATGTCCACGAATTTCGCCGCAATCGCCGGCGCATCCGAAGCCGGTTTCAGCACCACGGTATTCCCGGTCACCAGGGAAGCCACCACCAGCCCCGCCATGATGGCGCACGGGAAATTCCACGGCGGAATGGCCGCGCCTACGCCCAGCGGGATGTACACCAGGTAGTTCCGCTCGCCGCGCATCGGCGTCAGCTTCTGCGGCTGCCCCAGCCGCAGCATCTCGCGCCCGTAAAACTCGCAAAAATCGATCGCCTCGGCGATGTCCGCGTCCGCTTCAAACCAGGATTTCCCCACCTCATAGCAAACCAGCGCCCCTAGTTCGTACTTCCGCTCGCGCACGATCGCCGCCGCCTTGAACAAACACTTGGCGCGTTCCTGCGCCGGCACCTTCTTCCAAACGTCAAAATACTTGTTCGCCGCCTCAATCGCCTCGATCGCGTGCTCCTTCGACGCATCCTGGAATACCCCGACGACCTGCGACGGTCGCGACGGGTTCGTGGACTTCCTCTTCCCCGCCGTGATCACCTTCTTCCCGCCAATCCACATCGGGTACTCGCGGCCAAGTTCCCCGGCCACCTTTTTCAGCGCCGCCTCCATCTTTTTTCGATTCGCTGCATTCGAAAAATCGCTTAATGGCTCGTTTGTGAATTCCCGCACCTTCAATTTCGCTTTCGCTGTCGCCATGGCGTCTCTGCCTCCTGGTTGCTTAACGCTCAATTATAGGGCCGCTCCCTCAACCCCCACAAGCAACCCCCATTTTTGGCGGCTCCCTCGCAACCGTGGGATAATCATGGGTCATGCCACAATCGCTGGCTCACGTCACATTGCTGGTTCGCAATTACGAGGAAGCGCTGGCCTTCTTTACAGAAGCCCTCGGCTTCCGCGTCATCGAAGATACGCCCCTCTCCGTCGCCAAACGCTGGCTCGTTGTCGCTCCGCCCGGCTCTGGCGGCACAAGTCTGCTCCTCGCACAAGCGGACACCCCCGAGCAAGTCCAACAAATCGGCAATCAAGCCGGTGGCCGCGTCTTCCTTTTTCTCCATACCGATGATTTCTTGCGGGATTACCGTCTAATGCAGGCCTCTAACGTTAAGTTTTTAGAGGCTCCTCGCCATGAATCCTACGGCATCATCGCCGTTTTCGAGGATCTCTACGGCAACAAATGGGATTTCCTCCAACCGAACGACCCAAACACTCCTAAGCCTTTGCCCTTGGAGTCACGATGACCCTATCGTTCTTTTGGCAACTGCTTTTATATGGCTGGTTTGCGTCGGAGATTCTCGTCGGCGTCGTGACGCGCACCAAACACAACAGCGGAAAAGTGCATGACCGGGGTTCGTTGCTGATTCTGTGGATCGTCATCGCCGCATCCGTCACAGCGTGTCAATGGATCAGTGAATCTCATGCACCCAATATGTTCGGCGGCGCCCACGCGTTGAAGACCGCTGGCGTGATTGTGATGTTAGCCGGGCTGGCCATTCGCTCCCAAGCGGGCATGGTGCCGCCGGCCACACACGCGTACTCCACTTCCGCTTCTGTCGGGAGGCGATATTTCTTCCCCGTCGCTTGCGACAACCAATGCGTGTAGGCATCAGCGATCCGCAGTGTCACATCGCCGGGCCTTAACTTCAATCCTTGCTGAACAGAAAACAATTCCAGATCGTGGCTGCTGACCGTGGCCTGCGCCATCCAGAACGCGCTCACGCTGACGGCATGCACGGGCCCTGCATCTCGCAAGCGGCAAGCCGCATCCCAGCACCCAGACTTTTCGTCTTCCTGTCGGAGGTTTCTCAGCCATTGGCAATCAGCCCCCCGCCGCATCCACCTCGCTTGCGCGGCCCACACTGTCTTACACCTTGCGGAGTTATAGCAAGGTTGCCCGGCCACGCGAGCAAGACTCCTTCGCGCCACGTTGGACGATGATTCTCAATCCTGTTACGCTGGGCCGAGCAACCATTCAATCATAGAGGAGAAAAAGCGTGACCGTCGTGGCCGGAGTGGATCTTGGCGGAACTGCCGTCAACTATACCTTGGTGAACCAGCAAGAAAAGTTTCTCATCGACGGTATGTGCGAGCATCCGGCCCTTGTAAAACAGGGGCCCGAAGTTTGCCTCCGCCAGATTGCCGATGGTCTCAAGATTGCCGCCGATAAGGCAGGTGTTCTCCTCTCGGACGTCGTCGCAGTCGGCCTGGATACTCCCGGTCCGGCCAGTGCGGCGGGCCAACTCAGTACGCGGGGTGCCACGAACTTCGTTCATCCGCATTGGGCGGGATTCGATATTCGGGAAGGACTGGCGCAGAAGATCGGCAAACCGGTCTCCTATCTGAACGATGCAAACGCAGCCGCGATTTGGGGACACTATTCGATCTTTGGCGCAAACAGCCGCGAAACCTCCATTTCGGCCATCATCGGGACGGGCAACGGCGGCGGCATCATTCTCGATGGCAGCGTCGTGAAGGGCAAAAACGGTTTTGGCGGTGAACTTGGCCACGTGCTCGTTCCCTATCAAAGCATCGCCGGAACCCTCGGCATCAAGCCGCGCTGCAATTGTGGACGCACCGGCGATCTCGAGTCGCTCTGTTCACTCACCGCGATCGAAAGGAATCTCCTGCCCTATTTTCTACCGCGCTATCCCGGCCACGAACTGGCGAAACTGGACCCCCACCAGGCGGCAAAACTCGTGCGCGGTCTCGCGGACAAGGGCGACGCGTTGTGCAAGGACATTTTCCGGGTTCAGGCCCACGCCTTGGGACTCTTCTTCGATGAAATGGTGAATATTTTCGATCCCGATGCGCTAATCGTCGGCGGTGGCGCCCTCGAGGCCAGCAAAGAGTTTCAACAGTGGTTCTTGAACGAGATCCGCGTCGGCATGCCCACCCAGCGCGAAGAGCAAGCCAATATTCCCATCTACGTCATGCCCAATGGCGACACCGCCGGCGCCCGTGGCGCGGCCATCGAAGCGCTAAAGCTCGCCCGCCAAAGCGGCCTCATGTAACTTTCGCGCTCCACTCGACGTGTCCTTGGGTAATCGCTCTAACCATGCCGTGTGGCGCAGGCTTAACGCGCTGAAAAATCTCGGGGTGGCCTTCGCACCTTATGCAAAGGGTGGGCTCTTCGTCTTCACTCTTCGTCTTCACTCTTCCTCTGGGCATCAGAAACCCCAACACCCACCCTCCCAAAACGCGGGGCACCCGCGTCTCTTGCGTCCGCCGTTTTCTGGAGGAGACGCCATTCTACTTCGCGGTGATTTATTGCAGTGGTATCCTAGCCAACGATGCGTGCGCCCAATCCAATCACCCGAATTCCGGCCGGCCCACCCGCCTGCTACAAATGTCCCCAGCGAAAAGTCGGCCCAATGGTGAACCGGACGTAGTTTTGCCGATCAGTCAGCAAATTGGAGAACAGATGAGTATTTATCCAGTCCACTGAGATTCGCATCCCCACCCGCCGGGACAAGTTGAAGTCGCAGCCACCACCGGCGCCGATGAACCAGGTAGTGTCGGTCTGATGAGAGCTAGGGATCGGAAGCTGCAACTCCGTCAGTAAACCACCCAGCCCGGCCGGGAAGGTGAGGTCTGCTGTCTCATGAATTCCCCCGAGGCCAGGACGCGCAAACAGGGTGATCTTTTGCCACTTGCGCAGATAGAGTTGCGGGCCTGCGGCAAAGGTATACGTCCTCGATCTGAAGGGCACCAGAATTGCGCTTGGATCGCCGCCAGCCGCGCTCACCTCAGGGGCGTAGACGGTCTCGCTCCCCTTGATCGTTCCCGTGCCACTCATGATGCCGTTGCCGAGGGCGCCGAAATCTACGCCGAGGGCCACCCAGGGCTTCAAAGTGACACCGAAATCGAGGTCAAAGCCATACTCCGTGAGGCTGCGAGCTGGGCTGATCATCGAATCGAATCCGGTGTACAGGGTGTAACGGTTTATGTCCGTCTGCTGCGCCACCGCGGGCAGGCCAAGGAATATGGCAAGAACGCAAAACAGCAAATATTTCATAGTACCCACACTTCCCTTTAGAACTGAACGGGAGCGTCTCAAAAGACGCCACGCGAGGTTCTCTACTCAGTCTCAAATGATGGCCGCTTCCGCTATTGCGTGGGCACGGCTGCCGCGCGACCACAAGGAGGTAAGTCCAGATTCCGCCATAATACCAGAATGTTTTCTCTGATGCGCGTCACCACTGATGGAGAGCGCAATGATTCGGGCTCCCAACAGGAGCTCCCAGGTAGGTGGGGCATCCGTCAGATCTAAGTACAATCCCGGGAACGCCAATCTCCCGATTGGCACTGTGAAGTACTCCAAAAAACGCCATTCAGGAGAATGGCGTTCCCAGGGCCAAACCGTGAACAAAGCGGAAAACACATCTGAACACATCGCCCCCGCCCTCAAAGCGGCAGCCTGGCGTGTGGCGCGCCTTGGTGCGCTAAGGTAACTTCGGGTGGCCTACCCTTTGCGCCCTTTGCAAAGGGTGGGCTCTGGCTCTTCACTCTTTCTCTCCTCCCCCGCTTCTCTTCTCCGAAAACTCAAAACTTATAACTGAATACTTAAAACTCCTGGCCCCACAGGCCACCCACTCCCCTGCCTATTATCACTCCCCAGTTATTTTCTAAAGTGGTATCCTGCCCGTGTGCAACCCAAATTCAAGCAAAGGGCCGCGCCACCTGCCATAATCGCAATGGCTTAGAACATGGCAACTACAGCTCCGAAACCGTTTGTTTTTGTACTGATGCCGTTTGATGAGTTCTTCGGCGATGTCTATCAACTGGGCATCAAACCCGCCGCTGAAGGTGCGGGCGCTTATTGTGAGCGGATCGATGAGCAGATTTTTGCGGAGAGCATCCTTCAAAGGATTTATAACCAAATCGCCAAAGCCGACTTGATTGTTGCGGACATGACAGGCCGCAATCCAAATGTATTTTACGAAGTTGGCTACGCGCACGCTCTCGGAAAGACTGTGATCTTGCTCACTAGAAACACGGACGATATCCCATTCGATTTGAAGCATTACCCTCATATCATCTACGGTGGTTCGATTGCAGGACTGAAAGATGACCTCGGCAAGCGCATCGCCTACCATCTGGCCAACCCCACAAGAGAAGCCCCGCCAGAGCTATCGCCGCTGGAATTCACAATCGCTGGAAGCGTCATCGAACCGGGTGTAGTCATTGAGGTTCGGATGGATAGGAATACTTTGAGGGAATTTAGAAAAACGATCATAATCGGCGTCAATAACCCCGGAGAGAACGTCGTTGCTTGGAAGGGCCGGGCGGTCGGATTGGTCCTGCCAGAATATTTTTCGCCTTACATTGAAAGCAATGCGGTTCAACTGTCCGATAAGAGATTCCTCCACAGCATCGGCACGATCGGCACCCTGCTTCCCGGTGCATGGGATACGCTTCGAGTTGACCTCAATGTGGACAGAGGTGGAGGGAAACCGTTGCGGAATGTTCCAGCGGAGTTGAAGATTTTCACTCCTACAGGACCACAGTCAACGGCATTTTTCTTGAGCCTCGTCGAAGTCTAGGAAAACATGTCAGCATCAGCGCTGCAATTCCTTAGAGGCGTGGTCCGCGATATCCATTCGCGTAGGAAGGGTAGTGCGATTCGCGCTCGCTCTCCCGCCGCGATCATAGCCTGCGCGGGGAACCCTGCCTGTCGACTCGCCAATGCGAGCCAAAACTAAGGCTTTCGGTGTGGCATATCCACCATGACTTCGGCGGTGAGTTTCTCTATTTCAATCCAGTGCAGGGTGAGGCTAATTAGCTTTTTCAGGTCCTTCAAATCTTTGTCTTCCCACCTGCGCACATAATGCGTCTCATCGTTTCCTAGCCAAGTCGCCCGTCTCGCAATCTCCTTGATTCGCTCGCTCTTGATGTAATTCGCTATGCACGCACCCAACTGTGTTTTTTCGACGGTGGTCTTCTTGATGGCAAGCTCTTTTCCTGTTTCAGTAGACTCACTGATGATGTAATCCTTGACTAGAAATTCCAGAGCCTTCCTATATCCTGGGCCAGCCACTAACAGAAGCCCATGTTGCTCTGCCTTGTCAGCCTGCTCGTAAATTAAGCAAAAGTCCGGTGAGATTTGCGATATGGTCGGTGACTGCTGGCCAACAATCGGCTCAATCGGCACACACGAATCGAATTCAAACCCCTGCTTCCCCTCTTGGTATCGGGCTACAAAGATATGCTGGCATTCCTCATTGGGGCACTGGAAGACTTGTTCAAGAGCGGTCTCGCCTTGAATCTGAAGAGCCAAACCCAGGTCTAACGGTGTCACGGCGACATGACAGATGGGGCACTCTGCTGGAGTCTTGTCCACCCCCACTACGGTTGTGCGTACGACTCCATGATCTTCATCGATTCTAACTTTAACTGACTTTTTCATGGGCCACTTTCCCATAGCTACGTGGCGATAACCGAGTTTTAGCTCTTAACCACCTGAAACACAATAGACGAAAAACCCAGTAAGAACGTGGTGATACGCACAGTGTGCGTTGCAGGTAACACCTGAGGCAACAAGTGAGCCGGGTGGCCGACAACTCATCGGGGGGATCGACCGCGGGTGCCACACCTTTTGGGTCTGATTCCTAAAGGTTGCGGGTTTTGACTTTTCTTCCAGCACGTCAGTCGCCTCGTACCACTTTCGAATGTAGTACCTCATAAATATCTATTGACAGTTGGTAAATAGTGTGGTATCATGCGTTGTGAACACTCGGCACAAGCCCGTCCGCACCCCACAGATCCCCAGCACACTCGCTCGCTGCAACAACAGTGCGCATCGATATCAAAACAAGGGCTTTACAAATCAAAGTACGCTCTTTTTAAGTCCCTTGTTTTCACATGCTTGCGCACACTTGCGCCCGCAACCCCTTTGTTTTGACATGCTTCACAAAAACACCCAGGGGGAGGGGGTTACTCCATCGCCAACACTTCCCTCCCGAATCGGAACTATCGACACTCTCATTCCAAAGTACAAAGAGAGCGCCGCTGAGGCCGCTTGGACTAACAGGCTATCGCAATTCGTGGATGATCTCTTTGGCCGCGTTCGCTCCGGAAGCACCCGTCAATCCATTTCCCGGGTGCGTGCCGTTGCTGCACAGGAACAGGCCTTTGACCGGCGTCTGGTAGCGCGCCCAATCCAGCACCGGCCTCATCGTGAAGATCTGGTCCAGCGCCAGTTCGCCGTGAAAAATGTGCCCGCCGGTGAAGCCGTAAATAGTTTCCAGATCCTCCGGCGTGACCACGTGCGCCGCTTCCACCAGGTTCGCCAGGTTCGGCGAATAGTTCGCCAGCGTCTTGATCGCAATGTTGGCCAGTTCCCCGCGCCGCTGGCTCCAGTTCCCTTCTTTCAGCTTGTACGGCGCGTACTGGAAATATGCGGAGAGCACGTGCTTCCCTTCCGGCGCCAGCGTGGAATCGAGCAGCGACGGAATCGTCACATCCAGGTGCGGCGCCCCGGAAATATCGCCATACTTTGCCGCGTCAAAGGCCTTCCCCAGATATTCGAGGTCCGGCCCGATGTGAATGCGCCCAGAAAGCGCTTGCCGCAAGCCATCCGGCCCCATGGCATCCGCGAGCGCCGGAAAATTCGGCAGTCCGCCCAGCGCCAGGTGTACCTTCGCTACCTTGCCCACCGAGCGGTAATTCTTGATGCGCGTCGCGAACACGGGATCCAGGTTTGCCGGATCCACCAGTTGCAAGAACGTCCGCTTCGGATCCACGCCGGAGACCACCGCTTCGCTCGCGATCTCTTCTCCATCCGCCAGCACCACGCCGGTGACGCGCCCGTCCTTTGTGCGTACCAGTTGTACTTCCGCGTTGGTGCGAATTTCCGCGCCGGCTTTTTTCGCTGCGTCGCCAAGCGCTCGCGTGAATTCGCCCAGCCCGCCGCGCGGGAATGCCGCCGATCCGATGGGATGCGCATCCGCAGCGGCGCGCAACAGCAACACAACCGTCGAGCCCGCGGACCATGGCCCCAGATTTGTGCCGAATATCCCGCGCGCCGCTACCGCTGCGCGCAACAACTCCGTCTCAAAAAATTCCGAAACGAAATCCGCCACGCACATCGGTCCCCAACGCAGCAGGTCGAAAATGCCGCTCTTTCCCAGGCTCCGTATGCCGCGGCCCGTTTGCAGCAGGTTCCACAAATCCAACGGCGTCGGTTTATCAATCTTCGGCGGTGTGATGGACGTCAACTGCTGGAACACGCCGGAAAGCTTTCCCAGCGCTGCGGCAAATTCGGTGTAGCGCGAACCGTCCTTCGCGGAGATCCTCGTGATCCCGCCGGCCGTCTTCGCCGCATCGTTATAAAACACGATCGCTTTGCCATCCGGTCCCAACGCAATCATCCGCGGATCAGGGTGGAAAATGCCGAACTTGAAACGCTCGAGTCGCATCTCTCGCGCGATGTCCGCTCGCAGCGGCCCCAGCGTGTGCGCCAGCGTCGAAACCCTGAATCCTGGATGGAATTCCTCCGTGACCGCGCCGCCGCCCACCACTTCGCGGCGCTCCAGCACCACCGGCTTGAACCCGCCCTTCGCCAAATAATATGCGGTGATCAGCGCGTTGTGACCCCCGCCGATGAGCACTACCTTCTGTCCGATGGGCATGGTCAGTTCGCCGCCTTCTTCCATTCTTTCAGGATGACCTGGCTGGCAATGCGCCCGTTCGCGGCCATGATGCCGCCGCCCGGATGCGTCGCCGAGCCGCACATATAAAGGTTGCTGACCGGTGTCCTGTAATACGCCCAACCCGGCACCGGCCGCAGGAAGAAAAGCTGCTCGAGCGAAAGCTCGCCCTGGAAAATGTTGCCTTGCGTAAGCCCGAACTCGCGCTCCATATCCAGCGGCGTCACGAACTGTTTGCCGATGATGATGTCCTTGATGTTCGGCGCGTGTTCGGCAATGGTGTCAATCACGTTGTTGCCGAAAGCTTCTTTCTGATCGTCCCACGTGCCCTCGGCCAGCTTGTATGGCGCATATTGCACGAAGCAGGAAAGCACGTGCTTGCCCGGCGGCGCCACGGAAGGATCGGTGAGGCTCGGAATCACCAGGTCAATGTATGGCCGGCGCGAGAAATGGCCGTACTTCGCATCGTCGTACGCGCGTTCCATGTATTCCATCTTCGGCGAAATGGACATCGCGCCGCGCAGGTGCGCGCCTACGCCGGGGAGCGCCCTGAAATTCGGCAGCGCGTCGAGCGCCAGATTTACCTTGCCGGAGGAGCCCCGGTATTTGTAGCGCCGCACGCTCTCCAGGAAATCCGAAGGCAGATCCTTTGGCTCCAGGAAAACTTCAAACGTCAGGTGCGGATCCACGCTGGAGGAAACCACATTGCAGCCGATTTCTTCGCCGGATTTCAGCACCACGCCGCAGGCGCGGCCGTTCTTCACCAGAATCTTGCTGACCGCGGCCTGCGTGCGGATTTCTGCGCCTGCTTCGCGCGCCGCCGACGCGATCGCCAACGAGATGCCGCCCGTACCGCCGCGGCTGAAGCCCCACGAACGAAACGCTCCGTCAATCTCGCCCATGTAGTGGTGCAGCAGCACGTAGGCCGTGCCCGGCGAACGGATACCCAGAAACGTGCCGATGATCCCGGAAGCGGACATCGTCGCCTTCAAGACGTCCGTCTCAAACCACTGGTCCAGGAAATCCGCCGCGCTCATGGTCATCAACTGCACCAGCGTGTAACGTTCGTCGGAGGAGAGCTCGCGGAAGCGCTGCAGCAGGAAATTCAACTGCTTCAAGTCTTTCGGATTCAGCGTTGTCGGGTCCGGCGGAATCATGGAAAGCAGTGGCTTCACGAAGCGGCACATCGGGGTCATCAGCTTCGAGAATTCGTCGTACGCTTCGGCGTCCAACCGCGAGTGCCGCCGGATTTCGCGCTGCGTTTTCGCGTGATCGTTCACGCGCCACAGGTAATCGCCGTTCAGCATCGGCGAGAAGGTGCCGTCGAGAGGAAGAATCTCCAGGCCGTGCCGTGGAAGATCGAGTTCGCGGATGATTTCGGGGCGCAGCAGGGAAACCACGTAGGAAAGCTCGGAGAAAAGAAAGCCGGGAAAGATTTCTTCGGTAACCGCGGCACCGCCGAGAACTCCACGGCGTTCCAGAACCAGCACCTTTTTCCCTGCTTTGGCCAGATACGCGGCGTTCACCAGACCGTTGTGACCGCCGCCAATGACGACCACATCATAAAACTGGGGCATGCGTTAGGGCTCCGCTCTATAGAAAGAACCGGAATGAATCGAAGAACCAATTATTCTACTGAGAGCCTGCGCGCCTTACAAGCGAATCGCTTGGATTCTCGCGCTCTCCGGCGCTTGCAGCCGCCATGAAGTCGAAACTATAATCCGAGGTTAACCCGGCAGCCTGTGCCAGGTTCTCCTTAAGTTTTCGTGGGTCTACATCGGAGGGAACGTGCCCGTTGGAACCGCTTTTCATGAAAGAACTCTCGCGCTCTGCGAAAGCCTAAACTTCAAGGAGTGGTCGGGCTATTACACCGCCAGCGTCTACGAAATGACGCACGAGCACGAGTACAACGCCATCCGCAGCACCGCGGCTTTGATCGACATCACGCCGCTTTTTAAATACCGCGTCAGCGGCCGCGATGCCAGCAAACTCGTCAATCGCGTCATCGCCCGCGACATCAACAAGGTGGCCATCGATCAGGTTATTTACTGCTGCTGGTGCGATCCCCACGGCAAGGTCATCGACGACGGCACCATCACGCGCCTGGGCGAAAACGACTACCGCTGGACCGCCGCCGACCCCAGCCTCCGCTGGTTCCGGCAGAACGCCCTCGGCCTGGATGTGCAGATTGAAGACATTTCCGAGAAAGTTGCGGCGCTCGCATTGCAAGGCCCTACCTCCGGCAGACTGCTGCACGCCGTTGCGGACGCCGACATTGCCAAGCTGAAATATTTCCGCGTGACCCACGGAAAAATTGCCGGCGTTCCCGTGGACATTTCGCGCACCGGCTACACCGGCGACCTGGGTTACGAAATCTGGGTCAACTGGAATGATGCCGTCAAAGTGTTTGACGAGCTGATGAACAAGGGCAAACCCTTCGATATCCACGCCGCAGGCATGGTGGCCTTGGATATCGCGCGCATCGAGGCGGGCCTGGTCTTGATCGAAGTGGACTATATCTCCTGCAAGCGCGCCTTGATCGAAGACCAGAAATACTCGCCGGGCGAAATCGGCCTCGGCAAATTGGTGGACTTGAAGAAGGAAAACTTCGTCGGGCGCGAAGCCCTGGCGCTGGAAGCGAAGAAGGGCGGCCCACAACGCTCGCTGGTAGGCTTGGAAATCAATTGGAGCGAAGTCGAAGCGCTCTACGAAAAAATCGGCATGGCGCCGCAAGTGCCTTCAATAGCGTCGCGCGTGGCCGTGCCGGTGTATCGCGGCGGGCGGCAGGTGGGCAAGGCCACGTCCACGACCTGGTCGCCCACGCTTAAACGCATGATTGCGCTGGCAACCATAAGCCGGGAAAGCGCCACCGTGGGCCAGACCCTCAGCATGGAATTGACGGTGGAAGCCTCGCGCAAGACGGTTTCCGCCAAAATCGTGCCCTTGCCATTTTTCAATCCGCCGCGCAAGACCGCGGCGCTTGCACTTTAAGTGCACGGAGCACAGCCCCGCTGCGTCGGCGCGAGGCGCTGACTCCACTTTATCTACAAATACTTTCGGGCGGGAAAAGACGGTACGATGCGCCCCTGCAAGTGCATCCTACGGGTTCAGCCGGTTGTATTTTTTCAGTACGGCGCGCAGTTGATCGTGCGGCAGCGCAGTCACGTGATGGTTCTCGATCCCAGTCATGGATTCGGCGCCAACCACTGCGTTGACGATCGACTCTTCCGTCGCTTCCACCGTGGCCGCAAACACTGGTGCAAGCATATCGTTCGGCAGCATCTTCACGTCCACCACGTGGTCTGTCGCAGCGGCCCCGGGATTCGCCGTTGAAAACGCGATGAAAATGTCGCCCGAGCCGTTGTCAGAAATGCTGCCGTTCCGGCCCAGTCCGAGGGAGACGCGGCGCGCCAGGCGCTTGAGCTGTTGCGAGACTAACGGCGCGTCCGTAGCCACCACAACAATGATCGAGCCGCGCTCGGAAATGTCCGACGGCTGGTAAGCATACGGATCCTCCGACCAGATCTCGCGGCCCACGGGAACGCCGGCCACGCGGAAATTCTGGCGTGACCCGTAATTGCATTGCACCAGCACGCCAACGGTGTAACCGCCATCTTTCGCCGTTAACTTGCGCGAGGACGTTCCGATCCCGCCCTTGTAACCGCCGCAGATCATCCCCGTGCCGCCGCCAACGTTTCCTTCCTCGACGGCGCCGCCATGCGCGGATTCGATGGCGTGAAACGCATGCTCGGGTTTCACATGAAAGCCGTTGATGTCGTTCAGCCAGCCGTCCCACGTTTCCGCAACCACCGGCAGCGACCACCAGTCATCGTCGGGCCCCACCTTGCGATGCGCGACGATCCATTGGATGACCGCGTCGCGCACCACTCCCACGCTGTGCGTGTTCGTGATCATCACCGGGCCCACCAGAAAACCGGATTCTTCCCCCCAGGTTGTGCCGGTCATTTCGCCATTGCCATTCAGCGACCACCAGCCCGCAAACACCGCGCCGTCAAACGAATCTTTTCCGCGCGGCAGAATCGAAGTGACGCCCGTGCGTACCGGCCCTTTGCCGACCTCCAGCTTTCCCTCGCCGGAAATCAGCGTGGTGTGGCCGACGGTTACGCCCGGCACGTCGGTGATGGCGTTGAATGGGCCGGGTGTCCCATCAAAGGGCACGCCAAGATCGCGTGCTCGTGGTTTGGCTGCGTTCTTTTCCTGCGGGAAAGAAGGAATCGCGATAAGAACAGAGGCGAACAGCAAGGCAAAGAGCGGCAACTGACGGCGCATGAAAGGCATCTCCTAGATGAACGAGCGAACGAACGATGATGAAGTCCTGTCAAAAGATTAGCGCGAGCCGCTCAGGCCGGAAAGACTTTTGCCAGCGCGTGTTGCAATGCCCCAGCAATGAGCCGGCACTCTTCCGGTGTGATGATGAACGGCGGCGCAAGGAGCACGTGGTCGCCGCGCGAGCCGTCCACGCAACCCTGCGTGGGATAGGTGAGAACGTTTTTTTCGAGCGCGGCCTGGCGAATCTTCTCGGCAATGCCCGCTTCTTTAGGAAACGGCTCGCGCGTGGATTTGTTCTTCACGAATTCGACGCCCCGCAGCAATCCCAAACCGCGCACCTGCCCGACGTGCGGGTGGCTTTCCAGCGCAGCGAGTGCCTTGCGCAGCGTCTCGCCAGCAGGGGTCACACGATCGAACAATTTGTGCGCTTCCAAATAGTCAAACACCGCATTCCCCGCGGCCATGGACACCGGATGCGACTGGTATGTGAAGCCATGCATGAACGCCGCTGTGCCTTTTTCGTACCCTTCGACCACGTGCGGCGCCGCAAGAACCGCGCCGAGCGGCGCATAGCCGCTGGCGATGCCCTTCCCGGCAAGAATAATGTCCGGCTCGAGGCCCCAGTGCTGGCTCGCAAAGGGTCTGCCCGTGCGGCCCATCCCGCTCATGACCTCGTCCGCGATCAGCAGGATGCCGTGCTTGCGGCAGATTTCGGCGATTTGCGCCGTGTAGCCATCCACGGCGGCGGCGGCGCCAAGCGTCGCACCGACAACGGGCTCAAAAATAAACGCGGCGACTGTGGAGGAATCATTCGCCTTGAGAAATGCATCCAGATCGTCCGCGCAGGCGACTTGGCATTCCGGGAATGCCTTGTCGAACGGACAGTGGTAGCAGAAGCAAGGAGCGACGTGGCCCCATTCCGGAAGCATCGGCGCATACGGCGCACGCCGCGCCACATTGCCGCTGACGGACATCGCGCCGAGCGTGCTCCCGTGATAACTCTGTTTGCGCGAAATCACGCGGTAACGCGAGTTCTGTTTGCGCTCCAGAAAATATTGCCGCACGAGTTTGATGGCGGTTTCCGTGGCTTCCGAACCACCCGAAGTGAAATAGACCCGCCCGCCATCGTGGAAATTCCTTGGAGCAAGCGCCAGTACACGCGCCGCAAGTTTTTCAGCAGGCGCGGTGTGAAATTGCGAGGTGTGCGCGAAGGCGATATTGTTGGACTGTTCGGCCATGGCGCGGCCAATCTCCGGAACGCCGTGGCCGATGCTGACAACCGCGGCCTGTCCGGAAGCGTCCAGATAGCGGCGGCCGTCGGCGGCAATAATCCAACTGCCTTCGCCGCGCACGGCAACCGCATACTGTTTTCGGAGATTGCGGGAAAATAGCGACGAAGACTGTGTGACCTTACTCATACTGTGATTGTAGCAAACCAGGCGGAGGCACTTGAAGATGACCCCGCGACAAAGTCGTGTGATACTCATTCGCGGGTTTGGAGGATTCCACTTGTTCACGCGTTTCTGTTTTCGTTCGTTCATTTTTTTTCTTGTGTCGGGTCTCGTCGCGATCAGCGGAAGTCACGCGCAGTCCGCGCAGGCGCCGGTGAAAATTGCCGTGGATTTACACGACGTTGCGAAGCACCTTTTTCACGCGAAATTCGTGTTTCCCGTGAAGGCCGGTCCGCTCACTCTCGTCTACCCGAAGTGGATCCAGGGCGAGCACTCGCCGACGGGGCCGATCGTCGATCTCGTCGGCCTGAAAATGCAGGCCGCGGGACAGGAAGTCGCATGGCGCCGCGATGATGTGGACATGTACGCCTTTCATCTGGAAGTTCCGAGCGGCGCCAGCACGCTGGAGGTGGCGTTGGACTATTTGTCGCCGGCGGACGCGAACGGGTCGCGAGAGACCCCTTCCGCGACGGCGCAGATCGCGGTGTTGAACTGGTATCTCGTCACGCTCTATCCGCAAGGGGCGAAGACCGACGATCTGACCTACGTGGCGAGTTTGCGCCTGCCCGGCGGATGGAAGTACGGCACGGCGCTGCCGGTGGCCAAGGAAATTTCGGATACGGTGGAGTTCGCTCCGGCTTCCTTAACCACGCTGATCGATTCGCCAGTGATTACCGGAGCCTATTTCCGCACCATTGATCTTGCGCCCGGGCAGAAGCCCGAGCATTTCATCCACATCGCGGCGGATGGACCCGCGGCGCTGGCGGTGAGCCCTGCGGAAGTGCAGCACATGCGCCAACTGGTGGCGGAGGCCGGAGCGCTTTTCGGCGCGCGGCACTATCGCCGCTACGATTTCCTGCTCTCGCTTAGCGATGTTATGCCTCCCGATGGCGTGGAGCATCACGAATCCAGCGATGACCGCGCGCCCGAAGCGCTGTTCTTGGATCCCGAGGTCCTCGAAACGCAGACGGATCTGCTGGCGCATGAATTCACGCATTCCTGGAACGGCAAGTATCGCCGCCCCGTGGGCCTGGTCGCCTCCGATTATCAGACGCCACTCAAAGGTGATCTGCTCTGGGTCTATGAAGGACTGACGCAATATCTCGGAGTGATGCTGGCAGCGCGCAGCGGCTTCTGGACGCCGGAGCGACTGCGCGAGTATCTCGCGGCCACCGCCGCGTATTTGAATGACTGGCCGGGACGCACGTGGCGAGACCTGCAGGACACGGCGATTTCCGCGCAGATCCTTTACGGCGCACCGGTAGCGGGAGCTTCGCGGCGTCGCAGCGTCGATTACTACGATGAAAGCACCCTGATTTGGCTGGAGGCCGATACCATTATCCGCCGCGAAACCCGAGGCAAGAAATCGCTCGATGATTTCTGCCGGAAATTCCATGGCGGCGAAAATAGCGGGCCGAAAGTCGTTTCCTACACTTTCGAGGATGTCGTGGCGGGAATGAACGAAGTTGTGCCCTACGACTGGCGGGGATTTTTTACCGAGCGCCTCCGGTCTCACGGGCCGGGCGCGCCGCTTGGCGGGCTGGAGAATTCTGGCTGGAAAGTGGTGTTTACAGATGTTCCCAACGAACACGATAAGGCGGAAGAAATCGCCACCCAAGTGGCCGCGTACACCTTTTCGCTGGGCTTTGACGTGCACGCACCCGGGGGTGATCTCAGCGACCGCATCCTGGACGTGATTCCCGGCTCGCCGGCGGATCAGGCGGGGCTGGCACCGGGAATGCATCTGGTGGCGGTGAACGGCCGGAAGTGGTCACCGGAAGTTTTGCACAGCGCCATCCAGTGGGCGAAAGACAACAAAGAACCCATCGAATTGCTCGCCGAAAGCGCCGATTACTACAAGACTTACCGCATCGATTATCACGGCGGCGAGCGCAATCCGCATCTCGAAGCGATCAACGGGAAGAGCGATGTGCTGGGCGAGATCGCGCGCATGAAAGCGGCTCCGGTCAGCCTGCCGAAGACATACTAGGAAATCGGCTGGCAGGAAGGATTGCCACGGTTGACGCAGAGCTCGCGCGCATTGGTACGCACAATCGGCCGTTGGAGCCTGACGGCTCTGATGGTCAACTCGATTGTCGGCGTCAGCATCTTCAAATTGCCTGGCGATTTGGCGGCGCGATTGGGCGGGCTCAGCCCGGTAAGCTGTCTCGGCGCAGGCGCGGGAATTCTCATCATCGCGGGCTGCATCGCGGAGGTTTCTTCCTACTACGAAGAAACCGGCGGGCTGTACCTATATGCACGGGACACGCTGGGGCGCTTCGCGGGGCTGCTGGTCGCCTGGCTCACATGGCTGACGCGCATCGCCGCTCCCGCCGCGGCAGCGAATCTTTTTTGCACCTACGCGGCGCAGTTTTTCCCCGCATTAGAAACGCGCCGGGGCGAACTGCTCCTCTTGGGCGTATTGATCGGCCATCTGGCGTTGCTGAACTACATCGGCGTAAAGACCGGGAAAATCGTCAGCAACTTTTTCACCGCGATCAAGGTGGGGTTCTTGCTGTTCTTCGTGATGGCGGCGCTGGTCGCTCTGACGATCAAGCCGGAACTTCGCGTGGCGATTGTGTTTCCCGCTGCTTCCGCGAAAAGCTGGTTTCAGGCCATGCTGCTGCTCGTTTATGCCTACGGCGGCTTTGAGGGCGCACTATTTGTCGGCGGAGAAACGACCAATCCCAAGCGCGATACGCCCATAGCCCTGCTGACGGCGCTCGGCGTGGTTTGCGTGATTTACACAGCAGTGCAATTCGCCGTCGTGGCCATCTTGCCGGATGCAGGAGCTTCCACGCGGCCCCTTGCCGATGCCGCGCAGCGATTTTTGGGACCCGCGGGCGGAATCGCGATCGCGCTGGCCGCGCTAGTTTCCGCGTACGGCTATTTGAGCGCGAATCTTTTGCATGCCCCGCGCATTACATTTGCACTTGCCGAGCAGGGTGATTTCCCCGCGTTTCTGGGCGCGGTTCATCCCAGATACCGGACGCCGCACGTTTCCATCTTCGTCTATGCGGTTCTGGTTTTTGTGTTCGCGGCACTGGGGAACTTCGAGTGGAACGCCATTCTATCGGCTGTCTCGCGCCTGACAGTTTACGGCGCGATGGCCCTGGCAGTGCCACTGCTGCGCCGGCGCAGCGATCGCCAGGCGCACTTCGTTCTCCCTTGGCCCTACCTCTTCGCCGGGCTCGGCCTGATCTTTTCCCTGCTACTGCTAACCCAGATGGGTAAAGGCGAATTTGTAATTGTAGGGACGACGTGCGTGGTGGCGTTCGTAAACTGGCTGGTGGTGCGGCGGTAAATCCATGACAAAGCGTTGGCACTGCCTGGCCTCGACTTCAGGCTCCCGCCTTGGATTCGGCGCGCAATCGTGACATCATGCACTGTTTTGGGAATTGCGGGGATAATCGCCGCAGGGGTGGAGGAACAATGAGGAATCGCATAGTAATGCGCAGTGGAATTTTGGCCATCGCGCTGGGCGTAGCTTTGGCCGTACAGGCGCAGGCGCCGGCGAAACACCCGATCACCTTTGACGACCTGATCAAAATGCATCGCGTCTCGGGATCGCAGATCTCGCGCGACGGCAAATGGGTGGCCTACGCGGTGTCCACGCCGGACATGGAGTTGAACCGCGGCGTCAGCAATATCTGG
Source organism: Acidobacteriota bacterium (assembly GCA_003154775.1). Lineage (GTDB taxonomy): Bacteria > Acidobacteriota > Terriglobia > Acidiferrales > UBA7541 > Acidiferrum. Next base: position 32,117 of record PMES01000084.1, on the reverse strand, counting down.
ATCATCCCCACGGCGGGCGGCGACGCCATTCAGGTGACCCAGGGCGGCCGCGACACTTCTCCCGCATGGTCCCCCGATGGCAAGATGCTGGCGTTTCTTTCCGCGCGCGACGGAAATTCCCAGGTTTTTCTGCTCTCGATGGAGGGCGGCGAAGCGAAAAAGCTGACGCAGCTTTCGACGGGAGCCGATCTGTTCAAATGGGCGCCGGATGGAAAGAGCATCGCCTTCACATCGGCTGTTTATGTGGGTTGCAAAGACGATGCGTGCAACGCCAAGCGCGATGAAGAAAAAGAAAAGAGCAAGGTAAAAGCGCGCATTTACGAGCACCTTCTCTACCGCCACTGGGATCACTGGTCCGAAGGCAAGCGCAGCCACCTTTTCGTCATGCCGGCCGACGGCGGCTCGCCCGCGCGCGATCTCACGCCGGAAGCCGACTACGATATTCCGCCGGACGAGCGTAGCGGTCCCGGCGACATCAATTTTTCACCGGACGGCAAGGAGATTTGTTACACGGCGGTAACGGATAAAGTGGAAGCAATCAGCACGAACGCCGATCTGTTCGTCGTGCCCGTCTCCGGCGGTGACGCGAAGCGCATCACTTCCAATCCCGGGTTCGATGGCGATCCCGTGTATTCGCCGGATGGACGCTCGATCGCTTACCATGCGCAATTGACCGCGGGATACGAGGCAGACCGGTGGCGCGTCATGCTGTACGACCGCCAGACGGGCAAGAGCACGGATCTCACAGCCGGATTCGACCGCAGCGCCAACGATTTGGCGTGGTCGCCGGACAGCAAAACCATTTACTTCACCGCTGAAAATGAGACATTGCAGCCTATTTATGCGATGGAGGCGCGCGCTGGCGCGGCGCCGAAGAAGCTGCTCGATGGCTACAACGGCGCATTCTCCTTCAATGGCGACGCGACCGTTTTGGTGACAGAGCGGACCAGCTTGACTTCACCCTCGGAATTATTTGTTGCCGCGGGCGAAGGCAGCGGCCTGAAGCAATTGACGCATCAAAACGATGCCATCCTCGCGCAATTGGAAATGAATGCGCCGGAGAGCTTCTGGTTTGAAGGGGCCGAGGGGATGAAAGTGGAGGCGATGGTGGTGCGGCCCCCGGATTTTTCGCCCGCGAAGAAATATCCAATGCTGGTGCTGTTGCACGGCGGCCCGCAGACCATGTGGGATGACGCCTGGGGCTACCGGTGGAACGCGCAAGTCTTTTCGGCTCCGGGCTACGTCACGCTGATGGTCAACCGCCGCGGCTCAACGGGCTTTGGGCAGAAATTCACGGACGAAATCACCAACGATTGGGGCGGCAAAGCGTATGTTGACGTGATGAAAGGCGTCGACGCTGCCATTGTGAAGTATCCCTTCATTGACAAAACGCGGCTGGCCGCAGCGGGCGGCTCCTACGGGGGATACATGGCGGACTGGCTGGCGACGCACACGGACCGGTTCAAGGCGATCATCAGCCATGCGGGCGTGTACGATCAAACGTCTATGTATGCGACCGAGGAACTCTGGTTTGGAGAGCGCGAGATGCAAGGCACGCCTTGGACGGCTCCGGACAATTACAAGAAGTGGTCGCCATCCACCTACGCCGCGGAGCTCGGCAAGTACAAGACGCCGACCTTGGTGGTGGCGGGTGAACAGGATTACCGCGTGCCGTACACGCAGTCGCTGGAATTTTTCAGTGCGTTGCAGCGCCAGGGCGTGCCATCCAAGCTTCTGTTCTTCCCGGATGAAGGACACTGGGTACTAAAGCCGCAGAACAGCCAGCTTTGGTACAAGACATTCCTGGATTGGCTGGCGACCTACGTGAAGTAGCCGCGCGGGAGGAGAGATGCCGCAGGGGCAAAGGCGCCCGCCTCCCCGACCGGGTCGGGGTAAACGCCAGGCGGCCTCTACACAAGCAGATCCAAGAGCACAGTCAAGAGTGACTGTGCCACAAGCGCGGCTAGATTTCCGCGAGTTTCCGCAGCGTGCGCCGCAGAAATCGAAACAGGTGATACAGCAGGAAGAGTGATACGCCGAAGAGCACGCTCACCACGATGATCGCGGCCGTGGGATGCGCGGTGGCAAACCAGACCAGCCAGACCGCCAGCACATCTTCTCCAAAACTGAGCGCCCAATTGCTGAAAGGTTCCGGACTCATGTTCACGGCAGCACGCGCGCTGGCCTTGGTGCCGTGGGAAGTAAGCGCGATGCCTCCCGCAAGCAGCGCCGCTGCCCAGCGCCAAGCCTCGGGGTCCGCTGCGGTTGCGCCGAACGCCAGAAGTGCCGCAGCCGGTGGCCGAATGAACGTATGGACGGCCTGCCAGATCGAATCGATATAAGGAACCTTGTCCGCCAGGAATTCCAGCAAATAAAGGACCGCCGCGATTCCCAGCACCACGGGATGGGAGAGGATGCGGAGGTGCTCGGGCAGTTGAATGACGCCAAAGCGCTGGAGCAATCCCAATGTGGCGACGGTGGCATAGAGATTCAGGCCGGAGGAGAAACCGGCGCCAAGGACCAGGCTAAGTGTTTCGAGAGGGTTCATGGCCGCGCGCGAGTGCTCGGATCAAATTTGGGCGGTACATTTCAAAGTACCACGGAAGCGCAAGGTCGTGGTCGGGCAGGGAGCGGCACACAAAGCAAACGCCCCGGCGGTAACCGGGGCGCTCGCGGAAGTGAAGCCGCTGAGATTGGTTTTACTGGCTCGGTAGCAACAGCCGCGTCCAACCCGTCGTGTTGACGTCGCGGAAGAGCGGCGTGCGCGGTGGCAGCAACGCGGGAGTGAGGAAGTTGCTGTCGAAGACGTAGCCACGGGTGGGCGGCTGGTAAACCGCGTTGATGTTGCCGCACTTATAAGTGCCATTGGCCTGGCGACTATAGTACAAGTCCACGATGGAACCCTCGTAGCTCAGAGTGCCGTTCCAGTTTTCGAGGAAGCGGAGGAAGTTGTGCACGCCGCCGTCCGTGCCAAAGTCCTGATAGATCACGCCGGTGGGATTCTGGAAGTAAGGGTTCGCTCCGGCAACGACGGCCACGCGGTAGTCCGTGGAGATACCGGCGCGGTTCCCCGAGTTGTAAGGGAAGGCAAAGGAATTGACATCATTCCAGCTATCGGAAAGAAGAGTGACTGCGTCCGCCGCCACTGAAGCCGCGATGGATGGATCAGTGAAATCATTTCCGGCGGAGTTGGAATTGAAGTCACCTTGGAGGTAGGCCGGATTCTCCGTGGCAATCGCCAAGCCGCAATTCGCACCACCCGGGCAGGTGCCAACAGCCGTCAGGAGGCTTGCGTTGACGATCTTGACGGCGCGCCGGAAGAAGAGCGGAGCGTTTTCGCGGGGCGAGTTTGTATTCGCGGCCACCATCATTGGCCAAATCTTGTCGGTGGTTGAGTAAGCGGGTACAGCCGTGCAAACGGAATTGGCTTGGAGACCGGTGGTCGCCAGGGTGGAGAAGACGCCGATTTGGCCTGGCTGTAACGGGTTGGTCGTGGTATTTTGTGCTCCCAGCGCATGGATATGGGCCTGGCTCGCGCCGTAATAGTAGAACTGACCTGCGAAGGTAGTTCCTACGTTCGGGTCTTCCCCGGGGTTCAGAACATCGTCCGGGCAACCGGTCGTCGGGTTTTGGGTAAAATTCACGTTGTCATCCCAACCGTACTCGCCCGTTTCATGTTGTGTGAAGGAAAGCGGAGGCCAGCCGCCGGTGATCGTCTCGACGGTAGGATCTTCGTAGTTTCCGCGGCGGTCAGAAATGTAGACCACGTAATTGTTTGGCGCCACGGCCGGATCTCTGGTGCTCTGTCCGGTGGTGGGCATGGTCCCGATTTTTCCGCCAAACCAGCTCGCCAGGTTCTTGCCATCCAGCTCAATGTACTGCATCGCGCCGTTCAAAGTGGGAAGGTTCGCGGCCGATATCTGGGTGTCACGCAACGTTCCTTCGCGCGTATCGAAGAGGACGTTTGGCCAGAAGTCGTAGGTCTGCGGAACCCAGGTAGTTGTGACGCCATTGGTTGCGAGAGTGTTGCGTGTCGCGGGTAGCCTGGTGGCAGTATTCGGGTCTACGCCGCAAGCTTCGCCTAGATAGGACTGGTACGGCAGGTTGCCGGGTGAGGTTCTGGTGGCAGCGGTGAGCTGCCCGGAATTGTAGTAGACGGACGATGGGTTGTCTCGGATGCGTTCCAGGCGAATGACTGCCCAAGGATGAGGATCGGGGCAAGTCAGTGGGTTGTTCGGCGTCGAAACGGAGGCTGCCTTGAAAATGGTTGTCCCATAATTCGTGGCCGCCACGAGTGGGCCGTTCTGGTAGCCAAGCGCGGCAGCAGGTGGGGTCGTAATGTTCGGAGCGGCGCCAGTTTGCATTAGAGTGGTGTTTTGATTCCACTGCGGGTTCAGTGTGGCTCCGTCCAAAGATTGCGGAACGGGATTAATATTGCGGCCGACGTAGCCGTAGCTGAGGATCTCCACGGTCACGTCTTTCCATGTGCCGCAGGGGCTGCCGTAAGCCGTTTGCTCCTCGATCTTGAGGAACCCGTTGATGACCGGCCAGGTATAAGGCGTCAGACTGGGCCCCGTGCTCGGCGTCCAGTAACCGTCAAGAGGGTTATAAGCGCCTGGGGGGAGCGCGGAGGCCGCGCCCGAAGCCGCCAAGGGGAGCGGCGTCACGCCGTTTGCCACCATTTTAGTATAAAGTGTCGCCGCAGTTCCGGTCCAATTAATGCCCGCAGCGCCAGGCGGGATTGCGATCGTGCTCAAGTCAAACGGCTGCGTGCTGCCGTCGATGCAAGGCAGGTTCATGATGTCTTGCGCATTATCGGAAAGAAGAACCTTCAAGCTGGCTTGCGCAAAATAGCGCTCGCCGGTGACATTCTGAGATTCGCCGGGGATTGGGCGCCGGATGAGGTCGATAGACTGTGTGGTGCCGTTGCCGATCGTGACGATGCCCAGATTCAACAGTTTTGAGCCGGTGGAATACTGCGGATAGGCACTGCCTTGCCCGTTGGTGAGATTGCTGTTGTAGTCTGCCGGGGCGTTGCCTGTAGAGATCGTGGGCCAGCTTGTATCTGCTGAAGAGCCTATATTCCCCGTGAGGCTCCCTTCCGCGGTTCCCAAAGACCTGTAGTTGCTGCCACCGGGTTGCGTGGTGATTTGAACCGTACCCGTATAGTTCGTGCTGACGGGCCAACCGTTCTCCAGATTTGTGCGGATGACATCCTTGTAAGCGTCCACCTTGTCAGACATGGTCAGGGTATCGCCATTCCCCTCGGCCAGAAAAAGGTTTCCGTTGGTATGCGTGCGGCCACCAAATTGGAAGTTCGGGCCAGCAAAGAAGGCGAGGTCCGTATTCGAGAAAATGCCGAACTGGAACATCGGAATACCGACGGTCTGGATGGTGCGCTGCAACTTCACTTCTCTTCCCGCGGTGGTTCGGGCATTCACGTACATGGTGTATTCCGTGAGCATTGCGGTCATACCACCATAGGTACCCGATTTGATCGTGGAGATCGTCGGAGCAGGATTGCCATAACTGTCGACGGCCGCCGGCGTGATCGTGAAACCGCTCGTGCCGTTGCTGGTCAGATATTGAATATTGAGAAGAAGTGGCGGGTTGAGTTGCACGGTATTGATCTGGGCTATCGTCGGTGAATAGGTCTGTGCAAAGAGGTCTCCGAGATTGGCCGTCATCTGCTCCATGCCGGCTTCCGCGGCGTAGAAAGCGGTTACATTGTCGTTGTTCGAGCCAGTCAGTTGCTGGTTGGTAATCAGCAGGATGCAGAAACCAACCAGAAGGCTGGACATGAGAAAAAGCAAGAGAAGCGATGTGATGAGGGCAACGCCCGCGTCATCACGCAAAAGTTTCGATTTTTTGAATAAATTCATGCTCATTTCCGGCTCCTCTTATTGGTAACGATTGACGTAGGCCAAACTGCGCAGGCTGACCTGTGTCATCAAATTGCTTCGGGCATAGATGGTTTTGTTGGCTTGTTGGACCGATTGACTCGAGCGCGCGCCGAGATAGACGTCCACCGAGCGAATATTCGCCTCGGAATTCCCCGTGGGCACGGAATTCTGGTTCGAAGGATTGGTGACCCCATCGACGTAGTTATAGGTGAACTGCAAGTTTTCCAGAGTCTCTCCGACAGGCGTGGGAGATTTCATGTTGACCTGGCGGATCAACCTCGTGTACGGCGGACTGGTGGTGTTGTCCAGGTAGTACGTAATCATCCAGATCCGCGTGGCGAGAGTCGCGGGAAAGCAGGAAGCAGCGCCGCCGCAAGTGGAGCTGGTCTGCAAATACTGAATGGTGCCGCCGCTCTCGGTGCGGCCGTTCAAAGCAAACGGGTCATTCGGGCCAAAGGTCACCGCCTGCCCGCTAACACTCGTAACCCACAGGAGGGCGGTTCCCTTGGGGTTGCTGAACATGATGAGGTCGCCGGTATTGATCGTGATCAAATTGGCTGTGGTGGTGCTGGAAATGTTCACGCAATTGATATCGAACGTGGCGGTGACGGTCGTGCCGCTGAATTGGAGTTTGCCATTCGGGCATCCCGCGACTGCCGGCGGTCCCGTCGAGGCCGGTTGATTGATGGGCACCCCATCAAGGCCGACGGTATTGTCCGCGTAGAGCATGGTGATTTCGTCGGTAATGCTGTTGGGATTCGCGGCCGTGCCGGTAGTCGCATCGGGAGCCGTGATGTAGGGCCCCATCCCGTTGCCCGGCTCGACAGCGGGTATCGAGGATTCGCAGGTCGCCCCCGGGTAGGGAAATGTGCTCGTGCCATTAAGCATGGGCCGATTGATCCGCGGGGTGGTACCACACGGAGCCGTGAATGGGATGGAGATACCGCCGGTAGGAATTCCCGTGCCCGCCTGCTGCAGGTCCAACTGGATCATGTTCAACCCAGCCCGCAAATTTTCGCTCATGTCTGACCCTTGCGCGACCACCTGGTTCGACTGCGACGCATCATGGAACGCGATTACGGCTGCGTACAGCAGGATCAGGGTGACACCCATGGCGATCATCAATTCGATCAGGGTAAAGCCCGCGATTTTTTTCTTTGGTTGGATTTTCATCGTAGGCCTCATGAGAAATTGGAAATAAAGCTGACGAGTTGATACTGCGATGTTTGCCCTTGAAACGTCCAATTGACGGTCACCGTGACGCTCTTCAGGTTGGGGGTGTTGGCGACCGGGGCGATCACGACGGTGCGCGTCATCCAGGGATTCAAATTGATCGAGACGTCGTCGGCAGTCCCGAAAATGCCGTCCGGCCCGGGTGCGATTACGATGGCGTCGGGGTTGGTGGAATCATCGTCCGCGGTTCCGAACAAGCCGTCCGGGCCTGGCGCATACAGCGGCTGCGCATTATCCTTGAAAATGCCGCCATTCGACACGTTGTTGATTTGCGCGCTGGTGACGAGTCGCGTGTCGCGCGCTGTGAAAATGCTCTCCATCGCTTCTTGTGCTTTTTGTTGTGCGATGTATTGAATTTGGGTCTGGTAGGAAGCCCTGAGACCCTGGGTGAAAATGGAAACGAGGGAGAGAACACCGAAGGAAAGGACGGCCATGGCGACCATCACCTCGATAAGCGTAAATCCTCTTTGTTTTCGCGGCCGACTGTTTTTCATGGGCTGATGCTCCTATTCGATCCAAACCAGTGATGGCGCCCCGTTGAGAGGACCGATGAAGGTGTAGGGGCGCACCCTGCCGGTACTGCCCATAATCGTGACAGCTCGCGCCGTCGCGGGCTGGTTTGGGATACCGATAAAAACGCTTCCGTTATAGACCGTAGTGCCAAATTCATCCGCGCTAAACTGTCCTGTCGAGGAGAAATACATGGTCGTCGGGCAGCAACTGATGCCTCCGATACACACCGGAGAAGCGCCGGAACAGGTGCCAAATCCCATCGGCGTATCGGGAACACCACTTTCCATTACAAACTGTGTGTTCGTCGGCAGGGGCATAGTGATGAGAGGCCCGGCAACGTCCCCGTTGACATTCGGACGCGCTTGGACCTGGTAGCTGACTGTGTAAGGTTCCTTAGCTGTAGAGTAAGTGTTAAACCAGACTTGTACGGCGCGGCGTTGGCTGATGGCCAATTGTCTGGCTACACGCAGTTGGCCGATGACGACGTCCTTGGCTGAGTTGGCCTGATAACTCTCCATGGTGCCGAAGCTCTTGATGATCGTGATGCCCGCCAGAATGAACATGACGCCCATTACGATGAGGGTTTCCAGCAAGGTGAAGCCCTGCTCGTTTCTTTTTTTGTGACTCATCATGGGCAACTCCCCTTCGCTAAGACATTCGCTTCCGAAATGGCGGTATCGACGGATTGCCAGGTGTTTCCCGCCGCCCTTTCCCAGCCATTTGCTGGGTTAAGGGGCATCACGCTAGACCGCGGCGTCGACTACACCCGCTCCGCCAATACTTGCTCCTAAGGTAGTGGAACTCATTTGACTGTGTCTGAACAACTGGACGAAAGTACTGCTTTGGGGCAGTGGGATTGCACCCGTCCGCGCTTCCTAGGGGGACAGTTACTAAGGTTTAGATTTATGAGAACAAACTCAGATGGGCAGGAAGTCGCGACGCCTTTGTGTAAACAATTGTTTCGCAAGGAAATGCGCGGCACTTAACGGCTTTGCGGAGGGACGTTCGGGAAAATCTCGCAGCATGAGTTTGGTAGGGAGTCTGGCGGAAGGTCCAATCGCGATAGTACTTTCGTTGTTGCCGTTCTGACACCGCTCAGGGGGAAATCCGGCGATTCCTGGCCGGTTGCAGCCCGACACGAGACCTGAAGTGAGAACTTCGACCTGGCGGTGAAGGAAGGCGCGGGCGGTCGAATCTGTTGAGTGCGCTACCGAAATGCAGACGCGAAATGCAGATTCCAGTCTCCCGCTGAGCTGCTGCGAGACGCTTTTGCCTGACGACACAAGGCGACATCAAATAGGCGTTTAGCTTTGCCGCTGCCGCTGGTCGTGAGATTGTTCGGAGTTCTTTCGACTCGTTCTGCCTACCAGGAGTAATGTACCTGATACGTCACGACCTTTTCGCCATCCGGAGGCACTTGCACCGTGAAGGCCGCAGTCTGCGCATCCACCTTCTTGAACGGATCCGAACTTTTGCTGATGTCCCACGAATTCCACCGGTACAAGTGCTCCACAATCCGCAATTCCACCGGCGTGCTCTTGTGATTCCTCCCTTGATTTCAAAGCTCTCGTCCACCCACCGCGCCGGCGTGTTCAATTTGTAGTCCACCCGGTGGCGTTCTCCCGTCAGGTCAAACGCGTTCCCCGTGTAAATCCGGATCAGCTCGTCCTTCGGTGTGTGATCGATTTCGTTCTCACCGGTGAATTCAAGTTGCCCGTCGTCATCCCGCCGGTAAAATCGCACTCTGCCCTTCAACAGCAGCATGCCCAGGTGATTTTCGCTGCTGTTCTTGAACTCCTGCATCACCCAGACCTTGGAATTGGATTGCGTGCCAAACGCATCCTGCGCGCGAATCGTCTCCATCGGCCAATTCCGGTAGTTTGCATCCACTTTCCAGCCGTCGTATACATACACCGTCTTCGATTTCACTCCGGCCGCGCGCACAAATTCCACTTGCTTCGTTTCCCGGTCGTGCAGCGTGGTCGGCCGCTCCAGAGTGTACAGATGATATTCATCAAACGCCTTCTCTGTGACTTGCGGCCCTCCGCTCATTCCAACGCCGGCTTGAAAACTGATGGCGTCTCTCGCCATGTACGCCTCATTGGGCTGAATCTTGTTGACGTCCCCCGCCATTAGTTTAATCCGCGCGTCACGAAAGGTTTTTCCGCTCTGGTTGTCTAGCGTGACCCATCCCAGCAGCTCCAACTCCGTTCCCTTCACTGGTGCGACCACGTTGTAGCTTGCTTCCCAGTTCATCCCGCCCGTGACGTAGCTCAATTCCGCGGCGGCTTTGCCCGCCTTGTCCGTTTCCAATTCCCAGGAAAGTGTCGGCTTCAGCACCGTGTCGTCGGCCAGAGACGGAAATATCGGCTGCCCTGGCAGTGTGAATTGCAGTTTGCCATTCACTTCAATCACCGGCTGCCCGGCTCCCTGCTGTGCATACATTGCCTGTGCCTGGTAATACCTTTGTCCGTACATCAGCGTCGCGTGCGGCACAAACCCGCTGCGAATTATCTTTCCTTGGACAATCGTTTTGTCTGGCGCCAGGAAATCAATGGTCTTCCCTTCGTATAACGACAACAACAATTGCTCGAATACCGGGTCATTGCGGTAGTTCTGCTCCAGGATCCGCAAATGCCGCCCCTCCTCCAGCGACCGCAAGAACACCGAATCGGGCTCCACGTGCCCCGTAATGTCTGTCACTTCCACATGGTTTTGCCCCGGCTTCAAATCTAGCGCCAAAGGCAGGCGCCGGATTCGAAGCTCCAGCTTATATTGATCCAAAGTGCTCCGATATTTTGGAGGAATTGGAACTCGAATTAGAATTACAACCGCAGTAATATCAAGGAGTAGCCAGGGACGCGCCCGTAGCTCAGTTGGATAGAGCGTCTGCCTTCTAAGCACGCTGATCGGTTCCAATAGCTCCATCCTCTTTTCTTAATCACTAAACTTTCCAACAACTTGGGGAATCTGCTTTTCGCTTAAAGCGAACTCCCATGGTTCGAAAGGATAGGGTTTTGGCACAGTTCTGACACAGCCGGACCAATGCTTAGGTCGTCTCACAATTCGAGCTAACCGCCCGAACAGTGGAGTTGTGCGTGAGGATGAGTGCACGACCATGCAATTCGTGTTTGGTACAAGCCGCAATCCCCCTCGCAAGTGTCTTCTCCCCAGGAATGCTGTCAAATACCAACAACCTCGATGGCTAGACGATACCGGGATCTCTGCGAACTCCATGCTTCGCTTTACGGCCGAGGGCGTGTGACTCAGGGTGACATGCCAGTCTCGTACCCTAGAACGATTTGCATCACTTGATATTGATAGCGAGCGTCAGTGTCTTGGAGGTCCGCTTCTGTCTTTTGTAAATCTGCCTGACTGTATTCCACTATTGATCCTAGTCCCAATTTGTATCGTGCCTGCGCCAGCTCCAACGCGAGGCTGGCTTGTTCCCGAAGCTGTTGGGTGAGCGACAATCGTTGATACGCTTTCTGCGTCTCCAGCCACGCGTTGCGAACATCCCTCGCAATGTTATTTTGCAAGTCCAGCAGCCGCTGCTGTTTCGCTCGTGTCTCCAGGTCAGCGCTTTTTGCGCGCGCATTAAAGAGAAATCCATTGAAGACGGGAATGTTGATGTTGATGCCGGCTGCCCCATACCAATTGTCAATTTGTGGAGCGCGGACCGGCGCCAAGCCGACAACTCCGGTAGCATTCACGGTCGGCCACCATAGAGCATGCTCAGCCTTGCCGAACTTCGTAGCCGAGGCGACTTCATCCTGTAAGGCCCGGACTTCGGGCCGAAGCTGCAACGCCTGCTGGATCAACGGAGCGGCATCCGCAGTCGGGGCGACCGTTTGCGGAGAAGGTTCGACGAGAGCGAAATCCTGGCGATCGGAAAATCCGAGGATCGCGGAAAGTGTGGAGAGTGAAGCTTCGTAATTGCTTTGTGAATCGAGTTGCAACAGCTTGGCGCGCGCCAAGTCCACATTGCTGAAACTGAGATCAAGGTCGGATTTGAGTTTTGCATCGGTAAGTGCTTTGACCTGGTCGACGAGGAGCTGGCGCGCTTTCACGGTCTGCTCGGCGACTTCGAGAAGGGCTTGTGATTCGAGGCTGTTGTAAAACGCCTCGTCCACGGCAAGGACGATTTGTTGGCGCGTGGCAATGGCATTCTCATCTTCAGCCTTCGCCTGAAATTCGGAACTGGACACCAGATTATTGGTTCGGCCGAAATCCGTAATCAACTGGCTGACAGACGCACCCACGGCCGCGCGTGGATAAACCACCGGATTGTTCAAGTAACCTGCCGCGATGCGGCTTCCGGCCCTCGATTCCACTCCCGTCATGCTGAGGTTGGCGGTGGGCAAGAGTGCCGAGCGCGCTTCGCGAACAAATTCGTGCGCTTGAAGGGCGCGAAGCTTACCCACCGTGATTTGCGGATTCTCTTGCAGCGCGACCGCTTCGGCTTCCTGAAGAGTTAAGCGCTTACCGACTGTCTTGGCGGGGGCAGTCGGCTCTTGTTGGGCGGGTGGCATCGGATTTTGGGCGAGACACTTCCCTACCCAGAGGGCTAAGAAAAGGGCCAGCATGGTCATTCGCCGCCTCATGCCGTCACCTCCGCAGATTCCTCTTTGCGATGCACTAGCAGATACGCTGCGGGGACGAGGTAAACGGTGACGACTACGGACACCAAAAGCCCACCAATGATTGCCCTCGCCAAAGGCGCGTAAGCTTCGCTGCCTGCTTCGATTCCCAATGCCAAGGGGATCAGCCCCAACAGCGTGGCCAGCGAGGTCATCAAGACAGGACGCAACCTTTGACGTGATGCGGTTGCCACGGCTTCCTTCACGGATTTCCCTTCCTTGTGGAGGTGGCGGGCGAATTCGACGATCAAAATGCTGTTCGACACAACGATTCCGACCATCATGACCAGGCCCATGAGGGACATCACGTTGAGGGTGGTATTCGTCACCAGCAGGAACAGCAGCACTCCCGCAAGTCCGGGCGGTACAGCCAACAAAATGATGAATGGATCTGTCCAGGAAGCGAATTGCGCTACCAGAATCAGGTACACCAGCACGACCGACAATATCAGGCCGATGCCAAAACTCTTAAAGGACGCGCGCATACCCTGCACCGATCCGCGGAGTTTCACGCGCACGCCCTCGGGGAGCTGCGTCTTGCGTATAATTTCCTCAATCTGGCCGGTGATCGTTCCCAGATCTTCTTTTTTCGGTGCCACGTAGACATCCATCACGCGCGCCAATTGGTAGTGATCCACCTCCGTTGGAGCGGAGATGTGAATCATGGTCACAACTGAATCCAGGAAAGTTGGTTGTTGAATCTTGGGGCCGCGCAAGGGAATCTGCCGGAGATCTGCCATCGTTTTCACAGTCTCTTCGGGATATTGCACGGTCAGCAGGTACGGGTTGCCGCTCTTGGGGTCCACCCAGTAGTTCGGCGCAATCATGGCGTTCGAGGTTAGCGCGGTGATCACGTTGTCGACCACTTCCCGTTGCGAAAGGCCGAGTTGCGCGGCCTTTTCGCGATCCACGTTCAATTGCAGCGCTGGATAATCCACGTCTTGCGGTATCAACACATCACTGACGCCCGAAAGCTGCTTCGTCAGTGAGGCGATTCTCGATGCCACCGCATGCGCCGCGTCCATGTCGCTTCCGCTGACCTGGATGTCGATTGGCGCGGGCAATCCCAAGTTCAGCACGGCATCCACAAGCCCGCCCGACTGAAAATACACGGTGAGCTGCGGGAGTTGTTTCTGAATTTGCTCTCGAACCCTCCTCATGTATTCGTAACTTCCGACCTTGTGCCCTTCCTTCAGACTGGCCTGGACAAAGGCGGTATGTGGGGCCGAATTCGAGGTGTAAATGACCGAGAAGTCGGGAGTGATGCCGATGTTGGACACGACCATTTGCAACTCGCTCTTCGGGATCACTTCGCGAATGATCTGCTCGACTTGCTTCACGTAATCTTCCGTCAACTCCACCCGAGTCCCTGAGGGAGCCTTCAGGTTGATGACAAATTGTCCCGCGTCCGTCCTCGGGAAGAAGGAAACGCCGAGCAACGGATAGAGAGAAAGACAAAGGAGTGAAACTCCGGCAAGACCTGCCACGGCGGAGACTGGCCGCAAAAGAGTTTTCGCCAGACTCTTGTCGTAGCTCACCAGCATCCTTTCAAACGCAAGGTCAAAGCGCTTCACTATCCGCCCGAGTATGGATCGGGTGTCGCCTTCGAGTTCTTCATCTGCTTCATGCTTGTGCATGAGCTTCGCGCAGTACAACGGCACCACGGTCATCGCCACCATATACGAAGCAAACAGGGCGAAAACCACGGAAGAAGCCAGGGCAATAAAGAGGAAGCGGCTGACGCCATAGAGGAAGACTACGGGAAAGAACACGATGGCCGTGGCAAGGGTCGCGGCCAACACAGCCAGCGCTACTTCGTTGCCGCCCTTTTCCGCCGCCACCTCCGGCAATTCCCCCATTTCGAGGTGCCGGAAAATGTTCTCCAGAACGATCACGGAATTGTCGATCAATCGCGAGAACACCAGCGCAAGCCCTCCTAACACCATGGTGTTCACGGTTCCGCCGCCGGCGTTGATGGCCAGAAACGCGGCCAGCGCCGAAAGCGGAATGGACAAGAACACGGCAGCCGTCGCTCGCATGCTCCCGAGAAACAACAGAACCATCACGCCGGTAAGCACGAGGCCGATGGAGCCTTCACTGATTAGATTTTTGATGGCCGTTTTGACAAAGATAGATTGATCGAAAACGACCCGGGTGACCAACTGCTTCGGAACGTCTACCAGTTGTTTCAAGGCATCGCGAATTCCGTTAACGACCGCGATGGTGTTTGTGTCTCCACCCTGCTTGAGGATGGGCAAATAGACAGACGGCTGGCCATCCACCCGCACGATGTTGGTTTGGATCGCCTGGGCGTCCACCGCTTTTCCCACGTCGGCGACCATCACGGAGGACTGGCCAATCGTTTTGAGAGGCATGGTCATGATCGCATTGGCGTCGGGTGCCTGGGCGTTTGAATACAAGTTGTAATCGAACGGCCCAATCTTCACGTCACCGGCTGGGAGGATGAGGTTGCTTTCGTTGATCTGCCGGACGACATCCATTGGACTTAGCTGGTGCGCCTGCAATTTCAACGGGTCAACGTAGACCATAATCTGCCGGTACTTCCCGCCGAAGGGTTGAGGGACGGATGCGCCCGGCACGTTGGCAATCTGGTTTCTGACGTTGTACTGCCCAAGGTCATGTAATTCCGTTTCGTCGAGTCCTTCGCCCTTGAGAGTGACCAGACATACCGGCAAACTCGATGCATCGAACTTCAGCACGACCGGCGGCAGCGTTCCTTGCGGCAAGCGGCGCAATTGGGCCATCGCCAGGTTGGCAATAATGCTGACGTCCGAATCCGCGTTCGTTCCAGGTTGAAAGTAAATTTTGACGAGGCTCACGCCCGGCAGCGAACGTGACTCGATGTGGTCCACACCGCTCGCCAAGGTGAAGAACCGTTCAAACGGGTTGGTGATGCTCGCTTCGATCTGCTGCGGAGGCATGCCTGAATAAAATGTCGCTACCACAACTACGGGAATATTGATGGGGGGAAACAGGTCCACCGGCATGCGTACAAGCGTCACCGTGCCGACAATCGTGATCATCAGGCAGCAGACGATGATGAAATAGGGATTGCGAATGGAAAAGCCGGCCATTACTCTGCCCCTCCCTTTTCCGCATCGGGGAGTTTCACTTCCTTTGGGAAGACCTTTTGGCCGTCGCGGAACTGGCTCCGGTTGCCGATGATGACGCGCTCGTTCTCACTCAATCCCGAAAGCACTTCCACGCGCGCCTTTCCCTGCAGTCCCAGCTTTACGTGACGTTCCTCCACCACGTTTTGTAAAGTCACCACCAGGACAGTTGCTTTTCCACTACTCTGCGTTACAGCTTCCATCGGGACTACCAATACATTGTCGCGCTCCGCCAACTGCAAGACTGTCTCCGCAAACATTCCTGGCAGGAGCTTCCCGTTGCGATTGTCGAAATCAATTTCTGTCTCCATCGTTCGCGTTTGACTATCCAGAGAGCCAGCGAACCTGGACACCTTGCCCACGATGTCCTGATTCAGCGCCTGCACATGTACCTTCACCGGATCGGCGAGATGAATCTGCCCGGCGATCGATTCCGGGACCGGGAGGACCAAGCGCAACTTCGAGACTTCCGCCAATCGCACCACGGGAACGGATTGGGAACTCGATGAAGTCCCCGCCGCGATTAGCGCCCCCGTATCCGCGTACCTCGCGGTAACAACGCCGGCGAAGGGAGCCACGATTCGCGTGTAATTCGATAAAGCGCTGAACTGATTTTGATTTGCTTGCGCGACCTGCAACGCCTGTTGAGCCATGCTGAACGCCGCCTGCGCGCTGGAGACTCCGGCTTCGGCCTCCAAATCCTTGGCCTGGGCGTCATCTACTTCCTGCTGGGCGACCAAGCCGGCTTTTTGTTCAGAAGCTTGTTTCAGGCGGTCATACATGGCGTGAGCAGCGGCATGGGACGACTTCGCACGTTCAACATCTCCCTGTGCTTTATGGATTTCCTGCTCGGATCGCCGTACCGCCGCCGTGGCCCCAGCCAATTCCGCCGCGAGTTCCGGCACCTCCAAAACCACCAGCGTTTGCCCATCTTTAACGTGGTCGCCCACATCAACGTAAATTTTGCGAATATATCCCGCCACTTTCGCATGGACATCTACGTCCTGGAAGGGCTTAAACGCTCCCGCAATCGTTAGCGTGTTTTCGATTGTGCCCCGCTGTACATGCGCGACTGCCGCTCCGACTTCAACAGAAGAATCTGAATCCGAATCGCTGGCCTCACTCCGCGAATGACCCAACCAACGCCAGCCCGCTGCGAGTGCGAGTAGTCCTAAAACTATTCCCAATACCATCTTTGTTTTTCGTGTCATCCGCATTCCTGATTTTCTGAAGGATCATTGCGGTTCAAGCGACGCACTTGGCCCACGGTTTGTCGGGGAAAACCGGGAATGAACTACGCCGAGGGCGGCGGACGGAACCACAAATTCGAGGAAAAATCGCGCAGTATAACGGTAGATGGCGTGGCATCTATTGCGAGATGAAACTCTTTTTCCTGGAGCACGGGGACAATATTGCCCATGCATCTGGCGGCCACTATGTCCGCCGTTAAAGCATTCGTGACCGGCGAGAAATGTTGCAATTCTGAAGAGCCGACCGTCGCCCGGTTCCGTGGCAAGTCCTGCATGGACAACCCGGTGTGGGAGTGAATCAGGGCGAGAAATGGATTGTAGAGGAGGAGCCCCGCGAGCACAAGGTACACAAAAGTCTGGGAGCAAGGCACAGGGCCTCGGGGCCGCGCAGTTCTCCACTTAGCGCTCAACATACTCACATCACCAGATTAGTCAGAGGCATGCTCGCGGTCAAGGGATGCTTTGCCGGTGTTTTTCCGAAATGAGAAGCTGCAGGGTCAGATGGGCGATCTTCTGCCGCTGGTTGATGGCGGGTACGGATATTGCTTCAGAAGATCGCGACGAATTTTGGCGGCTGAGACTTTGGTGAGTGAGCCGGAAGGCGCGTTGCGAAGTTGCTGGATAGTGGATTCGAGGCTGGCGAGGAAGGCTTTGCAGGGTTGGCAGCCATCGAGATGCTGCTCCAGCTTTTCGCACAGGGAATCATCGAGTTGTTCGTCGAGGTAGTTGGAAAGTTGGGCGAAGAGAGCTTTGCATGAAGCAGAGCGTTTTTCTGGAGTTGCCATGGTCGGAGCAGGCCGGAGGATGCCTTTCTTTGGAGCAGCGGGATTGTGATTCTGGCGGGCCAATTTTTGGCGAACAAAGAGCCGTGCGCGATGGAGACGCACGCGAACATTTCCGGGGCGAAGGCCTGTTATGTCTCCCACTTCTTCATCGGTGAGCCCTTCCATATCCCGTAACACAAGAATGATGCGGTATTGCGGCGGCAATTCCTGAATCACCTCGCGCAGGCGTCTGGCCTGCTGACTGCGGATGGCCAGAGACTCTGGATTGACCGGACCTGCCTTGGCGAGCCGTGCAAGTTCGTGACGATCGGGCATGAGTTCGTCCAACGACAGATCCTGTTTGGGCGCAAATTTGCTTTTGCGGCGGCTCATCAAGCAACGGTTCTTGGCAACTTTATAGAGCCAGACGAGAAGTGCGCGGGGGCTTTCAAATTTCGGGAGGTACGGGATAGCCTTTACGAGGACTTCCTGCATTGTGTCTTCGGCATCTTCGCGCTGTCCGCAGACCTTCATGCTGAACGAGAAGACCGTCCCCTGCAGCAGTTCCAAAGCCTGTTCGATGGCCCGCGGGTCATTTTTCTCGAGTAGCGCCACGGCTTGTTCGATCTCTTTTCGCATTGCCCCTCACGATAGCACACCAACCTCTCTTTTCTCGGTGACCGGCCATAACCCGCTGACAGAGCAGCCTTTAGAAGAGACTTGCCTTCCCTGCGCTTCTCCAGAGCCGCCGACGCGGTTTTACCTGTAACAAATCTCCCGAGATTGCATTTGTTCTGGTGCAAGGCCAGCAAGAAGCGCCATCCGATGGAGGAGAAGAAATGAGAAGTAACGTGGGAACAACCGATCGAGTAATTCGAATCGTCCTGGGAATCATTTTGGTTGCGCTGGGACTTCGCCATACCGTAACCGGCGGGCTCGCAATCGCTGCTTATGTTGTCGGAGCCATAGCACTGGTGACTGGCGTGGTTCGTTACTGCCCGGCGTGGTCAGTTTTTGGAATCAATACGTGCCCGCTGAAGCCCAGCCAAAACAAGTAGGTTGTGTCCGAGGGGTTAATCAGAAAAGGCGAGATAAAAGGAGTTGGAGATGATCACGGCAAAAGTGAGTCTTACGCAGGCGTTGAAATCGCAACGGCAGTTCATTGCGGAAACAGGCAGCGGCCACCACATCGTTCTGGACGACGCCGCTGGAGCGACGGGCGCAAAACCAATTGAACTTGTCGCCGTCGCGCTGGCGGGATGCACAGCCTTCGATGTAGTCACCATGCTGCGACAGAAGCACCACCAGAAAGTGACCGCATATGAGGTGCTTGTGGAAGCGGAACAGGCCGAGCGGCCACCGCAGGTGTTCACGGCGATTCGTCTGCGACACGTGCTGACGGGATTTGGGATCGACAAGACGGCAGTGGAACAGGCAATTCAACTATCCGAAGAAAAGTACTGTTCCGTGGGCGCGATGCTGAAACAAAACGCGGCACTTAAAACGGTGTACGAGATTCACGAGGAACCCTCGAGTTGGCTCCAGTCAACACCCAATCCGGAGCGGGTCTCCGCTTGAGGCAAGCGATGAATCGAGGATGGATCTCAAACTCGGCCGGAATGTTTGTTTGCGCTGCGATTCTGTTTGTTGCAGTGGCCCCGCTGGCGCGCGCGCAAGAAAAGGGTGCGGCTCAAACGCTCACGTTAGAGCAGGCGGTGCGTATGGCGCTGCAACAGAATCCGGCGTTTCAAACGAGCGCCGACGAAGCCGAGGCAACGCGAGCAAGGCTGAAACAAGTGCAGTCCGCATGGTATCCGCGATTCGACTTTCACCAGGACTTCACACGCGGAAATAACCCGGTGTATGTGTTTGGGACCAAGCTGACGCAGCGGCAATTTTCGGCGGCGGATTTTGCACTGAACAACCTAAACACTCCAACCCCGCTGGACAACTTTCAAACAAAGTTCGATGGGCAGTGGAGGCTGTTCGATTCGGGACAAACCTTGTTTCACCAGCGCAGTGCGAAACGCCTGGTGACCGCCGCCGATTTCGAGACGGAGCAGGCGAGGCAGGATTTAATTCTCGAGATCGTAAAAACCTACTACGGCGTGTTGGTCCTGAAGGAAAACACAAAAGCGGCGGACGAAGCGCTGAAGACGGCCGAATCTAGCGCGCAGCGCATGGAGACAATGCACAAGGCAGGAATGCTGGTGGATTCGGACTTGCTCAGTGCGAAGGTTTTTGTCTCCCAGATGAAGGATCGTCAAATCCGTGCAAAGAACGATCTGGCACTGGCGGAGATGCAACTGGCGCGAGAGATGGGAATGTCGCTCGACGCACCAGCGGAACCTGCTGCAACTTTGGCCGAGCCAGGGATGCCTTCTGAAAGCATTGAGGAATGGATTCACGTTGCTCTTGAGCAACGGCCTGGGCTTCGCGCAGCGCAATTGCAGGAAACAGCGATGGGCGAGGAGAGAAGGGCGGCAAAAGCGGAATTCGGGCCAAAGATCGGGCTGTTCGGAAGCGCAGAGCGCGACGCGCTGACGCTTGGTGGCCCTTCGGGGACGAACTGGACGGCGGGTGCACGGCTCGATTTCAACCTCTTTGCAGGCGGCGCGCAGAAAGCCCGTGTTGCGGAAGCAACCGCGAACGCGAACAAGGCGAAACACAACGTGGAATGGTTCCGTTCCGGGGTGCAGATGGAAGTGCGCAAGGCGTACCTCGACGGCAATGCCGCAGCACAGAGAGCGGCGTCGGCGCGCGATGCAGCGGAACAAGCTAAAGAGAGCTTACGGATTGTACAGAACCGGTATGAGGCAGGCCTGACGACTGTTACGGAGCTGTTGCGATCGCAGACGGCGCAGCTTGATGCGACGACGGGATATCTGGCGGCGCTGCAGGACTGGCAAGTGGCACGAGCACAGCTGGAGAGAGCAGCGGGCCTGCTGACGCCGGAGTCAGCACTCATTACGGGAGCGAGCAAGCCATGAGCATGACGGAGAGGATGGAAGCAGCGATGCGCCGAGGAATACAGATCTTACTTGTTGCGGCGTGGGCATTCGCAGCCGGGTGCGGCGGAACACCGGAGATCACATCGCAAAAAACCGAGGTTGTGCAGGGACTGCAAGTAAAGAAGTTGCAGTTGCAGAACGTCGCGGACGAGTTGGAAGCGCCGGGAAGTGTAATTGCGGTGTCCACAGCGCAAGTGGCGGCGAGAACGATGGGCACAGTGCTACAGGTCGCGGTGCGGGAAGGCGACACCGTGAAGCGCGGGCAAGTACTCGCTCAATTGGATGAGCGAGAGCTGGCGTCGCGTCGGAGCGCTGCGCAGGCTGGAGCACAGGGAGCCGCTGCAGGGGTGGCGCAGGCGACGAAGGCGTTGGCAGCAGCGCAAGCGCAAGCCGATGTCATGCAGAAAACGTATGACCGCTATGCCTACTTGAAAGAACAAAAGTCCTTGAGCCCACAGGAATTTGACGAAATTACGGCGAAGCAGCAGGCCGCGCAAGCGAGTCTCGAACAGGCAAAAGCGGGCCTACGCCAGGCGCAAGCGGGTGCATCCCAAGCGGAATCGGAAGCGCGGGCGGCGCAGGACGTGGCGAGTTACGCGCGGGTCGTTGCGCCTTTCGATGGCCGAGTGATTCGTCGGACTGTGGAGCCGGGATCGTTGGTGTCGACGGGAATGCCGCTGTTCGTGGTGGAAGACACATCACGGTACCAACTGGAGGCCACGCTGCCAGCAGAAGCTTTGGCGGCTGTGAAGAAAAATGCAGCGGCCCGCGTCCAGTTGGATGGCTTCGCGGAGAAGCCTCTATCGGGCAAGGTCGCCGAGATTGAAGCCGGAGCCGATCCGACCTCACACACATTGAAGGCGCGCATCGACCTGCCGAAGGAAGCGGGAGTGCAGTCCGGGATGTTTGGGCGAGCATTTTTTCCGCGAGGAGAAAAGCGGGCATTGATGATTCCAGTCGCCGCGCTGGTGAACCGCGGCCAACTCCGCGGTATCTACGTTGTCGACGACGCGGGACTGGTGCACTGGCGCGTCGTCACCCTTGGGAGGCCTCTCGGCAACCAGGTTGAAGTGTTGTCAGGACTGAGCGATGGCGACGCGGTGGTCCTGAACCCGGGCAGCCAGGAGTTAGATGGAAAGAAGACTGGCGTAGCGCCGACAGCCGGGGAGAAGCATTCGTGAAGCGGGGGCTGGCAGGAAAAATCGCGCACGGGTTTATCGATTCGCCTCTCACGCCGCTGGTGATCGTGGCTGCATTGTTGTTGGGGCTCTTCAGCATCTGGCAGACGCCTCGTGAAGAGGAACCGCAGATCGTCGTCCCGATGCTGGATGTGTTTGTGAGCATGCCGGGCGCTTCGGCACAGGAAGTCGAGCAGCGCGTAACGATTCCGATGGAGCGCCTGTTAAACGAAGTTCCTGGTGTCGAGTACCTCTATTCGACCAGCCAGCCGGGTGGTGCACTGGTCATTGTCCGGTTTTATGTGGGCATTAAGGAAGAAGATGCGATTGTCCGCACCTACAACAAGCTATACGCAAACTTTGACTGCATCCCGCAGGGGGCGAGCCAGCCGCTGATCAAGGCGCGCTCGATTGACGATGTTCCGGTGCTGGCGATGACGTTCTGGGGAAAGAACCACGACGGAGCTACGCTGAGGAGAATCGCAGCGGAAGTGCAACAGAGCGTCAAGCAGGTGGCAAATGTATCGGAGACCACGCTGCTCGGAGGACAGAAGCGCGAACTGAAGATCGCGATGGATCCGCAGAAGCTGGCGGCCTATCACGTGAGCCCATTAGCGATTGCACGGGCGCTCCAAACGAGCAACCAGCGCCTGCAGGCAGGATCGTTTGCTGAAGGAAACCAGGAATTCGCGGTGGAAGCGGGAGCTTTCCTCCACAGCGCAGAGGAAGCGCGAAAGATCGTGGTCGCGGTCCAGAGTGGCCGTCCGGTGTATCTCGGGGATGTGGTCACAGTAGCAGACGGTCCAGAAGAACCCACGGATTACGTATATTTCGGGACAGGCGGGGCTGCCAACGGCTCGGCAGGGACATATCCCGCGGTGACGTTGGCAGTTGCAAAGCGCAAGGGAGCCAACGCAACAAACGTTTCACAAGATGTGCTGGCAAAAATGGATTCCCTGCGCGGTTATGTGTTGCCGAACGACGTGCAGGTCACCGTGACGCGCAACTACGGACAGACGGCAAAGTACAAATCGGATGAACTCCTGAAACATCTTTTTCTGGCGACTATTTCGGTGACGCTGCTGGTCGGTTTGGCCTTGGGCTGGCGCGAGTCGGGCGTCGTGCTGCTGGCCATTCCGGTAACGTTGGCACTTACGCTGTTCATCTTTTATGCCTACGGCTACACCCTGAATCGAGTGACGCTCTTCGCGCTCATATTTTCCATTGGCATCCTGGTGGACGACGCGATTGTGGTGGTCGAAAACATCGTGAGGCATTTTCGCTTGCCGGAAAGTCAGGGCAGATCATGGAGCGATGTTGCCGTCGAAGCGGTGGACGAGGTCGGTAATCCGACGATCCTGGCGACCTTTGCCGTGATTGCCGCGATTCTGCCCATGGCGTTTGTGCGCGGTCTCATGGGCCCGTACATGCGGCCCATTCCCGTGGGTGCCTCCGCAGCCATGTTGTTTTCGCTCATGGTTGCATTTGTCGTTTCGCCGTGGGCTGCGCTGAGATTGTTGCGCGGACATACCGGAAAACATGCCGAAGGTGAAGCGGAAGGCAGGACAACGAGGCTCTACCGGAAACTGATGAGCGGACTGATACAGAATGCGCGAAAGCGGTGGGCGTTTCTGGGAACCGTTGTGTTGCTCCTGCTGCTGGCTTGCTCGCTGGTCGCGTTCAAGGCTGTGCGCGTGAAGATGTTGCCTTTCGATAATAAAAGCGAATTCCAGGTGATCGTGGATATGCCGGAAGGCACGCCGCTCGAACGCACGCTCGCCGTGGAACAGGAGATCGGCGCGTACTTGCACACGCAGCCAGACGTATTGAACTACCAGACGTATGCCGGAACATCGGGCCCGTACAACTTCAACGGACTTGTACGGCACTACTACCTACGGCGCGGTGCAAATCAGGGGGACATTCAGGTGAATTTGAGGTCGGTGGAGGAACGCCAGCGCCAGAGCCACGAAATCGCAAAGGAAATGCGCGGGCCGATTCAGGAGATCGCCAAAAAATGGAATGCGCGCGTGAAGGTGGCGGAAGTTCCGCCGGGTCCTCCGGTTATTTCGACGTTGGTGGCGGAAGTGTATGGGCCAGATTATCAGCGACAAATCGAAGTGGCCCGGCAGATCCGCAAGATTTTCGATGAGACGCCGGGAGTCGTGGACGTGGACTGGTATGTCGTGGCGGACCAGAAGAAGTTGGATTTTCAGGTGGAGCAAGACAAAGCCGCGCTGCGGGGGATTTCGCCAGCGGAAGTTTCGCAGTCCGTGGCGATGGCACTGGGAGGAACGCAGGTCGGTTTGATGCATCAGGCCAATGAACGCGAGGACGTGCCAATACGCGTTCAACTGTCGCGAGAGAGCCGATCGAGCGCCGACGCGCTGCGCGGTCTGTATCTGAACGCGCCGGACGGGGCGATGGTGCCGCTCGGCGAACTAACAAAGGTCCAGGAAGGAACAATTGACAAGAGCATTTACCGGAAGAATCAGCGCGAAGTGGTTTATGTAACGGCCGATGTTGCAGGAGCCGAAGAGAGTCCAGTGTACGCAATTGGCACGCTGGGAAAAAAGATCGATGCACTGAAACTTCCCGAAGGCTACGGGATTGAGCAATTCACAGCCATTCAGCCTCCCGACGCCAAGAAGCTCGCAGTGAAGTGGGATGGTGAGTGGCAGATCACTTATGAAGTGTTCCGAGATCTGGGATTGGCGTTCGCAGCGGTATTAGTGCTGATCTACGTGCTGGTAGTCGGGTGGTTTAAGTCCTTCAAGACGCCGCTCGCGATCATGGTGCCAATCCCACTGACACTCGTGGGAATTTTGCCTGCACACGCAGCGATGGGCGCATTCTTCACCGCTACATCCATGATTGGATTCATCGCGGGTGCTGGAATCATCGTTAGGAATTCAATCATCCTGGTGGACTTCATCAAGTTGCGGCGGGAACAAGGGATGCCGCTGGAAGAAGCCGTCGTAGATGCGGGTGCTGTGAGATTTCGACCGATGCTGCTGACAGCGGCAGCAGTTGTAGTGGGTGCGGGAGTCATCCTGTTCGATCCGATCTTCCAAGGCCTGGCGATTTCACTGATGGCGGGAGAAGTGGCGTCGACGTTTCTTTCACGTATGGCTGTCCCAGTTCTTTATTACATGAGTGAGCGAGGTGGCAAATGACAATGGAGCGATACATCCGGATTATCGCGGGGACACTTGTATTGGTGTCGCTGGCGCTGGGGACATGGGTGAATCACAACTGGTATTGGTTCACGGCGTTCGTCGGCGCGAACCTGCTGCAATCGGGCTTCACGAAATGGTGCCTGATGGAAGACATTCTGCGGAAATTCGGGGTGGGTGCAGAAACCCAGTCTTGATGAGTGACGTGACCGGAGTGAATCCTTCTAGCAGGAGTGAGAGAGAATCACTCTGAAGCAATGCTGAACATGTCGATGAAGAGAAAAACAACCGAAGAGATCGGCGAGCGTTTGGTCTTGTGATCGGCCACATGTAGAACTTCCCTCAAGTTTCAGACTTCCCAGAAATGAAGTGGTGGGAAGCATGAAAGCACTCGGGCAACTCAATCGACAAGCGAACGAGATGCAGGATTCAATTGGCACACTCGTGTCACTAGAGAGGTTTGGGCAAGTTTTGGCACACTTTCGACGTAATATATGAGGATACAGGTAGCTGTGGAATCGAGAAGTGCTTTAGAATCTGTAGAACTGCACGACGCGCCCGTAGCTCAGTTGGATAGAGCGTCTGCCTTCTAAGCGCTGCGGCTTCCGGCACCAACAACTCCATCGAATATTTCTAACTCTCAATGTTTCCAACAATTCGGGGCATCTGCTTTTCGCTCAAGACTAACCCTAATGAATGGAAAAGATAGAATTAATGCACAGTAACCGCACAGAGAGACGAGAACCGGAGTCACCTCCAAAGGCTAGTCTGCGAAGGTTCGGGAATTCGCTCTCCAGGATTCCAGCTTGGGTTTGTCGGTTCCGAATGGGGGGGGGATTCGAACCCCGCTAGGAGTTTTGGCCTGTCCCTACCGAAAATTCTGTGCAGCCCATGGGGATGTCATTCCCCCAACTGGACCGCAAAGCTCAAGCAGTTTGTGGCCTTGCCTGAGTCTGGTGAACGAAATTCGCCGATGCACGCGTGTGCAAGGGAGCACAGTTCGAACACAAATTTCAATGGCCCAAGGAGAGAAAGCGCTTAGCGTGGTGGATTCGGGCTTTTTCAGGCAGCCCGTCGTTCGTAGCGGTGATGCAGTCCGCCGGCCTGCGGCACCGCCACGACGGACCCCATTTCCGGCGGCTGAATCGTTCGTGGCTCCGGCGAGTCCTTCCCCAACGAAAGATGTGTTCTTGATCGGTGATAGTAATCGAAATACGAATTGAGGGTTCGTCGTAACGAGTTTTCATGGAACACGATCACATGATCGAGGCACTCGCGCCGAATGGATCCTATCACTCGCTCTACATAGGCTCTCTGCCAAGGCGAGCGCGGTGCAGACAGAACTTCGCAGATGCCCGTGTCTCGCACCTGTTCTCGGAAGTCATTCCCAAAGATAGCATCGCGGTCGCGCAGCAGGTAGCGCGGGAGTTGGTCAAAGGGAAAGGCCTCCCGCAGTTGCTGTCCGGTCCACTCCGCGGTCGGGTGGGCGGTCACATTGAAGTGCAGAATGCGACGCCGGTCATGGGCCAACACCAGAAACACGTAAAGGACCTGGAAACGGATAGTGGGCACCGTGAAGAAGTCGATGGAGACGAGCTGCTTGGCGTGATTCTCCAGAAATGTGCGCCAGGTCTGAGACGGCGGCTTGTGGCAGCGCACCATATATTTGCTGACGCTGCTCTCCCCCGATGTCGATGCCGAGTTTGAGCAGTTCCCCGTGGATGCGGGGTGCACCCCAACCGGGATTGTCCCGGCACATCTTGCGGATCAGATCTCGGACCTCGCGGAAAATGACGGGTCGTCCGGGTTGGCCGCGCCGCACCTTCCAGGTCCAGAACAAACGCAAGCCGGCACGATGCCAGGCTACGACCGTTTCTGGCTTGCCGATGGCCAGCGCCGAGCGCCAGTCACGCCAGAGGTGGGACAGACAGATCCACAACAGGCGGTCCCCTGAGGTCAATTTCGGGCGTTTTCTTGCGGACCTCTGAAGCACGCCGATTTGGTGGCGCAGAGCCAGGTTCTCGAGCTCAAGGGCAGCACGCAAACGGAAGATCGAAGACAGAGTTGCGAGGAGTGTCGTGAGAGAAATAAGCATCGGCGAGAATTATGAAAGAAATATAACCCCTATCCGCTCAGACATTTCGAGATTTTCGAGAGGCACAGATCGTCGCTTTGGATTCCGATGCACGCCGTTAGACATTCCGAGCGATAATAATCAACACCAACCCGGCAAGGAAACACAAGAACATAAAAGCAATTATCTTGTCGGTCCCTAATGACGCTTCTTTGAACTCCTTCCAAACGAAAACGCCCCACAAGGCCGCGACCATAGTGGCGCCCTGGCCCAAGCCGTAGGATATGGCAAAGCCAGCCTTTCCTGATGCGATGATGTTGAGCGCCATTCCAACTCCCCAGACTATCCCACCAAGCACCCCGATCAAGTGCGTCCGAAGGTCGCCCCGGAAGTACGCAGATGCCGAGACTGGTTCTCCCCGAAAAGGCTTTCTCATGATGATCGTATTGAATACGAAGTTGCTGAGGAGCACGCCGAGTGAGAAAACTGAAACCGCAGCATAGGGACCCAGCTTGCCCGTTTCCAAGTTAGCGAAGTTTAGCGACATGGAAGCTGCGACGAACCTGTAGAAAAAGCCCATCAGAATTCCACAGGCAACAGACAGAGCCAGACCCTTAATGCTGAGGCCTTCGGTACGCTTGGATAGCCTACGGTACGCAATCGCATCTAGAATGATAGCCAGTACGACAAGAGCAACACCCCCAAAGAGAAGGATGGGACTCCCCATTGGATTTGCGAGATAGTTAACCATAACTCCGAGAACCAGGGCCAAGCCAATCCCGACGGGAAATGCTACCGCCATACCCGCAATGTCAATGGCTGCCACCAAGAGGATATTTGCGGCGTTGAATATCGTGCCACCGATCAATGCAAAGATCAGGCTTTTGCTAGACGCCTGCGCAACATCCGCAAAGAAACTCCGTCCTTGGGACCCTGTGTTGCCCAAGGTCAGGCCAAACAATAGGGAAATCAGGAGGACGCCGACGGCATAGTCCCAGTAGAATAGCTCAAATCGCCAGTCTTTCGGTGCCAGCTTCTGTGTGTTAGCCCACGAACCCCAGCAAAGCATGGTGATGGCGCAAAAGACCACGGCCCAGAAGTAGCTCTGTAGGATAAACATGTTTGCTCCCACGACTCAGAGAATATCGGAATCACCGCAGTACACCTCGAAACGCAAAACCAAGTGTAGTTACGATCGCCCCCCGCGAACCTTCCATTCCTGCTCGAACTCCGACCTGCTCAAGAAGGATTTTTGTGTTCCCACTCGCGTCGTGGAGAGGGCAGCGTAGAGGTTTGCCCGGGTAAGGGCCTCCACCTCCGGGAGGCCTTCGGCAAGAAAGACAGCGAAGCTGCCAATGAAGGCATCGCCCGCGCCGGTGCTATCGATCGTCTTGACCCTGAAACCAGGGATCAACTCCATTCCTTCCGGCCCGCTCAGCAGGGCTCCTCTTTCACCTAATGTAATGACAACCCGGCGTATTCCTCGGCCGAGAAGCGAGTCGGCACAACTTCTTGCGTCCTCAATTGAGTGGACAGGCATCCCTGTGATGAGCTCCGCTTCGCTTTCGTTCGGGATGAAATAGTCCACGGCGGCAAGTTCGGTCAGATCCAGCACTCGGCCGGGGGCCGGATTCAAGATGCAGCGGATCCCGTTCGATTTCGCGAAGTGAATGGCGTGGTAAACCGTGTTCAAAGGGATCTCAAGTTGCAACACGATGTAATCGGCTTTCCGAAGAATGGGAGCAGCTAAATCCAAGTCCTGCGGGAGAAGCGCATCGTTTGCGCCACTTACCACGATGATGCGATTCTGGCCGCTCGCGTCCACGAAAATCGGTGCGACGCCGCTAGAAACTCCTTCGACGATCCGGACGTGGCTGGCGTCTATCCCAAAGGAATTAAAGTTCTCGATCGTGACGGGACCGAACAAGTCGCTCCCAACCTTTGCGACCATGCAGACCGCAGCACCGCACAGGCGAGCGGCCACGGCCTGATTTGCTCCTTTGCCGCCGAAGCCGAGGTCGAATTTCTTCCCGAAAATCGTTTCTCCCGGACGGGGAAATTCGTCAATAAACGTTGTCAGATCCACATTGGCACTGCCTACAACAGCGATGTAAGGCTGCTTGGCCATCTTTTCCCTTTTTTATCAGCGCGTGGTTCCCACGCGGTCTTTGTGTTTCGGCTGGGAAGCGACTGGCGTCTCGGCCGGACTTCGTGACATTCCTGCAATCTGTCCGAGCTCTCTTCGTGTCAGGCGCCCTGCTTCCCCCTCACGCCGACGGCCCATCAGAACATCCCCGGCCTAACAACCCTCCATGCGGACACCCGATCGGTTTCCCCGATATGCACCCCCGGTCTGAATCTCACTGGGTCGCTCTCGCAACGGGCGTTGGGCGCATCATGAGATCGATGAACATCTTGTAGAACTTCTCCGCATTTATCTCCATCGGCACATGAACGATCTGCTCGCCGAGTCCGGGCTGTTGGCCGGGATCCCAGATAAGAATGTTGCCGTAGCCGCCTTCGTGTGCACAGTCGATGTCCATGTACCACTGCGACTCGCTCGTGATGATGCTCGGGTCGAGCCACTCCGCAGCCGCCAACTCGTCCCACATGTACCCCTCGGTTGCATACTTCGCGATGTACTGCGCGGCTGGATTCGGCGACTTTGTAATCTCAGCAATCATAGCCTTCGTCAAATTCGTTTTGACCGAGGTGTCCACGGTCGTGTCTGTAATCTTGTGCCAGGGCGCGGTTAGGACGATGTGCACAGCTTCCGGGTCCCACCAGAGATTGAATTCGCGGCGCTGCGTCTGCGGTCCTTCAGATTTGAGAACTTCCGATATCGACCCGCCCATGAAGACGAGCTCCTGCGCCAGTTCCGGCACTTGCGGATCGATCCTGATTGCCAGGGCCAAGTTCGTGTGCGGTCCTGCGGCATAAATCGTTACTTGATGCGGATACTTATGAACCATGCGGATAATAAAGTGCGCCGCGTCTTCATCGGCGGGTTTGGTTGTGGGAGAGCCTTCCGGCAGCGGAGGAATTTCCCACGGGCCGCGAACCGGCATGTCAGGCGTGCGCCAGTCCTTCCAAACGCCCTGGTATATTGTTTTGCCATACAGCGTTTCCCACCGCTCCTGGAATTCCTTGCTGTTCAGCAACGGAAATACCGCGCCGGGCACGACGGGGATGTCTGTTCGGCCGATCAGCTCGAGCATGCGGAGCGTGTGAGCTACCTCTTCGTCGCGCCACTGATCGCCGCTGACAATAGTGATGCCGAGCACTTCGGTCTGCGGAGACTGGATTAAGACGAGAACAGATTGGAGGTCCGTAGACGCGGGCCCGCTCGCGTCCTGGTCAATGATCACTTTGCGTTTTTCCTGAGCTGCCAGTGGAGAAGCGATTCCCGCCAGAACAACCAGCAGAGTGACTAGAAGCCAACTACGTTTCGTTATCATCGGTCTACCTCTTTCCATGTCGTCTATCCGGAGTTTCTAATACATGATCGTGCGCGTCAGGTGGTGAGGCCAGAGTGTCGTGTGATAGTGCGTCCAGAGCCGCGCATCAAGCTGCGGGATGATGATCTGCTGGTCGGCAGTCCGGATCTTGTTGATTTCTTCCGCCAGCAACGCTGTGGCATAGAGGCTGTGAGCGCGGATTTCAATTTCTTGCGTAGAATCGCGAGGGATCAGCTGATAAGAGTCGACAGCCTTTTCGAGAACGGGCGAGTAGCTGGTGATGCCCATAAGGCGCAGAGCCACCGGTACGATGTAATCAGCGAACGCCGTCATTTTCGAAATGTCGTCCAGAGGAAATGCGCCCGTTGAGAGAAGCCCCGAGTACATGCCCCAGAAGCCGAGCTGGGCGAGCTTGTAAAACTTGATCTCGTGGCCCTCGAACTCGCTCACGTCGTTAAAGCGCGGGAATTCCTTCACCAAGCGGTCGACTAGCCCTTCGCCGTTGGCGTAGAGCTTCGGCGGGCACGACTTGATGAAATTATAGAAGCGCCCATCATAACGTTCAGCGAGCACTTTGCCCACTTCGTGGAAAGCCTGCATCTTCTCGTCGAGCATCGGTATTTCCATGTTGCCTGCGAAAATCTTTTCGAGCTGCGGGCGTGTAATGCTGGCGAGGAACTTGCCGTCCAAAATCGGAACGCCGTTATCCATTGCGCGCTTCAGGCATGCGACCATCGCGTCGGAGTCGGATCGAATCTCCCCCTCGAATTCCACTTGGAACTTCACGTGGGTCTTGAAATCGGTGAACGCAGAGTTGATCGAGTTGGCCACCATGATGAAGTCCATGGCCTTAGACGGGTCCTTGGCGAGCCCGTAGGGAACGCTCATATCAGGCATCGGTAGCTCTTCATAGGCCATCCAGCCAGCGACCTCAACAATCTTGTCTACATTCGTGTCGACGTCTTTGGAGTGCTCGATTACGGGACGTAGGCTGTCCAGGACGGGACTGCCGATTGGCTTGGGCCAGCGCAAACCAGAGCTGGCGGTCGGAACTGAAGCCACTTCGTGTCGAAGGTTTTTGCCTCCGACGACCGCCAGCATCACCGAACTTCCGATCCTTCCAACAAACTGCCTACGTGTCTGGTAGTTTAAACTCATCAGAATGTGAACCTCACTCCCGCTTGGAACGCGAATGGCGAACTACCTGGTGCGATCTGATCGATTGCCCCGTAGCCGTAATAGACTGACGAAGGGCCTTTGACGCCCCGTTGCGGCCACGCGGTTAGCGGCGTGCAACTATACCCTATCGGGCCCTGACCGCCGCCCGGCGTGCGCGGCGTGCAGTACGGCGCGTAGTTAATCGTGGCGCTAACATCCGGATTTGACCAGAGGTTGGCGCGGTTGGTCACGTTGAAGAAATCAGCCACCAAATGCAAGCTGTAACGTTCGTGAATCTTGAAACCCTTGTCCAGCCGCATATCCATAATCGAAGAAATCTGGCTGGTTAGTTGGAAAGCGTGGGAGCAGCGACGTCTTACCGTTGGTCGTAATGGTTGGACGATCGTTATTATGACCATTGTTGGACACCTCATCTCCGGTGCTCTGGCGGGGCGGCAGATGTAAAGTTCAGCCTGATCCGTTGCGAGCCAGCGCTAGAAAGTGAGCTTCAGCCCGAATTGAACGAGACGCGGGTTGTTCACCGTCGATGAGATTAGGCCGAATGATGCCGGAGCATTGATGTCGGAGCCAGGGAGGCCAAATTGCGCATGGTTGAACAGATTGAACA
>PMES01000100.1 GCA_003154775.1 Acidobacteriota bacterium | reverse complement strand
ATTATTTATGGAAACGCTCTAGGGTGCGGGTTTTGTGGTTTTTTCTGGTGCTGCAACCGGCATCTCGCAGCTCTGTTCAGGCGGATAGGAGAGTTATCAGGGATCAGATATCAGCGATCAGGAAGCAGGAATTAAAGATAACGCGGAGGTTCGCAGAGGGAATAGGAACCCAAGACCCAGGCACACACGGAAGCTGTGAAAAAACCTACCTGTCGAGATTTTGCACGATTTGAGGGTGTCAAAAATGTATCCTCTGGCCTCGACAGGGGCTCTGAGTGCCTCTAATGTAGAAAGTTTGGAGAGAGAAAAACTGCAAACTCACGGGTCGAGTTTTTTCACAGCTTCACGCCGTGCCTGGGGCACCCGGCCTGGGCCTAGATTTTGACGGCCGTGAGACCTGGGATTTTTTGAAAGTGACGGAGATTCACGGTCAGCACCGAGAAGCCAAGTGACAACGCCGTCGCGCCGATTAGCAAGTCTCCAAACGGAATTACGACTCCCCCCGAGACTGCTGCTCCCCGTCGATCTTGCCTGCGAGCATCGCGGTCTCTTTGGTGTAGGGATACACAGTAAAGTCCGCAAGTAGTTCGCCAAGGAAGGCTTCACGGCGAAGGCGGACGTGTGGTGATTGCGCTCGATAGATGCCGTGGATGAGCTCTGTCAGGCCGACGGCGGAGAGGGCCGCTTCTTGGTCGCCGGCCACGGCTAAGACTCGTTCGACTAACCGTTGGACGGTTTTGCCGCTGCGTTCCGCGGCGATAACCACGCTGGAGTCGAGGATCAATCCCATGCGGGCGGGTTGAGCGGTTCGGGATGGCTGTTGACGATCTCTTCGAGATCGCGCCCGAAGTCTCCATCAAGCGTCGCGGAAGACGCATGCGTGCGTGCGAGACGAAGTGATTCCGAGAGCAGACGGAGGGAAGGCTCGGCGATGGGGCGAACGACGGCAACGGGCCGCGCGTTGTCTTCGATGACCACCTCGGCGCCTGAGCGAACTCAGGCCATGAGCGAGGCGAAGTCGCTCGCCGCTTCCGCTTCCGAGATGTGGATCACATCCTTGGCCATAGCATGATTATACACCAGGGTTCCGGTGGGTGGGCGGCACGTTGGGCTCGGGAAGAACTATGGATGGCGGGTGGCGCATGATTTGGCTTGGGTTCGGGTTACGCATGGGCAGGATACCACCTTGGAAAATAACTGGGGAGTGATGAAAGGCAGAGAAGTGAGTGACCTTCGATAAGAGCGAAGGCCGCCCAGAGTTGGCTCCGCGCGTTAAGCCTGCGCCACCCGCTTGGATCCCTCTTCTCTGCGAACTCTGTGTCCGGCGTTTACCCCGCTCCGCCCCGAGCATCTCGGGGCGGAGCGGGGCGACCTCTGCGTAATTCTTCGTCTTTCTCTTTCCTCTTCTCCGAAACTTAAAACTGGAAACTTACCACTGAAGACTCCCCACCGGCTCTAGTACCTCACAATAGCTATTGACAGTTGGTAAATAGTGTAGTACGATGCACCGCGAATACTCGGCACAAGCCCGTCCGCGCTGCGCAGATCCCCAGCACAATCACTTGCTGCACCAACAGTGCGCATCAATATCAAAACAAAGGGTTTCTAAGTCAAAACAACGAGTTTCTAAGTCCCCTGTTTTCACATTCTTGCGCACTTTTGCGCGCGTATCCCCTTTGTTTTGCTATTGTTCACAAAAACGGCTGGGGGAGGGGGTTACTCCGTTGCCAACAGTTCCTTCCCGAAGCGGGATGGCTGGCGGGGCGAGACACAAGAGGGCAGGGTCGCCCAGGCCGGTTGAGAAGACGGCGCGAAGAACCGTGTTCAGGTTACGAGGGCGGGGCGCCTAGAGTTGGCTTTGGGCTTATCGCCAGGGCTGAGCGGCCGTCAGGAGCGGGGCGGGTGAGCCAGGTGGAGAAGCCTTCGCGGAACAGGCCGAAAATGGTGCGGCGATTTTGGTAGATGAGTTTCAGCCATGCGGAAGAACCACTCTGCCGGAAGTAGATTCCCCGGAAACACATGCGAGCGATGAAGATGTTGATGCGATAGCCCAGAGGCTGGTCCTTGAGCGAACCGACGGCGTGGGCCATGGCTTCCGGGCTGTAGGAATGGTCCCAGCCATGCTTCACTTCCGCGTGCGCTTCCTCGATGGTCATCTTCAGGGGCGTGTGGGCCATGGCAAACGGTATGAACTCCTGCCAGTGCTTGGGGCGCGTCAATCGCCCGGCGGCGAGCAGCCTTTTGTAAAGCGGGGTGGCGGGTAAAGGCGTGAGCAAGCCAAAGATGGGGAGCCCCGGCGGCCAAGTGCGAATCTCGTTCAGCGTGCGGTCCGCGACTCCAGGCGTGTCGTTGTCCATCCCAAAAATGAAGGAGGTGATGGCATAGACGTTGCGCAGGGCAAGCCTTTCGAGAACGGCGGCGTATTCGTCCGGCTTGTTGAAGCCCTTGTTAACGCCGGCCAGGTTTGCGGGATCAATGGACTCCATGCCGATGAAGATCCATTTGCCCCCTGAGTCGGCGATGAGGTCCACGAGTTCGGTGTCTCGCAGAAGATTGGCGCTGATCTGGGCGACCCAGTGCACCTGGGCGCCGGCGGCGATGATATCGCGCAGGAGCGATTTGGTGCGTTTGATGTTGATGGCGAAATTATCGTCGATGAAGAAGACGGCCATCTGGCCGCGTTCGCTTCTCGCGCGGGCTTTCAGGAGGAGCAGTTCACTCACCACGCTTTCGTTGGTGCGAAAGCGGATGGCATCGCCGAAGAAGCCGGTTACCGTGCAGAACTCGCACCCATAAGGGCAGCCACGTCCCGACTCGATAGGAATGATGCGAAATGTGCCCCAGCCCTCACCGATGCGCTGGAGGGAGCGCTTGGCCATCTTCGGAACCAAGTTGAATTGGGCGAGATCCATTTTGTCCCACGGGATCGAGGGATATTGCTGGAGGGCGGGTTTGCGCTCCTGGCCGAAGTCATCCACAGGGGCGTAGATTTCCTTGAGCGTGCCGCGTGCGGCATCCGCGACGATCTTTGGCCAAGTTTCATCGGCTTCACCGAGAGCCACGGCATCGGCATGGCGCGGGCCGCCGTTGCGGCCGAGGGCTTCGTCAGACTCTTCCGTGACGTGAGGACCGCCCATCACGACGGGTACCCCAACGGCGCGGATGGCGTCGGCCATGCGGTAGGCCTTGGCGATCATGCGAGTCATCGCGCCGATCCCGACGAGTGCGATGTCTTGTTCCTGGACGAATCGGGCGATGCCGGCTTCATCCATGGGTTGCGCGTTGCCGTCAATCAAGACTACTTCGTGGCCCGGGGGCGTGAGCGCCTGGAGGAGAAACATCCAGAGATGTGGCATGAAGTTGCGTGTGACCCCGTTGTCAGGGTTGTAAAGCAAAATCCGCATCGGCTTTTCTCCATTTACAGGGCGCTTCTTCGTTGCCAATCAGAGCGGGCCGCGACCTCAGGGCTAGCGGTCTGGCCTAAAAGATTGGCGTCCCGGCTGTCCGGTCAATATTGAACACTTTTCAAAATTGCCACTTTGGGGGTCGCAGGGCTAATACTGTGACAGAATCCAGGAAAAATTGCAGGGGAAAGACGGGACGGGGACTTTAAGCCGGAGCCATCCGTTAGAGTTCTAAGTTTTCAGTTATAAGTTGTAAGTTTAAGAAGAAGAGAAATCCAGGCGCCGCCCTCCAAGCATGCGGGTGGGGCGCCCTCCTAGTTCAGCCGTTGGGGATGTCGGCTTAGCGTGCCATCTTTGTGGCAGGAAGCGGCGTAAACGATGCTTGGACAGTTCGGCGAACGGGCTTTGCCCCTGCCACCGGGAACCACATCTTCCAGAAATTGAGTTCGTTCGACGTAAACTCGAATGCGACATTTTTCTTGCCATCACGCATAAGCTTCGCGGACACCACCTTGCACTCCGCCTTCAGCCCGGCGTTGGTGTTAATCAGCGTCAGCTTTTGCCCAATCGTTACCTCGGGCTCCAGCACCATCAGCCCGCCGTGCCCGCTGACGGAAAGGGTGCGTGCCTCGACCTTAAACGTCCCGTTGCTCTGCGTCTGGCCGTGTACAATGAGGTCCACACACAACACTACTCGAGCGGTGCGACGGCGTTCGATCCTGCGGAAATGCACTATTCCCATGGCGGTTGGCAGCCCTTGAGTCGGATGATTTGGCCCGAATTTCTAAAACTCCGTGGTCTCCGTTGGTTTCCAATTCGTAACGCGCAGGTACACCGTTGCGAAGAAGATCAGCGATAGTATCGGTGTGACCACTGCTAAGCAATCCTACATCTAGGTTGATGTTAGGCGTTGCACGCTGCCTTGGAAATAGAGGGCCAGTACCGAAAAAACTGCGTAGGCGCTGGTACCTTTGAGCCAGCACCTCTGGCCCTCCCTGGCACGCCAAGGAAGGTCTCATCTGCAGTTTGAACTGACCGGGGAGGGAAAAGCAGTTGTCCGGTTTATGCGCTTGCCAGGCCTTGGGTCCATTAGCTGGTAAACCTTGTCCACAGCGGGTATCTGAACCTGCGCCAGTTTCCGACTGACGAATTATCGCTAAAACCACTCGCTGCGGTAGGCGATCCACCAACTGGCCATGCCAATAGGGACCGTGGCGACGAGGGCCCACCAAAATGGCAGGGCCACGTCGGCGATGAGACCAACGACCGCAAAGGTCATCCAAAAGACTTTGCGCTGCATGGGAATATTGTAGCAGTGAATGGATGGTGTTGAACCGCGCATGAGCCGTGCTTCTTCCACGAACGATACCGAATAAGTCCCCCCAGGGCCGCGAATCCTCCTCCAGACAAAACCCAGCCGGGGCCTCAGCCTGTGACAAACTTGACAGAACCCCAGCGAGAAAACTTCTACAATCGTTCGCTTGGGCGCGCCCACCGAGGGATTATCTGGCGGCACTCGAGGACCTTTGACGGCTTGGAACTCACGCCGGTATTGCCGGATGAGAGGAAACGAGGCAAAAGCGAATAGGGAGAGGCGGAAAGGCTGCGGAAGCGGCATTGGCGGGCGAGGGCGGAGGGTGGTTCACCTGCCGGCGAACGATGTGAAGCAGCGGGTGCAGGCGGGCTGAAGCGTGTGCCGGGTGGACTTGCGGCGGCGGAGCAAGGGAATTATGGTGCAGAGGAAGAGAGGCATTCCATGAACAAGCAAGGATTGGTGTGGTTTTTGGCGGCGATGCTGGGGACGGCGGTGGGGGCGCAGGAGCTGAAACCGGTGATTCTGCCGGCGCCGCAAACGGATGGCGGGCGACCGCTGATGCAGGCGCTGAAAGAGAGGAAGAGCACGCGGGAATTCAGCGGGGAGAAATTGCCGGCGCAGGTGCTGGCGAATTTGTTGTGGGCGGGATTTGGGGTGAATCGTGCGGACGGGAGAAGGACGGCGCCTTCGGCAATGAACTGGCAGGAGATTGAGATCTACGTGGTAACGGCGGACGGGACATATGTGTATGACGCGGCGAAGAACCGGCTGGAGCCTGTGGCGAAGGAAGATTTGCGGGGACTGGCGGGGACGCAGCCGTTCGTGGCGACGGCCCCAGTGAACCTGGTGTATGTGGCGGACTTGACGAAGGTGGGAGGAGATGCGGGTGGGAAGGAACTGTACACGGGTGCGGACACGGGATTCATCGCCCAGAACGTGTACTTGTATTGCGCATCGGAGGGGCTGGCGACGGTGGTGAGGGCATCGGTGGACCGGGAGGCGCTAGGGAAGGCGTTGAAGCTGAAGGCCACGCAGAAGATTATCCTGGCGCAGTCCGTGGGATATCCGAAGAAGTAGGAAAAAAGGTCTAAGTATTCAGTTATAAGTTGTAAGTTTAAAGCGAAGAGGAACGCAAGCCCCACATGCAAACCCGGCGTGTGCACGCTCTACCTCCGCTGAGTCCCGGCTCCAGTCGGTCGGGTTCACGGCAGTCATGCGCAACTGCTATGCCACGCGTGGTCGGGGCCGCTCCGGTCGGAATGACAATTTGGGAGGAAGGCTGAAGGAAGCAAACGCGGGTGTGGGGTGGAGGGGTAGGTCGGGCCGCTCCGGTCGGGGGGCTAGAGATTGAGTCCAGGAGTGTTTGAATTGGCGGCCCGCCTCAGCCCTTCACGTTGCTCTGGGTAAAAAGGACGGGCCGTGCACAAGAAGGACAAAGCGGGTCCGGGGAAAAGCGGCCAAAATGGAGGTTGGCGTTGGGGCAACTGGTGTTGCGGAAAGAGGAGGCGGGTGCCATGCTTTGGGTGACCCCTCCGCGCGGCGCACAGTGCTACCGCACCGTAGGTGCCGCCCTCCCGCCCAGGCGATTGCGGGAGGATTTGTACGGTCGCTACAATCAGAAGGCCAGGATGCTCCTGGAAAGGGCTGAGGTCCGGGCAGTCCTTGTGCGGCTCGCGGGGCGAACTAAGGTGAGACCATGCCAATCACGGAAGACCAACTGCTAGGAACGAAAGAGCTTATTGCGCTGGAAGAGGCGTACGGAGCGCACAACTACCACCCGCTGGACGTGGTGATTGAGCGGGCGGCGGGGGCGTGGGTGTATGACGTGGAAGGGAAACGCTACCTGGACTGCCTGGCGGCGTATTCTGCGGTGAACCAGGGGCATTGCCACCCGCGGATTCTGGAAGCGCTAGTAGAGCAGGCGAAGAAGGTGACGCTGACTTCGCGGGCGTTTCGCAATGCGCAATTGCCGCTGCTGTACAAGGAGCTGCACGACCTGACGGGCATGGAAATGACGCTGCTGATGAATTCGGGTGCGGAGGCCGTGGAAACGGCGGTGAAGGCGGCTCGGAAGTGGGGCTACACGAAGAAGGGAATTGCGGCAGGGCAGGCGGAGATCATCGTCTGCGCGGGGAATTTTCACGGGCGGACCGTGACGGTGGTGAGTTTTTCAAGCGACGAGCAGTACCGCGAGGGATTCGGGCCGTTCACGCCGGGATTCCGGATCATCCCGTTTGGCGATGCGAAAGCGTTGCGCGCGGCGATTACGCCGAACACCTGCGCGTTCCTGGTGGAACCGATTCAGGGCGAGGCGGGGATCGTGATTCCGCCGGATGGGTTTTTGCGCGAGGCGGCGGCGATCTGCCGGGAGAAGCGTGTCCTGCTGATGGTGGATGAGATTCAATCCGGGCTGGGCCGCACGGGGAAATTGTTCGCGTACATGCATGAAGGCATCCGGCCAGATGTGCTGATTATCGGGAAGGCATTGGCCGGAGGGTATTACCCGGTGTCGGCGGTGCTGGCGTCGAAGGAGATTCTGGGCGTATTCGGGCCGGGCGATCACGGAAGCACGTTTGGCGGGAATCCACTGGGGTGCGCGGTGGCGCGGGCGTCGCTGCGAGTGCTGATCGAAGAGAAACTGGTGGAGCGGTCGGCGGAGCTGGGCGCGTATTTCCTGGAGAAATTGCGGACGTTGCGCAGCCCAGTAGTGAAAGAGGTACGCGGGCGGGGGCTGTGGATCGGGATCGAGCTGACGACCGAGGCGAGAAAGTACTGCGAGGCGCTGAAGGAAGAGGGCATCCTGTGCAAGGAAACGCACAGCCATATCATCCGCATCGCGCCGCCGCTGGTGATCCAGCGCGAAGAGATCGATTGGGCGTTTGAGCGCATCCGCAAAGTGCTGGAATAGACGGATTTTTTTCAATGAACAGCTGAATCGGTGGCCGTTTGGGAGAAACGAGTGTTTCCTTGCGGCAAGCGTGTGTACGTGTGTTGCCGATGTGGGGTCCAGCGATGGTTGACCCGCACATAACAAGGCGAAACCCAAGAACCGATCTAAAGATCGGCCACTACAAAGGAGAGGCGGATTAATCGGCGGCGGGGGTGACGGTGGGGAGTTTGGAGGGGGGGCGATCGAAATTGAGGACGCTGGCGACGAACTGGCTGAGCGTGCCGCCGAGATGACCGAGGACGCGCTGCTTGAGCGTGGTGTAGTCCTGCGTGCCGCAGAATAGATCGGAGAAAAGTTGGCGGAATACGGCGTTGCGCTGGAGGAATTGCACCATGCGCGTGGTGACGGCGCAGCCGAGGAACGATCCACGGTAGAAGCGGCGAACGATGCGCGCGGCGAATTCGAGTTCCGCGGAGAAGGAGGCTTTGACGCGCGCGGGATATTTTTCGGGGCAGCCTTCGGCGAGGGACTTGCCAAGGAGTTCGCCAGAGCGCATGGCGTAGAAAAGGCCTTCGCCGGTGAGGGGATCAACCCAGGCGGCGGCGTCCCCTATGAGCGCCCAATTTCTGCCGATGACGCGGCGATCGGAGAAGGTGCGCACCCGGGGCGAAGGCAGGACGTGGCTGTAGAACTTGGCGGATTCGGTGGCGAATTTCTCGGAGGCCGCAAAAGCATGGAGATGCGCGCGAAGTTCGCTGCTGGTGTGCGCGCTCATGCTGCCGCAAATGCCGAGCGAGAGGTGGTCGGAGCGGGGGAAGGACCAGATGTAGCCCTCGAAATCGGGAAGAAACTTGATGATGATTTCCTCGGAGGTTTGCGGCACGAAGTAGCCCTGGGTCATCTCGAGCTCATCGCGCTGCAACGCACGCGTGCCGGGCAGAAACTGGTTGCGGGCGCCGGCGGCCAGGACCAGGAAATCGGCGGCGCGCCACTGGCCATCAATGGAGTAGCGCGGCTTGTCGGAGGTGGTATCCACTTCGTGGACGCGGGAGCCGTGAACCTGGCAACCGGCCTCGCGAGCGCGATCGAGGAGCAGGCCATTCAAGACGGTGCGTGAATAGATGACGATGGGATGCTGGAGGTCGAGCTTGGCGCGGTGATTTTCGGCGCTGATGATTTCGACGTGGTGAATAAGCTTTTTTGGATGCGCATTATCCAGTAGGAATGGATAGCACTGCGTAGCTTTGTAGGTGAGACCTCCCCCGCAGGGCTTCTCCCAGGCGAGGTGTTCATCGAAAATTTGGACGGAATGGCCGGCGCGCGCAAGTTGCTCTCCGCACATCGCGCCGGAAGGGCCACCGCCGACAATGACAATTTCAGACATCCGTTAATTCACACAAGGCGAAGCAAAAAACTTAAGCATCCGTCTCCAGCGCGGGGAGGATAGCAAAAATACCGAGCGGCCGGTAGCTCCTACGACAACGGAAAGAGCACCAGGCAAAAACCTGCAAGGAGTATAGCACCGAACAGGGCGGCGGCTGCCGGAGAGGCGGTCTGGCGACGAACCAATTGAGCACCCAAACGGATGAGGAACAGGACGAGGACGAAATACGGAGCGAGCAGAACCAGCAGGATTTCGCCGCTGTGGAGATAGAAGACGCCGCAGGCCAGGGCAAGCAAGACAATGGCAAGGAGCAATAGGGAAAGAGAAAGGCGGCGGGCCGGGCGGACGTCACAGGCAGGGCCGAGAAGGGCTTCGAGGGCGAAGAAGAAAAGGAAGACGGCGAGAAAGATGACGGGGAATCGCGCCCAGCGGTGGACGGTGAGCCAAGCGTAAGAGAGAGTGAGGTCGAACCAGCCAGTAATGAGGAAATGAAGGAGGAAAGCGGTGAATGCCGCGGAGAGAAGCACGAGCGGCTTGGCGGAGAATTGCGACTGGGCTAGCCGGGGATGGAGCAGGAGCAGGGCGAGCCCCACGAGGAGAAAGAAGCTGGCGAGATAGTTGCCCTGATAGAGGGGCAAGGGACGAAGCGGCATCCAATAGCGAAGAAGAAAAATCACGGCGAGCGAGACGACGGTGAATTCGAGAAAGAGTCGCGGGAGAGAAGGAAGGGATTTGGAGCGTGGCTCTGCGGGAACATCGCTGCCGAATGTTTCGCGGAGAAACGGGCCAGCAAGGAGCACGATGCCGCATAGGCCGAAAAGGCAGCCAAGAACGTTGGCACGGGAAGGAATGACGGCGCCGCTGGGAACGTGGAGAACGCGGGCGGTCCAGTCCTGGATTTTTGCGGCGACGAGGGTGGAGAAAAGCACGCTGACGTGAGAGTTTCCGGGGACCGCGGCGAATTCGACGGTCGGATCCGGGTGCGATGCGGCGAGATCGGCGGCGTTCCCGACCAGGCTCGGGAATTCATACTGGCCGACGAGGATGAGCGTGTTGGGCTGGAGCGGCGGAGGAATGAGGTAGAGAAGGTTTTCAGCGGAGACGCCATGCGCGGTCTGCATGGGCGCCGGGGAAATGGCGATAACGCCCGCGGGGCGAATTTTGGGCGCGATGCGCAAAGCGATGTCGGCGCCCATGGAGTGGCCCACAAGGATGGTGTGGTCCGGAAGAATCAAACCGCGTGCGGCGAGGCCGCGCACAAAGGAACTCGCGCAGGTTTCAGCCTGGTCGGGAGAAAAGGGGCCGTTGGAGCGGCCGTGGCCGGGAAGATCGGGGATGTAGACAGTGAGGCCTTGCGCCGCGAAGGTGCGCGCCAGGTAGGACATGATGATTTTGTTGGCGGCCAAGCCGTGAAAGAGAACGACGGCGCCGCGCTGGGGATCTTCGACGAAGCCGGATTTCTGGACGATGTCCATGGTGAGCGGGCAGGAGCCGGCGTTCACGAGGTAGTGGCGCACGGTAAAGCCGCGCGCGGAATAAAGGGTGAGGGCCGCGCCGAGGAGAATAAGAAGAATACCCGTGGCAGCGAGAAGCCCTTTTTTGTGTTTCATGTCGAGGGCCGCCTCCGGGAGCGAGGGCGCGAAAGAGCGTGATAGACTGGCAATTTGCACAGAGAGCTGCAGCAACGTGGTTGAGCGAGCATGGTGAGCCTTTGCATCCAGCGGTCCTGACACTTGAAGAAATCATTTTGCGGTTTGGCAGGGAGAAACGCAACGGCAAGCGCGTGGTGTTTACGAACGGGTGTTTCGATCTGCTGCACCCGGGGCACATCGAAAGCTTGGAAACGGCGCGCGCGTTGGGCGATGTGCTGATTGTCGGGTTGAACAGCGATGAGGGCGTGAGAAGGCT
The DNA here is from genome assembly GCA_003154775.1 of Acidobacteriota bacterium. Classification (GTDB taxonomy): domain Bacteria; phylum Acidobacteriota; class Terriglobia; order Acidiferrales; family UBA7541; genus Acidiferrum. Next base: position 36,825 of record PMES01000100.1, on the reverse strand, counting down.
GAAGGGGCCCGGGAGGCCAGTGATTCCGGCGGAGGAGCGCGCGGAGATTCTGGCGAGCCTGGAATGCGTGGACGCGGTGCTGATTTTTGAGGAACTGACGCCGCAGCGGGTAATCGCGGCGCTGCTGCCGGACGTGCTGGTAAAGGGCGGGGATTGGCCGGGGAATCAGATTGTAGGACGCGAGGAGGTAGAGGCGGCGGGAGGAAAGGTGGTGCGAGGGGAGGTGGTGGAAGGGTATTCGACGTCGGAGATACTGAGGAAGATCCGGGAGTCCGGGAAAGAAGGACGGTAACACAGAGTTCACAGAGGGAGGAACACAGAGGTCACGGAGGAAGACGCCAGACTAAAAACTTGAGAGTTGGAACTTAGAACTGCTTGAGGGCACAGGGTAGGGTGGAAGATCCGGTAAGAGAAAAAAGAAAAATCGCGGAATGATACTACCGGCAGTCAGGGAGCGATTGGAGGGTTTGCTACGCCATGCCTCGATCGAGGGCGTGGTGGCGGAGCTGCGCGCGGGGGGCGGGCTGGCAGGGCTTTCGGGATTGCACGACGTGGCGAAGGCGCTGGTGGCGGCGCACGTGACGCACGAATTGCGGCGGCCGGCGTTTTTTGTCACGGAGAACAACCGCCGCGCGGAGCAGTTGGCGGAGAGCCTGCGTTTTTTCGCGCAAATTTTCCCCGGGTCAACGGGCGGCGTGGCGGTGCTGCCGGCGTTCGATAGCTTGCCGTGGGATCCGCAAGCGCCGCACGCGGATATCCTGGAGCGGCGAGCGACGACGCTGTACCGGCTGGCGAATGGCGAGGTGTCGCTGGTGATTGCGCCGATGGCCGCGGCGCTGTGGAGATATCAGGATCCTTACGTGTACCTGACACTGGCGCGCACGCTGGCGAAAGATTCCGAGGGGGCGCACGAGGAGCTGATCACGCATCTGGCGAGCACGGGTTATGCGCGAACGGAAATGGTGGAATTGCCGGGGCAGTTCGCGGTGCGCGGCGGGATTGTGGACGTGTTTTCGCCGGAAGCGCCGCGGCCGGTGCGCATTGAATTGTTGGGAGACACGGTGGAAAGCGTGCGCGAATTCGATCCGCGAACGCAGCGCTCGATCGCGCCGGTGGTGAAGACGACAATCCTTCCGCTAGCGGAGTGGAGCGTGCCCGCGCCAGGAAGCGAGGAAGCGGAAGCGTGGGAGCCGGGAAGCTGGTTTGGCGGGGACAAAACGCCGGGCGGAAGCACGCTGTTGGAGCTTGCGGAGAGCTCGCTGAAGCCGATTGTGTTTCTGGATGAGCCGGAGAAACTGCACGACGCGGGGAAGAAGTTGCTGGAGGATGCAACGGCGAATTACGAGCGGCACGGGCAGGCGAATGCGCCGACGGTGAACGATTATTTCTGGAGCGAGGAAGAATGGGAGCGCGCGGTTACGAAATGTTCGCGAATTGAGCTGGAGCAACTGAGTCTGGCGGCGAGCGGAGGCAAACGGTTTGAGCTGATCGCGAGGTCCAGCGCGCGGTATCACGGCGACGTGGTGGCATGCCTGGGCGACGTGAAAGCGCAATTAGCGGGCGGCGGAACGGTGATCCTCACGGCGGCGAGCACCGGTGAGCTGGAGCGTTACGCCGACATTTGCCGCGAGTACGAAGTGCCCTACGTGCTGGGAGAAACGGGAGAAGCGGCGGCGGGCTTCACGGCGGAAAGCGCTTCGGAAACGGCGGCGCTGCTGCTGGTGCGCGCGCCGTTTGCGGAAGGCGTGGCGTTTCCGGAAGCGAAGCTGACGCTGTACGGCAACGCGGACCTGTTTGACGTGACGCCGGCGGTGGAACGCCCCGGACGGAAAATCCGCACGTCGGGATTTTTCCGGGATTTCGCGGAATTGAAGCCGGGGGATTATGTGGTGCACGTGGACCACGGCATCGGCCAGTTTGAGGGCTTGCGGCTGATCGAGTCGGCGGGGCGGCGCGGCGAGTTTATGCTGCTGCGTTACCTGGACGATGCGCGGTTGTATGTGCCGTTGGAACGTATGGACCTGGTGCAGAGCTACCGTGCAGCGGAAGGCGCGCAGCCGGCGCTAGACAAATTAGGCGGCACGGCGTGGGTTTCGCGCAAAACGCGTGTGCGGAAGTCGCTGGAAGACATGGCGGACCAGTTGCTGACGCTGTACGCCGAGCGCAAAACCGCGCAGGGCTTTGCGTTTTCGCCGGACGGCAACTGGCAAAGGGAATTCGAGGATACGTTTGAGTTTGAGGAGACACCGGACCAGGTGACGGCGATCGCGGACATCAAACGCGACCTGGAAAAGCCTTCGCCAATGGATCGCTTGTTGTGCGGGGACGTCGGCTACGGAAAGACGGAAGTGGCCATGCGCGCGGCGTTCAAGGCCGTGGTGGACGGCAAGCAGGTGGCCGTGCTGACGCCCACGACGGTGCTGGCGTTCCAGCACTTCGAGACGTTCAAGCAGCGCTTCGCGGCGTTTCCCACCAGGATCGAAATGCTCAGCAGGTTCCGCACGAGGGCGGAACAGAAGGTCGTGCTGGCGGATCTGGAAACGGGAAAAGTAGACGTGGTGATCGGGACGCACCGGCTGCTGTCCAAGGATGTGAAGTTTCAGGATTTGGGATTGCTGGTGGTGGACGAAGAGCAGCGGTTTGGCGTGGCGCACAAAGAGCGATTGAAGGAGATGCGGAAGAACGTGCACGCGCTGGCGCTTTCGGCCACGCCGATTCCGCGCACGCTGCACATGTCGCTGGTGGGCTTACGCGATATGTCCGTGATTGAGACGGCGCCACGTGACCGGCTGGCGATTCAGACGGTGGTGACGTCGTTCGACGAAGAGGTGGTGAAGCGCTCGATTGAAAATGAGCTGGCGCGGGAAGGCCAGGTGTACTTCATCCACAACCGCGTGGAGTCCATTTATTCGCTGGCCAGCCTGGTGACGAGGCTGGTGCCCAAGGCGCGCGTAGTGGTGGCGCACGGGCAGATGGGAGAGAAGGACCTCGAGAAGGTGATGCTGAAGTTCATTCGCGATGAAGCGGATGTGCTGGTGGCGACGACGATCGTGGAGAACGGATTGGACATTCCGCGGGCGAACACGATTCTGATCAATCGCGCGGACCGGCTGGGGCTGGCGGAACTCTACCAATTGCGCGGGCGCGTGGGGCGCTCGCACCAGCGCGCTTATGCGTACTTGCTGGTGCCGCCGGAACGCTCGCTGACGGACATTGCGCGGCGGCGATTGGCGGCGATGAAGGAGTTTAGCGAACTGGGCGCGGGATTCCGGATCGCGGCGCTGGACCTGGAGTTGCGCGGGGCGGGGAACATGCTGGGGCGGCAACAGCACGGCCACATCGAGGCAATCGGTTTCGATTTGTATGTGCAGATGCTGGAACGCGCGGTGGCCAAGTTGAAGGGAGGAGAGGGGGCGCCGGAATTGCGCACGACCATCAACCTGGGGATGGATGTGCGGATTCCCGAGGAGTATATCCCGAGCGAGAATTTGCGTTTGCGGACGTATAAGAGGATTTCGTCGGTGGCGACGGAAGCGGAGAGGCAGGACGTGGGGAAGGAGCTGGCGGATCGTTTTGGGCCACTGCCCAAGCCGGTAGAAAACCTTCTGGAGTTTGCGATGCTCAAATCCATGAGCGAGCGGCTGCGCATTGCGGCGGTGGAGCGGCAGGGAAGCAAGATCACACTGAGGTTCCATCCGGAAACGCAGTTGGACCCGGCGGCGGTGGTGAAGGTGGTGCGGTCGCGGAAGGGAATCAAGCTGGACCCGAGCGGGGTGTTGTGGATGGAAGTGCAGAAGGGGGAGGCGGTAGCAGGAGCGTTGCGGAGTGTGCTGGCGGGTCTGTGGGGGGAATGAAGGGGCAGGAGCGTCAGGGGAGATGGGCGCGTCACCGGGGCGCTCTCGAATTTGCACATTGGCGAGATGAGTTTTAGACTGTAGAAATGGGGAGATTCATGAAGAAAACAGCACTGTTTGCGGCACTTCTGTTTGCGTGGCCGTTGTTGGGGCAGAACCCTCCGGCGACGAATCCGCCGCCGCAGAATCCACCGGCGCAAACGCCACCGGCACAGAACCCGCCGAAACTGGAACAGCCGCCGATGGCGGCGCCAGAGCCTGAAGAAGAAAAGAAACCCGCGCCGGTGAAAAAGCCAGAGACGCCAACAGCGACAACGGCGCCGGGGGGCACGAAAGTGACAGGGCCAGCAGCGACAGCCGCGAAGCCGGCGTCGGCGGAAGGCAAGATGGTGGAGGAGATCGTCGCGCGGGTAAACAACGAGATCATAACGAGCTCCGAACTGGACAAAGCCCGTGCGAGCGCCGAAGAGGACGCGCGGCAGGAGTGCAGCGGGAAGTGCACGCCGGAGCAGTTGCAAGTGGCGCTCGAGGATCGCCAGAAGAGCGCTCTGCGCGACCTGATTGACCAGTCGCTGCTGGAACAGCGGGGCAAGGACTTGGCCATCAGCGTTGAGACGGACGTGGTGAAGCAACTCGACCAGATCCGTATCGGAAACAACCTGAAGGATATGGAGGAACTGGAAAAGGCCGTGAGCGCCCAGGGATTTAACTGGGAAGATTTCAAGAACAATATCCGCAACAAAATACTGACCCAACAGGTGATCTCCCGGGAGGTGGGTTCGCACATCACCATCGGGCACGACGAGGCGCTGAAGGTTTACAACGAGCACAAGGCCGAATTCGTAAAGCCGGAGGAAGTGGCCCTGAAGGCGTTCGAGGTTTCCACGGAAGGGAAGACGGAGGCGGAGATTCCGGAACTGAAGAAAAAGGCGGAATCGTACCTCCAACGAATCAAGGACGGCGAGGATTTCAGCGTGCTTGCGAAGCGCTTCTCCGATGGCAAGACCGCGCAGCAAGGCGGCTATCTTGGGGAATACAAGCGCGGAGAGCTTGCGAAGGAACTGGAAGACAAAGTCTTCGTGATGAAAAAGAACGAGCTGACCGGCGTGATTGAAACGAAGCAGGGCTTCCTGATCCTGCAGGTGCTGGAGCACTACACGGAAGGCGTGCAGCCATACGATAAAGTGGAAAATGATATCATGGAACACTTGTACAACCAGCGCATGGAGCCGGTCCTGCGCGACTATCTGAAAACCTTGCGCGAGCAGAGCTATGTGGTGATCAAGCCGGGATACCAGGAGATGACCGGCGGAGGCAACTCTGAAATCGAGGAAGTGAGCACAACGCCGGAAAGCACGAAAGAGAAGAAGCACCACAAGAAGTATTTATTGTTCGGCAAGTCCAGCGGATCGAAATGACAAAGAGCACCATGGTACGCGATCTGGCGGCGGACCAGACCATCACCGGGTTTTTCCTGGTGCACGAGAAAGAGGTGCGTAACACTTCGTCGGGCAAGCCGTATCTGCGGATGGAACTGGGCGACAGCAGCGGTACGGTGGAAGCGCGGATGTGGGACCAGTTCGAAGGCGCCGCCAAGGATGTTCACCGCGACGACTTTGTGAAGGTGAACGCCCGCGTGGAGATCTACCGCAACAAGCCGCAGCTTTCGTTGCTGCAATTCCGCGTGGCCAAGCCGGAAGAGATCAACCTGGCGGATTTTCTGCCGCACACACCGTATGACGTGGAGGTGCTGTTTAAGGAAGTGCTGGGTCATGCGGAGGGGATGAAGAATCCCTGGCTGAAGAAGCTGGTTTTGCAGGTGCTGAGCGACCCGCAGATGGTGGCGCGTTACAAGCGCGCGCCCGCGGCGAAAGTGATGCACCACGCGTATCTCGGAGGATTGCTGGAGCACGTGGCCGGGTTGTGCGGGCTGGCGAAGCAGATTGCGGCGCATTATCCCGAACTCGATGTGGATCTGCTGCTGACGGCGGCGATGCTGCACGACGTGGGCAAGCTGGATGAATTGTGTTACGAGCGGGCGGTGAGCTACACGACCGAAGGGCAGTTGCTGGGGCACATCGTGATGGAACTGGAAACCGTAAGCCGGGCGATGGAGGAGATCGAAGGATTCCCGGCGAACCTGAAGACGGTGGTGCAGCACATCCTGATCAGCCATCACGGGCAGTACGAGTTTGGGTCGCCGAAATTGCCGATGATCCGCGAAGCGCTGGTGTTTCATTATTTGGATGACTTGGATTCCAAGCTGGCGGCGGTGCGGGCGGCGTTGGCGAGCGATTCCGGAGAGCCGGAATGGTCGGCGTACAGCGGCGCGCTGGGAAGAAAGTTTCTGCGGCTGGAAGAGTTTTTGAAAGAGAAGGCCGAGGCCGGTAAGCCACCTAACAGTTAAAATGTTGAGGCGCGCGTTTTGCGTAGGGGTATGGGTGTGCCTTGATCCCGCTGTTCTCGCACGGCAAGGATAATTAAAGATAACGCCCCGACCCGGTCGGGATGAACGCCGACGCTGAGAACGCAGAGAGCGCAGAGTTCACAGAGAAGGAAAAAGACAGAGCGGAGAGGAGGAACCCAAGAGCACAGTCAGGAGTGACTGTGCCACGTTAGTTGGGAGGGGGTTCGTGAGAGTAGGTGGTGCGGATTTGGTTGGAGAGTTGGAGGAGGCGGGTTAGGCTGGCGGGATCGATGGGAGGAGTGGCGCCGGCTTTGGCCAGGGCGAAGAGAACGGATTCGGTGGGGATGTTGCCGACGAGAGCGTCGCCGGCGAAGGGGCAGCCGCCGAGTCCGGTGAGGGCGGAATCGAAGCGGCGGCAACCGGCGTGGTAGGCGGCTAGGATTTTTTCTTCGGCGTGGTCTGGGCGAGAATGGAAATGGACGCCGAGTTCGATGCCTGCGACGTGATCTTTGACTTGAGAGAAGAGCTCGCGGACTAGATCGGGAGAGGCGGTGCCGACGGTGTCGGCGAGCGTGACGGTGTTGACGCGAATGTCCTTGAGCCAGTCGAGAGTGTCCTGGACGATTTCGGGGCCCCAAGGTTCGTCGTAGGGATTGCCGAAGGCCATGGAAATGTAGATGACGAGATTTTTGTTGGCGGCTTTGGTTTCGCGCTGGAGGAGTTCGACGAGGGAGCGGGATTCGGAGCGGGTCATGTTGGCGTTGGCGCGGCGAAAATAGGCGGAGATGGAGTAGGGATAGCCGATGGTGGTGACGCCGGGAGTGGCTAGGGCGCGGCGAAGTCCTTTTTCGTTGACGACAATGCCGATGATTTCGGGAGGGACGGTGTTGGGGGGGAGAGAGGCCAGGAGTTGAGAGATGACTTGTTCGCTGTCGGCCATTTGCTGGACGTGTTTGGGGGAGACGAAGCTGACGGCATCGATGTGTTGGAAGCCGGTGAGGATTAATTCTTTCAAGTAGGCGACTTTGGTTTCGGTGGGAATGAATTCCGGGAGGCCTTGCCAGGCGTCGCGGGGACATTCGATGAGGGTGATGGGGTCCATTAGCGTTTGTCTGCCGGGTATCAAGAATATGACAGGAGTGGCGGCGGGGCAAAACGGGAAAACTGAGATTGGATGGTAGAGGAAGAAAGATGAAGAGAAGGAAAGATGAAGAGAAGGAAAGATGAAGAGAAGGAAAGAGGGACGGTAACACCCCGACAGGGTCGGGGCAGGCGCCGTTCACAGAGGACGGAACACAGAGGTCACTGAGAAGAGAAACCCAAGAGCACAGTCAGGAGTGACTGTGCCACAGGAGGAGCGCAGAGGAGAATGGGGCGGTGATATGATGCGAGTGGATTTTCGGGAGGATGCGATGAGACAAGTGTTGCGGGGATTTGTGATTTTGGTGGTGTGTGGGCTGCTTGCTGGGACGGGGGTGTTTGCGGCGGAGACGGCGGCGTTGCGGGTGGCGATTGCGGGGTTGGTGCACGGGCATGCGGACGGATTCCTGGCGAATTCGGCGAAGCGGGCGGACATCAAGATTGTGGGAATTAGCGAGCCGGACCGCAAGCTATTCGATCAGTATGCGGCGAAGTTTGGGCTGGATGCGGGGTTGTATCACGCGGATGTGGAAGAGATGTTGGTGACGACGAAGCCGCAGGCGGTGCTTGTTTATGCCAGCACGTTTGAGCACCGGAAGATTGTGGAGATCTGCGCGAAGCATCACGTTTCGGTGATGATGGAGAAGCCGCTGGCGGTGAGCCGGGAAGACGCGCTGGCGATCGAACGCGCGGCTCACGAGGGAAAGATCCAGGTGCTGGTGAACTACTTCATCGATTGGGTTCCGAGCACGCACACGATGTTTGATGTGGTACACGCGGGTGAGATTGGAGATGTGCGGAAGATTGTGACGCACTTCGGCCATGAAGGGCCGAAGGAAATTGGCGTGGGGCCGGAGTTTCTGAGTTGGCTGACGGATCCGAAGCTGAATGGGGGCGGGGCGCTCTATGATTTCGGGTGCTACGGAGCGGACCTGGCGACGTGGCTGATGGACGGGCAAAGGCCGCTGACGGTTACGGCGATAACGCAGCAGATCAAGCCAGACGTTTATCCGAAGGTGGATGATGAGGCGACGATCGTGCTGACGTATCCGAAGGCGCAGGCGATCCTGCAGGCTTCGTGGAATTGGGCATTCGAGCGCGAGGATACGGAAGTGTACGGACGGACAGGATATGTGATTACCGCGGGGCGGGATGAGGTGAAAGAGCGACGCGCGGGGGAGAAGGAAGAGCAGAAGGTGGCGGCGAAGAAGGTGGCGCCGCCTTACGATGATGAGCTGACATATCTGCGGGCGGTGATTGTGGATGGGGCGAAGCCGGATGGATTGTCTTCGTTGGAGACAAATGTGATCGTGGCGGAGATTATGGATGCGGCGCGGGAATCGGCGGCGACGGGGAAGACGGTGAGGATGAAGGAGAAGTGAACAGTTTACAGTTGACAGTTAAGGACAAGACCAAGAGCAAATGTAAGAGGGACAGAGGGGCGTTGTTCCAGCTTTACGGTGGATGCGTTTGCGCGCTAGGGGTCGGTTGGGAGGTACGGCTGTCATCGTAAAAGCGGCGCCGAGGCGCCGCACTCCAAAGGGAGAGCGACACATTGATGGGAGGGACCATGGAAGCATTTCGCTATCACGTGTTCGTGTGTGACCAAAGCAAAGCCGAGGGTGTGCCGTGCTGCGCGGGTCGCGGCTCGGGGAAGGTGATGGAAGCGCTGCGCCAGGAAATTGCCGCGCAGGGCCTCTTGGATGCGGTGCAGATCACGCTGTGCGGCTCGCTTGGGCTATGCGAGCGCGGCCCCAACATGGTCGTCTACCCGGAAGGGGTTTGGTATTCCGCGGTGCAGCCGGAGGACGTTCCGGAGATTGTGCGCAGCCATTTTCAGCAAGGCAGAAAAGTGGAGCGGTTGGTGAACAAGGACGCGGCCGCACTGAAGGAAGAGATTCAGACCAACAGGAACAAGGCGCTTGCGGCGATGAAGGCCCGGGAAGCTTCCGGAGAACTCCCAGAAGAACTACTGCAGACCATACGGGGATTTCAGGAGAGCCGCGCGATACTGACCGGCATTGAGCTGAACATTTTTGCGGCGATCGGCAATGGAGCGACGGCTGGCCAGGTGGCCGCCAAGATCGGAACGGACGCGCGGGCAACGGAGATGTTGCTGAATGCCCTGGTGGCGATGGGGATGTTGGCGAAGAGCGGTGGAATGTTCCACAGCACGCGGGTGACGGCGCGCTACTTCGGCGGGAAAGCTCCTGATGATGCTCGCGCGGCCATGATGCATATAGTGCATCTTTGGGAGCGCTGGTCGACGCTGACGGAATGCGTGCGTGCGGGGACTTCGGTGAAGCGGCAGGAGGCTGCTGAGGGCGGCGACGATTGGACGGAATCGTTTATTGCCGCGATGCACCGCAATGCTCGAGCGCGGGCGCCGCAGGTGGTCGAAGCCGTAGGCATTCAGGGTGCGCGGAGAATGCTTGATGTGGGCGGCGGGTCAGGGGCGTATTCCATTGCGTTTGCGCAAGCCAACGAGATGCTGCAGGTGGAATTGCTGGACTTGCCGGAGGTGCTCCCGATCGCTCAGCGGCACATCGAAGAGGCCGGGCTCGGCCATCGAATCAAGACGCGGGCTGGGGATCTTCGCACAGACTTCCTCGGCAAGGGATTCGATGTGATTCTGATTTCCGCCATTTGCCACATGCTTGGGCCGGAAGGCAATCGCAATTTGCTGAAGCGCTGCTATGAGGCGCTGGCGCCTGAGGGACGCGTCGTCATCAGCGATTTCATCTTGGAAGCGGACAAGACAGGGCCGAAGCAGGCAGCGCTGTTTGCGTTGAATATGCTGGTGGGAACACACGATGGGAGCAGTTACAGCGAGAGCGAGTACGGCGGGTGGCTGCGCGAGGCGGGATTCCGGAAGGTTTGCCGGATGCGTTTGCCGGGTCCCGCACATTTGATGGTGGGAACGCGCTAACGGGGCTTTTTGCCGCCTTTTTCGGAGATTTGGAAAAACAAGAAAACAAAGAAGAGGAGCATGCCGAGGATGCCCAGGAGACCTAGGGCTTTGTAGTAGGGGATGCTACGGCTGAGGATGGTTTCGAGATCTTTGTGGAGGAAGAAAGATTCGTAGAGGCTGTAGAGCATGCCGAGGATGAGGCCCAGGATGCAGAGGGCGAAGGCGATGGACATTGAGATGAGTGCGAAGCGGGAGGGTGAGGTCATGGGGTACAAGAGAGAGTCTACAGTTTACAGTCGACAGTTTACAGTTTCGGAAGAAGAGCAGAACGAAGAGAGAACCTAACGCAGAGACGCTGAGAACGCAGAGAAGAGAAGAAGGGGTCGAGGCGTTTTGTCGTAAGAGCCCACACTTCGCTGAAAAACGCGAAGGATGGGACACCCTCAAGAATAGTTCACAGTCAACAGTTCAAAGAAAGAGAAACCCAAGAGCGCAGTCAGGAGTGACTGTGTCACTGGCGAAGCCGGCTGATCTCCCAATTGGTGAGACGAGGAAGGGTTGAAGCGCCATTCAGGAGAATGGCGTTCCCAGGAAGCGCAAGACCAAGGCATACATTCCGTGCCAGTGGCACCCGGCTACTCCCAGGCTAGTCCTCCAGAATCTTGCGAAGGGCTTCCTTGCGCCGCTCGTCAATTGGGCGACTCTGGTCGTTGGCGATTTCAAACACTTCTTTGATGAGGGGATTCCACTGATCGTGTACCGAGGCGACTCCGATGTTCGCTGTGACCCAACACTCACCGCGGACGCTCACTAAGAAGCGAACTAGATCCTCGTATGTCATGTATCCAATCCCTTTGTCCCGATAATGCGCGTTAGGTTCTTCCGAGAAGATGATGTAACGATATCGGGCTCTTTCATTTTCGTAGAAGTATTTGGACAAGAGACCACACGAGACTTTCCCTATCTCTTCTTCAGTCTCGCAGAGTCCAACAAATCTCGTAATGTACTCGACAGCTCTCTGTTCTTTCTCTCGCCACACCTTGTTCGGTCTGTTCTCGCCTCCGGACTTGGATTCCGCGATGATAACGTCCATTCTTCCGTCGCTGCCCTCGACAAGAGGAGTGTAATTTGCAATCTTCAATCTGCCGGTGATCTCCTTCGAATACGGCATTCGGATCGCCAGTGTATCGGTCTCCGTATGCGGTGCAACGACCCCACCCGAGATCCGCATAGGATCGTCAGCCGCATGGACGATGAAGTTCTCAATTGAAAAATACCCGTTAAATCTTAGAAACCATCGAGTAAATTCTTCCAGCTTTTTGCTGCTTGCATGTTCCTGCATAAGCCCTCGCTCCTATGTCTGTAACACTCCGGTTTTGAAGGGAGCGATTTCGGAGTTGAGGGAGGCGGCGTTTAGGGCCCAGATTAGGGCGTCGCGGGTTTGGGCGGGGTCGATGATGGCGTCGAGCCAGAGGCGTGCGGCGGCGTAGCGCGGGTCGGTTTGGTGTTCGTAGGTGGCTTTGATGGAGTCGAGGAGTTCCTTTTTTGCGGCTTCGTCTAGTTTTTTGCCTTCGCGTTCCAGTTGCTTGAACTTGATTTCGGCTAGGGTGTTGGCGGCGGCGTCTCCGCTCATGACGGCGAATTTGGCGGTGGGCCAAGCGAACATGAAGCGGGGATCGTAGGCTTTGCCGCACATGGCGTAATTGCCGGCGCCGAAGCTGCCGCCGAGAATCACGGTAATTTTGGGGACGACGCTATTCGCAACGGCATTGACCATTTTGGCGCCGGCGCGGATGATGCCGCTCCATTCGGCATCCTTGCCAACCATGAAGCCGTTGACGTCGTGAAGGAAAATGAGCGGGATGCGGTTCTGATTGCAATCGAGGATAAAACGCGCAGCCTTTTCGGCGGATTCGGTGTAAATGACGCCGCCGAATTCGATGCGTTTTTGATCGGAGTGGGGCGCGTGGGTGGTGACGTGTTTTTTCTGGTTGGCGACGATGCCGACGGCCCAGCCACCGATGCGTGCATAGCCGCAAAGTAACGTTTCGCCATATTCGGCGCGGTATTCCTCGAATTCGCTGGCGTCCACGAGGCGAGCGATGATTTCGCGCATGTCGTACTGCTTGCCGGGCAGATCGGAGAAGACGCCGTAGACTTCATCGGGGGAATAGAGCGGCTCGTGGGGGCGCGAGTGGCTGAAGATGGGAGGATTGGGCGCGCCCATTTTGTCGGCCAGGGCGCGGATGCGTTTGATGCAGGAGTCGTCGTCGGGCTCGCGGAAATCCACTGTACCGCTGATTTGGGAGTGCATTTTGGCGCCGCCTAATTCTTCGGCGGTGGATTTCTGGCCGATGGCGGCTTGGACCAAAGCGGGTCCGGCCAGGAAGAGGCCGGAGCCTTCGGTCATGAGGATGTGATCGCACATGACGGGGAGATAGGCGCCGCCGGCTACGCACATGCCCATGATGGCGGTGAGTTGGGGGATGCCGAGGGCGCTCATGACGGCGTTGTTGCGGAAGACGCGGCCGAAATCGTCGGTATCGGGGAAGACATCTTCCTGGAGAGGGAGAAAGACGCCGGCGGAATCGACGAGATAGATGGTGGGGATGCGATTGTCAATGGCGATGTTTTGCGCGCGAATGACCTTCTTGGCGGTCATGGGGAAGAAGGCGCCGGCTTTGACGGTGGCGTCGTTGGCAATGAGCATGAACATGCGGCCGGTAACGCGGCCCAGGCCGGTGATGGTGCCTGCGGCGGGGGCTCCACCCCATTCCTGGTACATTTCGTAAGCGGCGTAGAGGCCAAGCTCGAAGAAATGGGTGCCGGGATCGATGAGGGCGGCGATGCGTTCGCGGGCGGTGAGGCGGGATTTTTTGTGCTGGGACTCGATGGCTTTGGGGCCGCCGCCCTGGAGGATTTGCTCTTCTTCGTTTTTGTAGGTGGTGAGGAGTTCGACCAGGCGAGAGGAATTTTTCTGGAAGTCGGGGGATTTGGTGTTGATGGAGGATTTCAAGACGGGCACAGGGAAACCTCGGATGGAGATTGGAGACGATTCAGTATACGGAGCAAAGAGGGGGAGAAGCAAAGAGTAAGAGAAAGGCTTACACAGAGATCACAGAGGACACAGAGTTCGCAGAGAAGAGGGGAGAAGAGATAACGCAGGGAGGAATCAGGTTGGCTGCTGGGGTGATGGAAGGCCTCACCCCTGAAGGGGTGAGCTACAGGATCGGGAATTGGGGGATGGGGGACACAAGGGAGGGGAACGGGGGTCACAGATATGGAACGGGTGGGCGAGGAACATGGAGGGATACGGAAGGAAACAAAAGAAGTGAAGGAAGCAAAGGAAATGAAGGAAGACGAAGGGACGAGCTGGTGATTGCGAGAGGACGAGGGAAGAAAAGAATGGGGTACACTCGGAGGATGGACACTCCTTTGTTGGATTTGGCGCTGGCGCGGGAGATTGAGCTGGCGGAGGGCGAGGCGGCGGTGGCTTGCGCGAAGATGAGGAAGGCGCTGCAGGCGGAGTCCGATAGCGCGGTGGAAGCCATCGCGGGCGGGTATGCGGTGTATTGCGGGGCGAATTCGCCGGTGACGCAGGCGGTGGGGTTGGGATTGAACGGCCCGGTGAGCAAAGAGGAGTTTGACCGGCTGGAGGAGTTTTATTTTTCGAGGAAAGAGGCGGTGCGGGTGGAAACGTGTCCCATGGCGGACGCAACGCTGCTGGAACACTACAAGGAGCGGGGATATCACGTCAGCGAATTTTCAAACGTGATGGTGCGTGGGATCGCGGGGGATGAACGGTGGAAGACGCCGGATGGGGTGGAGGTGCGCAAGGCGGGGCCGCAGGAGATGGATTTGTGGACGCTGACGGTGGCGCAGGGGTTCGCGGAATATTTTCCGGTGACGGCGGAGATGCTGAGCGTGATGAAGATGTTCGCGCTGGGGAAGAATTCGGAGTGCTATTTGGCGCGGATTGATGGGCGGGTGGCGGGCGGGGCGACGCTGGCTCTGCGGGGAAATGTGGCGGGGTTGTTTGGAGCGAGCACGTTGCCGGATTTCCGGAGGCGCGGGGTGCAGACGGCGCTGCTGCAGGCACGGTTGCGGCGGGCGGCGGAAGCGGGATGCGAGATGGCGGTGAGCCTGGCACAGCCGGGAAGCGTGTCGCAAAGGAATATTATGAGGCAGGGTTTTCGGGTTTTGTATACGCGGGTGAAGTTCGAGAGGGAGGCGAGGAAGTAGAAGCGGGAAGAAAAAGACTTACACAGAGGTCGCCCCGACCGGGTCGGGGTAAACGCCGAGCACAGAGTTCACAGAGAAGAGAAGAGCGGAGGGGAGAAACCCAAGAGCACAGTCAGGAGTGACTGTGCCACAGGGGATTGAGTTGCGGGAGTCAGGTGCGGACGGGGCGCGCTTGGATGAAGGCGATGATGTCTTGGGTGGAGGTGCCGGGGAGGAAGACGGCGGCGATGCCGGATTGCTTGAGAGCGGGGATGTCGGCTTCGGGAATGATGCCGCCGACGAGGACGGTGACGTCGTGCATGCCCTTTTCGTGGAGAAGCTTCATGAGCTGCGGACAGAGGGTGTTGTGGGCGCCGGAGAGAATGGAGAGGCCGACGACGTCCACATCTTCCTGGACGGCGGCGGAGGCGATCATTTCCGGGGTTTGGCGGAGGCCGGTGTAAATGACCTCCATGCCGGCGTCGCGAAGGGCGCGGGCGATGATTTTGGCGCCGCGGTCGTGGCCGTCGAGGCCGGGCTTGGCGATTAACACCCTGATCCTTTTGTCTGTCATAGCGCCTGCTCAGGCTTATTGTAGTCGTCCACTTCAACTGAAACTATTCCGTTCGTCGGCCGTCTACGAACCACAGGTCTTACTAGGCCCACGCGAACAACCGATCTCCGCTTTGTAGCTTCCTCTGCAAACTGCCGTGCTTCCTTGACATCTGAAAAGAGGACGTGGACTTCAGTGCCCATCAAAGTGCGCTGCTGTTTAGGCATGCTGGTTTCCTCCTGCAGCTCAGCATATCCCACTCTCAGGACATATTTGAAGCCGTTCGCTCGATCACGTGATGGCGACTTCTTCGTAGGGGCCGAAGACGGCGCGGAGGGAGTCGCAGATTTCGCCGAGGGTGGCGTAGGATTTTACGGCGTCGTAGATGAAGGGCATCAGGTTGGCGGAGCCTTGGGCGGCTTTGCGGAGGGCGTCGAGGCGGCGGTCGACTTCGGCGGAGGAACGATCGTTGCGGAGCTTGGCGAGGCGGGCGGCTTGGCGGTGGGCTACGGTTTCGTCGATATGCAGGATTTCCAGGGGCTTTCCCTGGGTGACGTAGTCGTTCACGCCTACGATGATTTTTTCTTTTTTATCCACGGACATTTGATAGCGGTAGCTGGCTTCGGCGATTTCGCGCTGCGGGTAGCTCTTTTCGATGGCGGCGACCATGCCGCCCATGGAGTCAATGCGGCGGATGTAGTCCCAGGCGCCTTGCTCGACTTCGTTGGTGAGGGTTTCGACGAAATAGGAGCCGCCGAGAGGATCAACCGTGTTGGTGACGCCGGTTTCGTGGGCGATGATTTGCTGGGTGCGCAGGGCGAGGGTGGCGGCGAATTCGGTGGGGAGGGCCCAGGCTTCGTCGAGGGAATTGGTGTGCAGAGATTGCGTGCCGCCAAGAACGCCGGCGAGGGCTTGGATGGCGGTGCGGACGACGTTGTTCATGGGCTGCTGCGCGGTGAGGGAACATCCGGCGGTTTGCGTGTGGAAACGCAGGGCGAGGCAGCGCGGGTTGGTGGATTTGTAACGCTCGGACATCGCTTTGTACCAGATGCGGCGGGCGGCGCGGTACTTGGCGATTTCCTCGAAGAAATCGTTCTGGGCGTTGAAGAAGAAGGAGAGTTGGGGAACGAACTCGTCCACGGGAAGGCCGCGGCGGATGCCCCATTCGACGTATTCCATGCCGTCGCGGAGGGTGAAGGCGAGTTCCTGGATGGCGGTGGAACCGGCTTCGCGAATGTGATAGCCGCTGATGGAGATGACATTGAATTTGGGGGTGTGCTTCATGCCGAATTCGAAAGTGTCGATGACCAGGCGCATGGAGGGTTCGGGTGGGTAGATGTACTCCTTTTGCGCGATGTATTCCTTGAGGATGTCGTTCTGGAGGGTGCCGGACATGGTCTTCCAGTCGGCGCCCTGCTTTTCGGCGACGGCAAGGTACATGGCCCAGATGACCGCGGCGGGGGAGTTGATGGTCATCGAGGTGGTGACGTCGGCGAGGGGAATCTGGTCGAAGAGGACTTCCATGTCGGCGAGGGAGGAGATGGCGACGCCGCATTTGCCGACTTCGCCTTCGGCTAGAGCGTGGTCGGAATCGTAGCCCATGAGCGTGGGGAGATCGAAGGCGGTGGAGAGGCCGGTCTGACCGTGGGCGAGGAGATAGCGGAAGCGATGGTTGGTGTCCTCGGCGGCGCCGAAGCCGGCGAACTGGCGCATGGTCCAGAGGCGTCCGCGATACATCGTGGAGTGAATGCCGCGGGTGTAGGGAGGTTCACCGGGGAGGGAGAGATCGCGGGCGGGATCCCAGTGGGAGAGGTCGGCTTCGGTGTAGAGGCGGCGGATAGGGTAGCCGGAGACGGTGGTGAAATCGGAGAGGCGCTCGGGCGGTTTGCGGGTCGGAGCGGACATGGAGGTTACAGTTTACAGATTACGGTTGACAGTTCAAGAGAAGAGAAAGGCGAACCACAGAGGTAACAGAGGGGCCGCAGAGGAAACGGAGACGGCGGGGAAGCGTAGGAGCAGGATGCTACTCAAGGTAGACGCAAGTGCCTGTGCGTAGTTTGCGGACCGCCTCGGAAGGCGGTCCCTACACGAGAAAGAGAAAAGGGCGCTGGGTTAGCGCTGGCCGTGGGCGTTGGATTGGTCGAGGGACTTGAAGAGTTGCTCGGTGCCGACGACCTGGCCGTTGAGAGTGCCGGGGATCAAAGTGTCGCGCTCGATTACGCCCTTTTGTGCGCCGGCGATGGTGACGCTGTTGACTTCGAGGGTGCGTCCGAGGGCGCGTTCGTAATTGGCTTTGGCTTCGGCGAGGTTGGCCAGCGCGCGCAGTTCGGTGCCCTGAGCGGTGATGAGGTCGCGCTGGGTGAGAATGACGTTGTAAACGGTGGAGGCGCCGAGTTCGTATTTTTTGCGCTCGGCGTCAAAAGTCTGCTGCTGGAGCTCGCGAGCCTTGCTGGCGGCCTGCACCTGAGCGCGGCCCTGCTCGACGGCGATGGTGGTGTTGCGAACGTCGAGGAGGGCGTTGTTCTTGATCTGCTGGGTCTGAGCTTCCATCTGGCGCTTGACGAGTTGCGCGTGGATGTTGTCAGCCTGGGCCGCGCGGTTGCGCAAAGGAAGAGTCAGGGTGAGTTGAGCGGCGTAAGTTGGGAAATCATTGTGGAAGATCTGCGACTGTGCGGTCGAGAGGCCGTCTTTGGCGACGCCGGTGACGGGGGCGACGGTTTCTGGAATGAAGTAACCGGGGACCGCGACACCGCTGCCATCGACGATGGGCTGACCAGCGATGACGCTGGGCGCGCCAGTAGTGAAAGAGTTGCCGGCGAGACCGGCGGAAGCGTAATAGGCTGAGAGAGTAGCCGTCGGCAAAAGTGCATTCTTCGTGGCGCGGACGTCGACATCGGCGTTCTTGAGGTTGAAATACTGCTCCTGAAGATCGGGGCGCTTGGCGAAGGCTTCCTTGACGGCATCATCGAAGGAGGAGGTGGTGATGGACGCGGGCGAATCGGGCTTATCGGTGGGGATAATTTCGACGGAGAGGAGATTGGAAGCGAGAGGATCCTTGGAGATGTAGTTCTTGAGGACGAGCTCGTCCTGGAGCTGCGTGGTTTGGGCGACGATGAGATTCTGTTGGTCGGTGGCGAGTTCGGATTCGGCGCGGGTAACGTCGAGGGGAGCCATGGTGCCGATGTCGAGCTGCTTCTTATTGTCGCTATAGAGCTTTTCAGCGACGGTGACGGCCTGCCGTGTGACATTGACGTATTCGCGGGCGTAGGCGAGTTCCCAGTAGGCGGTGATGGTGTTTGTGGTGGTGGTGATGGCTTGCTGGGTGAAGACGAGATCGGCGATCTTGCGATTATTTTCGGCGATGATGATGTTGCGGCGATTGACGAAGCGGCCAGCGCCGGCCAGGAGAGGCTGCGAGATGGTGAAGGCAAGGGAGGATTGCACGTAAGGATTGAAGAAGTTGTCCGCATTGGAAGAGGAGCGGGTATTGTCCCAAGCCACGGTGAAGGAGGTACCGGTAGTGAAGCTCTGCTGGTATTGGGTGTTGTAAGTGGCGCTGTGGCTGACCAAGCCGAAGACTCCGGAAGTTGTGGTACCTATACCGGAAATGAAGGGGTTGTTGATGGGTGTGGTGGCATCGGCGATTTGGACGGTTTGGGAAATGATGGGGTCGTAAAGGAGGCTGGGGAGGTTAGCTGTAGAGCCAACGGAGATGCTTCCGGGCGTGCCGTAGCTGTAACCGCCAGCGCGCGTTTTGAGGAGGCTGACGTCCGCCATCCAGGGGTTGTAGCGCTGGACGACGATGTCCATGCTGTTTTCAAGAGCGAGGGCGATGGCATCCTGGAGGCTGAGGCTGAGCTTGCCATCATGGATGAGCTGCTCAAGGCGCGGCGAATTGGTCAAGACGCCGGGGGCAACGTTTTGACTGGTGTAGGGCGCGAGAAGGTTCGGGAAGGCCTTGGGAGCGTGGGTGTAGTCGTGCTTGGTGACACCCAGAGAGATAGGCACGGCACCCTGCGCGACGGTGTGCGGCACAGGCGGGGAGGCCGGCTCCTGAGCAAGGGTAGTGGCGACGGGCGAGCCGGCCAAAACAGCAGCTAAGATGGAGGCGAGCAGCGGTCTGCGGAACGGCGTCTTCATAGGATCCTCACGAATAGAGTTGGAACATGGTTCGCATAACCCGCGATTTGGGGTGCATCACTATGTAGAACGTTCGCGGGACGCAAATTGTTTCACGGCCGACTGTGCCGAGAGGGCTTTGGACACAGAATCCCGGGCCCCAGGCCGGAATTATGGAGTCTATCACAGGGAGTTCCTTCCTTGACAATAAGGTGTGCAGGCGGCTAGGCTGCTGACGATTCGACGTTTAGGCTGCCCAGAGGTTAGGGGCTCGTATGCTGACACAAGAAGAATTGCTGCGGTTATTTGAGACGGCGGGAGCGATCCGGCACGGGCACTTTGAGCTGTCCAGCGGGCGGCACAGCGGAACGTATGTGCAGTGCGCGCTGGTGCTGCAATACCCGCGGTTTGCGGAGAAGTTGGGGCAGGCGCTGGCAGGGCTGTTTTCCGATGCGCGGATTGACGCGGTGGTGTCTCCGGCGCTGGGCGGAGTGGTGGTCGGGCAGGAAGTGGCACGGGCGTTGCCGGCGGTGAAGGACGCCGTGGGCGGCGGGGTGCCGGCGATGTTCGTAGAGCGGGATGCGAGCGGATTGCTGACGCTGCGGAGAGGGTTTGTGCTGCCGCCGGATACGCACGTGCTGGTGGTGGAGGATGTTTGGACGACGGGCGGATCGACGAGAGAGACAATCCGCGTGGTGGAAGAGGCGGGAGCGCGCGTGGTGGCGGCGGGTGCGTTGATTGACCGGAGCGGCGGAACGATCGAGTTTGATGTGGAGTCGCAGGCGCTGCTGGAGCTGAAGATAGAGAGTTACGAAGAGGATGAATGCCCGCTGTGCCGGCAGGGGAACGTGGCGGTGAAGCCGGGGAGCCGTTTTGTGAGGAGCGCGGGGTGAGGGAAGTTGTCAGTTTTCAGTTTTAAGTGAGGCGAGGAAGGATATCAGCGATCAGGAAGCAAGAAAAAGATTACACAGAGGTCGCAGAGTTCACAGAGAAGAGCGGAGAAGAGGAAGGCTGGATTAGGGGCGCGGTGGCGGTGCGATATTTCAAGCTGACGATTGCGTACGACGGGACGGATTTCCACGGTTGGCAAATCCAGGCAAATAAACCGACGGTGCAGGGCGAGTTGGTGTCCATACTGCGGCGGTTGACCCAGGAGAATGTTCAACTGCACGGCGCGGGGCGCACGGATGCGGGTGTGCATGCACTGGGGCAGGTGGGGAGCTTCCGGACACAATCGACGCTTTCGGCGGGGGAGTTTCAGCGGGCGTTGAATGCGCTGCTGCCGCCGACGATCCGGATCGTGGGAGTGGAGGAGACGGGGCCGGATTTTAATGCGCGCTGGTCGGCGAAAGGGAAACTTTACCGGTACCGGATTTATCGTGGGAAGGTGGTGCCGCCGACCTTATGGCGATATGTGCTGCACTACCCGTTTCCGCTGGATGAAGAGGCGATGAAAGAGGCGGCGGCGCGGTTTGTGGGTGTGCACGATTTCGCGTCGTTTGCGGCTTCGACGGGATCGGAAGACGACGACCGGGAGCGGAATATGGTGCGAGAGATTTTTGCGACGGAATTGAAGCGCACGGAGGATGGGGAAGAGTTGTGGTTCACGGTGCATGGGCGGTCGTTTTTGAGGTACATGGTGCGGAAGATGGTGGGGACGCTGCTGGAGGTGGGAAGAGGGAAGTTGACGGCAGGGGATATTGAGCGGCTGTATGAGATGAGGGACCGGTCGAAGTCGGGGCCGACGGTGCCGGCGCAGGGATTGTGGATGGTGAGGGTGGAGCACGAGGAGGCGTACAGGGTGGAGTTATGAGTTTTCAGTTTTGAGTTGTAAGTAAAGCGGGGAAGGTAATCGGCGATCAGATATCAGCGATCAGGAAGCAAGAAGTACAGTTTTGAGTTTTCGGTTATAAGTTCTAAGTAAAGAAAGAGGGGAAAAGCAGATCCCTCGCGTTGCTCGGGTCGGGATGACCACGCGGGGATGAGACAGGATGACAATTCAGGCCTGAGCGAGAATAGCGTAGTGATGCGGGGTCGGGTTTTCGGCTAGAATGCCGGGTATGGTGGCGACACAAGTTGCGGTGGATACCATCCCGTCCATCGATCCGGCGACCGGGCAGGTGCGGGCGCAGTTTGAGAGGACACTCCCGCTGGCGGTGGCGGGGTTGATGGCGCGAGCGCGGGCAGCGCAGGTGGAGTGGGCGAAGAGGCCGATCGAGGAACGCTGCGCGCTGATTGGCAAACTGAAAAAGACAATGCTGGAGGCGCGCGAGGCGCTGGCGGACGCGGTGGTGCGCGAATCGGGGAAGCCGCGGGTGGAGGCGCTGTTCGCGGATGTGTTTGTGTCGCTGGACACGGCGGAGTATTTTGCGAAGCAGGGGCGGAAATTGCTGCGCGCGGAGAAGGTGAAGCATCACAGCACGGCGGCGAAGGCGAAGTCTGGGACGTTGCTGTATGAACCGCTGGGGGTGGTGGGAATTATCAGTTCGTGGAATTATCCGCTGGCGATTCCGATGAGCCAGATTATACCGGCGGTGGCGGCGGGGAATGGGGTGTTGTGCAAGACGAGCGACTTCACACCGGAATGCGGGGCGCTGATCGGGAAACTATTTGGCGAGGCGGGATTTCCGGTGGAGCTGGTGACGATATTGCAGGGTGGGGGAGAAGTTGGACAGGCTTTGATTGAGGCGCGGCCGGACAAAGTGTTTTTCACGGGGAGCGTGTTCACGGGAAAGCATGTGGCGGAGGCGTGCGCGCGGGGATTGCTGCCGAGCGTGCTGGAGTTGGGCGGGAAGGACGCGATGGTGGTGCTGGCAGACGCGGATTTGGATGTGGCGTCGAGCGCGGCGGTGTGGGGGAGTTATTCGAATTGCGGGCAGGTGTGCTTGTCGGTGGAGCGGCTGTTTGTGGAGGAAAGCGTCAGCGAAGAATTTATCCGGCGATGCGTGGAGAAGACGCAGAAATTGCGAATGGGGCCCGGAAGCGATCCGGGGACGGAGATTGGGCCGCTGATCCGGCCGCAGCATGTACAGCGGATGAAGGATTTGATCGCGGACGCGGTGGCGAAGGGCGCGAAGGTGGTTTGGGGAGGAAGAGCGCGGCCGGATTTGGGAGCGAACTTTTTCGAGCCGACGGTGATTACGGGCGTGAATGCGTCCATGAAGTTGTTTCAGGACGAGACGTTTGGGCCGATCATGGCGATTCAGGTGGTGAAGGACGCGGAAGAAGCGGTGGCGCGGGCGAACGACACGGAATTTGCGCTGGCGGCGAGCGTGTGGACGCGGGACGCGGATCGCGGGAAGGAGTTGGCGCGGCGGCTGAAGGCGGGGACAGTGATGGTGAACGATGTGATGAGCGGGTTTGCGATTGCGGAGGCGCCGCACGGAGGGTGCGGGTTGAGCGGATGGGGACGCACGCACGGGAAAGCGGGATTGCTGGAAATGGTGAATGTGAAGTACGTGGACGTGGATTGGCTGAAGGGCGTGGAGAAGCCGTGGTGGTACCGGTATGGAAGCGAGTTGGAGAAGGCGGCGGGGGCGTTTTTGAAGTTTGAGTTTGGGGGTGTGAGGGAGAAGGTGAGGAATGCAAGAGCGGCGATGAAGACGATGATGAGGAGGCATTGGTAAGGGGGAGCGAGAAGTTATAAGTTTTCAGTTTTAAGTTTTCAGTAAAGAAAGAAGAGTAGATGAGTAGAAGACAGCGCCCCGACCAGGTCGGGGTAAACGCCGAGCACAAAGTTCACAGAGCAGAGAAGAGCAGAGAAGAGGAGGAATTGTGGCGGAGGAAACGGGAGCGGTGACGAATGCGGCGGAGGGCGCGGCGGAGGTGGTAAGCGCGCCGAAGGTGAAGACGCGGAAGACGAAGCAGCGGGCTTGCGATGAGAAGGATGCGAAGGGGAAAGTGTGCGCGGGACACTTGAAGAGGTGGTTCGAGTATCCGGCGGAGATAGAGAAGTTGGTGGGGAAGGGGGCGGAGATTTACAGGTGCGAGTTTTGTAAGACGCTGTATAGGCCGGACCCGGAGCAGAGGCCGAATAGTTATACGGTTCGTTACTGAGGGGGACCGAAGAGAAAGGCATACACAGAGAACACAGAGGAGGCAGAGGGCACAGAGAAGAGGGACCCAAGAGCACAGACAGGAGTGTCTGTGCCACAGAAGGCCGGAGAAGAGCGGAGCTGGGCGGGCGGGACGACGAGTTGCTGGGGGATGGAAAGGCCTCACCCCTGAAGGGGTGAGCTACAGGGGTGGGGATTGGGTGGAAGGGGAGAATGAAACTGGCAGAAGGTACGGTGAAACGGGTGGCGCTTTGCGTTATTCTTTTGAGCATGCCGATTCGCTCCGCGGTGTTCGCACAAGTGACACGACCTAACGCCACGGTCCCCCTGACGGAACAACCTGCGGTGCGTTCTGCGCTGGACTGGTTTGAGAAAAACCTGAAATGGATTAATGACGAACAAGGGCGCTTGACGGAGATCCCTGCGCCGTCGTTTGAGGAAGAGAAGAGGGCGG
Source organism: Acidobacteriota bacterium (assembly GCA_003154775.1). Classification (GTDB taxonomy): domain Bacteria; phylum Acidobacteriota; class Terriglobia; order Acidiferrales; family UBA7541; genus Acidiferrum. The sequence continues at coordinate 13,111 of PMES01000100.1, read as the reverse complement.
CGGCGGTGAAGGAACTGCTTGCGGAGGAAGGGTTGAAGGTCCACAGCGACAAAATTGGAAATGTGATTGGGGAGTTGCAGGGCGCGAATGAGAAGGAAATTGTGCTGGTGACGGCGCATCTGGACACGGTGTTTCCGGCGGGCACGGAAATTAAGGTGACGCGCGAAGGAGCGCGCATGGTGGCGCCGGGGATTTCGGATAATGGAACGGGATTAGCGGCGCTGGTGGCGCTAGCGCGAGCGATGCGCGCGGCGAAGATACTACCGCAGCGGACAATTCTGTTTGCCGCGAACGTGGGAGAAGAGGGCGAAGGGAATTTGCGGGGGATGCGCGCGCTGATTGACGCGTACCGGACGAAGTTGCGGGCGGTGGTGGTGCTGGACGGGTCGGGAACGGACTTTGTGACGACGAAGGCGCTGGCGTCGCGGCGGCTAGAGGTGACGATTACGGGGCCGGGCGGGCATAGCTGGTCGGATTTCGGGATGGTGAACCCGATTAATGCGCTGGTGCGCGGGGCGGTGCGGTTCATCAATACGAAGGTGCCGGCGGAGCCGCGGACGACGTTTAATCTGGGGCAGATTGAAGGGGGCACGTCGGTGAATTCGATTCCGCACGAAGCGAAATTGAAGGTGGATTTGCGCTCGGAGGCGGAAGGGGAAATTGCACGGCTGGAGGCGGCGCTGCGGGAGTGCGTGGCGGCGGGCGTGCGGGATGAGATGGACAACGCGCGGGATCCCAGTAAAGGGAAGCTGGAATGGAAAGTGGAGTTGATCGGGAGCCGGCCGGGCGGGGAGTTGGCGGCGGATTCGGCGCTGCTGGCGGCGTTGCGCGCGGCGGATGAGGCGGTTGGGAACGAATCGCGAATCGAGCGCTCGAGCACGGATGCGAATATTCCGTTGTCGTTGGGGATTGACGCGATTGCGATTGGGGCAGGGGGAAATGGCGGGGGAGCGCACTCGTTGCAGGAGTGGTACGAGCCGGCGGGCAGGGAATATGGATTGAAACGAGNNGGGGTTTCGGGGGTGGCGGGGGAAAAGGGGCGGTGAGGATGAAGGGTGAAGCGATGTGGATGAGGATCGGCGTGGCGATGCTGGTGGTGTGGGGCGGAGTGGCGGGGCGCGCGGTGGCGCAGAGCGATGCGGCGGTGCACAAGACGACGTACTATTTGCACGGGCGGATTTATACGAACGATCCGAAAGAGCCGTGGGCAGCGGCGATGGCGGTGCGGGACGGCAAGATTTATTGCGTGGGGACGTTGGAGCACATTTTGCTGGATTGCGGCGGAGCGGATAACACGGGCGACACATTGCAGTTGAAGGGTAGCTTCGTGATGCCGGGATTCAACGATGCGCACGTACACATGGGCGCGGCGGGACGCGACAAAATGACGCTGTCGCTGAATGGGGCGGCGTCCATTGCGGAAGTGCAGCAGCGCGTGAAAGAGGCGGTGGCGAAACACAAGCCCGGGGAATGGATTGTGGGAGCGGGTTGGGACCAGTCGCGCTGGGCGGACCAGAAATTTCCGACGCGGCTGCAGTTGGATGAAGTGGCGCCGGAGAACCCGGTGTTTTTGACGCATATTTCGGGGCACGTGGGCGTGGCGAATTCGCAGGCGCTGAAGCGCGCGGAGATTACCCCGGACACGAAAGACCCGCAGGGCGGGCAGATTGACCGATTCGAGGATGGAGAGGCGACGGGGCTTTTGAAAGAAAGCGCGATGGAGATGGTGGCGCGGCGAATTCCGGATCCTACGGCGCAGGAGCGGCGGAAGGGCATTGAGCTGGTGCTGGAGGAACTGGCGCGGAATGGAGTGACTTCGGTCCAGGACAATTCGGAGTGGGACGATTTTCTGGTGTACGGCGATTTGAAGGAGGAGAAGAAGCTGACGGTGCGGATTACGGAGTGGCTGCCGTTTGCGGCGCCGCTGAATGAACTGCAGGACCGGCGGGCGCAGGGAGGAACGACGGACCCCTGGCTGAAGACGGGCGCGCTGAAGTTTGTGAGCGACGGGGCGCTGGGTTCGCGGACGGCGGCGATGCTGGCGCCGTATTCGGACGATCCTGCAACGAGCGGGATCAGGGCCATGGATGAGGAGAAGCTGCGGGCCATGGCGCTGGAGCGGGACAAACTAGGATTTCAAATCGCGTTTCACGCGATTGGGGATAAGGCGAATCGCGTGGCACTGGATGTGTTTGAGTCGGTGGAGCGGGTGAATGGGACGCGCGACCGGCGGGACCGCGTGGAGCACGCGCAGGTGCTGACGCCGGAGGATCTGCCGCGATTCGCAAATCTGAAGGTGATCGCTTCGATGCAGCCGTCGCACGAAATGAATGATTTGCGGTGGGCGGAGCAGCGGCTGGGTCCGGAACGCTCGAAGGGGGCGTACGCGTGGAATTCGCTGGAAAAATCGGGGGCGCGGCTGGCGTTTGGGACGGATTATCCGGTGGAACCGATCAATCCGTTGCGGGGGTTGTATGCGTGCGTGACGCGGGAAGCATCGGAGGGTGGGCCGGCGGGAGGTTGGGAACCGCAAGAGAAGATTTCGCTGGAGGATTGCCTGCGGGCGTATACGAGCGGGTCGGCATACGCGGAGTTTGAGGAGGGGAAGAAGGGGGAGTTGAAGGTGGGGGAGTACGCGGACTTTCTGATATTGTCGCAGGACATCACGAAAGTGGCGGCGAAGGAGATATTGAATACGAAGGTGGTGCAGACGGTGGTGGGGGGGAAGGTGGTGTGGAAAGAGTAGTCAGTTTTCAGTTGTAAGTTTAAGAGTTCGGAAAAAGCAAAAGCAAGATTAACGCAGAGGGCACAGAGGACGCAGAGAGGAAGTCAGAAGGGGAAGACTTGGAGGTTGCGGCGGCCGGGGAGGACGATGGCGAGGAAGCGGCCGTCGCGGGAGAGGCCGAACTCGCGGACGGTGATGCCGTGGAGAAGGATGCGCGGCGTAGGCTCGGCGATGGGGACGGGTTGTCGCGCGGCGTAGGTGACCAGGGGAGGAATCGAAAATTCCGCGAGGTCGGCGGATTTTTTTTCGATGGTGCGCTTGAGGTAGATGCGGGATTCATCGGCGGACCATTGGATGACGCCGAGGCCAACGCGGAGACGAGCGACTTTGCTGGGAGCGCTGAGATCGCGAACTTCGAGGACTTCCTTGTCGAGATAGTAGGCGATTTTGGTGCCGGAGGGAGAGAGGGAGATGCTGCCGGCGAAGGAGTCCAGGGTGGCGATCTCGGCGGTATCTTGCGAGAGGAGTTCGAGACGCTGAAGGCGCGCGGGGCCGTCGAGGTTGCGGTTGCGTTCGACGGCGATGGCGGAATTGCTGCCGGAGATGCGCGCCACGTCGAGGAAGGTGCGGCCTTCAAAGGCTTTTCCGGCGGGGCCGGTGGACACGTTGAGATACTTCATGGAAAAGAGGGCGCGCGGGGCGACCTCTTCCGTGAGATACACGAGGTTGGCGCTATCGCGGAGCCAGAGGGGACTTTCGGCATTCATGACCAGGGGCTCTTTGCCGCCGGGACGCAGTTCGTGGCCGGAATCGTCGAGAAGAAGAAGAGCGCGGGCCTCGTCGGCAGGGCCTTCAGGATTGGCAGTGATGGTATAGAGCTGCACGGCGAGGATGTGGCCGTTGGGCGACCAGGTGAAGGATTCGACGAGATAGGTGAAGGGCTTGTCGCCAAGTGTGAATTTTTCGCCAGTGAAGAGGCGGCGGCGCTTGCCGTTAGTGTCGAGGAGAAAGATGTCGTCGCGCTGGAGGTCGTATTTTTTTGCTTTGTAGATGCGGCGGACGGAGAAGGCGATGCGGCCATCGGGGGCGTAGGCGAAGGCGGTGACATCATCGTCGACGTTGACGAGGGGCTTGTCGAGGTTTTGGGCACGAGTGGAGGGAAGCGGAGTTAGAAGCAAAAGGAGGGCGGTGAGGAGGAGATAGACGGGTGCGGCGAGATGGCGCGAGGCGTGGCGCGGCGGTAGCGCCTGAGCGCCGTGTTTTTGCGTGAAATTGTGGACCGTCTTAACGCTCATGGTTTGGATTCATGCGAAAAGCAGATCCCTCCCCCGCAAAAGGCGCAGGCTCGGGATGACAAAGGGGCTCAGACCTTGCCGACATGGGGTCGAGCATTGCTCGACCCCCACACGGACATAGCGTCCCAGCCTGAAGAGTCTATTGTAACGGGAGTGGCGAGATATTTCGACTGGAGCGAATTTCATTGAGTTTGGTCAGCCTTTTCCAGTGGCGCGAGATTTCACTTTGCGAATCTCGTCCAGACGCAGGCGCAATCTTTGTTCGAATCCCTGGTCTGTAGGTTTGTAGTATACGCGGCCAGAAAGGTTGTCTGGGAGGCAGGTCATGTCGGTGAGCTTGTCGTCGAAATTGTGCGCGTATTTGTAGCCTTCGCCATAGCCGATATTTTTCATGAGGCCGGTGACGGCGTTGCGGAGGTGGAGAGGGACGGGATCGGCTTCGGTTTTGTGGACATCGTCGAGGACCTGGCCGTAGGCAGTGTAGACGGCGTTGGATTTTGGGGCGAGGGAGAGATAGACCACGGCTTGCGCGAGGGCCAGGTGGCCTTCGGGCGCGCCGAGAAAATCGAAGGCATCGCGAGCGGCGAGGGTGAGGGCGAGGGCGCCGGGTTCGGCGAGGCCGATATCTTCACTGGCCATGCGGACGATGCGGCGGGCGAGATAGAGGCAATCTTCTCCGCTTTCGATCATGCGTATGAGCCAATAGAGAGCGGCGTCGGGATCGGAGTTGCGCACGGATTTGTGGAGGGCGGAGATGAGGTTGTAGTGCTCTTCGCCCGCTTTATCGTAGCGAAGGAGTTTGCGCTGGAGAACATCTTCGAGGAGCTCGCGGGTGATGCGGCGGACGGCGGGTGTACCGCTCGTGGCGGAGGGATCGGCGGATTTGGCGCCGCGGGCGCAGAGTTCGAGGGTGTTATAGGCGATGCGGGCGTCGCCATTGGAATAGGAGGCGATGCGGAAAAGTACGTCGTCGGTGGCATCGAGATGAGCGTCACCAAGGCCGCGCTCGGGATCAGCGAGGGCGCGGTGGAGGAGATCCACGATTTGCGGCGTGGTGAGGGCCTCGAGGACGTAGACCTTGGTGCGGGAGAGCAGCGGGGAGATGACCTCGAAGGAAGGATTTTCGGTGGTGGCGCCGATGAAGAGAATGTGGCCGGCTTCAACGTGAGGCAGGAAGGCGTCTTGCTGGGCCTTGTTGAAGCGGTGAACTTCATCAACGAAGACGATGGTGCGCTGGGAGGAGTGGGATTTGCGCTCGCCCTGGGCCATGACTTCTTTGATTTCCTTGATGCCGGTGAGGACGGCGCTGAAGGAGATGAATTCGCTGCGCGTGAGGCGGGCGATGACGCGGGCGAGAGTCGTTTTACCGCAGCCCGGGGGGCCCCACAAAAGCATGGAACTGAGATTGTCGGATTCGATTTGAAGACGAAGAGGTTTGCCGGGGCCGAGAAGTTTTTCCTGGCCGATGAATTCATCGAGAGTCCGGGGGCGCATGCGCTCGGCGAGGGGTTGCAGGGCGGCGGGGGTGTCTTGGAAGGCGGGGCCGCTGAACGGGGAGAAGAGGCTCATGGAGGTAGTTTAGCGCAGTTGGCGGGAGGACGAGAGCGGGAGGAGTTGAAAGTCGAAAGTTGAAAGAAAAGAAAGAGGGGGAGGATCGCGCGGAGGCGTGGGGTTGAAGGTTATCAGCGATCAGGAGGCAAGAATAAAGATAACGCACCGCGCGCAGTTCGGGGCCAGAAGACGGCGCGAAAGAGAAAATCGGGCCGCTCCGGTCGGGATGACAAAACAAGAAAAAGCAACGCCAAGACCCGCCTTCCCCGGACCGGGCCGGGGTAAAGGCCCAACGCAGAGATTCGCAGAGAAGAGCGGAGGAGAGAGACCCAAGAGCACAGACAGGAGTGCCTGTGCCACAGAGGCCAGAGGTGAAGATGCCCAGAGAAGAGGAACACGGCAAGGGCAGAAACGATTCGACGCGGTCCGTGGTTTCCTCTCCTTTTCCATGGCTTCGGACCCGCCCTGAGGAATCGTGACACGAAACAAATGTTACATTTATTGGTGCCACCCGGCGAGCGCGGGAGTATGCTGGGTTTACATCCAGATTGCGGACAGTCTATGAAAACCCTTCGGGTCCTTGTAGCGTTGATGACCAACGACAATGATTACCAGATTGAACAGGCCAATTCCGCCGCACAGGCCGCCAGCAAGCTCGGTGTCGAAGCAAAAATCGTTTATGCGGAGAACGACGCCGTCAATCAGAGCACACAAATTCTGAAAGCACTGCAGGCCGCCCCCGAGGAGCGCCCCGATGCCGTCGTGTTTGAACCCGTTGGTGGCACCGCGTTGCCGCAGGTTGCCCGTGCGGCTGCAACCGCCGGCGTGGGCTGGGTGGTCATGAATGCGGAGGCTAATTACATTTCGGAACTCCGCCAGACCTGCAAGGCTCCCGTTTTCATGTTGAGTTCCGATCATCTTGAGACGGGCGGCATCCAGGGGCGCCAGTTTGCGGCGCTTCTCCCCGGCGGTGGAACTGTTCTGCACATTCAGGGACCTTCGGAGAATTTGGCGGCCAAAGAACGCTTGCTGGGAATGATGGAAGTGAAGCCAGCCAACATTCATGTCACCTCCTTGAAAGGGCAATGGACCGAGGAGAGTGCGCAGCGCGCGGTACGATCCTGGCTGAAGCTTTCCACCTCACAGAAAGCGAACATTAATCTGATTGGCTCACAGAATGACGCCATGGCCATCGGGGCCCGCAAGGTTTTCCAAGAGATTTCCAATGAGGCGGAGCGTGATCGTTGGTTGAATCTCCCCTTCACCGGATGCGACGGCCTTCCGAAGACGGGGCAGTCCTGGGTGCGCAGCGGCCTCCTGGCGGCGACGATTTACCTGCCACCGTTGGCAGGCCAAGCGATTGAATTGCTGGTTGGTGCATACCAACACGGGAGAATTCCACCGGCGCGCGTGCTAGTTGCGCCGGTGTCGATACCGCCGGTCGAAGCGCTGCATCCGGCCAAGCCCTGATAGACCAAAGAATTGTGCACGATGCGTCAGGCGAGATCTTTCGGGGCGCAAACAGCGCGCCCTTCAAGATGACAGGGTGCTGCCCCGTTTGAATAACATCAAAATTGCAGTTCGTGAGAAAGTCCGGCTAGTGCTTTTGGCGCTGGCGGAAGGCTTCGTAGAAGAGGACGGCGGCAGCGGCGGCGGCGTTGAGGCTTTCGACGTAGGTGGCCATGGGGATGTGGATGCGGGCGTCGGCGGAGTGAACGATGTCTTCGGGGAGGCCGGCGCCTTCATTGCCGACGAGGAGGGCGATGGGCTGGCACCAGTCCACTTGCCATGGGGAGAACGAAGCGGCGGCTTCTTCGTGAACGCAGGAGGCGAGGCAGTGGATGCCGTTGAGTTTGAGTTGCGTGAGAAGAATCGCGAGAGACAGTCCGGCGACGATGGGGAGATGGAGCGCGGCGCCGGCGGAGGCGCGGAGAGATTTGGGAGAGTAGGGGCTGGCGGTGCCGCTCTGTCCCGTAGCGGAAGTGACGGCGGCGGTGGCGCCAAAGGCGGCGGCGGTGCGCAGGATCGTGCCGACGTTGCCGGGGTCTTGGACGCCGGCGAGGACGACGATAAGGGGAGCGCAAGAGCCGGGGGGAGTGGCGAAGAGTTCGTCGAGAGAGAATTTTCGCGGCTGGACTAGAGCGGCGACACCCTGGGGATGTTCGGTGTCGGCGATGCCTTCAAAGAGGCGATCGGTGGTGCGGAGGACGGGGAAGCCGGTGTCGGGGCGGCCGATGAGCGGGGCGAGGCGTTCGCGATGGCGTTCGCCGGATTCGCTGAAGAGGACGGCCTCGATGCGGCAGGTGGACCGGAGAGCTTCTTCGACAAGGCGGGCGCCTTCGACGCCGACGGAACCGTCTTCGGTGGGAAGGCCGCCGCGGAGGGCCATGCGGAATTGCTTGAGCCAGCGGTTTTCGCGGCTGGTGAGGAGGTCGGGGGAGACGGCGGCGGATTTGGGAGCAGGGGGCATTGCCCAGAGGTTAGCAAATTCGCGGGGAGAAATGCCATGGGGGGAAGTTATCAGTTTTCAGTGATCAGTGAAGAAAGAGAGGAAGGAGTTGAAAGTCAAAAGTTGAAAGTTAAAGGTTGAAGGGAAAGGTAAAAGAAAGAATTAACGTCCCGAACGGGCCGGGACAGGCGTCGTTCACCCCGACCGCGCCGCGGTAAACGCCGGACGCCCCATCCTCGTTTTGTGAGGCGCGCCGTTTGCGCCCCGGATGGGGTTGCGGGGCTGGCTCTTGGGGCACTCTTCTCCTACTTCCCAATCCATCCCGGGAACGCCAATCTCCCGATTGGCGGTGACTCTTGGGTTGCTCTTCTCTGTGAATCTCTGCGTCCTCGGCGTCGGCGTTTACCCCGACCCGGTCGGGGCGTTAACTTTTCTCTTGGGTTACACCTTCCGCCACACGCTTCTCCGCCTCTTTCCGCAACGCAGGCCCATACCTCATCTTCAGCAACATATGCAGATCCTTAGCGCCCTGCAATTCCGTCAGCCGCGTTTCCGCCTTCAACCCCGCATACGCTTGCAGCAGCAGATACGCGATATACGCCAGCGTCGCCGCCCGCTTCGGCGAAATGCGATTCGCTGCCAGCGCTTCAAAAAGTTTCCCCAGCGCCTGGTTAATCTCCGCCTGCGAAAGGAACGCCCCCGAAGGGCTCGCCAGTTCGTTGTACAGATCGTCTTCGCGCATCGTCGCGCGCTTGTGAATCGTGCCGTGATTCAGGCACAGCCCGTTATATTTCGGGTGCGCGGGCATCCCGCAGCATTTCCCGTTCGCAAACTGGAATTGGCAGAGGTCGTAGTTTGGATCGATTCGTTGGTTGCTCATGCCCAAACAATATCGCAAATTAACAGTACCTACAAGTAACTACTATGCCAATTCCAGGTACCAAAACTGTGGAAAGGTGAGGGGGTCGGACAGGCGCCTGTCCCGACCTGGTCGGGATGTCCGACATGACCGCCTTCCCCAAAACAAAAACCTCCCAAACTCTTTCTGCACCCGGCTTGCCCCGCCTGCCCGCCGCAGGAGGGAGCCCCGAGGGATCCCTCTTCCTATTTAGGGGGTCGGAGCTTCAGCTCCGACATACAGCCGCCCCAAAACAAAAACTCCCAAACCTTTCCCCTTCCGGTGATTTCAACCGGGCTGGAAGTCTCTCCCCGCTTTCATCCCGCCTGCCCAGCGTCTCACCGCGAACCTGGGCACCGCCGAAAGTGCGTCTCTTTCAGGGAATATTCTCGCCATGCATCAAGATGCTCGGTCCGTTCTTGGCCGAGTCGAGTTCGTAATATTTGATTTCTGAATCTTTGAATTGGCTCTTGGGACTTCGGAGCGTCAAGATCGCGTAGTTGTGGAAATACCATCCGTCCGAGTTAACTTTCAGTTCCATCACGTCCGGCGCGAGACTCGGCAACGCGCTCTGGCCCTGCAGGTCCGGATTCTGGATAAGGCCGTAGGGGTTTTGCGCTTTCAAACAGGGGATCGCCGACGCGCCAACGCAGCGGCCTTTTTTCAACCCAAGATACGGATTGAAGACCTCGAAGTTGTGCTCGTGTCCCCATAGCCAGAGCGCAATGTTGTTTAGGAAGGGCCCAAAAACAGAGTAAAGCTTTGGATTGTAAGCGAGAGGCTTCCCCGACGGCCCTTCGCCAATTCCGTCCAAGAAAGCGGTGAAAGGCTGATGGTGCGAAAGAAGAATCGTTCGCCGCCCTCCAGCGTTGTTCAGCTTATCGACATGCCAGGCCGCCTCTTGCGGATCAAGGAACGTGACATTGGTTGTCACGCTGAAGGGATCGCAGTCATGAAGTCCCGTATCCATGCCCAGAATCTGCCACTTGGCGCTCCTCAAACAAAAATAGCTCGCCTTCTGCTTGAATGACTGAAGCGTCGGCGTGGCATTCAGCTGGCTCAAAACCCAATAAAACGGGGCGCCTCCCGCGTACATGTCGTGATTGCCAGACAGCGTATAAACGGGAATGCCCGGCGCGATCGCGTTTATAGGATCGAGGAAATTGCCGCGGAACTCGTCAGCCGTTCCCGAGTAATAGACGTCGCCCAGGTGGAGCAACACGTCCGGGTTTTTCTTCATGACTTCCGAAAGAAGCCATTTTGCGTCGTCGAGGCCCGTGCCCCAATCTGCGATCACGCCGATAATGAGGTCCGGTTTATCGGGCAGAAGAATCACGAACTCGTCTAAGCTTGAATAGCGCACGTAAGGGATGGATTTGAACGACGCTTTACACTTCAAATAGGTCTCCAGGGCGGTTGTCCAGAGTGGGTCGCACGTACTGTCGCGAAGTTCATTTGCGAGTTGCGATGCTCTTTGAGTGTTTTGCCTGATTTCTGCCCAGACGTATTCCGCCGCCAACTTGGCGCAATCCCCGATGGTAGCGGGTATCGGCTGATTGTCCTGAAGTGCAGTGACCGCGGCGGTAAATTGCGTCATTTCCGGCTGAGTCGAACTGAGATAGAGCTGCACACCCGGTTGTTTTTGAGAGATGGCCTTGTGGATAGCGCTCTGCCAAATCGCAGCGATGGGGTTCCGGATAGTGGGAATTGTTCTTGTTCTTATTGTTGTTATCATCGCGTTGCTCCTCACAACTGAGTCAAAAGTCTGCTTTATCGCTCGCCAGCGGCTGCATCAGGCGTCAGCACATATCCCGTACCGCCGGTGACGTGGGGCCAAGGAAGAACCTGTGACTCGTGGTCGGAGTATATCACTGTAGAAAGTTACCTGGGCGTAATGAGAGGAAGGAATAAGTGGTCGTTAGGCGCGAAAGCTGTCCCACCCGACCCACCCCACAAGGACCGAGCCGCATCGGAAACCCCAAAGCCCAGCTTCCTACCGCGAGGCTGGGCGGGTGGCGCAGACTCAACGCCTCGAGGCAACCTCGGGTGGCCTACCCTTTGCGGTCTTAGCAAAGGGTGGGTCCGCGCCTCTCCCTGCTCCGCGCCCCCTCGTACCAGTTTCGAGACTAGTACCCTATAAATAATAATTGACAAATGGTAAATAATGTGCTAAGCTCCATTTGTTATGCTGGGGGGACGCTGCTCTTGTGCCATTTCGAGCCGTCCCGGAACGACTTCCGGGACACAAACAGCGTGCCCCACTCCCTCGTCCGTACTCCGGTTGCTCGCCACAAGCCACTCGTCACTAGCCACTGCCTTGAGAATTCCGCCCCGATCTGTCGACTGTCGGCGACGAACTGTAAACCCGCTTTTCTAAGGCCTGCGTTTACTACAACATCAATTGATATTGTCGGCGCGCCGACATTCCCATTTCTGCACGCGCCCCTGCTGAAGCATCCCCGCCCTTGTCATTCCGAGCCCCGCTCGCTTTTTGAGCGGGGCGAGGAATCTGCTTTTTCCCTCATCTTACGCGAAAAGCAGATCCCTCGTTCCTCTCGGGATGACGATGAGTCAGCGTTTTTCGGTAGGCCGCTACGGGCGACCGACGGCGGTGGAGAGCGGCCGGGAGGCTCTGGCAGCGCTGGAGAAGGAAAGCTTCGATGTTGTACTGATGGACATCCAAATGCCGGAGATGGATGGTTTTGAGGCGACCCTCGCGATTCGCGAGAAGGAAAAGTCAACGGGCATGCACATCCCGATCATCGCCATGACCGCGGATGCCATGAAGGGCGACCAACAGCGATGCCTGGCCGCGGGGATGGATGCGTACATTTCCAAGCCGGTGAACACGGAGAAGATGTTTGCGGCGGTCGCGAGCGTGCTGCGCAAGAATGACGAGGCCGAAGCTGCGAGCGATGGCGGGGAGTCAGGGGTGAGTTCGGAGGAAATTGCGGAGGGGTTGAAGCGTGAACCTTGAAGAGGTTGAAGAGTTGAAAGTTAAAAGTTGAAGGGGGAAGAAAAGAAGAAAATGATGCCCCGACTGGGTCGGGGCGGGCGCCAAGCGACGGTCGGGCGCGCGGCGCCATCGTCCAGCTATGTTACAAAGGGTGCTCCACGCGCCTCCATGAGCCTTCATCCGCCCGGGAGAAGAGATACGGTTTGTTGGCGTGCGTTCAGTTGTAAAAACAGCGCCAAGGCGCCGTACTCCCAAATGGGCGGGAATGTGCGGAGATGGGACGGGGCCGCATCTTTAGACCGACCATAAGATATCTGGCTATTGGCGGGGGAGAGTGTTCCATTGCGGAAGGGTGGAGGCGTATGATACGGTGCGGGCAGAGCGGCGCAGGGGGGAGTGTCGCCGCTTGAGAAAACAGGTCAGGTACGGCCCTTGTCTGCTGAAGTTTTGCCAATTAGCGCGGAGCATCCCGACCCGAAGATGATCCGCTACGCCGCGGGATGGTTGAATCGCGGCGCCGTGATTGCTATTCCCACGGACACATTGTATGCGCTGGCGGCCGATCCCGTGAATTTGGCGGCGATTGACCAGATTTTTCGCGTGAAGGGGCGACCGGAAACGCGAGCCCTGCCCATTTTGATCAGTTCGCTGGAGCACGCGGCGATCCTGGCGAAGGAGTTGCCAGACAATTTTTTTAAGTTGGCGGAAGCGTGCTGGCCGGGGCCGCTGACGATCGTGGTGGACGCGTCGAACCGCTTGCCGCTGAAGGTAACGGCGAATACGAAGCGGGTGGCGCTGCGGTGGCCGAAGAATGAGATTGTGACGCGACTGATCCAGGAACTGGGCGTGCCATTGACGGGAACGAGCGCGAATCTTTCAGGGTCGCCGACCTGCGCGAGCGGGGATGAGGTGTTCCGGCAATTGGGGGATCGGATTCCGTTGATTCTGGATTCGGGGGAGACGCAGGGGATTATGCCGAGCACGATTGTGGAGTTGCGCGGGGAGCAGTGGTGCATCGGGAGAGAAGGCGCGCTGCCGAGCGACGATATTCGGGATGCGTTGGATGGGGATGAGGGGGTGTTGGCGTAGGGGGAGAGAGTTATCAGCGATCAGGAAGCAGGAGTAAAGATAACGCCCCGACCCAGTCGGGGTAAACGCCGGCGCTGAGAACCCTGAGACTCGCAGAAGAAAGAGAAACCCAAGACCCAGGCACACACGGAAGCTGTGAAGAAACCCC
>PMES01000044.1 GCA_003154775.1 Acidobacteriota bacterium | reverse complement strand
TCGACCCATTGAGACCACCCGATGAACCGGTCACTTCTCTCGCGTTGACCGATCGCGAGGATGTGCTTGTTGTCGTGCTAGGCTCGCGCGTGATTCTCTGGGAGCCTGCCAAGGATGCGCGTCACAATCCGCTTTTCCTGCTCGACGGATGGCCGGCGGTCCGCTTGAACGACGCGCGGTGCGATCCGCGCGGATCGCTCTGGATGGGGTCGATGCGCAACAACGTGAATGCCGATGGTTCCGCGAGTGAAGCCGGGGGACAGGACGGCATCCTTGTTCGTGTCGATCCGGATGGCAAAGCGACTACCTGGCGAAAAGGAGTTGGAATCGCCAACACGCTTGCGTGGAGTCCCGATCGCCGCCGCTTTTATTTCGGAGACACGCTCGCAAACGTGGTTTGGGTTTATGACTACGATTCTTCGACGGGCGCGATCTCAAATGAACGCCCTTTTCTTCAAGGTTTCGCGCGCGGATTTCCCGACGGCTCGGCGGTGGACTCGGAAGGCTATCTCTGGAACTGCCGGTTCTATGGAAATTGCATCGTGCGAGTTGCGCCGGACGGGCAAATTGACCGCGTGGTCGAGATGCCAGTGAAAAATATTACGACCTGCGCATTTGGCGGCGGCGGTCTCACGACCCTTTTCGTCACCACCGCCTCCGCCGAAGCTCCGCGCGGGGATCGCTTGGCCGGAAGCCTCTTCTCGATTCAAACGGAAATACGAGGCCAGCCCGAAAATCGCTTCCGCTTTTACGGCCGCGCGAGGTAGGAACTTGGCGCTAGTCTCTGCCGCTTTTTGGCTGGACCTTCCTATTCACGCACGCGTTCTTCCACGAGCTTGAACAGCCGGTAAGGCGCGGAGATTGTGAATTGCGCGCTTCCATCTGACCAAATGACTGGGAGCGGCGCTGGTGGGCGATGTACCAACAGCTTGGCAAATTCATTGTGTCCAGGGTGGGAGAAAGATACGATGTGCGCGTTAGAGGTCCAAATCGCAAATTCCGGTTAGGGAGTGTGAGTGATGGGGAAAGGGAGCAACGATCGACCAGAATCACCGGCCCCACAGCCAGGCTTGACTCGTTTCACGCGCCGCAGTCTGCTTAATTCCGCCGCCGCAGTTGCATCTGCCGCTATTTTGCCTTCTGCATTTGCGGGCGTCGCATTCCTTGGGGAGGGTACGTCTTTAAATGAATCCAGTCTGCCGCAATCCCAAACACCCGCGAACAATCCGCCCTGGTACGGTTTCAATCTGCTGGAATACTTTTCCACCGATCCCGACTGGATGAAATATTTCCCCTACAAGAACGACGGGATGTTCCTCGAGAGCGACTTCCGCTGGATTCGCGATTGGGGCTTCAACTGGTTGCGCTTGCCCATGGATTATCGCTTTTGGACGGCCCCCGATCTCTTCACCATCAACGAAAAGCAGATCGAACCGATCGACCGAGCCATCCGGCTGGGAGAACAATACGGAATTCACGTGAACATTTGTCTTCACCGTGCCCCGGGCTTCTGCATTCTCGACACGATGGACGAAAAGCTGACAGGCATCGCGGTCACGAAGGAAAAGACCAGCGTATTCACCGATCCGCGCGCACTCGATGCTTTCGTTCATCAATGGAGCTTCTTCGCCGAACGCTACAAGGGCATTCCAAGCAAGCGGCTCAGCTTCAACCTGGTGAACGAGCCCATCGTTCCCCCGAACGCGACTGAGCTTGCAGAGCTCCAGAAACGCGGCCCAGCCAAAACGACCGACTTTTTTAACTCCGAAATGCTGCAACGTCATGCCAAGGACTATACGCGTGTGGCCAAGGCGGCCACGGAGGCGATTCGCACGCGCGACCCGCAGCGCATGGTCATAACCGACGGCTATCCGGGAGGAGGCTCGCCAATCCCGGATCTCTTCGGCACTGGCATGCTGCAAAGCGGTCACACCTACACTCCGATTCAAGTCACACACCACCAATGCGAGTGGGTGCGTGGTATCCTCACCGGCTCAGAGCCGCTGCCCACATGGCCTCTTAGGGACGACAAAGGGAAAATCATTTATGATCGCCAAACGCTCGGGACGCTCTTTCATCCCTGGGCCAGTCTTGCAACCCAGGGTGTTCCCATTCACTTCGGCGAGATGGGTTGTTACAAGCACACGCCGCCCGAGGTGGTGTTGGCGTGGTTTAGCGACACACTCGACACTCTGGGTGAATTGAAGTCCGGCTGGGCCTTGTGGAATTTCCGCGGGTCCTTTGGTGTACTCGATACGGAACGCCCGGGAACAAAATTCGAGGATTGGCAGGGACATCAGCTCGATCGACCGCTACTCGCGCTTTTGCAGAAAAAGATGAAGGCCTGACCGGTGGCGGGCTAGGGAGATTAGGGCATCTCCACATCGAGAGCGTAGATCTCCTGGATGCTGGCGTCGCGGACAAACAACGGAGATCCGTCTGGGGCGAGGCCGCTCCAGTTTCCGAAGGCTCCTCCGGCCGCCTGAAACCCCTTCAGACTGAAAAGGCGCTCCAGTTTGCGGTCGGAGATTTGCACGCGGAAAGAGCCTTCCTGGTTGTCGAGAATGCCGTCAAAATACAAATAGCGCCCATCCCGGGACCACGTCGGATAGGCTACGAAAATCTCGGCGAGCGCGGTCCATTTCTGAGTGGTGAGATCAAAAAGCATAAGCTTGAGAGAATCCAGCGGAATGGCCGCAATGTAGCGTCCGTCAGGGGACCAGCGTGGAGAATAGAGGCCGTCGGATTCTGGCAACTTCGAGGCTTTCCGCGTCTTCAGATCGAGGACGTAGACCGCTGACCCCTGATTGTTCAGTGAATTCTCTCCGAAGGCCAGCGATGTGCCGTCTGGAGACCAACTGGGGTCCACGTAGTTGGTTGCACTTCGATAGATCAGATCGGGAGAGCCTCCCTCGGCGGGAACAATATAGATTTGCCAGGGTTCGCCGGGCGGATGACCAGAGAAGGCAATCTGCTTGCCATCCGGAGACCAGCGAGGCAGGTAGGCCTGCATCGGCGGGAAAACAAGTTGCAGCTTTTGGGTTCCGTCAACCTTACTTCGCCACATGGTGCCATCGGAGCCATCATTGTAGGCGACCCACTCGCCATCACGAGAGAAGTCGAGTCCCATGGCCGAAATTCCCGAAAGGTAAGGCGCGAATTGTCCTGATTTGGCGTCGTAGCGCACCAATTCCCCTCGGGGCTGCCAGCCTTGGGCGAAGAGCCTTTTCCCATCGCGGCTCGGGACGGGATTACCTACATTCATTGGTCCAGTCGTCAACTGAACCGGCTCCCGCGGAGTTGAACCGAAAAGGCCACCATGTTCGTTCAGGGCCCAAAGGTTTGCCGTCCCATCGCGGACAGCCTGGAAGAGGAAGTACCTTCCGTCCGGCGTCCACTTGCCACAGCATTCGTTGGGTGTGCTGTTCCAACCCGGAAGCAGGGCACGAAGATTGCCGCCCTCCGCTGAAACTTGCCAGATGGAGCGGTTATTGGTCTTGGGATCGTTCAAGGTAAAACGCAAAATGGAGCCGTCGGGCGACCAGCGGAGATCGCTAGAGGTTCCAGCCGCTAGCAAGAGCCGGCGCGGTTCACCGCCATCACTCGTCGCCAGCAATATCTCGTTCCCTTTGCAGTAGGCCATCCTCTGCCCGTCTGGCGACCACGCACCGGCGTGGCCCTCAAGGCTGCCCAATCGACGGGGCGAACCGCCAAGCACAGGGACGCTCCAAAGAGGGCCGTCGAGAGACGTCCCTCGGGCTGTATTCATCAAGAGCAAAGAACCGTCTGGCGAGATATCGAAAACGTTAGAAAAGCCAGTGTCCTCCAAGGAGGTAGGTATGGGAAACGTCTCGCCGCCATTCACGGAGGTTTGGGAAAGGCCCGATTGGCCCTCGATGAAGTAAAGCCGCGTGCCGTCCGTGACTATGCCTGATTTCGGCCGATTCGTGTTGGTGAGCTGGACAGTTCGCAGCACCCGGGGCGGCGCCACCGGGCGCGTTAAGACATAACCGAGAAATGCCACGATGGCGATGAGAGCGCTACCGGCAACGACGGCCCATGTGTGCCATCGACGATGTGCGCGGGTTCTGCGAACTTCTTCGAGCGCACCCGGTCGAGCAGAGATTGCCCCGGAGCGGCCGGAATCCAACTCGCGTTTCAAGCGTTTCAGGTCGTCGCGAAGTTCCGCGGCGGTCTGGTAACGGAGACCCGGATCTTTCTCCAGCGCTCGGTGGACGATCCGTCCCAGCTCGGCCGGCATGTCAGGATTCAGTTGTCCCGGGGGCAGCGGAGCGCGGTTCAGGATGGCGTCGAAGATTAGTCCAGTACTTTCAGCGCGAAACGGCGTCACGCCTGTGGCCATTTCGTACAAGACAACTCCGAACGAGAACAAATCGGTTCGTGCGTCCAGTTCCTTGGCGCTCACCTGCTCCGGCGACATGTAAGCGATCGTGCCGAGCGTAGATCCCGCACCGGTTAGATGCTCCGACGTCGTGCCCCCGGACATTTCGTCCGAACCTGTCGTCGTGTCGGCCGCGCGATCTCCCGTGACCGACAGCTTCGCCAGCCCGAAATCGAGAATTTTGGCGCGTCCCCGCTTGGTCACGAAAATATTGGCGGGCTTGATGTCACGGTGGATGATGCCTTCGGCGTGAGCGGCGTCCAAGGCGTCGGCAATCTCAATCGCCAGTGTGAGCAGAAGTTCCGTCTCGAGGGGCTTCCCGGCGATGAGATGCTTCAGCGTTGTCCCATCCAGAGACTCCATGGCGATGAACGCCTGCCCATGCTGTTCGCCAATGTCGTAAATCGTGCAAATATTGGGGTGATTCAGCGCAGATGCGGCTTGCGCTTCGCGCTGAAAACGGGCCAGTGCCTGCGGGTCGCCGGCAACTTCCGGTGGCAAAAACTTCAGCGCGACGAAGCGACGAAGGCGAGTGTCCTCAGCCTTGTAGACCACGCCCATACCGCCGCCGCCAAGTTTTTCGAGGACGGTGTAGTGGGAGATGGTGCGGCCGACAATAGAGGAAGTATCCGCCACTGGCCCTGGAGTTTACCCCAGCCACTCCACGCAGGCAATCGCGCGACATCCTGCTCGGCCACGCGGCCAAGTCCCGGTGATTGGAGACTGACCAGCAACACGCCCCGGCGGCTGCGCTTTGTCTCACGCGCCCGCCTGACGTACACTGAAGACTCACTATTTTCGTCTAATCCAGAGTGAGGCATCCTTTGAACCTTCCAATTGGCGCAGTCTGGCAAGGGCGTCTTTACCGGCGCATCTTTGCGGCTACCACTCTTCTCGGCGCAGCTCTCCTCGCGCTTCCCGTGAGATCGGCTGATCCGCCCGACGGCGCACCCAAAGCCTCGCCCCTTTTCGACGCCATGAAAACGGAGCTCGACCGCTCGCTGAAGACCCTTGGCGAGCAGGATCCCGCGGCCTATTACATCGGTTACACCCTTACGGACTCGCAGCGCGCCACGGTGTCGGGTTCCAATGGGGCACTTCTGAGCAGCGATGAGGCGCGGAATCGGTGGTTGGAAGTTACGGTTCGCACCGGCAGCTACGAACTCGACGACACTCACAAGGTGGATGGCCGAACGCCGCCAAACGGTGGCCCTGGTACCAATGCCCCGCTCGACGACGATCCCGAGGTGCTGCGCCGCGCCATCTGGCTGGAAACCGACAAGCAATATCGCGCCGCCGCCGAAGCGCTCATCAAGATCAAGACCGGCAAGGAAGTGAAAGTACAAACGGAAGAAGGCCGCGCGCCCGATTTTTCGCGCGAAAAGCCGCAGACCTACACAGGTGCCTGGGTCTCCTTCACTCTGGATCGCAAGCCATGGGAGCAGAAGGTACGCGACTATACCCGGTACTTCCGGCAGTCCACCGCGGTCATCAATTCCATCGTCACTTTTACCGCGAATGCGGAAAACATCATGCAGTTGAACACCGAAGGCACGCATCTGCAGTTTGGCCAGATTCGCTACCGTCTGGAACTCTTTATCCAAGGCAAGGCCAGCGATGGTATGGACATCGATCGCTACTACAACTTCGATTGGGTCACTCCTTCTGAAGCACCCGACGACAAAGCGGTGTATGCTGCCGCGGCGCAGCTTCGCAAGGAGATGGAGGGCCTGGTTGCCTCTCCCCTGAACGATCCGACGGTGGGGCCGGCGCTGCTGACAGGCCGCGCCGCCGCCGTGTTCTTCCACGAAGTTTTCGGGCATCGTGCCGAGGGCCATCGCCAGAAGGACGTCAATGAAGGCCAGACGTTCGCCAAAAAGGTGGGCGAAACCATCCTCCCCGAATTCCTCAGCATCGTTGATGACACAACCATGAAGAAGCTGGGCAACCAGGACCTGTTGGGCTACTACCAGTTTGACGACGAAGGTGTGGCGGCACAGCGCGTGGTTCTGGTGGATCACGGCGTGCTGAAAAACTTCGAGATGTCGCGCTCGCCGCTGGAGGGGTTCCCGCATTCCAATGGACATGGCCGGCGGCAAATTGGCGCAACGCCGGTTTCGCGACAGGGCAACCTCATCGTGGAAAGCAGCAAGACGGTGACGAACGCGCAGCTTCGCGCAAAACTCATCGAACTCGTCAAGCAGCAGGGCAAGCCCTATGGCCTGCTCATTGATGACATCGCCGGAGGTTTCACCTTTACGGGCCGCGGACAGCCGCAAGCCTTCCAGGTGCAACCGCTGGTGGTCTACAAGGTGTTTGCCGACGGGCGCCCGGACGAACTGGTCCGCGGCGTGGACATCGTCGGCACACCGCTCGCGGCGTTGACCAAGATTGTGGCCACCGGGGATACGCCGGAAGTCTTTAACGGCTATTGCGGCGCGGAGTCAGGTTCCGTGCCGGTCTCCGCCGCTTCTCCCGCCATCCTCACTTCGGAATTGGAAGTCCAGAAAAAGGAAACATCCACGGACCGGCCGCCGATTCTGCCGCCGCCCGCGCACGACGACGCAAAATCGGGAGGCCTCCAGTAATGCGCACCCTTCGGCTCGCGGCCATTTTCTTGGCACTTTCCACCGCTTCCGCCGCCTTGGCCCAGGCTCCCGCGGACAACGATCACACCCTGAGCGCCATGCGCGATGAAATGGCACGCTCCAAAGCGCGCCTGCAACTGCAAATCCCCCAGGCGGATCAGCCGGTGCGCCCGTTTTACGTGGAATATCGCCTGCTCGATATGGACGTCCGCGAAATGGTGGCCGAATTCGGCGCGCTGGTTTCTTCCAATCGCAGCCGCGTACGCCAAATGAGTGTTTCCGCGCGGGTTGGGGATTATAAACTGGACAGCTCCAATTTCATCAGTGAGGAGGGCTTTCGCGGATTCATCGGGCGCTCGGGGGACGTGGGCATCGACCGCGACTACGATTCGCTGCGCCAGGATCTTTGGATCGCCACGGATCAGGCCTTCAAGGAAGCCGTCGAAACCTATTCCCGCAAACAAGCCTATCTCAGCAGCCTGGCGCGCCCTTCCGATATCGACGACTTCG
Source organism: Acidobacteriota bacterium (assembly GCA_003154775.1). Taxonomy (GTDB): domain Bacteria; phylum Acidobacteriota; class Terriglobia; order Acidiferrales; family UBA7541; genus Acidiferrum. The sequence continues at coordinate 25,393 of PMES01000044.1, read as the reverse complement.
CGAAGGTCGAGCCCGTCCAACACATCGATCCGCTGGTGCCCTCGGACTGGTCCAATCGCAATTGGGAGCAGGAAGCGCGCGACACTTCCGCCGCGTTGCGAGCCTTCCCGCAGATCTACGAATCGCGGGTTACCTACTATCTGGTGTACACGACCGAGTACCTCTTGACGAGTGAAGGCACCGAGATTCGCGCCAATCATTGCTTCGCCGCCGTCGAAGCGGGAATGAACACTCTGGCTGCCGATGGCATGCAGGTGAGTCACTATTATTCCAGCTATGCGCCGCGGCCTGCCGAGCTTCCCAATGTGGACACGGTCCGCAAGGGCCTCAACGTTGCCGGGAGCGAATTGATGGCCATGCGCGCGGCTTCCACGGCGCCGGATTACACGGGCCCGGTTTTGTTCGAAGCGCGCGCGGCCGCTTCACTGCTTGCGGAGGTTCTTAGCCCGTCGTTAAGCGGAGCGCGGCCTCCCCTGGCGTTCCAGCAGGTTATGGATCAGTTGATGAACAGCCTGGGCGCGCGAAGCGAATGGAGTGGCAAGGTGGGCGCGCGCGTTCTTCCTCTGACGGTTTCTCTCGTGGATGATCCTTTCGCGAAAGACTACAAAGGCACGCCGCTCATCGGCGGTTATTCGATCGATGAGGAAGGAGTACCAGCGCAGAAGGTAAGCCTCGTCGAGGAAGGAAAACTGGAGAATCTTCTGATGTCGCGCCGCCCCGGACCCGACTTCGGCAAGTCCAATGGCCACGGCCGCTCGGCCTTCCTCAGCGACCCCGAGCCAACCATGAGCAATCTCTTCTTTGCTTCCTCCGAAACCGTTGCCCGCGACGACCTGAAAAAGAAATTCCTGGATGCTTGCCGTTCGGAGAAGCTGAGCTACTGCCTGGTCGTGCGGCAGATGGACAATCCTTCGATCAGCCTGATGCACCAGGAGGACTTTCAAGAACTGCTGGCCAGCTTTGGGGGCAATGCCGCCACGGATCGTCTGCCGCTGGTGGTGTACAAGATCTTTCCGGAGGACGGCCACGAGGAAATGGTGCGAGGGGCCCGCATTACCGGCTTCAGCCCGCGGACCCTGCGGAATATCAGCGCGATTGGCGGCGATGATTTCGTTTACAACTACATGCAGAGCCAGGTCGTGGGCATTTCTGGCACGGCACTCGGGACGTTCGGGACGGCACAGAGTGGCTTGCCCGCCTCCGTCGTCGCGCCCTCGCTGCTCTTTGAAGAGGTCGAGGTGCGTGGCGCGCGCGGGGAGCCCAAGCGTTTGCCACTGCTGCCCGAGCCTCCGATGACCCCAAGAGCAAACAACTAAACCCGAAATGCGAAGTCGAAGAGGGATTTCATCGCACAAAAAACGTGCGATGGAAAACCGTATCCCTGCTCCGGGACGGCAAAAAGCCCCGTCCTTCCGGTCGAAATGACAGTTTTTTGGGCGGTGGATGATGTGGGGGCATCCAACTTCGGCGAAGTTGGGGCTTCACAGGATAATCGTTTGAAACAAAACAAGATGCGCTCGCCTGCAATTGGTCAGCTTCGGATTTCAGGTTTATTGCTTCACGTCGGCGAGGTCGTCTTCCAGGTCATCTATGGAAAGTTTGCCAACCCCTGCCGGTACGACAAAGTTGAGCGCCTCTCGAGGATGCGTCGAAGCAAGCGTACCCAGCCGGACGTTCTTGTCGCCCATGTGCGCATACATGGGAATGGCATCCTTCCAATTGTCTGGCACGCCGCTCCGCAGGAGCTCACCCGACACGGAGGTCTTTCCGTCTGGGGTTGAGGCCAAGTTCACATGCAGTGTGTATTGGGGAATGCCGGTGCCATAGACATACTGGTTGAAGAACCAGTCCATTTTGTGATTCCCGTCGAGGTCCATGCCGCGGGTCATGTGCTTTTCCACGATGGCCTTGAAGTCCTCCGTGGACGCCGGTTTGTTGTCAAAGGTCTTGCAATAATCCTGCATGGTTTCCTTGAAGATATGCTCCGGGTCCGGATTCCGCGGATCCATCATCATTTGCCGGATCATTTGCAGCACATAAGCGCCCTTCGAATAGATCAGGTTCTGATACGAGCCCCCGTCGGTAATCGAAGAGCCGATCCTTTGCCCCATCCAGATGGGCCCAAGGGTTTCGGTTCTGTGGCGGTTCAGGTCTTCCCGGGACAAAAGCTCCTTGTCGAGCCGGAATTGCGTCAGCGATTCTTTCATGTTCTGCCGGTATTGAACGTAAAGGAGCCCGGAAAACTCCGCGAACCCTTCCGAAAGCCATTGGTCGTGGTAGCTCTTCCACCCGACCCGGTGTCCCCACCATTGGTGGGAACTCTCATGGGCGCGGAAGAAATCGGACACCTGGGTCTGATTCCTGATCCCCAATGCATGCCGTTGGGTCGAGTCCAGGAATGTGAACCATCCGAGATAGAGAAGCCCCGGCCAACCCTGTCCGTAACTCCCGATGATGTTTGTGACGGCCAGGGTCTTGTAGGGATAGGGTCCGTAATAGTTCTGGAAGACCTTAAGCGTGTTCGCGGTTTCAATGTTGATCGTCTTGCCCAGCGCTGAGGGCGTCAGGTTCCCGATCGCAGCCCCCGCGCCCGCGTGCGAGCCGCCGCCCGGTCCCAGTGCCAACTCATCCACCGGGTTGTTAAAGGCCCTCTGGATGCTCTGTAGCAGATCATCCGGTTGATTATTGGCATAGACTTGAATCTCAACGTCTCCGACCTTGTCGGTGAACAACTTGTAATCGCCGAAGGCAAAACCCGCCGCGGCAAGTGGAATATCGCTCTTCCAGGTGGTAATCAGTTCTTTGCCATCGGTCGTCTCACCGGTTTTCTGGCCGGTGGCCACAAGTTTGTAGCGCTTTGGGCTGCGAAATGTCAGGTCAAAGTTGGACCGGAAGGCGAACTCAGCCACGCCGAGTTCCGGTGAAAAAGCCGTGGGGTACCAGCCGAAGCTACGGCAAAAATAATTGCCGTTGCCCACCTTCTCCACGACATGCTTGCCTTCGTACTGAAATTCCAGAACTTGCTTTTGGCCCGCCTGGGTCGGCTCAAGGAGCGTCACCACCACATAGTCACCATAGGACTGGCTGCGCTGTTTGCGCTCCCGTGCTTGCTGGAATACCAGATTCTTCCCTTGCCCGTCCTTGACCGTACCGATGCGCAAGTTCGAGTCCAAGTGGAACAGCAGCACGCGCTCGCCCGAATATCTCGGCTGCACCGTCAGGTGCGCTGTCCCCGACAGTTCTGCGCCTTCCGACACGGAGGTGTTCAGCTGGTAGTCTGGGATCAGGAAATCCTGCCGGGCCGCGGGATCATCGTAGGCATGCCGCGGATCGCGGCCATCAGCAGGGAAACTCATCCAGTAGTCCAACTCTTTGTAGCCTCCCACATCTACCCAACGCCCCACGCGCATTTCCTCGGGTTGCATGGCGTCGTAGCGCACTTCTATCCAGGACTTATCGGTCTTCAGGTCCGCAAGGAAATAGGCCGTGCGTTTCCGATCGGCCGACATCACACCCTTGAACACCCTGGGCAGATATTCCGCGCCGATGTCTTCCCGCTCTTGTTGCCTCTTCGCGTAAAGTTCATCCGTGGCCCCGCCATCTTTCCATTTCACTTGTTTGCCGACTTCATCCAGGAGCCCGTCCGTAAAGCTAAAGGTCGCCTCCGAGAACGTCATGTGCAGCTTGTCTTGCTTGGTGAACAAGCGGAGTTGCTGAGCCTCGGTGGGATTGGGCGGCTCGACCTGAAGGTGTCCTTCCCCGTGAAAAACGGCGCCAAAGACCACTCCATTTGCAGGTTGCGTAAACTGGATGGTCCCATTGACGAGAGTGATCTTCGCGCGGTCGCGTACAATCTGCACGTTTTCTACCGTCGCGGCCTTTTTGGCGTCCATGGCCGGCGCCGACAGGGTATTCCAGACGCCACCGCTGTCTGACTGCGCTGATACTCCCGCCGCACTGCTGGCTGACAACAGTGCCCAAATCAGGGTTTTTCTCATGGGGGCTCCTCGGGGGTTCGCGGAAAAGCGTAGACGCTCAGCACCAGAGATGCAAGTGCATGGCCCACAAGGTTACATCTGCGTTTCAGCTTCGCACCTCCAAGTGAATCCCGGCAACTCCCAAAGAGTTGAGGTAGTCTTTAGGCATGCCCTTTTCCCAGAGGCTCAACGGGGATATCCAGGAAAAGAAGCGCGCCGCCCTGCTCAGCGTGGGCTCCGCGTTGCTGCTGCTCTGCCTGAAGACGTTCCTCGTCCTTCGTACGGGAAGCTTAGGCGTACTTTCGGAAGCGCTCCATTCGGGGCTGGACCTGGTTGCGGCGGTCATCACGTTTCTTTCCGTGCGCGTTTCGGACCAGCCCGCGGACGAGCGCCACCCTTACGGCCACGGCAAATTCGAGAATTTCTCCGCTTTTATCGAGACCGGACTTCTCATCCTCACCGCTTGTTACATCATCTACGAAGCCTTTTCGCGGCTATTCTTCCACTCCGTGCATATCCAACCCAGCCTCATCGCCTTTGTCGTATTGTTCGTGGCCCTGGCAATCGATATGACCCGCGCCCGCGCGCTGACCGCCGTTGCGCGAAAGTACCGCAGTGAGGCCCTGGAAGCCGATGCCTTGCACTTTTCCACGGATGTTTGGAGTACGGTTGTGGTCATCGCCGGAATTGGCCTGGTGTGGGCGGGTAATACATTTAATCTGCCATGGCTGGCTTACGCCGATGCCCTCGCGGCGCTTGCCGTCGCCGGCGTGATTCTCTGGGTCAGTTCGCAACTGGGCCGGCGCACTGTGGATGCTTTATTGGATGCCGCCCCGGCGGGTCTGCAAAGCCAAATCATCGGCGCGATTGGGCAGATGGATGGAGTGCTGGATGTCGAGCGGGTACGCGTCCGCCGCGCCGGCAATCGCCATTTCGTGGACGCCACGGTTTCCGTTCCCCGCACCACCAGCCTGGAGCAGGTTCATCTGCTAACGGATGCGATCGAGAAACGTATCGGCGACATCGTACCGGCGGACGTGATCGTGCACACGGAGCCGCGCGCCCCGCAAGGCGAGCATCTTTTTGAGTCGATCCGCGCCGTGGCCCAGCGCATGGGCCTGGCCATTCACGATCTCTCGGCGTTTCAGCAGGACGGCCGTCTTTTCGTCGAACTCCATCTGGAAGTGGATGAAAATCTTAGCCTGCGCGATGCCCATCGCCGCGCCACCGAACTTGAGGAAGGCATTCAATCCTTACGCAATGGCAATGCCGAGGTGAACATCCACATCGAACCCCTCGGCCGCCACATTGCCACGCCCGATACACGCGTAGGAGAAATGCACCGGCTGGAACTGGCGGTCGAATCTTTCCTGAACAGCCTGCCCCATGACTACGACGAACTGATCAATTGCCACGACGTGCGCGTGCGCCAGGTGGAGCACCACACGCTCGTCTCCTGCCACTGCGTCATGAAGAGTGATCTTCCCATCACGCGCATCCATGATGTGACTGCCGCGCTCGAAGATCGCGTAAAGGAACGCTTCCCGCAAATCTTTCGCGTGACCATCCACCCCGAGCCGCCGGAAGAGCGCTAGCAGTCACCTTTTCCTTTCTGCTTTTCGCGCTTCCCTATTTCACCGATTCTCGGATTCCATGCTTCGATCCCACAAGCGCCGCTCCTGCCATGGCGATCAGAGCGGGAAAACACTCGAGCACATAGCGCGGCTCCGGCGTCTCCAGCGTCGTCAAAAAGGCCGTACGCACCACGATGTAGAACACCAGAAGCACCACTGCGCCACGTGCCCTGCGGCATTTCCATAGTTTCCAGCCGCCCCAGATTCCCAGCCCTACGTACAAAATGTTTAGAAAAAAAATCAGGATCGTCATGCGCTGGTCTACGGGGTCTTCTTCCCGCATATAGGCGAGGGGAAAGACGTGCCCAGACACGGGCAGCAACTCGATGCGCGGCGTGAACCAGATGCGCACGGCTCGCCGAATGGGAATCCAGAGATAGGTCCGAAGGGGATGGCGCGCGGTCCGCTCCCGCGCCAACTGAGCGAAGACGGCATCTTCCTCCCTGGTGAGCGTAAGGTCCTCGTTGTAGTGCTCCAGCACCGCGGCGACGCGATCCCGCTCCTCCGGTGTGTCGAACGCCCCCGCCGGAATATCTTCCAGGTGAATCTCACCGTCGTTGAGCTTCCATGGCACCAGATAGCAATCGCGTACACGGAACAACCAGGTGCGTTCCCACGCCATGAATCCCCTGGGGTTCACTTCGCCGGGCAACATGGTGTCCTTCGGCGCGAGCGGCTGGAATTCATGAAGGCTGATGGCATTCCGCACAGTCCAGGGCATGAGCGGCAGGGCGCAAGCGCAAGCCATGAGCACGGCCGATAGAACGAAACGCTTCGTTTCCCCTCGCCACCACATCCAGAGACCCAGCAGAATCATGGTTGTCACCAGCAGCAGGGGAGTCTCGGGGCGGAATAAGGCGCCCACACCCACGACGAGCCCACCCAGGGCAACCGACCTCCAATACCCTTTCCCCGCGAACCATTCACGGCGCGGCCACTCCGGCCCTTCTGCGCGCACTTCCGCAGCCACCATCACCAGGAGCAGCAGCGCCACTGCAGTGAGAAACGTCGCCCAAACCTCCGTTAGCGGTACCGCCACATAATTCGCCGTGAACGGGCATAACGCCGCGAGCCACAAGCCCACCAGAAAAGCCCGTTGACGGTTCGCCTGCCTGGAGCAAAGGGACACCAGCAGCGCCGCCAACGCCGCGATTACCACGCAGCACGCCAGGTCCACCAGCACCTGCGCCAACATCACGGCTAAGCGCGCGCTTTCACCTGTGCGGCCGGTCAATGCGTAAACGAGCGCCAGAAACGCCGGATATCCCGGCATGCGAAGATCCACCGGCACCGGCAGCCCGGCAATGTCCATCGCATATTTCCCGTGTTTCAGCCAGTTCGTCGCCAGTTGCTCGTAAATAACGGTGTCACCCGAGCCCGCCGGAAACTTGAGCACGAGAAGCATCCGCAAACAGGCACCGGCCAGGAGCGGGAAAACAGGACTGGAGAAAATTCGCTTCATTCCTGCTTCGCATCTTACAATAGACGGGACGGATTTCACCCCACGGAGTATCGTGCTTGCGGCGCTGCCCCCCTGTGCCGCGTGGCCGCCACGTTACATGAAAGAACGAAAGCCGATTTTCTATGACGCGGAGAAAGTCCGCTGGCGGCGCACGCGCCGGTTCCTGGAAATCAGCGGTGCGCTGCTCACGCTTCTGCTGATCTATTTCTTTATAACTATCGCCGGAAGTGTCGAGCTTCCCTCGTCTTTGTTGCCGGACACACGCCCCGCTTATCACTCCGTCAAACGCAAGCTCTTGAAGCCGGTGGTATTGCGCGAAGGGCGTCACACGCGCGTGGCGCATATCGGGCAGGTTCCCGCCACATACGATCCACTGCGCGCGGCGTTTTTTGTGAGCTGGGACCCCAATAGCCTCGCTTCCCTCAAGAAACATTACAAAGACATTGACTTGCTCATGCCGGAGCAGCTTCATGCCGTCTCCGCCGACGGCGCAATCACGGTTGTGGATTACGAGCGCAATCAAACCGTCAAGGCCTCGCCGGCGGAGGCCCTTACACGGCTCAGACAAGACAAGCTGCACCAATGGATGCGCTCCCTTAATCCGCCCATCGAGCTGCCGATGATGGGGCTGCTGAACAATTACGATGGCGCGGTCTGGCGCGTAAAGGAGCTCGCCGAGCTGCTTGCGAATCCCGCTGCGCGGCGCCACCTTGTTTCCGATGTGGTGGAATACGCCGTGCTGGCTCACCAGGCGGGCATTGTGGTGGATTTAGAGGAAGTGCCGCTGAAGAGCCAGCCGAATTTTCAAGAATTCATCGGCGAGCTGGCGCCCGCGCTCCACTCCGTTGGACTAAAAGTCATGATTGCCCTGCCGGCCCGCGACGACGAGTACGACTACGCGTTCTTTGGCCGGGAAACCGATGCCATCATCCTGATGAATTACGACCAACACTGGCTGACCTCGGAACCTGGGCCAATCGCGGCGCAGGACTGGTTCATGGAAAATCTCCGCCAGGTTCGCCAGGTTGTTCCGGCGCAGAAAATTGTGGCCGGCATTGCCAACTACGCCTATGATTGGACGGAAAGCACCCAGAAGGGACCGCTGCACGCGGAGGAATTCAGCATTCAGGAGGCGCTTCTCCACGCGCACGAATCCGAGGCCGATGTCGAATTCGATGCGGCTTCCCTGAATCCGCACTATTCGTACGTGGACGAACAAAATCACACACACCAGGTGTGGATGCTCGACGCAATTACGGCCTATAACGAATTGCGAGCCAGCGAAAGACTCGGGGTACAAGGCACGGCCCTGTGGCGTTTCGGGTCTGGCGATTCTTCCATCTGGCCGATCTGGGATGCCACGCACCCCGACGATGCTATTCGCAATAAACTCTGCGACATCCCCCCCGGCCCCGATCTCATCCTCGAGGGCGATGGCGATATCTGGCACATCGCGGATGTGCCCAAAAACGGCGTGCGGAGTTTCAACTACGATCCCGCCACGGATCTCTTCACCGGAGAAAAATACGAGGCCATACCGCTCTCTTTTGACATCGAGGAACTTGGCGGCGCCAAGAAGAAACTGGTGATCTCGTTCGATGACGGCCCCGACCGGCGGTGGACACCGAAAATCCTGGATATCCTCAAAGAGAAAAATGTCCCGGGCGTTTTCTTCGTCGTCGGTGAAGCAGCCAACCAGGCGCCGGATCTGCTGAAGCGCGAATACAATGAAGGCCACGAGATCGGCAATCACACGTTTACACACCCTAATTTTGACGAAATCTCGCGCACACAGATCAAATGGGAGTTGAATCTGACGCAGCGCCTGATCGAGAGCACACTCGGCGTCAAGTCCATTCTTTTCCGTCCGCCATACGGCATCGATCACCAGCCGGAATATGCGGAAGAAGTGCAGCAGTTGCCTTACCCGCAAGAACTGGGTTACCTGATCGTGGGCCAACGCGTTGACCCGGACGACTGGCGCATGACGGAGGACAAGCACCAGCGCCCGGCGGAGGAAATCGCAGCGGAAGTAATGCGCCAGTCCAAGAATGGAAATATCGTGCTGCTCCACGATGGGGGCGGAGAGCGCGCGCAGACCGTTGCGGCCCTGCCGTTGATCATCGATCAGATGCGCGCCCAGGGCTACGAGTTCGTCTCCGTCTCCGACCTGATCGGGAAAACGCGCGCGGACGTGATGGTGCCGCTGTCCTTCCGCGAAAGGCTTTCGGCGCATGCGGATGGCTTCATCTTCGCGATGTTCCAGTGGCTGCGTTTCGGGATTGCCACGGTTTTCATCCTGGGGATCATACTGGTCAGTTGCCGCGCCATGATCATCGGAATTCTGGCCATCATCGAGAAGCTGCGTCCTGATCACGACGTCCTGCCTAATCCCATTCCGGCGGTGACGGTGCTGATTCCAGCGCACAACGAAGAAAGCGTCATCGTTCAGACCGTGCGCTCGGTTCTGGCTTCCGATATTCCGGATATTCACGTGGTCGTGGTAGATGACGGCTCGGCGGATGGCACGCTGGAGCTTCTGCAATCCAATTTCTCGTGCGAAACCCGGGTGCAGATCATTCACCAGGTCAACCGCGGCAAAGCGGCAGCGTTGAACGTTGCGCTCATGCATGCGCGGACGGAAATTGTCGTGACGATCGACGCCGACACGGAAGTGGAGCCCGACGCGATCCGCCATTTGCTGCGCCACTTTTCCGATCCGCACGTCGGGGCGGTGGCGGGCAACGTCAAAGTCGGCAACCGTTCGCGCTGGCTGACGCGCTGGCAGGCGCTGGAATATATCACCAGCCAGAACATGGAAAAGCGCGCCTTCGATCTCCTGAATTGCATCACGGTCGTGCCCGGGGCTCTGGGTGCTTGGCGCCGACAAGCGATCGAAGCGGCGGGCGGAATCACCGCGGACACGGTGGCGGAAGACGCCGACCTCACCATCGCGATTCGCCGGCTGGGCTGGCGCGTCACGTACGACGAGTATGCGATTGCCTGGACAGAAGCTCCGGTAACGCCCGGGTCGCTGATTCGGCAGCGCTTTCGCTGGACGTTTGGGACGCTGCAATCCTTCTGGAAGCACAGCAGCACATTGTTCCGGGCGAAGTATGGCGCGCTCGGCTGGGTGGCTCTGCCTAACATCTTCGTTTTCCAGATCGCGCTGCCGCTGATTTCGCCGGTCATTGATTTGCTCTTTCTTGGCAGCTTGCTGCTGTGGGGTCTGGCGCAGTTACACATCACGCAGATCCCGCACCTGTGGACCACGGCGGACGTGCAGCGTTCGGTGATCTTCTTCCTGGGATTCCTGATCATTGACGTGTTTACGTGCATGATCGCGTTTGCGCTGGAACGTCATGAGGATTGGACGCTGTTGGTTCCCGTGCTGCTGCAACGCTTCTACTACCGGCAACTTATGTACATCGTGCTGTTTCGCTCGGTGAAGGAAGCGGTCAGCGGCCGCGCTGTGGGCTGGAGAGGCGTGGAAAGCGAGCCGCCGCGTCAAACCCCCGCCGCCGTCGCGTCCTAACATGTGCCTCCCTTCCGTTGGGTTTCTCTTTCTTCTGTAGCGACCAGCTTCAGATGGCCACCTGCTCTTCGCGATGCTCAGAGTAAAAATGTGGCCGCTACATTCTCCTTCTGTGGGGGGAGGGGCGTAGCGGCGAGTGAGTTCGTGCCAGCGCGACTCTTCTTCGTCGGGGGGTGCGTTGGTGTTGCGAGGTTGCTGGAGGCCGGGCAGGAGCGTGAGATCGTTGGTGTAGAAATAGTTGAGGTCCCAGAGCGGCGGCTTCGACATGGCGGATGACAGCATGGATTGCATCCGGAAAAGCGGCGGCCCTTCGAAGCTCAGGGTAAACAAGCCGCCGCACTCCAGAATAGGCGAGGAGTAGGGGCGCAGCGTGCTGTGCCCCTACGAGGAAAGGCCAAGAGCACAGTCAGGAGTGACTGTGCCACGAGACCCAAGAGCGGATGAAATATCTAGGTCTGCTATCAGGCCATCAGGCGCGGGCGGGCCAGCGGCAAAACGTTGCGGGAATGCATGGGCTTGGCATAGAGATTCGGGCGACGGGCAAAAGGTGGCATCTGCGGCGCGGGTGGACTGACGGCCGCGGGCAAAAGCTGCATGGGACTGCGCGAGGTTTCCCGCATGAGTTCCATGCGGCCGCGCACCTTGAATTTGGCGAGCAGGGAAGAAGCGTGGAACTTCACCGTGCGTTCGGAGAGGTTTAGTTCGGAAGCGATTTCCTTGTTCGCAAGACTGCGTAGAATGCCGTCGAGGACTTCTTGTTCGCGGCGTGTGAGCCGCACAGCGCTCTTGACTTTATGTCCTGCTTGTAGAAGTTTCTCGGCCTTCTCCTCCAAGTCACCCAGGCTTTCCTGCGGCGCGGGAACCATAATCATGTAGTCGCTGGGGGATTGGCCTCGGACCAGGCAATGCATGGCGAGGAGCCCGGCGGCGTGGTCCACGGGGAGTTCGCCAGCGGGCCCGGCTTCGACATGGAAATGGGCTGTGCCCGAGGTTTTTTCGTAAAAGAGGTACAGAAAGGGTGAGGGAGCGGGTTTGGATTGGGTGATAGGATGCGTTGCGACTGATCTGCGGATCAACTTCACGTGCACTCCTCCGATAGCGCTTCGCGGTGGGAACGAAGCGCTCCTGTAGTAGATTGGACTTGCGTTAACCTCCTGAGGAGGTCGCCCGGAATCACCGGGCAAGCGGACAGGGCGCAAGCTAGGTCAGGCTTAGTTACCCCAATGACGTGAAAAGCTGACTTCACCACCAAGGGGTAAGCGAGAAGGAGTCCCCGCCATAGCGTTTACAAGAATCACACCTGACCTAGGTAGTGATTAGCATCCGGGGTGCCGCTGAGGAGGAAATTTATGATGCAACTTTTCAATGACTTAGGCAGGGGGAAAAATGACAAGCCGATGAAAGCTGGGTAGAAATTGCGCGCGCGGGGCATTTTTTGCGCTTTTTCGTGCGGGGGGGCAACGATTACGGGGTGAGGACGCGGGTCTGCTCGGGGGAGATCAGCTCATAGTCGATACCACGCCAGCGAAGGCGGCGACCGAACGAGGATAGAAAATTCAACAGGTACAGAAATGGAATAACCATGGTCAAAAGGATGTACATCCAAGATTGGGCCATGATCTGCGACCTGAAGGGCGGAAGGGCTTCGGTGGCACCGATGACACGGATGGCACCCCGAATGGCCGCGAGCAAGAAGGGCAGGACCAGCAAGGACATAACGTGGAAGGCGGGGCGGGAAGCGATGGTAAGGCTGAGGGCAAGGTACAGGCCTACTACAGCGGTCAGGCAATAGAGAAAGTGAGTGGCGAAGGCGGTGGCCCACATATTGTGACGATAGACACGGGTGACGGTGACTTGGCGGTTTGTAAACTCAAGGAGACCAGAATAGTCCGATTGGACGTAGGAGACGGTCAGGCATTCGGGTAGAAAGACGATGCCTCGCCCGGTGCGTTCCACCATCATGGTCAGGGAGTAGTCGTCGCTGAAGGAATGCTGCCAGACGTCGAGCATACCGATCTCTTCAAAGAGCTTGCGGCGGATGGCGGTGCCGCCGCCCCAGCAGAAGTTTTTCTGGTGATCGCCCAGCATGGTGACGACAGAGGCGTTCCAAGCGGCGAGGAGTGCGGTGGGCAAATCACTGTGATTGGGAATGAACCAGCGCATGGTGGTGGTGGCGCCGATGCGGGAATCCGTGAGAGGCGCGACGAGACGGTGCAGCCAGGATTTGCCGGGGCGGCCATCGGAATCGGTGAAGACCAACACCTCAAATTCGGGAGGAAGTTGTTCGACGACGGTGCGGAGATTGTTCACCTTTTCGCTGCAATTCTGCGGCTTACCGGCGATGACGACAGTGGCTTTGACACGGGAAGATGCTGCGACGCGTTTTACGATGCTGTAGGCCGGATCGGATTCGGAGGCGAGAACAAAGAAGACTTCATAGTTCTGGTGGGCGAATTCGCACAAGGAAACGAGATTGCGTTCGAGGCCAGGTTCCATGCCACGGCACGGGCAGATGACGGCGGTATGCGGGGCAAAAAACCCCGGGTCGGTTTTCAAGCGGCGGCGCACGTAGGCGAGCCACTGAATACCCTGCCAGAGAAGGTAGAGGCCCGCGGCGATCTGAACGATCGCCAAGATTTCAAAGAGAGTTTCCACGCAAGCCGAGCATAGCAGAGAGAAGCGGCGTGGGAATCGGGATGTCCAGAGGTAGAATCGCAGGCGTAAACATCCCCAGGCGGAGGGAGAGAACACACATGAACGGACGAGTGGATAGTTCGATGGTGACCACGGGAACCGAGCTGCAAGGATACCGGGTGGTGAGGAACTTCGGAATCGTGAGGGGAATCACGGTGCGATCGAGGAGCGTGCTGGGCAACCTGGCGGCGGGGATTCAGACGATTGTGGGCGGAAACATCACGGTGATGACGGAGCTGTGCGAGAAGGCGCGTGAAGAGGCGTACGAGCTGCTGCTGCAACATGCAGCACAACATGGCGCGAACGCGATCCTGGCGATGCGCTATGACGCAAACGAAGTGATGCAGGGCGTGACGGAAGTGCTGGCGTACGGCACGGCAGTGCAGGTGGAAAAGATCAGCTAGGATTTTCCGGCAGTTCGCCGGAGCATTTCAGATTTTCCGGGCAGACAAACCGGTGTTTGCAACGAATGCGCTGGAGCTCTAGCGCGTTGTTGGGATTTTTGCGTCCGAAGGAGCCTGAAGAATTTCCTGGGCAATTTCCGCGGTCAGCGTTTCAAGGCTGGTGAGCGAGCGGCTGGCCGCAACGCGCGCTTTTTCCAAAAACGAAGAATCGAGAAGGAAGGCGCAACGATCGACGAAGGGGTGATTGGCCACCTCGAACGGCTTTCGCGCGCGGCGGGAGGGGCCCGTCTTCGCCAAAATCGCCTGATACATCTGCAAGTCCGCCTGGAATTCCAAAGCGTCGCCGGCATTCCAACGCTGCTGGCGTGTGAGCGCGGCAAGGTATCTCTGTTGGAAGGCAGCGGCGAATTTGCGTCTGGCGCGCACGGGAGCCTTCGCGCCGCCCGGAGCCGCAGACGTTTCGACAATTTCCAGCGCGCGCGAGGACATGGCAAGCAAGGCTTCGCGCTGCAAAAGGGTAAGGAGGTCGCGGTAGAGCGCCGCGTGCACTTGCAAGCCGAAGCGTCCGTGTTCGACGACATAGGAATCCACGAAGCGCGGGACGATGCGCTCCCGAAGCAGAGCTTCGCCCAAGCGCTGCGCCAGAAGGGCGGCGAGATCGGCGGAGGCGGATTTAGGGTGCGCCTTCAAGACGAACTAATGTTAGCAGGAGTTGGGAACCGTCGTGACGACAGCAGGGACGAGAGCTCGCGTCCGTCAAGTGTGAGCGGAACCCCAAAAAGGCAAGAGGCCCGGCGGACATCGTGCCGGGCCTCTTGCTGATGAGAGAGGAGTTTCAGTGCACGGCTTGGGTTGAGTCGCCAACACCGGGGGCCGGAGGTTCGGGCTCGGGCACGACGGGTGCGATGGGGTCTTTCTCGAGGGCCTGCTCGAGAACTTCATCGAGCGTGCGCACGTAAGTGATCGTTAGGTCGCCCAGGATTTCGGGCGGCAGGTCGGCGACGGCGTTGGGCTCGTTGTCCGCGGGCAGAAGCACATGCTTGATTCCGGCGCGCTTCGCACCCAGGACTTTTTCCTTCACGCCGCCAATAGGCAGCACCACGCCGGAGAGGGTCATTTCTCCCGTCATGGCCAGACGATTCTTCACCGGGCGGTTGGTCAACAGGCTGACGAGCGACGTAACCATCGCCGCGCCTGCCGATGGGCCATCCTTGGGCACCGCGCCGGAAGGCACGTGGATGTGAATGTCTGACTTGCGGAAAAAGTCCGGGTCGATGCCGTAGCGTTCGGCGTTGGCACGAGTCCAGGTCAAAGCAGCGGTCATGGATTCCTGCATGACTTCGCCGAGATGACCGGTCATGGTGAACTGCTTGCCACCGCGCATGCGGCTGGCTTCGATGAAGACGATGTCGCCGCCCACGGGGGTCCAGACGAGGCCCACGGCCACCCCGGGCTTCTTGACGCGCTCCTCGACTTCCTTCTCCGTGCGAAACTTCGGCACACCCAGGAATTCGCGCACCACCTGCGGCGTGACCACCATCTTGTCGGGCTTGCCCTCGGCGATACGGCGAGCCTGCTTGCGGACGAGGGTGGCGATTTCACGTTCGAGATTGCGCACGCCCGCTTCGCGCGTGTAGCTGTGGATGATCTCCCGCAGCCCTTCCTCGGAGAATTCGAGCTGCTCGCCTTCCTTGATGCCGTGTTCCTTGGTCTGCTTCGGAATCAGGTACTTGCGCGCGATGTGGATCTTCTCTTCGCCGGTGTAGCCGGGGAGTTCGATGATCTCCATGCGATCGCGCAGAGGATCCGGGATGGGATCCATCCAGTTGGCGGTGGTGATAAAGATGACCTTGGAAAGGTCGAAAGGCACGTCAAGGTAGTGATCGCGGAAGGAGTTGTTCTGTTCCGGATCGAGAACCTCCATGAGCGCGGACGATGGATCGCCGCGGAAGTCGCGGCCCAGCTTGTCGACCTCATCGAGCATGCACACGGGGTCATTTGTTTCGGCGCGCTTCAGGCCCTGAATAATCTGACCGGGCAACGCGCCGATATAGGTGCGGCGATGGCCGCGAATTTCGGCTTCGTCGTGCATACCGCCCAGGGCGATGCGGACGAATTTGCGGCCGAGTGAGCGGGCGATGGATTTACCGAGGGAGGTCTTGCCGACGCCCGGAGGCCCGATGAAGCAAAGGATCGGCCCCTTCATGCCGGGCTGGAGTTTCTTGACGGCCAGGTAGTCGAGGATGCGCTCCTTCACCTTTTGCAGGTCGTAGTGGTCCTCGTCCAGAATTTCGTGCGCTTTCACGATGTCGATTTCCGCGCTGCCGGAAGACTTGGACCAGGGCAGGGAGGTCATCCATTCGAGATAGGTGCGCGAGACCATGTATTCGGCGGAAGCGGACGTCATTTTCGACAGGCGCTTGAGCTCGCGGTCGCACTCCTTCTTGGCTTCCGCGGTCATGCCGGCTTCGTCCACTTTTGTGCGCAGCTCCTCGATTTCGGCTTGCGCGTCGTCGATGTCGCCGAGTTCCTTTTGAATGGCCTTCATCTGCTCGCGCAGAAGATACTCGCGCTGGTTCTGGCTGACCTGTTCCTGAACCTGCTCGTTGATCTTGCTGCGGAGTTCGAGCACTTCCATTTCCTTGGAAAGTTCGCGGATCAGCGTTTCCAGACGCTTGCGCACGTTGGAAGTTTCGATCAGCTCCTGGCGCAGCAGCGTGGAGAGACTGGGCAGTGTTCCGGCAATGAAGTCGGCCAGGCGGCCGGGATCGTCAATGTTCAGGGCCGCGTTTTGCAGATCGTCGGAGAGTTGGGGCGAGCGGCTGACGACATCGCGGAAAAGCTCCTGGGCGTTACGCACCAGGGCTTCGAGCTCGGCGTCCTGTTCGCCAATAAAATCGGGTTCCGATTCAATGGAGGCGCGGAGGAAGGGGCGCAGGCCGAGGAGCTCGACGATACGGATGCGCTGAAGCCCTTCCAGAAAGATGACGACATTGCCGTTGGGCATCTTGACGGTCTTGTGGACCTTGGCGAGAGTGCCGACTTTATGCAGATCGGCCGCGGCGGGATCCTCGACCCGCGGATCCAACTGGGCGACAACGCCGAGCAACTTTTCATCGCCAGCAAGGGAATTGACGAGGGCCAGCGAGCTCTCGCGGCCTACAGTCAGGGGGAGGACGGCGCCTGGGAACAGCACCGTGTCCCGAACCGGAAGGATGGCAAGCGTTTCCGGTACAAAATACTTTTTATCAGCCATAGTTTCCGTCAAATCCAGCGGCAGGATGCGCCGCCATGCCGGGTTAGATGCAGGAGCGGGCAAAAGGGTGCCCAACAATGCAAGTCTCTCAGGCAGATATCCTTAGTCATTTACGCTCACATATTAATCTATCTTTAAGCCAAAATCAAATCCATGTCTATTTCATTGAAAATAAATATTTTATTCCACTGCTTGCAAAGCCATGTCGGCCCCACTTGTCTTTATCGGCCATTTCCCGGCCGGGGATAGTTCTTTCTGATGAAAAGGATTGCCTGATCCTTGGTCTGCAACTGGCCTTCGAGTTGGGCGTCCTCCAAGGCGGTCAACATTCTTTGGAAGTGGGGCCCGGGTACATAACCCATATCCTGCAAATCGACGCCGGTCAATAGGCGAGGCGGGCTAACTTGCTCGGCGGGGGTTTCGGCGAGGAAGTGTTTAAGTGCCTGGTAGGCTTCGAGGCGACCGTGGCTGGACAAGCAATCGAGACGGTGTAACTCCAAGTGTTCGGGAAAAGCGGGTAGCCGGACGAAGCGCTTGAGAGTGGATTTGCGCATCTGGCCGACATCCTTGAATTTCATGTGGTTTGCGACGAGAGCGAGAATCTGCAGGGTATCGTCATTGGGAAAGCGCAAGCGGTGGCAGATTGCGGTGGCCATCTTCACGCCGACTTCCGCGTGGCCGTCGAAACGGATGCGGTCCCCAGTGGCGGATGCCGGGCGAAACGTGGGTGGCTTGCCGACATCGTGGAGGAGAACGCCCCAAGCGAGTGAGGGGGAGACTCCGGCAGGCAAGCCTTCGAGCATCAGGCGGGTATGAATCCAAACGTCGCCCTCGGGATGAAACTCGGGGGGCTGCGGGACACCTTTCATGGCGGAGATTTCAGGCAGGAGTTGCTGGAGCAGGCCGGAATCGTTTAGCAATTCAAAGCCACGGCGCGCGGCGCCTTCGGTGAGGAGCTTGGTCAATTCTTCGCGGACGCGCTCGGGAGAAACGACGTGAATTTCCGGAGCGTGTCCCTGAATGGCGGCGAAGGTGGCGGGCTCGATGGCGTAGCCGAAACGCGCGGCAAAGCGAATCGCGCGAAGCATGCGCAATTTATCCTCGGTGAAGCGGCGTTCGGGATCGCCGATGGCGCGGACGAGCCGAGCGTGAAGATCCTCCTGGCCGCCGACGTAGTCGAGGACCTCCCCGGTATCGTGGCGCATCAGCAGGCCGTTGATGGTGAAATCGCGGCGGGCGACGTCTTCCTGAGGTGTTTTGGAGTAAACCACGCGATCGGGATGCCTGCCATCGGAATAGCCCACATCGGAGCGAAAGGTGGCGACTTCGACCTTGGCGGTGTCGCGAAGAACAAGAACAACGCCGAATTGGGCGCCTACTCCGACGCTATCGGGGAAAAGGTGCAAGACGCACTCCGGAGTAGCATCAGTTGTTACATCGTAGTCGGCGGGTTCGCGCTTGAGCAGGAGGTCGCGGACGCAGCCACCGACAAGCAACGCTTCATGGCCATGGCGGCGGAGCGTATCGCAGATCGAATTTGCCAACTCGCGGGAATTCACGGTCTGATTATGCGCCAGGTGCGGCGAAGGCCGAACAAGAATTGAGATGAGGGAGGAACGGAGAGGCTATTTACAGCGAAGAACAAGGCAAGTGATGTCGTCGGACTGGCGCGTGGCGCCGACGAAGAGTCCTACCTGCTGCATGAGATATTGCATAGTTGCCTGGGCGGGAAGATTGGGAAGATCACGGATGAGATGGAGCCAGCGCTCGTCGGTGAACTCCTCGCCAGCGGAATTGAAGGCCTCGACGACGCCATCGGTGAACAGAACGAGAGTATCGCCAGGCTGCAGCTCGACGGAAGCAGCGACAAAGCTTGCTTCGCGGAGAATGCCGAACGGCAGGCCGCCGGATTCGAGGCGTTCCGTGCCGCCGTTGGTGCGGCGAACGACGGGGGAATTGTGGCCGGCGTTCACATAGACCAGGCGGCGTGTGGAAGGATCGTATTCGCCAATCACGCCGGTGGTGAAGCGGCGGCCTTCAAGGCTGTGGGCGCAGGCGTAGTGATTCAGGCGCTCGGCCAGTTGCGTGAGGGGAAGGCCTTCGGAGGCGAGGGTGTGCAGGCTGGCCTGGAGGGTGGCCATGAGAAGCGCGGCAGGGACGCTTTTACCCGCGACGTCCGCCATGACGAGAAGCAACTTGCCGCCGGAGGCCGCGTCAGCCGTGGGATAGAAGGCGTCGTAATAATCACCTGCGACGGAATTTTGCGGGCGGGTCCAGAAGGCGACTTCCGCGCCGGGAATGGCGGGCGGCTCCGAAGGCACGAGCCAGGATTGGATTTCGCGGGCAATCTCCAAATCGCGCTTCATGATGACTTTGTCGGCGAGCTCGAGAGCAAGCAGAAAAAGGAAAAGCAGGGCGGCGAGGAACTCGTAGTGGGATTTCTCACTGGAAAAAAGAAGCAGGGCGAACGCGACGAGGAGAAGAACGCGGCGCGCGGGGGTAAGCTTGTTCAGAAGCGCCCAGAAAAACTGGCTGATAACGGGCCAAGGCCGCTTCCAGCGGGGGAGCTTGCGGATTTCGCTCCACTCGACGTCCTTGCCGTAGAAGCCGTAGGTGGAGCGCGCGTCGGCGGCAAACTGGGACCAAAGATCTTCGACGGCGCGGCCTTCGCTGACACGCTGCCAGAAGTTTTGGACGCGCTCGATGGGAGTGGGACGCGGAAGCTGAGAGGCGGGGGTCGTGGGGGCGGGAGCGCTCATGAATTCCCAGTATAGGACATTGGGGAGAGGCGCGCAGCCGGGCGCGGGGAATCAGGAATCGTCGCGGCGCAGAGAGCCGCCGAATTGGACGGAACCAAAACCGAACTTGTCGCGGAGGCGGTCGGTGGCTTTGGTGAGTTTTTCGAGTTTTTCGCGGCGATCGGCTTGGAGGAGGTCGAGCTGCTCGGCGCCGTGAGAGAGGCCGGAAAGAGCGACGCCGAGGAGGCGGACCTTGCGCTTGGCGTCGCGATGCTCGCGGAAGAGATCGAGGAAGACGGCAAAGATGTCGTTGTCCAGGCGCACGGGATCCTGGAGCGTTTTGGAGCGGGTATGGGTTTCAAAACCCGCGTAGCGAATGGTGAGCGTGAGCGTGCGGGAAGAGAGGCCGGCTTCGCGCAGCCGTTTGCAGGTTTTCTGGGAGAGGTGACTGAGGAGGGATTCCAACTCCTGCACGTTGTCCGTGTCTTCCCCGAAGGTGTGATTGTGCGAAATGGACTTCGGTTCGGCGTCAATCAGGAATTCGTAGGCGTCGCCGCCGCGCGCTTTGCGATAGAGCGCGGTGCCCCACTGGCCGAAGATCTTTTCCAATTTTTCCTGGGAGTGAGAAGCGAGCTGTTCGACGGTTTCGATGCCGAGGGCACGGAGAGCACGCTCGGTGACTTCACCGATGCCGGGAATCTTGCGGATGGGGAGCGGTGCGAGAAAACGAGCTTCCATGCCGGGCGCGACCCAGACGAGGCCGCGGGGCTTGGCTTGTTCCGAAGCAACTTTGGCGACAAGACGCGTGGTGGCGAGGCCGCCGGAACAGGGAAGCGCGGTGGCTTGCGTGATGGAGCGGAGCAGTTTGTCCGCGGCGGCGAGGGGCGGGCCGTGAAGGCGCTCGGTGCCCGCGAGATCGAGATAGGCCTCGTCAATGGAAACCATCTCCACGATAGGAGAAAACTTGGCGAGGACGGAGGCGACGCGATCACTCCATTCGGAATATTTTTCGTGATGGCCATCGAGGAAAACGGCATGCGGGCACAAACGCGCGGCAGTGCGCAAAGGCATCGCGGAATGGATGCCGAACTTACGGGCTTCGTAGCTGGCGGCAGAGACAACACCGCGCTGGTCGGGCCTGCCGCCGACGACCACGGGTTTGCCGCGGAGGTCGGGGCGGTTGAGGAGTTCCACGGAAACGAAGAAAGCGTCCATGTCCACGTGGAGGATGGAGGAGTCGAGGGGAAGTTCGCGCTCCTCGGTGGGATCGTGTTTGGCGCGGAAGCGAGCTAGGTCCGGCATGCTTTCACCGTTGGGGGGGAAAGCTGATTCCTTAGGAAGCGACGTTTATGGAATGGCGCGTCTCGGAGATATCCGCCAAGATGCGCCGAATCCGCCCCTATCATACGGCTTTCGCCGAGACGGCTGCCAGATGTCAGTTGGGGGATGGCAAGCGCTCGGCGGCGAGGACGCGAGGGATGCCGGCGAGGTCGTTGGTGACGCCGAGGTTGGTCCAATGCGAAGGATCGAGGAGGGGCTGAACGGCGGGGAGGCTGTTGTAGCCAAGCTCGAGGACCAGTAAGCCGCCGGGTTTCAGATGGCGAGCCGCTTCGGGGATGAGAGCGCCGTAGAGTTCGTAGCCTTCTTCACCAGCGAAAAGAGCGGCAGAAGGTTCGTGGTCGCGAACTTCCTGGGGCAGAGATTCCGCGTCACGCTGGCCGACGTAGGGCGGGTTGCAGACGATGAGATCGAAAGAGAGTGGCGAGTGGCTAGAACGTATCTCATCAATGCTCCGAGGCACCAGCCTATGTACCTCAGGGGTTAAAACCCCGGAATTCGCGAGGCTTTTCGGCACGGCTGAAGCCGTGCCCTCCCGGGAGCCATTGATGAAATGACCTCTGGTGGCTAGTGGCGAGAACCTCTCCAACAAATCTGATTCGAGGAAGTGGATACGATTGGAGAAGCCGTGGCGGGAGGCGTTGCGGCGGGCAACATTGAGAACGGCGAGGGAGATGTCCGTGGCGTAAATGGTGGCGTCGGGAAGCTCCTTGGCCAAGGCGATGGCGATGCAGCCGGAGCCGGTGCCAACATCCACCAGAGTGATGCCGTTGCCGGTAAGACGAGGCGAACGGCCGGCGCGGAGTTCGCGGAGGGCGAGGCGATCAAGGGCGACCTCGATGAGATGCTCGGTTTCCGGGCGAGGGATTAGGACGTCGGGTGTGACCTCGAATTCGAGACCCCAGAACTCCTGCTTGCCGGTGAGGTGCTGCGTGGGCTCGCCGTTGGCGCGGCGTTGAATGAAAGCGAAATACTGAGTCGTGGTGTCGGCGGAGAGAATTTCTTCCGGATGCGCATAGAGCCAGGAGCGATCGCAGGCAGCGACATGGAGGAGAAGAAGTTCGGCGGCCAGGGTGAAGGAAGGGACCTTGGCTTCGCGCAACTGGCCAATGCCCTGCTTGAGCAGAGAGCGCACGGAGCGATCTGTGGCGACACTGGTCATGGAAAGGCTCAACCGATCAGGTGTTCCTTCTGGCGGCCGCTGGCTTCCACGGTGCCGTAGGCTACACCATTTCCCGCATAGGCATATTTGGCGATGGCGCAGCCACCGAGAGCGGAGTGGCCGAGAGCCAAGCCGCCAAATGCGCGCCAGCCGATGGAAACGCCGGCCAACGCGAAAAGCCCGATGGAAAGTCCACCGATGGAAATCACGCCGGCAGTGACGCCCCCGATGGCGATGAAACCGAAGGCAAGGCCTCCGAGCGCGATGACGCCGGTGGCGCGTCCGCCGATGGCAATGATGCCGTGAGCGGCGGGGCTGTAGGAGACCAGCGGCAATCCAGCGATGTGGGTGGATGATTCGTAGACGTAGTCTTTCGAGAGAACGACAGCGGTGACGAAATGAGTCAGGCCGATGCAGGCAATCATGTAAATGATGAAGAAGGCCCAGAAGGGCATCATGATTTTGAGCGAGCGATCGGGATCGGAAAACGAGTCACTGATCCGGCGCATCCAAACGGGACCTGGCTTCGAACCTGGACGTGAAAGCATGGGAACCTCCGCTAAAGAGATTATGCCTCGGCTAGCTCCTGTTTGAGGCGTTCCGCTTCGTAGTGGCCCACCAGGCCATCGACGAGCGGGGCGACTTTGCCGTTCATGACTTCAGTGAGCTGGTGGATGGTCAGGCCGATGCGGTGATCGGTGACGCGGTTTTGGGGATAGTTGTAAGTGCGGATTTTCTCGGAACGGTCGCCGGTTTTGATCTGTCCGCGGCGCTCCGCGAGGATGGCGGCTTGTTGCTTATCGAGTTCCATTTCGTAGAGACGCGCGCGGAGAACGCGCATGGCCTTGGCGCGATTCTTGATTTGCGATTTTTCGTCCTGCTGGGAGACGACGAGGCCGCTGGGAAGATGCGTAATGCGCACGGCGGAGTAGGTGGTGTTGACAGACTGGCCGCCGGGGCCGGAGGAACAGAAAGTGTCAATGCGAAGATCCTTGGCTTCAATCTTGATGTCGATATCATCGGCTTCGGGAAGGACGGCGACGGTGGCGGCGGAGGTGTGAATGCGGCCCTGGGTCTCCGTGTCTGGCACGCGCTGCACGCGGTGAACGCCGCTTTCGTATTTTAGTTTGGAGTACACTTTTTTGCCCTGGATGGCGGCAACGATTTCTTTAACACCGCCCATGGAGGAAGGGGAACTTTCCAAGACTTCAACTTTCCAGCCCTGGGATTCGGCGTAGCGTGAATACATGCGGAAAAGATCACCGGCGAAAATTGCGGCTTCGTCGCCGCCGGTACCGGCGCGGATTTCGAGGATGATGTTCTTGTCGTCAATGGGATCCTTGGGCAGGAGAAGCAGCTTGAGCTCACGCTCGGCCTGCTCCTTGCGGGCGATGAGCAGCTTTTCCTCCTCCTGAGCCATGTGGCGCATATCGGCGTCTTCGGATTCGACGACCATTTGGTGGGCGCCAGCAAGATCCTTTTCGATTTGCTTGAACTCGCGGTGCTTGGAGACAACTGCTTCGAGTTCGGCGTGCTGCTTGGCGAGCTTCTGGAAACGCGCGGAATCGCTGACGATCTCGGGCGTGGAGAGTTCGTGGGTCATTTCCTGGTAGCGGGCGTCGAGTTGATCGAGTTTTTCGCTGAGAGTGAGTACAGACATGTGAAAACCTTTCTTCAACAAATTGAGAGTCACGGACGAAGCGTGGCGGATGATGGGTGAATCGTGACTCGGGAACAAAAAGAGCAGGCGCCCAAAAAGGGCGCAAGAGGGGTGGCAGCTAATAGAAAGAGGCGTACATTGGAAACTCTGCCCAGTAAGAATAACGCGGAAAGAGGAGGGGCGCAATCGAGGTTGACGTGCGCCGATGGGCGTTGCTGGGGAGAAATGAGGTGTACTAGGATGCGGGTAAGGATGGCGGTAGTCAACGAGAGTGGAACGCATGAATGAAGCAGCACGAACGGCACTGGACGCAACGCCAGAGAGCATGCAACCGGGTGTGCCGCAAGCCGATGCCGGGTTTTTGTGGGACTTCTGGTATCCGGCGATGCGCAGCGATGAGATTTATGGGAAGCATCTGGCGACGGCGATGCTGCTGGAAGTGCCGTTGGTGATCGGCCGGACGAGCGAAGGAAAGGCGTTTGCGATGCGCGACGCTTGTCCCCACCGGGGGATTCCGCTCTCCTACGGGCACTTTGACGGAAAGGATTTGCAGTGCAGCTATCACGGGTGGGAGTTCGACGCGTGCAGCGGGCAGTGTGTGCTGATACCGTCGCTGACGAGCCATGACAAGTTGAAGGTGGAGTGCATCGCGGCGGGGCATTATCCGTGCGAAGAGCGCGACGGGTATGTTTGGGTGTATATGAACGCTGCGGGAACGCAATTGCCGGAGCAGGTGCCGGCCGCGCCGGAGCTGCCGAAGTTCAGCGAGAAATTCAGAATCGCGCGGCTCGACTGCGAGCTGCCGTCGCACATTGATCATGGAATTATCGGGTTAATGGACCCGGCGCACGGGCCGTTCGTACACCAGTCGTGGTTTTGGCGGAGCAAGAAGAGTATCCACGAAAAGTCCAAGCAGTTTGAGCCGATTCCGAATGGATTCCGGATGAGCAAGCACTCGCCTTGGACGAACAGCTTGCCGTATCAACTGCTGAAGAAGATGACGGGCGAGGCGGTAACGACGACAATCGATTTCGTCTTGCCGAACATGCGATTCGAGGGAATTCACAGCGGGAAGCTGTGGTTTTCCAGCCGCGCGACGGTGACGCCGGGGCGGCGCGATCTTTGCCGGATTGATTTTGTGGCGGCGTGGAATCTGGCCCTGCCGGTTTCGATTTTCCGGGCATTTGCGAAGATGTTTCTGCGGCAGGATAAGGAAACGATGATCGAGCAGTCCGAGGGCCTAAAGCAGAACCCGCGGTTGATGCTGATTGATGATGCGGATCGCCCGGCGAAGTGGTATTTCGCACTGAAGCAGAACCTCATCGAGGACCGTCGCACGGGCGTTCCCGTGCCTCACCCGATGACCGGGTCGGTCACATTGCACTGGAGAAGCTAATTCCATTCCTCGGAGTTCCTACTGTAATGAGCGAATGAAGCGGAAAGGAAAAACCATGCTTAAGGTAGTTGATATGACTGAGGTTTGGTAGGGGCGAAGCCTGTTGCAAACACATAAGTTCGTGACTGTAAGATTTT
>PMES01000126.1 GCA_003154775.1 Acidobacteriota bacterium | reverse complement strand
TCGCGGAGATCATCGAGTAACGCCATGAGACAAGGAGACAAAATTCGCATCCGCCTCAAGGCTTACGATCATAGGATTCTAGACCAGTCCACGCGGGAAATCGTGGAAACCGCCAAGCGCACCGGCGCCGATGTAGCCGGCCCGATTCCTTTGCCCACGACCATCAACCGCTGGACGGTGTTGCGCTCGCCGCACGTGGACAAGAAGTCGCGCGAACAATTCGAAATGCGCACCCACAAGCGGCTGATCGATATTCTGGAACCCACACCCGATACCGTGGACGCGCTGATGAAGCTCGATCTGCCCCCGGGCGTGGACGTGGAAATCAAGGCCTTCGGCCACGCGACGAAGTAAGGTTTAGTGTTTGTGGTAGAGGAAGGTTGAGCACTGATATCAGATATCAGTAATCAGGAATCGCAAGCCGTACGAACTCGAAGTGGGTTCCTGATATCTGATCGCTGATAACTGATATCCGTAAGAGCGGGCAAGTAGCGAGCAAACTTTAGCGCACGGCGCAGCCAATACCCTCGAGGCAAGCTGCGAGAGAGAGAAAAGGATCATGGCAGTCGACGGAATTATCGGAATCAAGCTGGGCATGACGCAGATCTTCGCCGCCGACGGCAACCTCGTCGGCGTAACCGTGCTGCAGGCGGGCCCGTGCGTCGTGGTGCAGCGCCGCACCAAGGAAAAGGACGGCTACGACGCCGCGCAACTCGGCCTGGTGGAATTCATCAAGCCGCAGCGCGTGAACAAGGCGTTGACCGGGCACTTCAAGAAGGCCAACGTGGCGCCCGTCAAGGTTCTCCGGGAGGTGCGCATCGCCGAATCGAAGGATGAAACCAAGGTTGGCGATCGCGTCCTGGTGGAGAATTTCAAGGCTGGCGAGCTGGTGGATGTCACCGGCGTCAGCAAGGGCCGCGGCTTCGCGGGCGGCGTGAAGCGCTGGCACTATGCCGGCGGCGACGCCACCCACGGTTCGATGTTTCATCGCGCGCCTGGCAGCATCGGCGGCAGTTCGTATCCGTCGCGCGTGTGGAAGAACCAGCACTTCCCGGGACACATGGGCAACGCCAGGGTCACCGCGAAGAACCTGAAAGTGATCAAGGTGGACACCGACGAAAACCTGCTGCTGGTGCGGGGATCGGTGCCAGGGCCCAGCGGGCTGTACATTTTCATCCGCAAGGCTCACAAGGGAGCGAAGAAGGGCAAGTAATCAGTCTTCTGTCTCTAACTGAAAACTGATGACTGATAACACGAGCGCGAAGCAAGAAACGATTTTAGGAAACAAAACGCGGTAACAGCGGGATCGAGAGAGAAAAAGCCATGCCGGTCGTAGATGTGGTGAATCTGGAAGGGAAGAAAGTCGGCCAGGTCGAACTGGCGGACGCGGTCTTTGGTGCGGAGATCAATCGGCACCTGCTGCACGAGGCTTCGCGGTGGTACCTCAATGGGCTGCGCAGCGGCACAGCCAAGACCAAGGACAAGAGCGAGGTCAGCGGCGCCGGCCGCAAACTCTGGCGGCAAAAAGGCACCGGCCGCGCCCGCGTGGGCTCGATCCGTTCGCCTCTGTGGCGCCATGGCGGCACGGTGCACGGCCCGAAGCCGCGGTCGTATGCGTACGCGCTGCCGAAGAAGATGTTGCTTGGCGCGCTGCGTTCGGCGCTGTCCGCGAAGCTGGCGGAGGAGAAGCTGACGATCGTGGACGCGTGGTCGCTGGATACGCACAAGACCAAGACGCTGCGCATCGCGCTCGAAAAGCTGAATGCCGAGAAGACTGCGCTGCTTGTGGCCCACGGCGAGAACCGCAATCTGGAACTCGCCAGCCGCAATCTGGAAGGCGTGAAGCTTACCGCGAGCAACGCGCTGCAGCCCTACGATGTGTTGCGCCACGATCGCCTGGTGGTTTCCAAGGATGCGATTGCCCGCTTGACCCACACGCTCGATCCGGATCGCCAGCCCATCGAAGCGCCGCATGTGGAAACGATCGCGCCCGCGCCCGCGCCGAAAAAAGAAGCGGCGCCCAAGGCAGCGCCGAAAGCCGCAGCAGCAAAAAAGCCGGCAGCGGCAAAAAAGCCGGCCGCCAAGAAGGGGAAGGAGTAAGCCATGGCAGCCCCTCACTATCAGATTATCCGGCGTCCCATCATCACGGAAAAGGGACTGGGCGTGAAGGAATTGCAGCACACCGTGGTGTTTGAGGTTGCCGCGGCCGCCACCAAGACCGAAATCAAGGAAGCCGTGCAGCAGATCTTCAAGGTGAAAGTGGCCGCTGTGCGCACCGCCAATTTTCACGGCAAGATGCGCCGCCGCGGCCAGAACGAAGGCTATCGCCGCGACTGGAAGAAGGCGTACGTGAAGCTCGCCGAGGGCGAGAAGATGATCGAGTACGCCGAGAATCTGTAGACCTGGGAGCTGTTGGGAAGTCCGCCACGGTGGCGGGAAGATTTGGAAGATAGAGGCAGAGATGGGACTCAAGAGCTTTAATCCATACACGGCGTCACGCCGCTTCATAACCGTGGTCGACAAGAGCCATATCACCAAGCAGACGCCGGAAAAGCAGCTGCTCGAGCCGAAAAAACGCTCTGGCGGACGCAACAACCACGGCGAAATCGTGGTGTGGCATCGTGGCGGCGGTCACAAGCGGCAGTACCGCACCGTCGATTTCCGCCGCGATAAAGAAGGCGTGCCCGCCAAGGTGGTCGCCATCGAATACGATCCCAACCGCAGCGCCAACATCGCCCTGCTGCACTATGCGGACGGCGACAAACGCTACATCCTGCATCCCGTGGGACTGGAAGTCGGCGCCACCGTTTCGACGGGCGAGGCTGCGGACATTCTTCCCGGCAATGCCCTGAAGATCCGCAACATCCCTCCCGGCACGATGGTGCACAATCTTGAGCTGTACCCCGGCCGCGGTGGCCAGGCAGTGCGCACCGCCGGGGCTTCGGCGCAGTTGCTCAGCAAGGAAGGCGATCTCGCGCTGGTGAAAATGCCTTCCGGTGAAGTTCGCAAGTTCTCCCTCGATTGCAAGGCGACGGTGGGGCAGGTGGGTAATCTCGACCACGAGAACGAAACCTACGGCAAGGCCGGGCGCACGCGTTGGCGCGGGATTAAGCCGACGGTTCGCGGCGTAGCCATGAACCCCGTGGATCACCCGCACGGCGGCGGTGAAGGCCGCGTTAAGGGCAATCACCCGCAGACGCCATGGGGGTTTCCGACGTTGGGCAAGAAGACGCGCGGCAACAAGCGCACCGATCGCATGATTGTCCAGCGGCGGAAGTAGGGCAGAAGTTTCTGGTGGCAGGTTCTCCGTTCTGGATTTTCCGGGCGGAGAGGGGCAGTACAAACGTGGTGCAGAACAGGGCGCGATCCTGAACGAGAGCGCCCAAGGTAAGGCAAGCAACGGACGCAATTCTTGGCCTGTGATGGCAGAACGGGCCGGGGAGGCGAAAACATGCGAGCGACACGATCAACACGAACCGCAGGACGCCGGACACGCCCGGTGAAACGCGCCGTCAAGCGGGCGGCATTGAAACCCGTGGCCAAACCCGCGGCCAAGCTGGTGGCACCACCCGAACCGGTGCTGTACAAGTTGTGCAAGCCGGGCTGGGCGGTGATTGTGGAACGTATTCCCAACGCGCTGGGCACGCGCTTTGTTTGCCCGTTCTGTCCGAGGTCGCACCGTGTGCCCGGTCCGGTGCGTGGGTTTAAGAAGATGCGGCACGCCCCGTGGGGGCGTTTGCGCCGCGTGGAGGAATAAGCAAGCAATGGCACGCTCACTGAAGAAGGGGCCGTTCGTGGATGGCCACCTGAAAGACAAGGTGGAAGCGCTGAACGCGCGCAACGAGAAGAAGGTTCTGAAGACGTGGTCGCGGCGCTCCATGATCGTGCCGGACATGATCGGCCACACGATCGCCGTGCACAACGGCAGGAAGTTCATTCCCGTGTATGTGACCGAACAGATGATCGGCCACAAGCTCGGGGAGTTTTCGCCGACGCGCAGCTTCAAGGGCCACGCCGTCAAGGCGGCGCTCGAAAGGGCCGCCGGTGTGGCTCCGGGAGCGGGAGCGCCAGGAGCGGCAGGAGGCGGCGCGGCACCAGCAGCAGCACCAGCGCCGAAGGCATAAACCATGGCTGACGTACTGACACGACCCGGTTCCATCGAAGCTCACGCGATCGCGCGCCATGTGCGCATGTCGCCGCAGAAGGCCCGCCTGGTTATCGATTTGATTCGCGGGCAGAAGGCGCAAGATGCGCTGCAGTCGCTGCGCTTCACGCCCAAGCGCGCCGCCAAACATATCGAGAAGGTGCTGCGCAGCGCCATCTCCAATGCCGAGCGCAAGGCGGAAGATTCCGGCTCGCCGCTCGACGTGGACCAGCTCTACGTCAGCAAGTGTTTCGTGAACGAAGGCGCGCGCTGGAAGCGTTTGCGCCCCGCGCCCATGGGCCGCGCATTCCGCTACCAGAAGCGCACCGCGCACATCTGGGTGGGCGTAAGCGAGCACCACGTGGCCGCCGCTGAGCGCGTGGCCGCGAACATCGCCGAAGCCGAAGCGCAGAAGGGCGTTCGGGGCACTGCGCGCCGCGTTCGCAAGGCTTTGACCGGGAAGCAGTCTCCCGCGAAGAAGGGAAAGAAGTAATGGGACAGAAAACGCACCCGTACGGGTTTCGTCTGGGCTACAACAAGCCCTGGAAGTCGCGCTGGTATGCCGACCGCGATTACGCGGAGCTGCTGCACGAGGATGTGAAGCTGCGCCGGGAATTGAAGGCCCGCCTGAAGAGCGCCGGCATCAGCTCCATCGATATCGAGCGCGCGGCCAACAAACTGGTGGTGCGCATCGCCACCGCCCGCCCGGGAATCATCATCGGCCGCAAGGGCGCGGAAATCGACAAGCTGAAGCAGGAAGTCAGCAAGCGCACCAAGCGCGAAGTACACATTGACATCGTGGAAGTGCACCGGCCGGAACTGGACGCGCAACTGGTGGCGGAATCGATTGCGCTGCAACTGGAAAAGCGCGTGGCCTTCCGCCGCGCGATGCGCAAGGCCGTGGATTCAGCGCTGCGTTTCGGCTGTAAGGGCATCAAGGTGCGCGTGGCCGGGCGCTTGAACGGCGCGGAAATCGCGCGCAAAGAGTGGTACCTGCAGGGCCGGCTGCCGCTGCAAACGCTGCGCGCGGACATCGATTACGGCACCGCCGAAGCGAACACCACCTACGGCGTGATTGGCGTGAAGTGCTGGATTTACCAGGGAGAAAACGTTCCCCAGCGCACGAAGCGGCCGGATGACAAGCCCGCGGCCGTTGGCGTCGCCTGAGCCGGGCGGGAAAACGCTTGAGCGGGGATTGTTGAACGGGAATTAGGGAAGCGAGAAGACAACGATGTTGATGCCGAAGAAGGTGAAGTACAGAAAGCAGCAGCGCGGCCGCCGCAAAGGCAAGGCCTGGCGCGGCGGCAAGTTGTCCTTCGGGGAGTACGGCCTGAAGGCCATGGAAAATGCCTGGATCACCGACCGCCAGATCGAAGCCTCGCGCGTGGCTATCACGCGGTTCATCAAGCGCGGCGGCAAGCTGTGGATCCGCATTTTCCCGGACAAGCCTTTCACCAAGAAGCCCGCGGAAACCCGCATGGGCAAGGGCAAAGGCGCCCCGGAAAAATGGGTGGCGGTGGTGAAGCCCGGACGGATCATGTTTGAAATGGCGGGAATTGACGAAGCGACGGCGCGCCAAGCGCTGAGGCTGGCGGGGCACAAGCTGCCCATTCCGACGAAATTCGTCTCTCGCACGGGAGGAATCTAGCGATGCCGCGGCGAATCGAGAAAATCCGCGAAGAAGGCGTGACCGAATTGCAGGCGCGCGAAAAGGATCTGGCGGAGCAGATTTTCCGGCTGAGGTTCCAGCTAGGCACGGGCCAGGCGGAAGCGCTCAAGCGGCTCCGCGAAGCCAAGAAGGATCTGGCGCGGGTGAAGACCCTCTTGCGCCAACAGGAATTGACCGCCGGGGCAAAGCCGGCGAAGGCAGGTAAGGCGTAATGACAACGGAAACGCAAAGCGCACCGGTGGCCGAGCGCGGCAAGAAGACCGAACTCGTCGGCAAGGTTACCAGCGCGAAGATGGGAAAAACGATTGTGGTCGAGGTGCAGCGGCTGGTGCAGCACCCCAAGTACCGCCGCGTGGTGCGCATCTCGAAGAAGTTCTACGCGCACGATGAAAAGCGCGAAGCCAAGCAGGGCGACACCGTCACCATCGTGTCGGCCCGGCCGCTCTCGCGCCTGAAGCGCTGGCGTTTGAAGGAAGTGCTGACGCGCAAGGCGTCGGGGAAGTAAGGGGACAGGAGCGCAAACATGATTATGATGCGAACCTGGCTGACGGTGGCCGACAATTCCGGAGCGCGGAAGCTCATGTGCATTCTCCCCCTCGGTGGCGACGTGGGATTGAAGGCCGGGCTGGGTGACATCGTCACCGCGTCGGTGAAGGAAGCGACGCCGGAAAGCCAGATCAAGGAAGGCAAGGTTGTGAAGTGCGTCATCGTGCGCATGCGCAAGGAACACCGCCGCAAGGACGGCACGTACATCCGCTTCGACGACAACGCCGCGGTGCTCATCGACGATACCGGCGAGCCGGTGGGGACGCGCGTATTTGGTCCCGTGGCAAGAGAGCTGCGCGAGAAGAAGTTCACCAAAATCGTATCGCTGGCTCCGGAGGTCTGGTAAGCGATGGCACGCACAGAAGGCAGGATCAAGCGGTTCACCATCAGCATCCGCAAGGGCGACACCGTGCGCGTGCTGAGCGGCCGCGATGCCGGCAAGAGCGGCCGCGTCCTTTCCGTCAATCCGCGGAAAAACACGCTGATCGTGGAGCACGCCAACATTATCAAGCGCCACACGCGGCCCAACCCGGCCAAGAACATCAAGGGGGGAATCGTGGAGAAGGAAGCCCCGGTCCACGCGTCGAACGTCCAGATCGTCTGCAGCGGCTGCGGCAAGCACGCGCGCATCGGCCACCAGACGCTGCCGTCCGGCAGCAAGGTGCGCGCGTGCAAGCGTTGCGGCGCCACGCTGGACAAGTAAGGATTCGGAAGGGATGAAGCAGGCATGAAGACCCGATTGCATGAAAAGTACAGCAAGGAGACGGTGCCGGCGCTGATGAAGCGTTTTGGCTGGAAGAACATCATGGCGGTGCCGAAAGTTTCCAAGATCACCGTCAACATAGGTCTCGGCGAGGCCAGCCAGAACGTCAAGCTGCTGGACACGGCGGCGGTGGAGCTCGGGCAGATCACCGGCCAGAAAGCCATGATCACGCGGGCGAAGAAGTCCATCGCGAATTTCAAGATTCGCAAGGGCATGCCCATCGGCTGCGCGGTGACGCTGCGCGGGGAAAAGATGTACGAATTCCTCGACCGGCTGTGCAACGTGGTGCTGCCCCGCGTGCGCGACTTCCGCGGATTGCCCGCGAACGCCTTCGATGGCCGCGGCAATTACACCCTGGGGCTGAAGGACCAGTTGGTGTTCCCGGAGATCGATTACACGCGCGTGGACAAAATCAAGGGCATGAACATTACGTTGACCACCACGGCCCGCAACGACGAAGAGGGCCGCGAACTGCTCAAGGGGCTCGGTTTTCCCTTGCGCGAAAAAGGAGCGGCACAATAAATGGCACGCACCGCAAAAATCGCCAAGATGCTGAAGAAGCCCAAGTTCAAGGTGCGCGTGCGCAACCGCTGCCGTTGCTGCGGCCGCGCGCGCGGCTACATCCGCAAATTCCAAATGTGCCGCATCTGTTTCCGCGGCATGGCGCTCAAGGGAGAGATCCCTGGAGTCGTGAAAGCAAGCTGGTAGGAGAACTATGCAGACGGATCCGATTGCCGATTTTCTGACGCGACTGCGCAACGCCACGGCGGCGAAGCACCAGCGCGTGGACGTTCCGGTCTCCAAGTTGAAGATCGAGATCGCCCGCATCCTGAAGGAAGAGGGTTACATCTCGACCTACAAGATGGTGGACGAAAACAAGGCGCGCAAAACCCTCCGGGTGTTCCTGAAGTACACGCCGGACCGCCGCAGCGTGATCACCGGGATGAAGCGCATCTCCAAGCCCGGCCAGCGCTGCTATCTGGGCGCCGGCGACATTCAACCGGTGGTTGGCGGGTTGGGCATCAGCATCCTGACCACGCCGAAGGGTTTGATGACCGGGCGCTCCGCGCGCAAGGCCAAGTTGGGCGGCGAGATTTTGTGCGAAGTGTGGTAGTGGATTTTGTAGTTCGTTGTCATCCTGAGGCGCCGGCGGTGTTTGCCGGACCGAAGGATCTCAACGGCGAGCGGTGGCAGGAGTTTGGCGTTGCGGTCCTTCGCCCATCCCCATCGGATGGTCTCAGGATGACAACGCGATCGAGATCAAGATAAGGACGTAGACGATGTCACGTATTGGTCGCAAACCGATTCCCGTGCCGGCAGGCGTGAAGATTAATACCAGCGGCGGCAAAGTGGAAGTGCAAGGCCCCAAGGGGAAACTCTTCGTGCTGGTGCCGAGCCAGATCAAGCTGGAGCAGAAGGACGGCGTGCTTACGGCGATCCGCGATAATGAAGAACATCGCGCATTGCACGGCCTGGCGCGCGCGCTGCTGGCCAACGCGGTTCATGGCGTCACCCAGGGCTTCAAGAAGGATCTGGACATCGTGGGCGTCGGTTACCGCGCCGAACTAAAGGGCAAGATGGTGGCGTTCGCGCTCGGCAAATCGCACCCCATCGAGTTTCAGATTCCCGAGGGCATTCAGATTTCGGTAGAAAAGCAGACGCACATCGTGGTGAGCGGCGCGGACAAGGCGCAAGTCGGCCAGGTGGCCGCGGACATTCGCTCGCTGCGTCCGCCGGATCCTTACAAGCAGAAGGGCATCCGCATCACCGGCGAGCGTTTGAAGAAGAAGGCGGGCAAGGCCGGCGCGAAAGCAGGCGCTGCGGCGTAGTGCATGAGTGTTTTTTTCGGGCTTGGCAGGTTTCCGGATCAGGGCCTGAAACGGATTGAAGGAGAAACGACAGTGGCATCGGCACCAGTTCGCAAGTTGTCCCGGGATGAGCAGCGCCAGAGGGTGCATGCGCGCGTGCGCACGAAGGTGTCTGGCACGGCGGAGCGCCCGCGATTGAGCGTGTACCGTTCCGTCGGGCACATCTACGCGCAAGTGATTGACGATCGCAGCAGCCGCACGCTGGTTTCGGCCAGCTCGATCGACAAGGAAGTGAAGAAGGGCCTCACGGGCGGAGGCAACATCGCCTCGGCAAAGGCCGTCGGCAAGATTGTTGCCGAGCGCGCCAAGGCGGCGGGAGTGGTGAAAGTGGTGTTCGACCGCGGCGGTTATAAGTATCACGGCCGCGTCAAGGCGCTCGCGGATGCGGCGCGGGAAGCGGGGTTACAGTTCTAACTTATGTCGAAGCAACTTTTGCGGGATAGTTTGGCAGTGCGGCGCGTCCTGAACGTGAACCTTTCCGATTTGAAGGATGACGTCGTGGCGATCAACCGCGTCACCAAAGTCGTAAAGGGCGGCAAGAACCTGAGCTTTTCGGCGCTGGTCGTTGTGGGCGACAGCCGGGGTCACGCGGGCTTCGGAATGGGCAAGGCCCGCGAAGTGCCCATGGCCATCAAGAAGGGCATCGAGCAGGCCAAAAAGAATCTGATCAAGCTGAACATGAAGGGCACCACCATTCCGCACCAGGTCACCGGGTGGTATGGCTCGGCGCAGGTGCTGCTGAAGCCCGCGTCGGAAGGCACCGGCGTGATTGCCGGCGGCCCGGTGCGCAAGGTGATGCAGGTTGCGGGCATCACCAACGTGCTCACGAAGTCGCTGGGCACGTCCAACCCGCACAACGTCGTCAAGGCCACCTTTGCGGCGCTATTGAGCTTGAAGGATGTTGGGCAAGTGGCCGAGACGCGCTCGAAGACCATCGAGGAAGTGAGCGGGAAGCCGCCCAAGGCCGAGAAGGCGGCAGGGGAATAATTCATGGCAGGCGAAAAAAAGGGCGCGAACAGCGCCGCAACGGTAAAGATCAAGTGGGTGCGCAGCTTTATCAGCTGCACCGACGATATGCGCGCGACGATTCGCGGATTGGGCTTGCGCCGCATGCAGCAGGTGGTCGAACGGGAGAATTCGCCGGCCATCCGCGGGATGATTCACAAGGTGCGGCACCTCGTGGAAGTGGTGGAGTAATTCATGGCAGACAAGGGCAAGCAGGAACACAACACGGTTTCATTGTCGAACCTCGGGCCGCCCAAAGGCTCGCGCAAGAAGAAAGTGCGCGTGGGCCGCGGCATCGGCTCGAAGCTCGGGCGAACCTCCGGAAAGGGCAACAAGGGCCAAAAGTCGCGGCGCGGCTATTCGCGGCGGCGCGGCTTTGAAGGCGGGCAGATGCCGTTGCACCGGCGCATCCCGAAGCGCGGGTTCCACAATCCGTTCGGCGTGCAATATTCCATCGTCAACCTCGAGGAACTCAACGTGTTCCCTGCGGGCGAGACGGTGACGCCGGAGCTTCTGCGCGCGCACGGCTTTGTGCGCCGCGCCAAGGATCCCATCAAGGTTTTGGGCGATGGCGAGCTGAAGACCAAGCTCACCATTCACGCCCAAGCATTCAGCGCGTCGGCCAAGGAAAAGATCGCCAAGGCCGGAGGCACATTCGAGGTGGTAGCGTAATCGGGTTTCCCGAGGAATTGGTATGAATCGTTTCTTGAACGCATTCGCGAATCTCTTCCGGATCGAGGATCTGCGGAACCGGCTGTTCTTCACGCTGGGGCTGCTGGCGGTGTACCGCCTAGGCGCGCACATTCCGACGCCGGGCATCAACGCGGAAGAACTCCGTCGGATTATGGAGCAGGCGGCCGGCTCCGTCCTCGGCATTTTCGATCTGTTCAGCGGCGGCAACTTCCGTCGCGTGACGATTTTCGCGTTGGGCATCATGCCGTACATCACCTCGTCCATCATCCTGCAGTTGATGACCGTGGTGTTTCCGTACCTGGAGAGGTTGCAGAAGGAAGGCGAGCTGGGCCGGCGGAAGATCACGCAGTACACGCGCTACCTGACGATTGTGCTCAGCCTCATCCAGTCGTCCACGATTGCCAGCACCCTTCAGACGCAGGCGAACCTGGTATATCACCCGGGCTTGGGTTTTGTGCTCATGACCATTCTCACGCTGACCACCGGCTCGGCGTTCATCATGTGGCTGGGCGAGCAGATCAGCGAACGCGGCATCGGCAATGGCATGTCGCTGATCATCTTTGTGGGCATCGTGGTGGGGCTGCCGCGCGCCATCGGCGATTTGTGGGACAAGGCAAGGACGCAGGCGTGGGGCGCGTTCACCCCGGTGGCGATTCTCGGGCTTCTTGCGTTGATGATCGCGGTGGTGGCGTTCATCGTTTTCGTGGAAGGCGCGCAGCGCCGCATTCCGGTGCAGTATGCCAAGCGCGTGGTGGGCCGCCGCATGATGGGCGGGCAATCCACGTACCTTCCGCTGCGCGTGAATTCCGGCGGCGTGATTCCGCCGATCTTCGCGAGTTCGCTGCTGGCGTTTCCGGCCACCGCCGCGCTGATGCTGGGCACGCGCTGGCCGTTCGTAAAATCGATTGCGAACACGTTGCGCTGGGGAGAACCGCTGTACACCGCGGTCTACGTGACGCTGATCGTGGTTTTCGCGTTTTTCTACGTGGGCATCGTCTTCAATCCGACGGAGCTTGCGGACAACATGCGCAAGAACGGCGGGTTCATTCCCGGCATACGCCCGGGGCGCACCACTTCGGAATATGTAAGCCTGATCCTGAAGCGGCTGACGTTTATCGGCGCGGTTTATCTCGCCATCGTCTGCCTTTTGCCCGAATGGATGATTGCGGGTATTCACCTGAATCACTTGCCGTGGTGGATGGGAGGCGATTGGTTTGACCGGCGCTTCCCCGGCTGGATTTTGAACGGGCTCAATGTGGCGTTTTATTTTGGCGGTACTTCGCTCCTAATTGTGGTGGGCGTGGCGATGGACACGGTGCAGCAGCTCGAGGCACAGCTCGTCATGCGGAACTACGAGGGTTTCGCGCGCAAGGGACGTATGCGCGGCCGTCGTTAAGGGAGACGAACCGTGGCGCTGGAAGAGCGTCCCGATGCAAAACTCGACCGCGCGGTCATTTTTTTGGGGCCCCCGGGATCGGGAAAAGGTACCCAGGCGAAAGAGCTGGCCAAGGCGTACGGCATACCGCATCTTTCGACCGGGGACATGCTGCGGGAGCATGTCAGCAAAGGTACGACGCTCGGCTTGCAGGCCAAGCCGATCATGGAGCGGGGCGAGCTGGTGCCGGACTCGCTGGTGCTGAAGATGGTCGCGGAACGCATCGAGCGGCCGGATTGCAGCCACGGATTTATGTTCGACGGTTTTCCGCGGACGGTGACCCAGGCGAAGTATCTGGGTGAGTTGCTGAAGCAGCATGGGTTCCATCAACCGCTCGTGCTGCACCTGGTGATCGGATCGTCGGTGCTGATGCGGCGGCTGACCGGGCGGAGGACCTGTAAGGTGGGCGGGGAGATTTACAATATTTACGAGCGCCCGCCCAAGGTCGAAGGGATTTGCGATAACGACGGCGGCGAATTGTTTCAGCGGCCGGACGATCGCGAAGACGTGATCCGCGAGCGCTTGCACGCGTACGAGAAGCAGACCTCGCCCCTGGTGCAGTATTACCGGCGGTTGGGGTTTCTGCACGACATCGACGCGGACAAGAGCTTCGAGGAAGTGAAACAGCGGATGTTCGAGAGCTTGGCAGGGATCGGCGGAGTGCGGTAAGGAAATGGCGATTCAATTACGCAGCGCCAGCGAACTCGAAAAGATGTACCGCGCGGGCCAGGTGGTTCACGAAGTTTTGAACGCGCTCCGGGCGCAGGTGCAGCCGGGGCTGACGACGATGGACCTCGAGAAGAGCGCCGAGGAGATCATCGCGAAAGGGCCGGGGCGGCCGGCGTTCAAAGGGTATCGCGGGTATCCCTGCGTGTTGTGCACGTCGGTGAACAGCGAGATCGTTCACGGGATACCGTCGCCCAAGCGGAAATTGCGCGAAGGCGACATCGTGTCGCTCGATTTCGGCATGGAAGTGGACGGGTATTACGGCGATTCGGCGGTGACCGTGCCGGTGGGGAAGATCAGCCCGGAGTTGCAGAAGCTCCTGGATGTGACCCGGGAATCGCTGGACCGCGCGATCGACAAGATGCGCCCGGGGAACCGGCTGGGCGACGTGGGGCACGCGGTGCAGAGTTGGGTCGAGCAGCACGGCTATTCGGTGGTGCGGGAGTTCGTGGGGCACGGCATCGGCACGAAGATGCATGACGAGCCGAACCTGCCGAACTACGGCGAGCCGGGACGCGGGGCGCGCTTGCAGGAAGGCATGGTGATCGCCGTCGAACCGATGGTAAACGCCGGCCGTCCGGAAGTGGCGATGCGCGGCGAGTGGTTGGCGGAAACAGCCGATGGAAGTCCTTCGGCGCATTTCGAGCACACCGTGGCGGTTACGGCGAACGGCCCGTGGATTCTGACGCGGCCGAGAGAGATGACCGGGCCGGCGTGGGGGAACGAAGTCTTAAGTACTAAGTTATAAGTTCTAAGTAAACCGGGTTTTACCTAAAACTTAGAACTTATTACTAAGAACTTGGAACACGGGAGCATATGGCCAAGCAGCCTTACCAGAAAAAAGAGAAGGGCGACTCCGGAAATCCGAAGGAGGATGCCATTGAAGTAATGGCGACGGTGATTGAGCCGTTGCCGAACGCGATGTTCCGCGTGGAACTGGAGAACAAGCACCGGGTGCTGGCGCATGTCTCCGGGAAGATGCGCAAGAATTTCATCCGGATTCTCGCGGGCGATAAAGTGGCGGTGGAGCTTTCGCCGTACGATTTGACGCGCGGCCGGATCGTGTACCGGTATAAGTAGCGGCAAGGTTTTGTAGCGGCCACCTTCAGGTGGCCAATGAGGAGCAACGCAGCATGAAAGTACGGGCAAGCGTGAAAAAGATTTGTGACAAGTGCAAGGTGATCCATCGCCGCGGGGTGGTCCGGGTGATTTGCGTCAACCCGAAGCACAAGCAGCGGCAGGGATGAGGCAGTTATAAGTTTTAAGTAATAAGTAATAAGTAAGGCCTGGGTTTTTACCTAGGACTTAAAACTTAAAACTTAGAACTGTTTTGAAAGGATTGGAGAAATCATGGCACGTATCGCTGGTGTTGATCTTCCGCCGCAGAAGCGCTTGTGGGTCGGGCTGACCTCGATCTACGGCATCGGGCAGGTGCGCGCGAAGGATATTTCCGAAAAGGCCAATGTGGATTTCACGAAGAAGATCCGCGACCTGACGGAAGACGAAGTCAACCGCATCCGCACGGTCATCGAGCAGGAAGGGCGCGTGGAAGGCGATCTTCGCAAGGAGATCCAGATGAACATTCGCCGGCTGATCGAAGTGCAGGCGTACCGCGGGATCCGCCACCGGCGCAACCTGCCGGTACGCGGGCAGCGCACGCACACCAACGCGCGCACGCGGAAGGGTCCACGGCGCGGCGCGGTTGCCGGCAAGAAACAGATCAAGGGCAAGAAGGGCTAGCGGAAACGGTTTTCAGTTGTCAGTTTTCAGTATTAAGTAGGAAAGCTTCACTACTGGGAACTTGAAACTTAGTACTTGGATCTTAGAACTTAAGACTTATTACTTGGAACTGCGCAGCAAAACGGAGTGAAACGTGGCAAAAGAGAAGAAAAACGCGGCACCGGACGCAACAGCAGCGCCGGCGAAACCCGCAGCGAGCAAGAAGAAGAAAGAGTTCAAGAAGAAGCGCGAGAAGCGCATCGTGCCGCACGGCATTGTGCACGTGGCCGCTTCCTTCAACAACACGCAGATCACGATTGCGGATCCGGACGGGCGCGTGTTGTGCGCGTCATCGGCCGGAGCGATCGGGTTCAAGGGCTCGCGCAAGGGCACGCCGTACGCGGCGCAGCAGGCTTCCTTGTCAGCGGCGGGCACGGCGCGCGACCAGTACGGAATGAAGAGCGTGGAAGTGAAGATGAAGGGGCCGGGCTCCGGCCGCGAATCGGCGGTGCGCGCGCTGGCGGCGGCGGGATTGCACATTGTGTCCATCCGCGACGTCACGCCGGTCCCGCACAACGGCTGCCGTCCGCCAAAGCGCCGCCGCGTTTGATGCTCACGATTTGTAGCTCAGGCCTTTGAGGCCTGAGGGTTTTCAAAGAAGATTTTTTGAGAGAGTTTCGCGAAGGGAGAACAGAAGTTGGCAAGACACCGAGATGCAGTCTGCCGCCTATGCCGCAGGGAAGGGCAGAAACTATTTCTAAAAGGATTGCGGTGCTTCACGGACAAGTGCGCGATTGAGAAGCGCAACTTCGTGCCGGGACAGCACGGACAATCGCGGCGCGCGAAGATTGCGGGTTACGGCCTGCAGCTTCGCGAAAAACAGAAGGTCAAGCGCACGTACGGCTTGCTGGAGCGGCAGTTCCGCAATTACTTCGAGAAGTCGGAGCGCGCCAAGGGGCCGACGGGCGAAAACCTGATCATCATGCTGGAACGCCGCCTGGACAACGTGGTCTGGCGCGCGGGCCTGGCCTCTTCGCGTTCGCAGGCGCGGCAACTGGTGCTGCACGGACACGTGCGTATAAACGGGAAGAAGGTGAATATCCCGTCGTACCAGGTGAACGTGGGCGAAGAGATCGCCATCAAGGAAAAGATGCACCAGAACGCCATGGTGCTGGAAGCGCGCAACGTGGCGCAGAGCCAGAGCCTGGTGCCGTGGCTGGAGCAGGAACGCGAGCACTTCAAGGCCAAGGTGGTGGCCCTGCCGAAGCGCGAAGACGTGCAGACGCCGCCGATCAACGAACAGCTGATCGTCGAACTGTACTCGAAGTAAGTTGTAAGTTTTAAGTTGTCAGTTTTCAGTTGAAGAACCGCTTGCTGATGGCTTAAGACTTATGATTTGGGGCTTAGGACTTAAAACTGATTACTGGGGACTCTGCGGGATTGGCGGTAAACGCGGTCGAGGGAAGGTTAGGTTTGAGTGGCCGGCGACGCCGGTCACGGAAGGAAGGAACACGATGTGGAAGGGATTTCAGAAACCGAAGCGTCTTGCGTCCGAACTGGAATCGCTGACGGAGCGGTATGGCCGGTTTTCGGCACAGCCGTTTGAACGGGGCTGGGGTACCACGGTAGGAAACGCGTTGCGGCGCGCGCTGTTGAGCTCGATCGAAGGCGCGGCCATCACCGCGGTGAAGATCGAAGGCGTGCTGCACGAATTTTCTTCGATTCCCGGAGTGGTGGAAGACGCCACGGACATCATCCTGAACCTGAAGCAGGTGCCCATCAAGCTGAATACCGACCTGCCGAAGACCATCTACGTGAACGTGGAGCAACCGGGCGTGGTGACGAGCGCGCAGATCGAGGAAGACGCGGACTTCGCGGTGCTCGACAAGAGCGTGTACATCGCCACGGTGAGCGAAGGCGGGAAGCTGCCGATCGAAATGCGCGTGAAGAACGGGCGCGGCTACGTGGCGGCGGACCGCAACTACGACGAGGACCTGCCCATCGGGTACATTCCCGTGGACAGCGTGCATTCGCCGGTGCGCAAGGTGAACTACTCGGTGGAAGCGGCGCGCCTTGGACAGATGACGGACTACGAGAAGCTGATGATGGAAGTGTGGACCAACGGCGCGATCACGCCGCAGGACGCCATCGGGCTGGCGGCCAAGCTGGTGAAGGACCACATGAGCATCTTCATCAACTTCGAGGAGCCGGTGGAAAACGTAGAGATGCCGCAGGACATCGTACACGATCCGCGGCTGGAACACCTGGACCGCTCCGTGGAAGAGCTGGAGCTTTCGGTGCGCAGCTACAACTGCCTGAAGAACGCCAACATCCAGACCATCCGGGAGCTGGTGCAGAAGAGCGAAAACGAAATGCTGAAGACCAAGAACTTCGGCCGGAAATCCCTGAACGAGATCAAGGACATTCTGGTGAAGATGGGACTTGGCCTGGGCATGAAGTTCGACGAGCACGGCCGTATCATCTGGCCGCCGCTGCCGAGCCAGACGGCAATGCCGCCGACGACTTCGGAAGATACCGTTGGGCTGTGAGCCGGGAGAAAGTTTTCAGTTATCAGTTCACAGTTGACAGTTAAGAGTAAAGCGCATTTCCCGCTGCGTTAGGCAGTTCGCGGGGGAACAGTAGTCCATAGCTGTCCCGAGAATTTATTGTCATCCCGAGCGGAGCGAGGGATCTGCTTCCCGCAAGAGACCAGGGAAAAGCAGATTCCTCACCCCGCTCAAAAAGCGAGCGGGGCTCGGAATGACAATTGCTGGGTTTTCCGGAAACGTTAAAACCCGGTTTGAGCGGTAGCCAGATGCCGGAGCTAATGCCCGGCCTCCCAAGAAGGAAGAGACGATGAGACACCTGAAGTCGGGATCAAAACTGGGGCGCAATCCGTGGCACCGTCGCGCGACGC
Organism: Acidobacteriota bacterium; assembly: GCA_003154775.1. Classification (GTDB taxonomy): domain Bacteria; phylum Acidobacteriota; class Terriglobia; order Acidiferrales; family UBA7541; genus Acidiferrum. Next base: position 47,367 of record PMES01000126.1, on the reverse strand, counting down.
TGCGCAACCTGGTCACCAACCTGTTCGAGCACGGGCGCATCAAGACGACGCTGACGCGCGCGAAAGCGACGCGGCCGGTGGCGGAGAAGATCATCACGCTCGGGAAGAAAGACACGCTGGCAGCGCGGCGGCAGGCGGCGGCGTACCTTATGACCCCGGCGATCACCAAGAAGCTGTTCAGCGAGATCGCGCCGAAGTTTGCGGATCGCGCGGGCGGCTATACTCGCATCATCCAAGCGGGCAACCGCGTGGGGGATGGAGCGAAGGTGGCGATCCTGGAGCTGGTGAGCTACGAATTCAAGAAAAAGGAAAAGAAAGAGAAGAGCAAGGTGGCAGAGGCCGTCGAGGCGAAGAGCTAAGACGGATTGGCAGGGTCCGCGTCGAGGCGGACCCTGGATGAGATGCGACGCCCGCTCCGGGAAACCGCGGCGGGCGTTTTGTTTTTGCGCGGAGGGTGGCAAGGCGCGGAAGTGAGCGGTGGTTCACTCGGCCCATTAGTCAAAAGTATCTACTAAAGAAGGGCAACTTCATGCAGAAGACAATTAAATGCAACAAGTGCCATGAGACCTTTGAGGTTGTGGGATCAACTGACAATTCGCAAGCGACGCGAGGCGTCGTGGATCGTCGTTCCAGGTCAGGCCATCAGCAGGGGAGAGCGGGCGACCGCTCCCCCCTATGCCCATTGTGTATTCGGTCCTAATGGAACCCCGCAGTCTTGCCGGGATTAGGGCTTTTTCTCCGCGCTAGGCTGACTCTGATGCGACGGTTCGGACCTTGGCGCGGCTGCTGCGGGCTTCGCCGCAGTCTGATGTTGTGCGGCAGGCTTCGGCGCGCTTTCCGCGCGAGGAGCCGCCTGATGTGACGGTTGTGAGCTAGTGTTTGTGCGAACGGGTTTGGCCGCCGGTTGCGCTGCGGCGGTCTTTGCATGTGACGGAGCGGGCTGTGCCGCTCTCTGAGTGGCGGCCTTGTTCTCACTCGTGCGAGTTGCAGCGGCTTTATTCTCAGTGGCCTTGTTTTCACTCGTGCGAGTTGCAGCGGCTTTATTCGCAGCGGCCTTGTTCTCACTCGTGCGAGTTGCGGCGGCTTTATTCTCAGTGGCCTTAGTCTCAGCCGCCTTGTTCTCAGGCGCAGCACCCTTGGCTGCCACCACACCCTTGCCGGTAAACTCTCCCGGTTTGGATGTTGCGGCGATTGGCGGCTTGCCATGATTCACGGACGCCAACAATTCGTGGTTGCCGCTGGCGGCCTTTTGATGTCCTGTTTGTGCGGCCGTCGCCGGAATATGACGCTCATGACCTGCAGTCTCTTCTGCCGCGCTCGCTCGAGCGGTTGTTCCTCCGGTTCCGCCGTTGTAGCTGACGTTGTTTCCCGCCCTTTCGTTGCGTACGGGCTTATCGTAAGTGTTGTGAAAGTTCCGCTCATCTACGTTATTCACGGATCTGTTGTAGCTGAACTGGTTGTTTCTCCAGTATCCGCCTTCGTAGCCGGAACCACCGTAGCCATAGCCATAGTTAACGCCGCCATAAAAGCCGACGGTGGGGCCCCAGTAGCCGTCGTTCCAAGCATAGGCATCGCCACCCCAACCCCAGTAACCTGGAGTCCATAGCAAGCCAACGTCGGGCGGCTCGACCCATGTGCCGGGCACCCAGAAATAGCCATCCGGGCCGTAAGCCCAGTAACCGGGCATCCACAGATAACCTTCCTGAGGACAGATAGGTTGCGAGTACACCACCAATTCTGGTGGAGCAACCGTGATGGAAACGCCGAACTGCGCGAACAAAGTGGCCGGTACGGCCAGAATCACAAAAAGGAAAAGCAGATATCGAACGGAGCTGCGAATACGCATCTTTATTACCTTGCCAGATCATCCTTCGCTTGCCCGATGTTGCTTTGCTTCGGCGGGTTGCGCGGATTGAAAGGCTACACGACGCGCTTAAAGTGACACAGACGGATTTTTAAAGCTGTTCAATAGGAGTCACTTGTTGGCGAACGGCCCGGGCTGAATAACTTTGCATTTGGTGACGTTGCGGATTCGGAGTGTATACGACTTCAGGACGTGCACCAGAGGTATTGAGCGGAGGTGATTCTGTCGGCGCGCCGACAGCGTGACGATTTTTTCGCAAGTGTTGCAGAGGAAGGGGTTAGAGGAAAGGAGGTTTGTAAGTGTGGGGAATGCAGGGGTTATAGGTGGTTTGGAATGAGAGAGATGCGCATGTGTTGAGGGCAGAGGAGATAGAACAGCTCGCTGCGCAAGTGTTGAGAATACGTGGTTTGCGCTGGAAATTGGATGTGATTGCATTTTTGGAGTGCGGCGGGCCTCGGCAGATTTTGCGAGGTCGGCAGCTAGAAATGACGCAACGTTTCGGAGTTGGGGTTCGGACGGCAAAAGCGGGAGCCCTTCGCGAAAGAACTCAGGGTAAGCAAGCTCCCGCACTACAAGGTGGGGCGCTTGGGGCGCTGGGAGGGAGGAAGTGCCGCACCTACGGCGCTCTGGTTTCTTGTCGATCGGGAACCCCGCCCTTACGGACGGGGCTAACTTGTGGCGCGCCTCCGGCGCTGGGAATGGGGGAGGATTTAGACCGAGGCTAAGCGAAAAGAGGATCGAGCATAGAAAAGAGTAAGGTGGTGGAGGGATCCCTCGACTGCGCGGCCCGACGCGCCAGAATGCGGCGCGGAAGAGAAAGTCGGGCCACTCCGCTCGGGATGACAATCTGGACAGGGTGGTCCGCCTCCGGCGCTGGACGGTGATCAAGTGGTTTCGGGGTCGTCGGAGGAGGGGTTCGGAGTAAGAGCGGGAGGAGTGGCGTCGGGATCGGGGAGGCCGTAGATTTGGCGGACGACGTCGTCCCAGCAGGCGGGATTGCGCGTGGTGAGAAGGAGTTCGCGCTGGGCGTTGGGGATGGTCTTCAGGAGAACTTTGGCAAGATTGGTGAGGGTGTTGGCGGTTTTGGAGGAGATGCGGCCTTCGGCAACCGCGGCGAAAAGACGGGCGACGGCGAAATTGAGGGAAGAGGGGGCGATGACTTCGCCGATGAGAGGCAAAGCGATGTTGCGGGCGGTATCATCGTGTTCGCGGAGATTGCGGAGCTTGCGCTGGTGGTGGTGGCAGTATTGGGAGTTGGGAGAGGGGCGAGGCAGGCGGCAGTGACGACCATCAGCAAAGGTGAAAGCACACAGAGATGCGCGGTCTTCGGAATCGTTGGAAGACATAGAGACTCCAGAAAGGAAATTTAGGATTGTGGGGAAGAGCCGGGCCTAAGGAAAAAAGGCGAGGCGCACTTCTCAACGGGGGAATTTTGCCACAGTAGTTATAGAGTTGTCAAGAGAAAAATGAATATATTATTGGGAGGCGGCTAAGTGGAAGGTTAGGTATAGGGCGGAGAGAGAGGAAGTGCCGCACCTACGGCGCTCTGGGTTCTTGCTGCTCGGGATCCCCGCCCTTACGGACGGGGCTAACTTGTGGTGCGCCTACGGCGCTGTTAAGGAGGGGTGATCAGACGTCGGAGGGGGGCGGCGGAGGCGGTGGATTAAGAAGAGGACGAGGAGGGCGACGAGGGCGCCAACGGAGTCGAGGAGGGAGTCCCGAGCGGACGCGGTGCGGGAGGCGACGAAGGATTGATGGATTTCGTCGAGGGCGGCGTAGGCAGCGGCGATGAACCATGCGGCGAAGGCCCAGGACCAGTGCCAGCCGATGCGCGCGCCGCGAATGCCGCGGTAGAGCAACAAATAGAAGATGAAGTATTCGGTGAGATGCGCGGACTTGCGGATGAAGAGGTGGATGGTTTCAAACGTCGTTTCGCTGAGGGATGGCGCGAACCAATGCAGGATGGCGGCGAATACGCCCGCTGTGTGTTGGGAGGAAAAAGTGTCCGTGGAAGCAGTGAAGATAACAACACTCCAAAGCAGGGCGGGCCACCAGGTGCGGAGCCAGGCGGGAATCATGGATTTGGGAGGGACGCGGTAACGGACCTCGTCGAGGGTGGGGGCGGGGCGAGGATTGCGCCGGGGTTCGGTGGAGGGCATTCGTTAGGAAATCAGTTCCAATTTAATTGTAAACGAAGCGGGGAGGGATTGCAGTTTGGGTGTGAAGGGGAAGCGAAGGACGAAGAGCGAAGAGCGAAAAGCGAAAAGCGAAGAGAGAAGACGGATCGCGGATACATTTGAAGCTGAGGTCCTTCGGCCCCGGAAGGCGGGGGCCTCAGGATGACAGGTTGGAGAATGGGCGCGGGCGGAAAGGCGGCGGCAAGCCGCCGCACTCCAAGAAACGCGACCCAAGAGCGGGCCGCGTCCCCGACCAGGTCGGGGTAAACGCCAGGCGGCCCCTACACGAGCAAGAGAAACCCAAGAACCGACCTGAAGGTCGGCCACTACAATGGCGAACCCAGGAAAAAGCGGCAGGCTTGAAGGCCTGAGCTACAGAGGGAAACCCGAGGGAAAGGCCGGACAAAGTGGCGATCTTGCCGAGAAGGGGCGCAGCGATGCTGCGCCCCTACAAGGGCGAACCCAAGAAGCGACCCCGCGGGGCGCGGGGTCGGCCAGTACAAATGCAAACCCAAGAGAAAAGCCGTAGAGCTCTCAGAATCGCCCTGCGCTATTGGGAACTCACTCCATGCGGTAGTTGGGGGCTTCCTTGGTGATGACGACGTCGTGGACGTGGCTTTCGCGCAAGCCCGCGGCGGTGATGCGGATGAAGCGGCTCTTTTCCATGAGCTCGGGGAGGGTGCGCGCGCCAACGTAACCCATGCCGCTTTTGAGGCCGCCGACGAGTTGATCGGTGAGACCGCTGAGCGGGCCCTTGTAGGCGACGCGTCCTTCGACGCCTTCGGGCACGGACTTGCCGCGTTCGGCGCCTTCCTGGGAATAACGATCGGCGGACCCGGCTTCCATGGCGCCGGTCGAACCCATGCCGCGGTAAGACTTGAAGGTGCGGCCTTGATAGAGAATGGTTTCGCCGGGAGCTTCCTCGGTGCCGGCGAAGAGGCTGCCGATCATGACGCAGGAAGCGCCGGCGGCGATGGCCTTGGTGATGTCGCCGGAATATTTGATGCCGCCATCGGCGATGATGGCGACGCCGGTGCCCTTGGCGGCTTTAGAGGCTTCCATCACGGCTGTAAGCTGCGGAACGCCCGCGCCGGTGACGATGCGCGTGGTGCAGATGGAGCCGGGGCCGATGCCGACTTTGAGGCCGTCAATGCCCAGGGAGATGAGTTCCTTGGCGGCTTCGTAGGTGGCCACGTTTCCGGCGATGAGCTGCATTTCGGGGAGGCGCTGGCGAATGGCCTTGATGGCTTCCATGACGCGCTCGGTATGGCCGTGGGCGGTGTCAATGGCGAGCACGTCGGCATTGCACTTGGACATTTCAACGGCGCGTTCGAGGAAGTCGCCGGTGGCGCCAACGGCGGCGCCGACGTAGAGGCGGCCGTGGTCGTCCTTGGCAGCGTGGGGATATTCGAGTTTTTTCTGGATGTCCTTGACGGTGATGAGGCCCTTGAGATTGAAATCCTTATCGACGACCAGGAGTTTTTCGATGCGGTGCTTCTGGAGAATTTTTTCGGCTTCTTCGAGGGTGGTGCCGACGGCGACGGTAACGAGATTGTCCTTGGTCATGACCTGGCCGACGAGCTGGCTGTGATTTTTCTCGAAGCGAAGATCGCGGTTGGTGAGGATGCCGGTGAGGCGCGTACCGCGAGTGACGGGGAGGCCGGAGATGCGGTATTTGTTCATGATTTCGAGGGCCTGGCGGATGGTGATGTCCGGGGAGATGGTGACGGGATCCACGATCATGCCGGATTCGGAACGCTTGACGCGGTCGATTTCCTCGGCTTGGCGATCGATGGACATGTTGCGATGGACGATGCCGATGCCGCCCTGGCGCGCGATGCCGATGGCCAGGCGCGATTCGGTGACGGTGTCCATGGCAGCGGAAGAGAGCGGGATGTTGAGGGAGAGGTTGCGGGTGAATTGCGTGGTGGTGTCCACGTCGGTGGGCAGGATGGAGGATTTGCCCGGGAGGAGCAGGACGTCGTCGAATGTAAGACCTTCGGTGATAGGGCTGTCAATCATGAGAACCTCGCGAGAGAGTGAGTGGCGCGGGAGCGGGTGCGCCCAGAAACAGCGCAGCCCAGCGGGTGGCCGCTGGGCCGCGAGAAGAATTCAATAGAATGAAACAAAGCATCACGGTGTAAACAGTAATTTTAGGGGTGAGAGGGGGGAGGGGTCAAGTTGAAGGGCGGGAAAACCGAGGTAGAGTCCGCTCGGCAAGTGCGGGTGAGGGAAGTGGCGCGACCTGATAAAGAGGAGATATGACCGAGAAACCGAGGGAATTTGAGGCGCACCGGCTGCTGTGGAGCGGGCATCTGCAGACGATTGCGGGGGCGTTTTTGAAGAGGAAGTTCTTGCTGCCGCAGCCGGAAGAACGGCTGTTTCGGGTGGATGGGGAGACGCAACTGAAGGGGATATGCAGTTGGCAGCCGGGCAAGCGGAAAGATGCGGCGGTGATCGTGACGGTGCACGGGCTGGAGGGTTCGAGCGAATCGAACTACGCGATTGGCATTGCGGACAAGGCGTACGCGCGGGGATTTCATGCGGTGCGCATGAACCAGCGGAATTGCGGCGGGACGGAGCGGTTAACGCCGACGCTGTACAACAGTGGGCTGAGCGGGGATTACCGCGCGGTGCTGCTGGAGTTGATTGCTGAAGGATTCCAGCAGATTTTCTTTGTGGGCTACTCGATGGGCGGAAACCTGGTGACAAAGATGGCCGGAGAGTTCGGCGAAGCGGCGCCAAAAGAGTTGCGGGGCGTGGCTGCGGTTTGCCCGGCGATGGACCTGGCGGCTTGCGCTGATGCGCTGGAGAAGATGGAGAATTATTTGTATGAGCGGCATTTTGTGGAGGGGCTGATGGCGCGCTACCGGCGGAAGGCGGAGTTGTATCCGGAGCGGTATTCGCGGAATGGGATGGGGAGGGTGCGGACGGTGCGGGAATTTGACGATGCGATCACGGCGCCCGCGTTCGGGTATAAGGATGCGGAGGAATATTACGAAGCGGCGGGCGCGAAGAAAGTGATTGGCCAGGTGCGCGTGCCGTTGCTGCTGATCACGGCGCAAGATGATCCGTTTGTGCCGTATGAGTCGTTTTTGCGGGCGAAGGTGGGGGAGAATCCGAATGTGCGGTTTGTGGCGCCGGAGCATGGAGGACATTGCGGGTTTATTTCCAGGTGGGCGGGAGCAGAGAGGTTTTGGGCGGAGGAGAGAGTTGTGGAGTTTTGCGTAGGGTTAAAAGAAAGAGAAAAATAACGCCCCGACCGGGTCGGGGCAGGCGCCGGTCACAGAGGGACGAACACCCCGACCGGGTTGGGGTAAACGCCGGGCACAGAGAGAAGAGAGATTCATCGCACAAAAGGCGCGATGGAAAAGCGTAGCTCGCTTCGCAGGCTCCGCTCGGAATGACAAAGTTACGAGGAACCGTGGGTTGAGAGGGTGGAGGGGATTGTGCCGCGATCCCTCCGCTACGTGCCGCAAACGGCGCAACACTTCGGTCGGGATGACAAGTTGGTTTTCCAGAGAGCAGAGCCAGCGAGGGGGAGTTATTCGGAGCGGATGGCGAGGATTTGTTTGCCCTGGATTTGGAGTTGGACGCCAAAGGGCGGGCGAATGTCGCTGCCCTGAACGATGGCGCCGCGAATCCAGATGTTGCCGGGAAGGCTGGCAGTTTTCAGGGGATCGTAGAGTGTGTGGCTGCAAGGATTGCCGACGAGGGGATGATTGGGAGCGCGAAAGCCGTATTCTGTTTTCAACTTTTCAAGGTCGGTGATGTATTCGAGTTGGCAGGAGCCGTAGAGGGCTCTGCGAGAAAAAGCCCAGTAGCCGTAAGGTGAGTTGGCGGAACCTCCCGGAAGACGAACGACGGTGGCAGGGATGTTTTCGCCGGAGAGCCGGTTGCGAATGAAGAAATCGGCGGAAGACCAGGGCTTGGCGAGATCGGAAATTTCGGCGATGGCGGGATTGCCCTCGGTGGCGTGAGGGAGAGATGCGGAGGGATCCGGAGCGGGAGCAGGGACTTCAATCTGGGGCGGAGGTTCGACACGAGCGAGTTCAGAAGGCTTATTATGGCTGAGCCAGCGGCCGCCGAGGATAAGGAGTACGCCAAGGATGAGAAAGCCAATCACCAGAGGCAAAAGTGGATTGCGGCGCGGAAGCTTGGAGGACGCCCCTGTGACGCCGGGGATAATCGGCATGTCCGGCCGAAAACGGGTGGGTGGAGTATTGTCGGCCATCGCAACAGGATGATTGTACTGGCAAGATGGCAGCGCGAGCAACTCAAGTTCCGTGTTTTCAAGGGGGGAAGGAAGGATGTGCGGAAAGGGCAGTTGTGTTAGTGAGAAGGTGACAAAGGCTTGCGCGGCGCTTGTTTCCGTGCGTGTTGCGTCCTAGTGTAGTAAGAAGGTAAGGCAGAGCGAAAATCGCAGAGAATGGCGAGCGACACACGATCATCGGCGCGGGCGTTTGTTCGCAGTTTGAACATTCTGCTGAAATTCGCGCGTTTGTACGAGTTCGGACACGTGCGCACGACCGCGCAATTTGAAACGACGTGGAAAGAACTGCACGCGGCGCTGCTGGAAAGCGGCGAAACCGGCGTGTTGCTGGGAGCTTCAGGAACGCAGATCCTGCTGGACGGCGTGCCGCTGGGATCGGCCGCGGGCGAGCGGAGTTTTGCGCAACTGCTGACGACGTCCGGAATCGCCAGCATTCACTTCGCGAAGAATCTGACACAACCACAGTTTTCGCGTTTTGTGCGCGCGTTTCCGAGCGGCAACGCAAAACCCAGCCAACTGGCGGAACAACTGAAGACGGCGATGGCGGGAGACACGAGCATCAGGATCAACGAGATTCGGTTTGTTGCGGAAGACAGCTCCGTGGCGGGAATCAAGGTGGCGGCGCAATTAACGGCCAAGGTGCTGGGCGCCGGCGGCGACAAACTGCGCGATATTTTTGAAGACCCGAATAAATTGTTGCAACTGATCCTGGCGGCAGAAAGTTCGCGCGGCGGTGGCGGAGGCGGCGGAGGTTTTGGACCAGGATTCGGCGGTGGCGGGCCAGGCGGAGGCACAGGAGGATCGGGAAGCGGAGCGGGCTCGAGCTGGAGCGGCGGCACGGGTGCGGGCGGAAGTTTATGGGAAGCGGGGAAGGCCGCGGGTGGAGGCGGTGGTGGAGGAACAGGCGCCGGTGGTGGAGGTGTAGGAGGCCCTGGCGGCGGTGGAGGGGGAACAGGCTCCGGTGGCGGAGGCGGCACGGGTGAAGGAACTGGCGGCGGTGGAGGATTCGGTGGTGGAAGCGGACCGGGTGGGCCAGGCGGCGGTGGAGGATTTGGCGGTGGATCCGGACCGGGCGGTCCAGGAGGTGGCGGACCAGGGGGCAGTGGTCCAGGTGGTGGAGGACCCGGTGGAGGAAGTGGGGGACCGGGCGGAGGATTTGGGGGAGGATCTGGACCGGGTGGGCCAGGGGGCGGTGGAGGATTTGGCGGAGGATCCGGACCTGGCGGACCGGGCGGCGGCGGACCAGGAGGTGGTGGTCCAGGTGGTGGAGGACCCGGTGGAGGGAGCGGAGGACCGGGCGGAGGATTTGGCGGAGGTGCAGGTGGGGCTGGCGGAGGCGGTGGGGGAACTGGGCAGGGTGGAGAACCAGGGAAGTGGCGCACAGCTTCGGCGATGTTGCGCGACACGATGGCGGGAGGAGTTGCGGGCGCAGGAGGAGTGGGACCCGCAGGGATGGGTGGAGGAGGCGGCGGCGGCGGAGCCTACGCGGTAGCCGAAGAAGAAGTGCGGTCGATGATCGCGTTGTTCGCGCAACTGGGAAAATCGCGGAAGGATCCCGAGAGCCGCATGGACACCGCGACGTTCCAGTCGCGCTTGACGGCGATGCCGGTGCGCGCGCAATACACCTTGCAACAAGCGCTGGCGGGGCTGGCGGCGCAGGCGCCGTCGGACGCGCCGGACAAACCGATGCTGCTGAAGCTGGCGGAACACATAGCGATCCGGTTCGCGCTGGACAGTTACGAGCGCGGGGAATTGCGCGTAAACGCGGTGAAACAACTGATGGACCGGATGAACTCGGAGATCGAAGCGCTGCGGAAAATCCTGGGAGCGCAGGAAGAAGCGATGGCCAGCGCGGGGGTTTCGGTGCAGTCGTACACGGAATTACTGGACCAGGAATTCTGGCAGCAGGTGCCGGAAGAGAACAAGAAGGAAGTGCTGACGTCGGATGAGGCGTGGTGCGTGCCGCCGCGAAATGTGCGGGGTTTTTTGGAAGAGATGCTGCGGCGCGGGGAATTGAAGACGGTCAACGAAATCCTGACAAAGTATGCGGCGTGCATCGCGCTGGAAGCGCCGGAAGCGCGGCGAACGACAGCGATCGGATTATCGGACCTGGCGGAATTTTACGGCAGCGGCGATGGGAGCGCGCTGATCGACGTGATCCAACGGCTGGGGAAACAGTTGGCGGTGGAACGCGAAGGAGACCTGCAGACGCTGATCGGAGCGGCGTTTGTGCGCATGAGCCAGGAAGCCGGGGCGAAGAAATTTTATCCGGCGATGCAGCAGGCGCTGGCGTCGCTGGACAACGTGGAAGCGGTGCGGCCGGGGACGACGAACGCGATACGGCAGAGAATCGCGACGGAAGAGCGGTTGCCGGAATTCATCGAGGATACGCTGCGCACGGGACAGATCCCCGATGGGTTGCTGGATATCCTGGCGCTGGTGCCGAAGGCGACGCTGCACTATGTGACCAAGCGGTTTTCGAATTGCGGGTTCCGGGAAGATTGCGAATTGCTGGGGCAGGTGGTGCACGGACTGGGCGAAGAGGCGGTGCAGCGGTTGATCGAAACGCTGCAAAGCGCGCCGGCCAACGAAGCCACGGAAGTGATCGGGCTGTTGAGCCAATTGTCGCCGGAGGCGGTGGAGAGAATACTGCCGGCGCGACTGGCGCAGTGGCCGCGGACTTCGCATGACCGGGCCGTGCGGCAGCTATCCTCGACGCCGGCGGAGCAGAGGGCGAGGTTGTTGGCGATGCTGTACGACTCGCTGGATCCGCTGATTCGACCGCTGGCGCTGGACGAAATGGGGATGAGCTTGCGGCCGGAGTGCATCGAGAAGGTTGTGGAATTGACGCAAGACGAAACGACGCCAGGATTCACGCGGATCAAGGCGATCGAGGCCGTGGGAAGACTGCGAGCGAGCGCGGCCAGTGCGGCGTTGCAGCACATCCTGGAGGCCAAGCAGGTGTGGCGGTGGACGTATCCGACGGAACTGCGGATCGCGGCGGCGCAGGCGTTGCAGAAGATCGAGCCAACGCTGGCAATGGAGAAGATTTCGGCGAGCGGGCTGGACCGGAAGGAACTGGTGATGGAGCCGATCGATCCGGAGCCCAACGCTCCGGTGATCCGGCAGCGGCGGTATGCGCGGTTAAAACTGTCGCGGCCCGTCCAGGCGGTGACGACCAACTTGCGCGACAATATCCGGCTGACGATTCCGGAATTGAACATGAGCGGCGGAATTGGAGCGGCGGGCCGGCATCTGGCGCCGGGGTCGTTGCTGACGCTGAAGATTTCCCACGGCGTACGCAACATCCGCGCGCAAGCCATCGTGCGGGGCGCGCGGCCGCAGGCGATGGCGTTCGAGTTTGTGGATATGGATCTGGATGAACGCTCACGGCTGAGAAGACTGCTGTTGGAACTCGGAGGACTGCCGATGCCCTCGAATGTGGGAAATCGCAGCCGCCGGCAGAGCCGCGTGGCGATGATGAAGTAAGAGCAAACAGAAAAAATTTGAGGGCGTGCCGGGATGAGGGTTTGGTGTCATTAGAAACCAACCTAAAGGTCGGCCACTACATCCGCCAGAGAAAGAGACTCTCGCGGAGCTGCTTACGGCGCAAAAGCGGCGGCAAGCCGCCGCACTCCAAAATGCTCGGCCGCGTCCAGCAACTGCCGTCCCCGCGCAAACCCTGCCAACATCTCTCCCGGAAGAAAAATTAGCTTGAATTGGAAGTGAGAATCTACAACGGCCAACCCAAGAGCACAGTCCCTTCGCGGCTCAGGGTAAACAAAAGTGACTGTGCCACAGAGGGCAGAGTCGAGTGAAAGGCTGCAGGGCTCCTGCCGGGCAGAGGCGGGCAGGCGAAGCGTGAAGACTCGCCCTGAGCAAGAGTGGCGGCGCGCAATCACACCTGTACCTTGAGCGAAGAAAGTTGTCCGAGAGGGCTGGTACGCGAACTGTCCTGATGGCGCGATGACGGACTGCTCACATGGGACGACCGTACCATTGTGAGGCTCAGACAAGAGCCCTACGGTACTAGAGAGGATGTCCCAGGCGACTGGCCTTAAGGACTATCGACACGAGGCGGACGGGATAGGGATGAAGACGGACCCAAAGACGACAGCGGGCCGGGCATTTGTTCGCAGCCTCAATATACTGCTGAAGTATGCGCGGCTATACGGGTACGACCACGCGCGCACGGTGGAGCAGTTGGAGGTGGCGTGGAAAGAGCTGCGCATGGCGATTCCGGAGGGGAGCGACTCCGGGCTGTTGCTGGGGGCGACGGGCGCGCAACTGCTGCTGGATGGAGTGCCGCTGGAAGGCGCACCGGCGGAGAAGCAGTTCGCGCAATTGCTTTCCGCGGCAGGGTTGGCGAGCGTGCAATTCACGCCGGAAGTGACGGAATACGAACTGGCCAAGTTGATGCACGCATTTCCCACCGGCAAGGCCAAACCCTCGGAATTGGCAGAGCAGTTGAAAGAGGCGATTGCGGATGCGCGCGGCATCCGGGTGAACGAGATTTGTTTCGTGGCGACGGATTCGCGGCTGAAGGACGCGAGCATGGCGGCACAGATAGCGGCCGCATCGCTTGGCGACGAGCGGGTGCGGTTCACGAAGATGCTGAACGACCCGCAGAAACTGCTTGAATTGATTGCCGCGGCGGAGGGATCGGAGACGGGCGCGGGACCTGGTGCGGGGCCGGGGAGCGGCACGGGAAACGGGACGGGGAGCGGTCCTGGTAACGGCGGAACGGGAACAGGTGGCGGCGCGGGAATCGGAAATGGCACAGGGGCAGGAACGGGCACGGGGAGAGGAATTGGCGGAGGAACAGGCGTTGCGATGGGTGGCGCGGGAACCGGGGTGGCGGCGGGCGGCGGTGTTGGCGGGGGAATAGGAACCGGTGGGGGCTTTGGAGCGGGCAAGGGGACGGGCAGGGGCGAGGGGGCTGGTTACGGAACGGGGATTCCGGATGATGAGGAGGTGTACCGAATCCTGCAAGCCCTGACGACGTTTGGAAAGCTGGGAACCGGGGAGAATCCGGCGGGAGCCGTAGTCGAATTTCAAACGCAAGTGGCGCAGTTGCCGGTGGGGGCGCAGGACACGCTGCGGCAGGCATTGGCGGGGATTGCGGAGCAGGGAAAAGGCAAAAAGTTGGACCAGGCCGTGCTAGTGAAGTTGGCGGAGCACCTGTCGATCCGCTTTGCCATGGAGCGCTTTGAGCGCGGGGAAGTGAAAGTGAACGCGGTGCGGCAGATGCTGGACCGCATGAACCAGGAAATCGAGGGGCTGCGAAAGATCCTTGGGCAACACGAAGACACGATGGCGGAAGCGGGAATCCTGGTGGAGTCGCACCGGGAGATATTGGACCGGGTGTTCTGGTCGAGCGTGCCGGAAACAGCGAAGAGGGAAGTGCTGCTGTCGGATGAGGCGTGGTGCATCCCGCCGAAGAACGTGCAATCGTACGTTGCGGAGCTGATGGAGCATGGGGACGTGGCGGAAGCGATCAGCATCCTGCAGAATTACGCGAAGTGCGCGGACAGCGAGGAGCCGGATGCGCGGAAACGCGCGGCGACGGGACTTTCGGAAATGGCGGGATTGTATGCGCAGGCGGATCCGAAGCTGCTGGCGGACGCGCTGCGCCACGTAGGGCTGCGGCTGGGCGTGGAGCAGGACCAGGATTTGCAGACGCTGGTGAGCGCGGCGTTCGTGCGGCTGAGCCAGGAGGCGGCGGCGCAGCGGTGTTTTCCGGCGATGCAGGAGGCCCTGAATTTGCTGAACGGAGTGGAAGGGCAGCGGCCGGGAATCGCGAAAACGCTGCGCGCGAAGATGGGAATTGAAGAGCGCGTACCGGAGTTCGTGGAAGAAGCGCTGCGGGCCCGGGAGATTTCGGCGGGGCTGACGGGGGTATTGAGGCAACTGCCGCAGACGGCGATGGAACAGATTTCGTCGCGATTCAACCGGTGCCAGTTGCGGGATGATCTGGAAAACGTGGCCAACCTGGCGAACGACCTGGGCGAGGAGGCGCTGCAGTACCTGCGCAGCATCGTGCGAGGCGGGGCGATCGCGGAAGCGGTGGAAATGGTGGGCTTGCTGGCGAAGCTCGATCCACAAGCCGCGGAAGTGTTTCTGCCGGGGCGCATTGACAATTTTCCGCGGGCGGCGCAAGACCGCGTGGTGCGGCAGATTTCGGCGAGCGGGGCGGCGGGGCGCTGCCGGATACTGCTGGCGGTGCTGGATCATGTGGACCCGCTGGTGATGCCGCTGGTGGTGGACGAAATCGGGATGACCGGAGACCGCGAGGCACTGGGGCGGCTGTTGACGATTGCGGATGGCGACTTGCCGCTGCACGCCGCAGCGTATCTGCGGGTGAAGGCGATCGAAGCGCTGGGGCGGTTGCACGCGGTGGAGGCGGTCAGCACGCTGAAACGGATTGCGGAATCGCGCAAGGTGTTCGGATGGCAGCACCCGCAGGAACTGCGCATCACGGCGCTGCAGGTGCTGGAGAAGCTGGAGCCGGAATGGGCGCGCGAATTCATGCCAGGCAGCGGCATTGAACGGGCGGAGCTGACGCTGGCGCCCCTGGATACGCTTGTAAACTCTAAATTTGTACGGCAGCGGCGTCACACGCGGGTGCGGCTGCAGAAGACGCTGCCGGCGGTAAGCACGAATCTGAAGCAGAATTGCAGACTGGAAATCAAAATGGCCAGCTTGACTGGAGGCTTGGCGACCACGAACATGCATCTGGCTCCGGGAACGCAGGTGAAAATGAAGATGCAGGTGGGCATGAGAAACGTGCAGGCCACGGCGCTGATGCGAGATTACCGCGCGCAGGACATGTCGTTTGAGATTGTGGACATGAGCCTGGACGAGCGGGGCAAGTTCCGGAAGCTGCTCATGGAGAACATGAGCAAGTAAGCGCAGAGTGGCGAAGACCAAGCGCCCGCGACGACCGAAGAGCGAGCTACGCGCAGCGAGAATTGGCGGGAGCGGAAGCGCGCGCGAGGTGGAAAATCGCGGCTTGCTATCCAAAGCGTAACTATTCGCAAGTACTATACGGCGGTACTTTTGTGGGATTTACCTGCCGCATTTGTATCCCCTAACCTACACGGAACACGAAGCAAAGAGCCCTTAAACTAGCCCGCCCAGGCTAAAAGCCTTCGTGTAGGTGAGTGCCACTGTGCCCGAGGGATTCAATCGTCGGCTGATAGCGCTAGTCTGCGCAGCCGCTGGACTATTGCCTGGGGCGTGGGCACAAGAGCGCGGCGTATCGTTTCCCGCCAATCCGCGTTACACCGTACAACGACTGGAAGAGCAGTATGGGCTGGGTGTCGTGACCGCGACCGCGATGGGTCAGGACGCCCAGGGGTTCTTATGGATTGGGACGCAGACCGGGCTCTACCGGTATGACGGCGCGCGCGCGAAAAAGATGACGGAGGTCGAGAGCGTGACCGGGCACTACATTCTCGACCTGCTGATCGCACCCGATGGCACGCCGTGGTTTGCAGGGAGCCGGGGAATTGCGCACTACAAAGATGGAAAGTTCGAGAAACTGGCGATTCCGGAATCGGCCATGCCGTTGGGAATCGGAAGCCAGATCTTCGCGGTGGACAGCGAGGGAACGGCGTATGTGGTGCTGTTCAAGCAGGGTATTTTGCGCATCGATCCGAAAAAACCGGCAGAAGCAGTGATTCTGGGAACCGGGGAACGCAAGGTGGAGAATGCGGCGGGGATCGCGCGGGGCGCTGACGATTCCATCTGGTTCACCTATGGCACGCATCTGGCGCATATTGCCAGAGGAGCGACGACGATCGAGGTGGATCCGCGAATCCAGGTGCCGAAGGAGCGTGTGGTGGCGCTGGTGTTCGACGGCGATTGGACGCTGTGGCTGCGGACGGTGGCGCGGCTGGCGCAAATCGATCCGTGGCTGCACAAGATACGCTTCGAATCGGCCGGGATTGGAACGGCGCACGAAGAAGAAGGCAAACCAAGCCTGGACCGGCAGGGGCGGCTGCTGGTGCCGTCCTCGGCGGGATTGTTTTGGCAGGAAGGCAAGCGCTGGAGGGTATTGACGGCCCAACAGGGCATAGCCAGCAACAACGTGCAAAGTGCCTTGGAAGACCGGGAAGGGACGCTGTGGGTGGCGGGATCGGGCACGGGGCTGGACAGGCTGCCGGGCGTGCATGAATGGTCGGCGTGGACGACGACGGAGGGCCTGCCGGACAACGCGACGTGGTCAACGCTGCGAGATCATCAGGGGCGGCTGTGGGTCAGCACAGGGCGTGGCATCGGTATTTGGGATGGACGGAGAAAGCGGTGGGAGCAAGTGCCCATTTTGCAAGGGCAGACAAAGGACGAAATCCGGCAGATGCAACTGGCAGGAGACGGTTCGGTGTGGGCGCTGACAGGGACGGGCGCGCTGCTCCGCATTGACACCAGGAATTTCAGCACGACGAAGATACCTTCCTACCATGGGCGGTCGTTCGTTTCGATACTCACGGCGCCGGACGGCAGCGTTTGGGCGACCGCGCGGGCGCATCTGCTGCGGTTCGATCCGCGTAAAGCCACGCCTACTCCCGTGGAGATTCCATTGCCGGGGCAAATTACAAACGACATCGAAGTTATTTCCTTCGCGCCGAGCGGAGTGTTGTGGGCCGCGGGTCCCGGGGCAGTGTACCGTTATGACGGGAAGAACTGGAAGACAATCCGCTCGGAGGATGGACTGCGGGGGCAGACGATTTCGAGCGTGATGGCGGTCAACGACAATGAAGTGTGGATCGCCTACAACGACGTGGTGAGCGTGACGCATATTCTGCTGGACGCGAAAGGCACGCCGCGGTTTGAGAGTCACTACTGGGATTGGTCGATCGTGGCGCGCGATTCCAAGAACCGCATCTGGTTCAACGGGACGGACGGAATCGCCGTGCTTTCGCCCGACGGACATGTGCAGCGAATGAGCCACGCGGATGGACTGATCTGGGACGACATCAGCCCGTGGACAGGGGTGCGCGAAGAGGCGGACGGAAATTTTGTGATTGCGACATCGCGAGGGCTGGCGCGCTACCAGCCGCCGGAGCGCGCGCCAGCGGAGAGCCGGGCGAGCGTGGTGCTGACGTCGATCATGCTGGGAGGAGAAGAGCGACGGATGACGGAGGTGCCGGAAGTGGCGTCGTCCGGAGGAACGCTGGCGGTGGAATTTTCGCCGCTGGTGCTGGATACGCCGGAGCGCATCTCCTGCGTTTACAAATTGAACGGGCTGGAACAGCAAGCGACGGAGACACAACTGCGCGAGGTGCAGTACGGGGGACTGCCGCCGGGGAAATACGAGTTCTGGGTGAAGTGCCAGAAACCGAATTCAGGGGTGGAGCCGACACAGGCGCGTTTCCGATTCCGGGTGCTGCCGAGTATCTGGCAGACGTGGTGGGCGAGGGCGGCGGGCGGAGTGCTGCTGCTGTTGGGCTTATGGGTGTTTGTAGCGCAGCGCACGCGAGCGCTGAACCGGCGCCGACTGGAATTGGAACAGGCGGTGGCGCAGCGGAACGCGGAGTTGCTGCAGAAGAACAAGGAATTGGAAGAGATTTCGCTGACCGATCCGCTGACGGGAACGCGGAACCGGCGGTATTTTTACGAGACGATTCCGACGGACGTCGCGCAGGCTTTGCGTTCGCACCTGCGCTCGCCGGAATCGGATGCGCCATCAGGGCCGAAGCAGGAATTGATCTTTGTGCTGGTAGACATTGACCGGTTCAAGCGCGTGAATGATGAGATGGGGCATGCGGCCGGGGATCGCCTGCTGCAAGAGGTGGCGAAGCGCATTGGATCGGTGATGCGGCGATCAGACGACCTGGTGCGGTGGGGCGGGGAAGAGTTTTTGCTGGTGTGCCGGACGACGGACCGGGAGAACGCGGGGCTGCTGTGCAACCGCGTGCTGGAAGCGATTCGGGAGTTGCCGTTCGACGTGGGGAACGGGGTGCAGATTCACAAGACGTGTTCGATCGGATGGGCGCCGTTCCCATGGCTGCGGGATGACGTGGGGCTGCTGTCGATTGACAACGTGATCGAACTGGCGGACAAAGCGCTGTACCTGGCGAAACGCGAGGGGCGGAATCGAAGCTTTGGGATGGTGCCGGCGGCGGCGATTGAGAAGTCGGAGAAGAGTGTGTCGATGGAGAGGTTGCGGAATTGCCCGCCGGAGCTGGTGCAGATTGTGTAGTGAATGACCGATGACTGCTTTGACTGCCCGCGGTGGCGATCTCACGGGTTAAAGCCCCTTGTTTCCCGGACCTTTATGGCACGAGTGAAATCGTGCCCTTGCGAAGAAAATTGTGGCTAACGCCACGTGGCGAATCTTGGCGCGGGCGCATCCAACCAGTTACAATAAAGTGTTTGCACAAGGATGAATGGAATGGCTTGTGCGAGCAACCGCAAGTTTCCGTAAGACAGCGGAACGGCTTTCTTCAGGGGCTAAAGCCCATTGGTTTTTGTTGGGTTTACGCCGGGGCTGAAGCCCCGGCCTCCTACAGAGAAAGAGTTGTTCGGCGCTGTGGTAGCGGGACTGCCGGCGTCAAAGCACGGCAAAACAAGGACAGGAAACAAATAAGCGTTCATGGATATAGCTAAGTTTATCGACAACCTTGTCGCGCGGTTTATCGGCACGAAGCACGAACGCGACATCAAGAAACTCCAACCGCTGGTGGCCGCGATCAATGCGAAGGAAGCGGAGACGCAGGCGCTGAGCGACGAGGAGTTGAAGGAGCGGTTCGCGGCGCTGAAGACGCAGGTGCAGGAACAGTTGAAGGACAGCGACCCGGCGGAGGCTTCGTACAAAGAGGAGCTGCGGCGGACGCTGGAGTCGGCAACCGTGCCGGCATTCGCGCTGGTGCGGGAGGCGGGGCGGCGCTTCCTGAAGATGCGGCATTTCGACGTGCAGTTGATTGGCGGAATGGTGCTGCACGGCGGCAAGATTTCGGAAATGAAGACGGGAGAAGGGAAGACGCTGGTGGCGACGCTGCCGGCGGCGTTGAATGCGCTGGCGGGGAAGGGCGTACACATCGTCACGGTGAACGATTACCTGGCGCGGCGCGACGCGGAGTGGATGAGCCCGCTGTACAAGGCATTGGGATTGACGGTGGGCGTGATCGTGCATGACCTGGACGATGAGCAGAGGCGGGCGGCGTACGGCGCGGATTTGACGTACGGGACGAACAACGAATTCGGATTCGATTACTTGCGCGACAACATGAAGTATGACCTGGCAAGCTGCGTGCAGCGCGGACACCAGTACGCCATCGTGGACGAGGTGGACTCGATCCTGATTGACGAAGCGCGAACACCGCTGATCATTTCGGGGCCTTCGGAAGAGTCCACGGACAAGTATTTCAAGATCGACAAGATCGTTCCCAAGCTGATTCAGGATATTGACTATACACTGGACGAAAAGCACCGCACGGCGACGCTGACGGAAGAGGGCTTCAGCAAGTGCGAACGGCTGCTGGGGCTGGGGAATTTGTCAGACATCAACAACGTGGAGATCATGCACCACGTGTACCAGGCGCTACGAGCGCACACGCTTTATAAGAATGATGTGGATTACGTGGTGAAAGACGGCGAAGTGATCATCGTGGACGAGTTCACGGGACGCCAGATGCCGGGGCGGCGGTGGTCCGACGGCTTGCACCAGGCGGTGGAAGCGAAGGAAGGAGTGAAGATCGAGCGGGAAAACCAGACGCTGGCGACGATCACCTTCCAAAACTATTTCCGCATGTACAAGAAGCTGGCCGGAATGACGGGAACGGCGGAAACGGAAGCGGCGGAATTCGGGAAAATTTACGACCTGGACGTGGTAGTGATCCCAACGAACCGTTTTCTGATCCGGACGGAACATCGGGACGTTGTCTACCGCACGGAGAAGGAAAAATTCGAGGCGGTGGTGAACGGGGTGTTGCAGGAAGACAATACACTGGCGAACGGGATCCGGCAGTATCACCAGCGCGGGCAGCCGGTGCTGGTGGGGACGATCTCGATCGAGAAATCGGAAACGATCGCGGATTTGCTGAAGAAATCCGGGATACCGCACCAGGTGTTGAACGCGAAACAACACGAACGGGAGTCGCGGGTCGTGGCGCAGGCGGGACGCAAGGGCGCTGTGACCGTGGCGACGAACATGGCCGGGCGCGGCACGGACATTTTGCTGGGCGGCAATCCGGATGCCTTGACGCGCGAACACTTTTTGAAGAACAAGCTGGCGATGCCGTACGCGGCGGCACCCGCGGTGATTGGCGGAGAGAACGGGACGGAAAACGCGGCGCAGCCCGCGGTGCAGATGGTGCTGTTCCAGCACGAAGGAAAGATTTTTCAGGTGCCGCAGGACGCGTGGAAGCCGGTGTACGACACGTTCGCGGAGCAGTGCAAAGCGGAACACGATGAGGTGGTGGCGGTCGGCGGGCTGCACATCCTGGGCACGGAACGCCACGAGGCGCGGCGCATTGACAACCAGTTGCGCGGGCGCGCGGGGCGCCAGGGCGACCCGGGGTCGTCGAGGTTCTTCTTGTCGCTGGAAGACGATCTGATGCGCATCTTCGGCGGGGAGCGCGTGAAGCAATTGATGTTCCGGCTGGGAATGACGGAAGGCGTGCCGATCGAATCGCGGCTGATCTCCAGCCGGATTGAGAACGCGCAGAAATCGGTGGAAGCGCAGAACTTTGACGCGCGCAAACACCTGCTGGAATACGACGATGTAATGAACAAGCAGCGCGAGACGATTTATGCGATCCGGCGATCGGCGCTGGAAGGCAAGGACCAGCGCGATTACGTGCTGGGAATCGCGGAGGACGTGGCGCTGGAATCGGTGGACACGTATTGCCCGAAGGAGCAGCATCCGGGACAGTGGAATACGGCACAGTTTCTGGCGGAAGTGCACAGCCAGTTCGGAATTGACGCGAAGGCCGCGGGCGCGGACCCCGGTACGCTGAATCACGTCCAGTTGGCGGACGCGGTGGTGGAAGCGGTGATGAACCGCTACGCGGAAAAAGAAAAGCAATTCAGCCCGGACCTGCTGCGGTGGCTGGAGCGGCGCATCATCCTGGATGTGGTGGACACGCAATGGAAAGACCACTTGCTCTCGCTGGACCATTTGAAGGAAGGAATCGGGCTGCGTGGGTACGGGCAAAAAGATCCGCTGGTGGAATTCAAGAAGGAAGCGTTCATCTTGTTCGAAGACATGATGACGCGGATAGATAACGAGACGGTGCGGTACCTGTTCCACGTGCAGATCCAGCAGAATGAGCCGCCACCGCAGGCGAGAGAACCCAGGCCGGGGCCGGCGCGAGCGCTGGCGGGTGGGGCTGCCGCAGCGGTTGCGAGCGCTGCTGCACGGGCGATTGAGCCGCCAGCGCAGCGTTTGCCGGACTTTGCGCGGGCGCTGGAGCGCCGGCAAGAACGTCAACAGAAGGATCTTCAGTATCAGACGGGCGCTGGCCAGGCCGAAGCGCCGAAACCGGTACGCGCGGGCGCGAAAGTGGGACGCAATGAACCCTGCCCGTGCGGATCGGGGAAGAAGTACAAGAAGTGCCACGGCGCGAGTGTGTAAAGATGAAGCAAGGAAGCAAAGGACGTAAAGGAAATAAAGGAAGTAAAGGACGAAGTATGCACATAAGGACGAAGAGGAAAGGAAATAGATAAATGCCACCGGGGACAATGCCGGGACAAACGCCGGAACGCCAGCCGATTCCGGGAGTGAAAAATCTGATTGCGGTCGCCAGCGGAAAAGGCGGCGTGGGGAAAACCACGGTTGCGGTGAATATGGCGCTGGGGCTCGGGAAGCTCGGCTATACGGTGGGATTGCTGGACGCGGACGTGTACGGGCCGAATGTGCCGATCATGCTGGGGTCCACGAGCGAGCCGATGGCGACGCCGCAGCAGAGAATTATGCCGGTTGATGCGCAGGGCGTGAAGATGATTTCGATGGGGCTGCTGAATCCCGGGGACAAGCCGGTGATCTGGCGCGGGCCGATGCTGCATAGCGTGATCACGCAATTTTTGCGCAGCGTGGACTGGGGCGAGCTGGATTTCCTGGTGATTGATCTGCCGCCGGGGACGGGCGACGTGCAACTGACGCTGATCCAGACGGTGGCGGTGACGGGAGCGGTGGTGGTGACGACGCCGTCCACGGTGGCGCTGGCGGACGTGCGCAAAGCGATTGAGATGTTCCGCCAGGTGAATGTGGAAGTGCTTGGGGTGGTGGAGAACATGAGCACGTTCCACTGCCCGCATTGCGGGAAGGCCGTGGATATTTTCGGGCACGGCGAGGGAGCGAAGACGGCGGCGGAATATGGTGTGCCGGTGCTCGGCGAAGTGGAGATTGATCCGCGGATTCGACTCGGCGGAGACACGGGGAAACCGGTGGCGGCGCAGGGCGAATCGGCGCCGGCGGCGCAGAGCTTGTACCGCGTGACCAAGGCGGTGGTGGCGCGGCTGGCTGAGCTGGCGGGAACGTCGGTTGGGCCGACGGTGGAGATCGATTGAGGCAAAGGCCTGTCTCCTGTGCAGGGCAAGGGAAAGAGTTTCTTCAGGGGCTGAAGCCCATTTGTGTTGAGACCTTACGCCGGGGCTGAAGCCCCGGCCTCCTAAAGAAACAGCGGGATTTGCTTTTCGTCGTATCAAAGGCGCCCGCCTCAGAAGGCGGCCGCTACAAAAGATTTCTTGAAAGAAAGACTTTCTCCGCAAGCTGTGAAGTCGTGCACACCCAAAGAGAAAAATTGCCACTGAGCGGGGAGTGAGCCGACGCTGAGGCTGGGTGATTCCTTGTCATTGGGGGGAAGCGGATGCTATGGTGGGGTATTCGCGGAAGGTGCGCGGATGGCGCAGGGGTTGGCTATCGTGTGGCCCTGCAATCACTTACGGGGAATCTTGGGCGTCCTTGAAGCGCGTTCCTGACATTCGGGCGTATCGCGGGAAGTGGCCGGAGATTGCCGCGTCCGCGTACATTGACGCGTCGGCGGTGAACATCGGTGAAGTGACGAGTGGTTGGTGACTAGAGGACATGGCGGAAAAACGAAAATTTCAGGCGATTAAGGGGACGCGGGATTTGCTGCCGCCGGAGACGGAGTTGTGGAACCGGGTGGAGCAGACGGCGCGCGAGGTGTTTGGGTCGTTTGGATTTGGGGAGATACGGCTGCCGATTTTTGAGCCGACGGAGTTGTTTGCAAGGGCGGTGGGGTCTCGAACTGAAGTAGTGGGCAAGGAGATGTACTCGTTCGATCCCGCCAAAGAATTTTTTGCCGTTGATGCTTCATTAGACGCACATCCATCCCCTGAACTGACAGAGAACGTCGGCGAGTCTGTCTACAGAATCAAGGATGCGTTTGACAAGGGTGATATTCCGCGGACGGAAGAGAATCAGCAGAAAGTAGCCAACCTTTTGTTTATATTTGACGAGCTTAGGAAAGTCACTCAGAGCTTGCCTCAAGAATCCCAGCAGGGCTCCGCCGAGATCTTCACTGAATACAGAACGCTTGTTGATAAGTGCCGGACTATGGCCAGCCTGATAAGGCTCGGGAATGTCTCAGTCTCGTTGCGGCCGGAGGCGACGGCGAGCGTTTGCCGGGCGTACATTGAGCACGGGATGCATGCTTTGGCGCAGCCGGTGAAGTTGTACTACATGGGGCCGATGTTCCGGCGGGAGCGGCCGCAGAAGGGGAGATACCGGCAGTTTTATCAGATTGGGGCGGAGGTGCTGGAGGCGGTCAGGAAAGAAGTGGCTAGTGGCGACCCCGACCGGGTCGGGGCGGAGCGGCTAGTGGCTGGTAAGAAGGATGCAGCAACCGACGCGGAAGTGATTGAGATGGTGATGGCGTTTTTCGCGCGGCTGGGATTGGAAGGCGTGCAACTGGACATTAATTCGATTGGCCACAGTGAGCCTCCCGTTGATAGCAAGAATGTTTGCAGACGCGCATACGTCGAAAAGCTAAAAGCCGCGCTAGAAACTGTGAAAGGCCAGTTGGGCGAGGACAGCAAGAGACGGATTGAGACCAACCCGTTGCGGGTGCTGGATTCGAAGCTGGAAAGCGAGCAAGGGATTATCGAGAAGCTGCCGCGGATTGGGGATCACCTGTGCGCGGATTGCGCGAAGCACTACGCGGAAGTGAAAAGGCAACTGGAAATGCGCGGCGTGGCGTACCGGGAGAATTGGCGGCTGGTGCGCGGGTTGGACTACTACATGCGGACGACGTTTGAGATTACCGCGCGGGGCTTGGGTTCGCAGAATGCCGTGTGCGGTGGCGGGCGCTATGATGGGCTGGTGGAATTGCTGGGCGGGCCGCCGACGAAGGGCATCGGATTTGCGATTGGCGAGGACCGCGTGATCCTTTCGCTGCAGGAAGCGAGAAAAGAAGTGGCTAGTGGCGACCCCGACCGGGTCGGGGCGGGGCAGCGAGTGGCTAGCGGGAAGAGCGGATGCGATGTTTATGTCGCTTGGATGGGGAAAACCGCTGAGGCGACGGCGATTCGCGCGGCGCGGGATTTGCGGCAAGCGGGATTTCGCGTGGAGCTGCCGCCGGTGGAGCAAAAGTTTGGCAAAGCGCTGGGGCAGGCGGATAAGCTGGGCGCGCGGTACGCGCTGATTTTGGGCGAGGATGAAGTGGCGAGCGGGCAGTGGACACTGAAGACGCTGGCGGATGGGACGCAGGGGAAGTACAGCGAAGAGGGGTTGCTGGAATTTTTGCGGAAGGGGCGGAATTGATTCGAGGACGGAACGGCGAGGGAGAGAAATCCTCAGGGGCTAAAGCCCAATGCGAGCCAGGCACTTAATGTCGGAGCTAAAGCTCCGACCCCCTAAATTGCGTATTTTTTCGGCAAGCTGTGAGGCCGTGCTCTATCGAGGAGATTTTTATGGCGCTGTGGAAAACCTCAGGCCTGAAGGCCTGAGCTACAGGTGGGAATAACGTGCTGGACTTTTTGGGGAATTTGAAGCGGACACATTATTGCGGGGCGCTGCGCGCGTCGGATGCGGGGCGCGATGCGACGGTGATGGGCTGGGTGCACCGGCGGCGCGATTTGGGGAATTTGCTGTTTCTGGATGTGCGCGACCGCTCGGGAATCGTGCAAGTGGTGTTCAACAAAGAGACGCAGCCGGAGGCGCACGCGAAGGCGGAGCAGGCGCGTAGCGAATTCGTGGTGGCCGTGGAAGGAAGAATCACGAAGCGCGAAAGGGCGAATGCGGAAATTGCGACGGGCGAAGTGGAGCTGGTGGCGATGAAGCTGCACATCCTGAACAACGCGAAGACGCCGCCGTTTCCGATCGAGCAGGAAATCAGCGCGTCGGAAGAGACACGGCTGCGCTACCGGTACCTGGATTTGCGGCGGCCGAAACCGCACCGTAACTTGGCGCTACGGCACAAGATTCTGCTGGAAATGCGCAAGACGATGGACGAGATGGGGTTCATCGAGGTGGAGACGCCGATGCTGACGCGCTCGACGCCGGAAGGCGCGCGCGATTACCTGGTGCCGAGCCGCGTGCATCACGGGAAATTTTACGCGTTGCCGCAATCGCCGCAGATTTTCAAGCAGATTTTGATGATTGGCGGGCTGGACCGGTATTTCCAGATTGTGAAGTGCTTCCGCGACGAGGATTTGCGCGCGGATCGGCAGCCGGAATTCACGCAGTTGGACGTGGAGATGTCGTTTCCGCGGCAGGAAGATATTTTCAGCGTGATCGAGAATGTGATGGTGCGGGCGTGCGCGGTAGCAAATGAGTTTCGGGACATTCGGGAGGGCGACGCTCCGATTGTGGTGGGAGCCCCATTTCAAAAAATGACTTATGAAGAGGCAATGTGCCGCTATGGTAGCGACAAGCCTGATCTGAGATACAAAGCTAGTATCATTCCGCTTGACGAGATGGTTTCGGCGGGCTTGATTGCAACTCTCGGCATCTCCTGCCCGCTTGTTGGCTTTCATTTTTCTCAGCAAAACTTGCGCATCCCGAATTCGCTATCCAAAACGGCGATCAAGAATATTGTTCAGACCGTCGTAGAACAGGCTGACAAAAACATTCCTGAAGTCTCGGCACGAAGCAGGAGTCTAGGGAAACCAGCACTCTTCGTTGACTGGTGTCTGGTTGGAGACCAGCAGCAAATATTGCGAAGTCCTGCGCTTGCCGAAGCGATGGCGAATAAAACTGGGGCAACGAAGGGCGACATTCTCTTTCTTGGTGCCTTAAGAGGCGAGAACGATCCGAAACATAAGTATCTTGTGCATCGTTGTTTCGACCTTCTCAGGAACCGCCTCAAGGATTACACAAATGAATATGATCCAAAGCGCTGGGAGTTTCTCTGGCTTACAAATTTTCCGCTGTTTGAATGGAGCGAGACGGACAAGACTTGGGTGAGCGCGCAGCACCCGTTCACGGGGATTGTGGACGAGGATTTGGAGAAGCTGGAGAGCGCGCCGTGGGAGGTGCGCTCGAAGGGCTACGATTTGGTGTTGAATGGCGTGGAGCTGGGCTCGGGGAGCATCCGAATTCACCGGCAGGATGTTCAGGAGCGGCTGTTCAAGGCGCTGGGATTGACGGAAGAGCAATTGCGGCGGCGATTTGGATTTTTCCTGGACGCGCTGACGTATGGCACGCCTCCGCACGGGGGAATTGCGCTGGGGCTGGACCGCGTGACGATGCTGCTGGCGGGGGAGAAGTCCATACGCGAAGTGATTGCGTTTGCGAAGACGACGGCGGCGGTGGATTTGATGGCGGAATCGCCGTCAGCGGTCGACCAGATTCAGCTTGAGGAATTGAATATTGCAATACCTTGGGAGCGTGTCGTGACTTGTGGCACTTGCGGCGCACGTTGGAAACTTGCGGGCTACAAGTTCTCGGAGGTTGGCGGGGCCAGTCAGCGATTCAGATGCGGTTCATGTCAGACCGATACACAGGTCCTGGTCGAGCCAGGCGTTAATATTGCGGTCGAAAAACTGGACTCCTGAGTTTAAGTTGGCCTCTTGGTTTTTTCCTTAGGAGGCCGGGGCTTCCAGCCCCGGCGTAAATGGCGGCGGCGAATTGGGCTTTAGCCCCTGAAGGGAGGTTGTGATGTCAACGCCCGGACATAGAACAGTTCCTGGCGCCTCCTACTTCGTGACTACAAAATGCTGGGAGGGGCGCAGCCTCTTCCAGGTCACTGAAGTTGCAGAGATCATGCTCAACACTCTCTTTCATTACCGGGATTCTGGGGCGTACTTGCTTCATAGCTTTGTCATTATGCCGGACCATTTGCACCTACTGCTGACTCCTGGACCCGAAACGAGTCTCGAAAAAGCGATGCAATTGATTAAAGGCCGGAGTTCGCATCGGATACATAAAGAGCGCGGCGGGAAAATGGAGATATGGCAGGTGGGCTTTCACGATTGGACGATAAGGGATCTGGACGATTGGAAGGCAAAGGCGAAGTACATTCAGATGAATCCTGTGAAGGCGCGACTTTGCGAACGAGTTGAGGATTGGGTGTATTCATCGGCAAATCAGAAGTTTTGTTTGGATGGAATGCCGGAGAAATATCGAAACCTGGCTTCAGGGGCTAAAGCCCAATTTGTTGGCACTGTTGCGCAGGGGCTGAAGCCCCTGCCTCCTAAAGAAACTGCGGGAGCGGGACCTAAAGGTCCAACCCCCAACACTTCTCCTGCGACCCAGGAGACCTTAGAAGCTCAGGGTAAACTGAAGCCCCTGCCTCCTAAAGAAACTGCAAAAGTCGGAGCTAAAGCTCCGACCCGCGGTGGCTGCACTGAGGGGTCAATTCCTCAGGGGCTAAAGCCTGTTCGCAGCCATGGCGGTGATGTCGGACCTGAAGGTCCGACCCCCTGTGCCCCAACTAAGAATCCAGATACTGCTGTGGCACACCCTAAAGAAGGGAATTCATGAGCAGGATACGGATATTGCCGGAGGCGGTGGCGAACAAGATCGCGGCGGGCGAGGTGGTGGAGAGGCCGGCTTCGGTGGTGAAGGAGTTGCTGGAGAACGCGCTGGACGCGGGCGCGAATTCCGTGCGCATTGAGACGGAAGTGGGCGGGAAGCGGATGATCCGCGTGATTGACGATGGGCACGGAATGGCGCACGACGATGCGCTGCTGGCGTTTGAGCGGCACGCGACGAGCAAATTGCGCACGGCGGAGGATTTGCTCTCGATTGCGACGCTGGGATTTCGCGGGGAGGCGCTGCCATCGATCGCGGCGGTTTCGAGGTTGTTGCTGGAAACGCGGGACGCCAATGAAGCCGAGGGCACGCGGGTGGAGTTTGCGGGCGGAAAACTGGTGAACGTGAAGCCCGCGGGGCTGCCTGCGGGAACGACGATCAGCGTGGCGGACCTGTTTTATTGTATGCCGGCGCGGCGGAAATTCCTGAAGTCGGACACAACGGAGCTGGGGCACATCGCTTCACTGGTGACACACTACGCGCTGGCGAATCCGGGGAAGCAGTTCACGCTGACCACGCCGACGCAGGAGATTGTGAATTGCGCGCCGGCGGAAAAGCTGGCCGACCGCGTATACCAGTTATTTGGAAAGCAGGCGCTGGACGAGCTGGTGGAAATTGCTCCGGTGTCCGCGGCGTTTCGCGCGGCGATCACGGAGCCGGAAATGGAGGCGGGGGAAGAGTCGGCGACGCTGACGGTGGCGGGGTTTACGTCGCGGCCGGAAATCCAGCGGCTGAACCGGAATGGGATTTACGTGTTTGTGAACCGGCGGCTGGTGCGGGACCGGTTGATATTGCACGCGATTCATGAGGCCTACCGAAATATATTGCCGCCGAATGTTTTTCCGGCGACGCTGCTGTTTCTGGAGATGCCATACGACGAAGTGGACGTGAATGTGCATCCGGCGAAAATCGAGGTGCGTTTCCGGAGGTCGCAATTTGTGCATGACTTCACGCGCGACGCCATTCGCCAGGCGCTGATGAACACGCGGCCGATCGCGAGTTTTGCGGCGGCGGCGACGATGGCGCCGAATCCCGTGGCGCCGCCGGGCTCGTTCGCGCGAGGATTCGCCGAGGCGAATGCGAATTCGGGGGTGTCCCGCAGACCCGACCGGGACGCAGAAGGCGCGCCGCGCGCGATTATTCCGCCGATGGAGGAATTGGGGGTTGGGTCCGGTGTGGGATCGGACTACGCCTCGGGCGGGGGATTCGATTTGACTGCGGCGCCGCAGCAACCGGTGCCGCAGCGATTTCCGTTTGAGCCGGGCGCGTCGTTCAGCCCTGGTGCGGGGATGGGAACAGCGGCACCGGCGGCGAATTGGGCGGAGAATTTTTCACGCGGCAGCACGGAGGCGCCGGCAACGCTGCCGCGTCCCGAGCAGATTGCGGATTTAAAGCCGCTGGGACAAGTGAACGCCAGCTTCATCGTGGCGGTGAATGGCGAGGGATTGTGGATCGTGGACCAGCACGTGGCGCATGAGCGCGTTTTATTTGAGCAGCATTTGCAAGCGCGGCGGGCGGGGAAAGTGGAAGCGCAGAGGCTGCTGATGCCGATGGTGATCGAGCTATCGCCGCGACAACTGGTGATTTACGAAAAGATCGGGGAAGAATTGGCGGCGAACGGATTTGAAGTGGAACCGATGGGGCCGAAGAGCGTGGCCATACAGGCGGTGCCCGGCGGAATTGCGGCGAGCGATGCGGAGCAGTTGTTGACGGAGATACTGGATGGACTGGAACGGGAGAACGCCGCGATTTCAATCGATACGCTGCAGGCGAAAATTGCCGCGTCCACGGCGTGCCACGCGGCGATCAAGGTGAACATGCCGCTGGACCAGACGAAGATGGAATGGCTGCTGGCGGCGCTGGCGAAGACGGATTGCCCGATGAGCTGTCCGCACGGGAGGCCGGTGGTGCTGCGGTATTCGGTGAAGGAGATTGAGAAGGCGTTTCATAGGATATGAGGAAATGGCTAGTGGCTAGTGACTAGTGGCTAGAGCAGAGGGGACGTGAGTTGGCTCGCGAGGCGGGGAAGTGGCGAGTTGAGAGCCAGGGCTGATAGACTTCGGGGAATTCCGTTGCAGGTGGACTCCTGATAACTGATGTCTGATATCAGTTATCAGAGATCAGCGATCAGGAAGCAAGACGCTTAGACTTTCGGCTGAGGGGAACATTGAGCGAGACACAGAAGACGGCGGTGATCTTTGGCCTGGCGAACAAGAGGAGCATCGCGTGGGCCATCGCGCAGAAGCTGCACGAAGCGGGGTGGCGGCTGGCGATCACCTACCAGAATGAGCGGCTGGCGCAGGAAGCGAAAGACCTGATTACGGATTTGCCCGGGTCGGAAGGCTTCATGTGCGACGTTTCGTCGGACGAGGAGATTGCGAAGCTGTTTGCGGAGTTGCAGGGGCGCTACGGGGTGGTGCACGGGCTGGTACACAGCGTGGCGTATGCGCCGGCGGAGGAGCTGAAGGGGGAATTCGTCAACACAAGCCGCGAAGGGTTCCGGATCGCGCACGACATCAGCGTGTACTCGCTGATCGCGGTGGCGCGAGCGGCGGTGCCCTTGATGACGGAGGGCGGCGGCATCGTGACCATGACGTATTACGGCGCGGAAAAAGTGGTGCCGAAGTATAACGTGATGGGCGTGGCCAAGGCCGCGCTGGAAGCGACGGTGCGGTACCTTTCGAGCGAGCTGGGGGCGAAGAACATACGGGTGAACGCGATCTCGGCGGGGCCGATCAAGACGCTGGCGGCGCGGGGGATTTCGCAACTGGGCGAGATGCTGAGAGCGCATGCGGAGCGGGCGCCATTGAAGCGCAACGTGGACCCGGCGGAAGTGGGCAGCACGGCGGTGTTTCTGCTTTCGGAGGCGAGCTCGGGGATTACAGGCGAGACGCTGTACGTGGATTGCGGATATAACATTATGGGATTTTGAGGAAGTGGCTAGTGGCTAGTGACTAGTGGCTAGAGAAAGGCATGCCTGAGGGAGATCGGCGATCAGGAAGCCCGGAACTCAGAGAATAGAAAATAGAAATTGGAAATTGGAAAGCAGATGCAGGAAGGCGGGAAAAACTGGAAAGCGGGAATTGCCGAAATGAGCGCACGGCTGACGATTGCGATTGACGGGCCGGCGGGGTCCGGGAAGAGTACGGTGGCGCGGCGCACGGCGGCGCTGCTGGGCTACCTGTATCTGGATAGCGGAGCAATGTACCGCGCGGTGGCGCTGAAGGCGCTGGAGCGCAAGATTCCGATCGAAAATGAGGCGGCGCTGGAAGCGCTAACACGGGAGACGCAGATTGAGCTGAAGCCGCCCACGCGGGAGCAGGAAACCGCGGGATTGAAGAATCGCGTATTTTTGGACGGGCGGGAAGTGACCGAGGAGATCCGTAAGGCGGAGGTGGCGCAAGCGGCTTCGCGGCTGGCCACGATCGCGGGGGTGCGCGAGGTGCTGGTGGCGGAGCAGCAGCGCGCGGGACAGGGCGGCGGCGTGGTGATGGAGGGGCGCGACATCGGCACGGTGGTTTTTCCGAAGGCGGAGCTGAAGATTTTTCTGGAGGCTTCGGCGGAAACGAGAGCCCAGCGGCGCTGGAAAGAGCATCAGGAAAAGGGCGAGAACTTTTCGCTGCTGGAAGTCTTGCAGGAAGTGCGCGAGAGAGACAAACGCGACCGGGAGAGAAAAGTTTCGCCGCTAGTGCGCGCCGCGGACGCAGTGCTGCTGGACAACACGGCAATGGGAATCGAGGAAACGGCGCGGCTGATCGTGTTCCTGGCGCACGAGTGCGAGAACAAAAGGGATTCCGCGGGAGCGGCGCTGGAGCGCGCGTGAAGGTGGTTGTTGGCCTGCCTGGTTGGTGAAAATCCACATGTAAGAAGAGGATTCGTCGCGAGGGTAGCGCGCGATGGGGGAGAAATGGGCGTGGCGAGTGGAGTAGAGGGAAGAAGAAATAGAGAAGCAAAGAAGCAAAGAGGGAAAGAAGGGGGACGATAACACAGTGTGCCGCACCTACGGTGCTCCATTTTTTTGGTTCGCATCCCAGCCCTGACGGGCTGGGCTAACTTGTGGTGCGCCTACGGCGCTGGATGGTGAAGGGAGCGACATTTTTGCGCGGTGCACAACGAATTTGAGGGTTAGTAGTACAGAGTTCACCTAGAGAAGAACACAGAGAGCACAGAGAAGAGAAAGGCGCGGGGATGGCGGGCGGGAGATGAATTAGAGTTTGCCGAGGGCGGGTGCAGATGTAAAAGCGGGGGCAAGCCGCCGCACTCCAAGAAAGGCAACCCGAGAGCGGACGGCCTGCCTCCTACGGCGGCAGGCCCTTCGAGGCTCAGGATAAACAGAAAGACGGGCCGTCCATGAGAAGGAGAAACCCAAGAACCGACCTGAAGGTCGGCCACTACAAAAGCTAGAGAAACCCAAGAAAAAGCCTCAGGCCTGAAGGCCTGAGCTACAGGGGCGGAGCGAGGAGAGAGGACAAAGGCGAAAGGAAAGGCGAAAGGAAAGGCGAAAGACGAAACAGGAGAAGGGCTGGTGGATCAGAAGGTGAGGGCGGCGGCGCGCTGGATGGCGAGCTTGTAGGTATCGGGAAGTTTTTCTTCAATTTCGCCGAGGCGGGCGGCGCATTCGCCGAGTTCTTGCCACTCGGCACGCTCCATGGCGAGAAGAACTTCGTAGACGTCGCGGAAACGGTTCTGGCCGCCGCAGAGAGCGGCTTTGACGTCCTGGGAGACGGGGAGCTGCAGCAAGACCTCGTCCATGGGCTTATCGAGCAGGGCATCGGCGACAGAGAGAAGGCCCATGAGGAAGAGGCTGGAACTTTGATCTGGAAGGCCGGCGGGCCGGGCAATCTCCTCGCAAAAATAGGCGCGCGTGAGAGCGGTGCGGATCAGCTCCGGAGGTTTGCCGCTGCTTAAGGCGATGACGGCGAATACGGAGAGCCAGCGGCGGAACTCGCGTTCACCGAACAAGGTGAGGGCTTGGCGAACGCTGTGGACTTCGCTGCGGAGGCCGATTGCGGGGGAATTCAGATAGCGGAGAAGGCGGTAGAGCAGGGAAGGTTCCAGCTTGAGGAGTCCTTCGATGCGATTGAAGTCCAGATCGGAGGCGGCGACGGCGTTGAGCAACTGGAGCTGAACGAGCTTATTGCCGGGAATCTCGCGCGTTTCGATCATGGAAGGCTTGCAGAAGAAGTAGCCCTGGAAATAGGTGAAGCCGAGGCTGCGGGCTTCATCGAGGTCGCGCTGAGTTTCGACTTTCTCGGCGAGGAGGGAGATATTCGGGCTGCGGTATTTGGCGGCGAGGGATTTCCGCGCATCGGGATCAAGCAACTGGAAATCGACCTTGAGGAAGCGAGCCAGCTCGACGAAGGGGCGGGAGTGCGGGGCGTCCACGAAATCGTCGAGGGCAAAGAAGTAGCCGGCATCGCGCAGCTCGCGGCAGATGGCAAGAATCTCGTCCGTGGGTTGAACGGTTTCCAGTATCTCCACAACAATGCGATTCGGGGGCAGCAGACGGGGAGCGCCAAGGCGCAAGGCCAGCTCGTCGACATTGACGAAGGCGCGGGCGTGGCCGGTCAAAAGCTGGAGATCGAACAAGGTGATGGAATCGGCGATGACACTGGCGGAGGCGTTGGCGTAGGGCTGAAAGGCATTTTGCGGGCCGCCACGGAAGAGCAGTTCGTAGGCGAAGACCCGCAGGCGCAGATCAAAGATGGGCTGGCGGGCTATGAATTTTTCGTGCACGAAGGCACTCCTTGCATAGTACACGGCACGGGGCTGCGGGCAAGAACAAAGCCCGCGAGAGGAGGCCGTTGGGCTAAGAGCAGCCCCGGGAAAATGCGTCAGAACATTTCCTCAGGGGCTAAAGCCCAATCACACCCAAGCACTTATTGTCGGAGCTAAAGCTCCGACCCCCGTAAAAGCGGCGGCAAGCCNNCAATCGGGAGATTGGCGTTCCCGGAGGGCATTACGTTGGGGCGGACATGGAGTTGAGGAACTCCATGTTGGCTTTGGTTTTGCTGAGGCGGCTGAGCAGAAGCTCCATGGCCTCAACGGTGGAAAGCGGGCTGAGAACCTTGCGCAGGACCCAAACGCGGCTCAACTCGTCGGGAGGGAGAAGGAGTTCGTCCTTACGCGTGCCGGAGCGCTGAATGTCGATGGCTGGGAACACGCGCTTATCGGCGAGGCGGCGATCGAGATAGATTTCCATGTTGCCGGTGCCCTTGAATTCCTCAAAGATGACGTCGTCCATGCGGCTGCCGGTGTCGATCAGAGCGGTGGCGATGATGGTGAGCGAGCCGCCTTCTTCGACGTGGCGGGCCGCGGCAAAGAAGCGGCGCGGGCGTTGCAGGGCGTTGGCATCAATACCGCCGCTGAGGACTTTACCGGAAGGCGGTGTGACGGCGTTATAGGCGCGGGCGAGGCGGGTAATGGAGTCCAGGAGGACAACGACATCGCGCTTGTGCTCGACGAGACGCTTGGCTTTTTCGAGAACCATTTCGGCGACCTGAATGTGGCGCTGGGGCGGCTCATCGAAGGTGGAGCTGATGACTTCACCCTTCACGGTGCGCTGCATGTCCGTGACTTCTTCCGGACGCTCGTCGATGAGGAGCACGATCAAAGCCACGTCCGGATGATTGACGGTGACGGAATTGGCGATGGACTGCAGCATCATGGTCTTGCCGGTGCGCGGCGGCGCATTGATCAACCCGCGCTGACCCTTGCCGACGGGGCAGAGGAGATCGAGAACGCGGCCGGTGAGGTTCTCCTTGGTGGTTTCCATTTTGAGGCGGCCTTGGGGGTAGAGTGGCGTGAGGTTGTCGAAGAAGATTTTGTTGCGGGCGACCTCGGGGTCCTCAAAATTGACAGCTTCGACCTTGA
The DNA here is from genome assembly GCA_003154775.1 of Acidobacteriota bacterium. Taxonomy (GTDB): domain Bacteria; phylum Acidobacteriota; class Terriglobia; order Acidiferrales; family UBA7541; genus Acidiferrum. Next base: position 12,238 of record PMES01000126.1, on the reverse strand, counting down.
TGAGGGCGAAGTAGCGCTCGCCATCCTTGGGCGGGCGGACCTGGCCAGAGACGGTGTCGCCGGTGCGCAGGTCGAACTTGCGGATCTGCGAAGGGGAGACGTAGATGTCGTCCGGGCCGGGGAGATAGTTGTATTCCGGGGCGCGGAGGAAGCCGAAGCCATCCGGCAGACACTCCAAAACGCCTTCGGAGAAGATTAAGCCGCTCTTCTCGGTCTGCGCGCGGAGGATCTGAAAGATGAGCTCCTGCTTGCGCATGCCGCTGGCGCCGGGAATGTTCAATTCCTTGGCGATTTTGGCCAGATCGGTGATGTTCTTTTCTTTGAGCTCAGCCAGGCTGATGCTCACTTGATTGTTGCCTTCCGTGCTTGTCTCTTTTGCCATATATCCTGACTCGTGGTGATTTGATAGTTGAAGTGGTGGTGCTAGTTGACCTTGACATCCCGGAATGGACTGCGTGGTGGTATACCTTCCGGCGGAACGAATGATCCGCCAGGGCGGGCAACCAAACTGTCTGCAACCGGAGGCAACCCCGGGTCTTGACGATCACGCGGCCCGCGGGTGCAAGCCGTGCCCGGAGACTGCAACTTAGTTGGTCAAACTCGTGTCTTTATCGGCGCCCGAGAATGAATCCGCGACGGGCGCAACGCCAGTGTGCTCCAGCGGCACAATCGGGCGCTCCAGCGCAATTTGCAGCACTTCATCCATGGTTTCCACGAAGTGCATTTTCAGGCTGGAGAGAATCTCCTGGGGGATATCCGCAAGGTCTTTCTCATTATCCTTCGGAAGCACGATGGTACGCAAGCCCATTCGGTGGGCGGCCAGCAACTTCTCCTTGACCCCGCCGATGGGGAGAACTTTGCCGCGAAGGGTGATTTCGCCGGTCATGGCGACGTCGCAGCGCACCGGGTTCTTGGTGAGGGCGCTGACGATGGAATTGCAGATGGTGATACCGGCGGAGGGGCCGTCCTTGGGGATAGCGCCTTCGGGGACGTGCACGTGAATGTCGAGTGTGCGGTAGAAATCCCTCTCGAGACCCAACGCGGCGGTGCGAGAGCGCACATAGCTCATGGCGGCTTGCGCCGACTCCTGCATGACTTCGCCGAGTTTCCCGGTCGGCGTCAGGCGTCCCTTGCCTTCCATGGTGGTGGCTTCAACGGCCAGCACGGTGCCGCCGGCTTCGGTCCAGGCGAGGCCGGTGGTCAAACCAATTTCGTTCTGCTTTTCGAGCCAGAATTCGCGGTATTTGAGGACGCCGAGGAATTCATTGGCGTTTTCCGCGGTGATCTGGACGGAAGTTTCGGGGCCGTCCGCGACCACGCGGCGGGCCATCTTGCGGGCGATATTCTGGATTTCGCGTTCGAGGTTGCGCACACCCGCTTCGTGGGTGTAGTGGCGGATCATGTGCAGCAGGCCATCATCGGTGAAGATGAGATTCTTTTCAGAGAGGCCGGTGGCTTCCTGGGAGCGCTTGACGAGGAAACGCTTGGCGATCTCCAGCTTTTCCTGCTCGGTGTAGCCGGGGAGGCGCAGGATCTCCATGCGATCCATGAGGGGCTGCGGAATGGTGTGGAGAACATTGGCGGTACAGACGAACATGACCTTGGAGAGATCGTATTCGACGTCCAGGTAGTGATCCGTGAAGGAGTGATTGATCTCGGGATCGAGGACTTCCATGAGGGCGGCGGACGGATCGCCGCGGAAGTCGGTGGACATTTTGTCCACTTCATCGAGGACGAAGATGGGATTAACGGTGCCAGCCTTCTTCATCATCTGGATGATCTGGCCGGGGAGGGCGCCAATGTAGGTGCGGCGATGGCCGCGAATTTCGGCTTCATCGCGCACGCCGCCAAGGGAAACGCGGACGAATTTGCGGCCGGTGGCGTGGCCAATGGACATGGCGAGGGAGGTCTTGCCCACGCCGGGAGGCCCGACAAAGCAGAGGATGGAGCCCTTGGGATTCTTGACGAGTTGGCGGACGGCGAGGAATTCGAGGATGCGCTCCTTGATCTTCTCGAGGCCGTAATGTTCTTTATTGAGGATTTCCTCGGCGGCCTTGATGTTGCGAATTTCCTTGGAGCGCTTTTTCCAGGGCACGGCGAGCAGCCAATCGATGTAATTGCGGCTGACGGTGGACTCCGCGGACATGGGGGGCATGAGTTCGAGGCGCTTTAATTCGGTGGCGGCCTTTTCGTGGACGTCCTTGGGCATGCCGGCGGCGTCAATCTTTTTCTTGAGGTCGTCGGTTTCGCTCTTCTCGCCACGGCCGAGTTCTTTCTGAATGGCCTTGAGCTTTTCGTTAAGGTAATACTCTTTTTGAGCGCGTTCCATCTGGCGCTTGACGCGGGTATTGATATTGCGGTCGACGTTGAGCTTTTCGAGTTCGATTTCGAGGATATCGGCGACACGATTGAGGCGCTCGAGAGGGTCGGCGGTTTCGAGGAGGTCCTGCTTTTCGTCGACCGGGAGCTGGAGATTGGCGGCGATGGTGTCCGAGAGGCGGGAAGGATCGTCGACGCGCGCGGCGGCGATCATGGTGTCGTAATTGAGGCTCTGGGAAAGCTTGATGAACTGCTCGTAGAGGGCGGTGACCTTCTGGACGAGCTGATCGACCTGAGGGGAAGGTTCGATTTTGGCGGCCATCAGGCGGATGGTGGCGCGGAAGAAGCCTTCCTCGGGGCTGATAGAGACGGCGCGAGCGCGCTCAATGCCTTCGACGAGAACCTTGATGTTGCCATCGGGGAGCTTGACGCTCTGAACGATGTTGGCGAGGGTACCGACGGCGTAGATTTCCTCGGGCTTGGGGTCGTCCACGGAAGCATCGTGCTGGGTAGAGAGAAAGATTTTCTTGTCACCGGCAAGGGCTTCTTCGAGAGCGCGGACGCTGGCTTCGCGGCCGACGATGAAAGGAGTCATCTGCTGCGGGAAAATAACCATGTCCCGCACCGGCATCATCGGTACGCGCTTCATTTCCTGTTTTTCGCGAGTGAACATGCAGGCCCCTGAAACTCCTTTGCTACGGCGGCCGAGAAAGCCGGTCCGCTTTCTCCCAGCTCAGAAAAAAAGCAGATTCCTCGGGCAAAACCCGCCCTCGGAATGACAATGAGACGGGCTTGGCCATTGGGAATGTTGGCCGTTAGGGAAAAAGGCTCCCCAAACTTGTTATCCCGCCTTCTCGAGCAAGCTCCAATTGATCTCGTGGCCGTGGACCATATCCGCGGTCACGACAAAGTCCCGAACCTTGCGCTGCATCGGGAGGTGGTACATCAACTCCAGCATGAGGTCTTCGAGGATCATACGCAAGCCGCGCGCGCCGACTTTGCGCTGAAGCGCCAGCTCCGCGACGGTATCGAGAGCGTCATCGGTGAAGCGGAGACGGACGTTTTCAAACTCGAAGAGGCGCTGGTACTGCTTCAGGAGCGCGTTCTTGGGCTCCGTAAGAATCTTCATGAGCGCGCCCTTGTCCAGATCGCTCATGACGCCAGCAACGGGCAGGCGCCCCACAAATTCGGGGATCAATCCGTAGCGGATGAGATCACCAGGCTGCACCTGTTCGAGCAGTTCGGTATTGCGGCGCTGCTGCGTGGCGGTGGCGGCGTCAGTGTGAAAGCCCAGAGAATGCTTGCCGACGCGGCGTTCGATGATCTTCTCCAACCCGACAAAGGCGCCACCGCATATAAATAAGATGTTCGTCGTGTCCACCGGGGTAAATTCCTGATGGGGGTGCTTGCGGCCGCCCTGAGGAGGGACGTTGGCTACGGTGCCTTCGAGGATCTTGAGCAGAGCCTGCTGGACGCCCTCGCCGCTGACATCGCGGGTGATGGAGGGGTTCTCGTCCTTCTTGGCAATTTTGTCGATTTCGTCGATGTAGATGATGCCCTGCTGGGCCTTCTGCACATCGCCATCGGCGGCCTGAAGGAGCTTCAGGATGATGTTCTCGACGTCTTCGCCGACGTAGCCGGCTTCGGTGAGTGTGGTGGCATCAACGATGGCGAAGGGCACTTCGAGCATGCGGGAAAGGGTCTGCGCGAGGAGCGTCTTGCCCGTGCCGGTGGGACCGATGAGGACAATATTGGACTTGCTGAGCTCCACTTCACCGGGCTGCTTGTTGAGGAAGATGCGCTTGTAGTGGTTGTAGACGGCCACGGCGAGTTTTTTCTTGGTGCGATCCTGGCCGATGACGTAGCTATCGAGGAATTGCTTGATCTCGGGGGGCCGGGGCAGGTGGCGCGCGGGAGCGGCGGCCTGTTCGCGCTTCTCGTCTTCCAGAATGGTCTGGCAAACGCCCACACACTCATTGCAGACGTACGCGCGCGGATAGTCCGAAGGGGAACTGATCAGCTTCTCTACCTGCTCCTGAGTCTTGTGGCAAAAGGAGCAGCGCAGGGGTTCGTCTGGGCTGTATTTTTTCACGTGTGTGAAGGCCTCGTCCTCCGGCGGAAGCACCGGAGCCTTGGTTCCATTCTAGGCCGAATTCTCCCTCGGGCGAAAGAGAAAGTCTGTAGTACTGATAGCAATCAGCAACGCTGCGCAGGGCTACCTGTGCTTGTAGATGATCTCATCAATCATGCCGTATTCCTTGGCCTGCTCCGGGTTCATGATGTAATCGCGCTCGACGTCCTTCTCGATGCGCTCGATGGGCTGGCCGGAATGCTTGGCAAGGAGCTGATTGATGGTGCTGCGCATGCGCAGAATCTCTTTGGCGTGCAAGTCGATGTCGGTGGCCTGTCCGCCGAGGCCGCTCATCCATGGCTGGTGGATGAGGATGCGGGCGTTGGGCAGGGCAAAGCGCTTTTTGGGTGAGCCACCGGCAAGCAGAACGGCGGCGATGGAAGCGGCCTGGCCGACGCAGGTGGTGACCACGTCCGGCTTGACGAATTGCATGGTGTCGTAGATGGCGAAGCCGGCGGTGATGGAGCCGCCCGGGGAATTGATGTAGAGCTGAATGTCTTTTTCCGGGTCTTCGGCCTGGAGGAACAGCATCTGGGCGGTGGCCAGGTTGGCGACGTGGTCGTCAATGGGCGTGCCGATAAAGATGATGTGTTCCTTGAGCAGGCGGGAATAGATATCGTAGGCGCGTTCGCCACGGCTGGTCTGTTCGACCACCATGGGAATCAGAGTAGTGGCGTAATAATCGGGCTCTTCGTGTTGTCTCATGTGAACGAATGTGCTCGCAGAAGCGGGGATGAAATCACTTGACGCTGGTGGCACTGGCCGCGGCGACGGTCTTGACCTTGGCAGTCTGGGCCAGCCAGTCGACGGTTTTGTCACTCCGCAGCTTCGCTTTCATCCTATCGAGGGCTCCCTGCTTTGTCAAACGAGCCTCGAGAACTTCGGCGGATTCGCCACTATGACTGGCCAGGTGCTCGAGCTCCTTGTGAAGATCGTCATCGCCGACTTCGATCTTTTCCTCGGTGGCAATGCGGTCAACGACGAGTTCGGCCTTGACGTCATCCTTGGCGCGGTCTTGCTGGCGGCGGCGGAGGGTGACCCAGTCCACGTTCACGGCGCGGGGATCCACGCCCTGCTGGGCCAGGGAGCGCACGACGCGTTCGAGGCGCACATCCATTTGATGCTCGACGAGAGATTCGGGTACGGGGAAATCGTGAAGTTTGACGAGTTCGGCGAGGATTTTTTCGCGCGTGATGTCTTGCTGGCGATGGTCGCGCTCGTGCTCGAGGCCTTCGTGGATTTTCTTTTTCAGTTCGTCGAGGGAGGCGGCGTCGCTGACGTCCTTGGCAAATTCGTCATTTAGCTCAGGGAGCTGCTTGGTTTTGATGCCGAGGACATCCACGGAATAGTGAAAAGTCTTGCCGGCGAGCTTGGGGTCGGGATAGTCGGCGGGGTAGGGGACGTCGAAATTCTTGTGATCGCCGGCGCTCGTGCCGAGCAGGTGTTCGTTGAATGGCTCCATGGTTTCTTCGGCGCCGACGTGGCACAGAACGCTAGCGGCTTGCAGAGGCTCGCCGCCGCCTTCGGGCGTGCCGAGAAGCTTGACCTGGACGAAATCGCCATTCTGGACGGTGCGGCCTTCAACGGGAACGAAAGTGGCGGCGCGCTGCTGCATTTCGGCGAGGGTGTTGGCGACGCTTTCGTCGGTGATGGCCATTTCGGGGAGTTCGATTTCGAGATTTTTGTAATCGCCGAGAGAGAATTCGGGCAGGACTTCAAACGAGGCGCGGAATTTTACCGGCTGGCCTTCGTTGTATTCGAGCTTGTCCACCTGGGGCTGGGAAACGGGCGTGAGCTTTTCTTCGGCGACGGCCTTTTCGACGCGCTCTGGCACGAGGGTCTGCAGGACTTCGCCCTTGATGTCTTCGGCGAAGCGCTTTTTGATCAGCGAGATCGGCGCCTTCCCCGGCCGGAAACCCGGCACGCGCGCCACCTTCGCCAAATCCTTCGCCACCTTCTCCGTCTGCTTGGCCACTTCTTCCGCCGGAATTTCCAGCTCGAGTTCTCTCCGGCAAGTTGCTTCCGCCATGGCGATTCTCCCTGTTGAGTGCGCGCAGAGTCTTGGTGAATTGCGCGTCGAGGCGCTTCGCGCCAGCCCGGTCGTGCAGCGGGAAAGACAAATCCCGAGTGTCCCGTCACTTACTGGCTGTGTCTGGGGAACCTTCGGGAAACCACCTGCGGTGAAGGGCGGGCCGCAAAAAAATCCCAAGTAAAAGTATAGGGGACGATGGGGCGGGGGTCAACGCGAGGGCCCAGGAAATCCGCCGGATTGGCTGGCAGTGTCGCGGCGCTTTGAAGGTCAGCGTAAGCCAGCCGCCGCACTCCAAAATGGCCGAGGGGTGGTCAGACAGAGACCAACATGTGCAAGAAAAACCGAAGAGGCAAGCTTGCGGGGAGGCATCACTGACTGGTCACGCGTCACTTGAGGAGGAGTCCCACGTCACAGATAGCTTCGCTTAAGATGGGGGTAGGACGGAGGGAACTCTCGTGAAAAACAGTGGCATCCTCCTGGTCCAGTGCCCCGACCGGAAGGGGCTGGACGCAACGATTGCGGAGTTTATCTACCGGTACGACGGGAACATTTTGCATTTTGAGCAGCACCAGGCAGGTGAAGAACGATATTACCTGGCGCGCGTGGAATGGGACCTGGACGGGTTCCGGCTGGAGCTGAAAGATTTTCCCGGGGCGTTTGGACCGATTGCGAAAAAGTTTGGGATGAACTGGCGGATTGCGCTGGGCAGCTACCGCCCCAGAGTGGCGATCTTCGTTTCCAAATACGATCACTGCCTGGTGGATCTGCTCTACCGGCAACGCAACGGCGAACTGGCCTGCGAATTCCCGCTGATGATCAGCAACCATCCCCACGCACAGCGCCATGCGGATTTTTACGGGATCCCCTACTACATATTTCCAGTGACACAAGAGACGAAGGCGCAGGTGGAAGAGCAAGAACGGGAGTTGCTGGAGTCACACCAGATCGATCTGCTGGTGCTGGCGCGGTACATGCAGGTGCTCTCGCCGGAATTCATTGCGCACTACCCGCAGCGGATCATCAACATTCACCACTCGTTTCTGCCGGCGTTTGTGGGAGGCAAGCCGCACCACCAGGCGTATGAACGCGGGGTGAAACTGATTGGAGCGACGGCGCACTACGTTACGGAAGTGCTGGACGACGGGCCGATCATCGAGCAGGGCGTGACGCGCATTTCCCATCGCGATGGGCTGGAAGATCTGGTGGAGAAGGGGCGGGACCTGGAGAAGGTCGTGCTTTCGCGCGCGGTTCGCTGGCACATTGAGAACCGGATACTGTTGTACAACAACAAGACGGTGATTTTTGAATGAGAGTGGAAAGGAAAAGCAGATTCCTCCGCTCCGTGCCGCAGAAGGCACGGCACTTCGGCCGGAATGACAAAGTGAAGGTGGCGCGAGATTTTGGAGTGCGGCGGCTCGCCGCCGCTTTTACGGGATGACAACGAACTAACGTTTTTCAGCAACCTCTGAAGTGGTACCCTCCCGAACGCTGTTTTGAAATGGCTCGCTGAGTTCTGAGGGCAGGCTTGGTGCGGGAGAGAGGAGTTGAACCTCCACGACCTTTCGGCCACAAGATCCTAAGTCTTGCGCGTCTGCCAGTTCCGCCACTCCCGCACCGGTACTACTGATGATACTTGGATTGCGTGGGTCTTGGCCAGACGGGAGGGGGATGCGGGTTGTGCTGGAATCCACTGGTGGAGAGGCGGATAATGTGGGAACCCGAGCCGATGTGAACGGGTGAAGGACAGGGCGATGATTCTGCAGCAAGACGACCCGATGGTGGTGATCCGGCAAACGGATCACGCGTTTCTGGCCGGTTTTTTTGCGCGGGAATGGGGCAACGAGACATTCACGCGGCCGGAGCCGTTCGCATCGTTTTGCCTGGCAGCGGCGGAACACGATAACGGCTGGCAGGAATGGGAGCTGGCGCCCGGGGTTGATCCGAAGACGTTTGCACCTTACAGCTTCATGACGGTGCCGACGGAAGAGCACGTTGCGCTGTACCAGCGGGGCATTGAGCGGGCGGTGAAAGCAGATTTGTACGCCGGGCTGCTGGTGGCGGCGCATTGCACGGGATTGTACGACCGGACGAAGGCGACCATGCCGGGGTATTCGGCGAAGTACATGAAGGCGCAGGAGCAACACCACGCCAATGATTTTGTGCAACGCTTGCGGCTGCAGGTATTGCGGCTGAAGGTGGACCTGCGGAACAATCCGGCGACGAGGCCGTTCACGGAAGAAAAACTGATCAAGGCGAATTCGCAGCGGCTGGACGCGCTGGACCGGCTGTCTCTGTTTTTCTGCCTGGGTAACGCGGACGAAACAATCATCGAGGGCGTGCCCGTGAATGATGATGGCGCGGAAGTGGATTGGGAAATACGCAAGGAAGGGAAGAATGAGTTTACGCTGGCACCGTATCCTTTCCGGCGCGAACCCCTGGAGTTTGCGATTCTGGCGCGGCGAATCCCGAAGCGGCGGTACACGGAAGACGCGGAACTGCAGAAGGTCGTGACCGCAGCCTCGTTTTTCAACATACGGTTCACCTTGCGGGCGGGAGTGGCCAAGAACCGTTCGTACGCGGTGAACGCCTCAGCAGGCGGTTGAATCAACACCTGTAAATCAGAGAGGTGACGGAAGGCCAGGATTGCGCCGGGCTTTGTGCTTGACTTTCTGCGATGACACGTACATCTTGAAGGGCTTTGCTTCTTCTTTCGGCGGCGGCTGTGGAGAGAGGAGACAAGATCGTTCGCTATGACCAAAGTCCGACTGTGCTTTCACGATCGCTGCTTTGACGGAACCGCTTCGGCGGCGGTGTTCTACCGCTTCTACCGGGAGCGTATTGACGGCAAGGCGGAATTCCAGTTCACGGGAATGACGCATAGGGCTAAGCATCCCTGGGAAGAGGGGCTGTTCGACGGGGATCAGAACGTCATCGTGGATTTCAAGTACTCGAATTCGCCGAAGGTAACTTGGTGGTTTGACCACCACCAGAGCGCGTTTCTGACGCCGGCGGATGCCGAGTATTTCCGGAGCTACCCCGGCAAGAACATGTACTACGACCCGGAGTACAAGTCGTGCACCAAGCTGATCGCGACGGTGACGAAAGAGAAGTTTGGGTTTGACACCAAGCCGCTGATGGATTTGATTCACTGGGGTGACATCATTGACGGAGCGCAGTTTCCGACGGCGCAATCGGCGACGGAGATGGCGGAGCCGGCGACGCAATTGGCGCTGGTGATCGAGGCGGCTCCAGAGAACGGGATTCCGGCGCAGATCATTAAGGAATTGGCGTACCGGCCACTGGCGGAGATGGTGAAGCTGCCTATCGTGGCGAAGTTCCTGGGACCGCTGCTGGAGCGGCACCGGAAGACCATTGAAGTGTTGCGGGAACGCTGCGAATCGAAGGACGGCGTGATCTTTTTTGATGTGAGCGACCTGGACCTGGAAGGGTACAACAAATTTATTCCGTATTTGCTGCATCCGGAGGGGGTGTATTCGGTGAGCGTGAGCGCGTCGCCGGTGCGTGCGAAGGTGTCGCTGGGAACGAATCCGTGGAACCAGGCGACGGCGGACAAGAATCTGGCATCGCTGGCGGAACAGTACGGCGGAGGCGGGCACCCGCGGGTGTCCGCGATTTCGTTTGACCCGCAGGATTTGGAGCGGGCGGGGCAAGTGGCGCGGGATTTGGCGGCGGTGCTGCGGGCGAAGTGAGAGAAGTGGAGAGGGTGCGGCGAGGTGGTTGCAGCGGGACGCGCTGGGCGGAGCGTGTCGACAAGGATTAAGTGAGCGTGTAAAATAGAAAATTGCCCGTGGACCGGTAGCTCAAGTGGTAGAGCAGCTGACTCTTAATCAGCGGGTTGCAGGTTCGAGTCCTGCCCGGTTCACCACTCTTTTGGCCTAAGTACTTACACAACTTCTAGTTGAGCTTGTTTGGGGTCTGCTCATCGACGGCCAATTTAGGCACATCTGGGAACAAAACCCCCGCGACTCGCTCGACCGCACGCCGCTGCGAGTCCGGAATTGCGTGCATGTATATGTTAAGTGTTGTTTCGATGTCTGAGTGGCCCAGAATTGTCTGAGCCGTCTTTATGGACTCGCCCACCTCTCCCAGAATCGTCGCGTTGCCATGACGGAACGAATGCCAGGACACACGAGGTAGGCCAAGTTTGTCGCAGGTAGGGGCCAAAGCCCGGTTGTAAAGATTCTTGGGGCTTAGGGGCGTCCCTTTTGTTGTTCGGAACACCAAGTCTTGCGGTGTCGATCCTGTGCAAGAGGCTCGATGTATTTTGAGAGCTTCGCTCAAGGCAGCGCTCATCGGAATTACACGTCGGCTGCTTCGAGTCTTCGGTGTCCCGAATTGGCCATCAGAGTATGTTTCAGTTACTTCGATGGTTCCACGCAAGAAATCCAGTCGGTTCCATCTCAGCGCAAGAATCTCTCCTATCCTCATGCCAGTCAGAACCGCCGTGACGACAATTATCCGGCACGGTTCTGGAAGCTCAGGTAGCAAGTGTTGAACTTGTGAAGGTTCCAAGAATGTATGCTGTTTCTTCGACTCCCGTTCGCCGATTTTTATGCCGTGAGCGGGATTGCGCTCAAGATAACCGTTCTCGACCGCAGTCTGGAGCACCTTTGCGACGGTGACCCGAATACTGTGTAGGGTCGATGCGGAGTATCCCTTGCCCCTCATAGAGAGGAGTAGTTGTTGGATTGCTGCCCGGTTCACATCACAGAGTCGATGTGATCCGAGGGCAGGGATGATGTACTTGTCCAAGTTAAATTTGTAGATGCGACTGCTGCTCGGTTTTAGAGCTAGCAGGGCACCAGCTTCCCAATGGTCACTCGAAAACTTCTCAAGAGTCATCAGGGGCCGGACACGATGCCGTCCTTGATTAATTTCAGACACTCGCTTCTGAAGAAGCGAGCGGGCCTCACGACGCGAGAGTTCACTTAACGCGCCGAGTACGACGGTTGGCTGTGTGCGGTGCAGCGTTCCATCTTCTCGGATCACGTCCTCCCTCCAGCGTGCGACCCAAACTTTAACGCGCTTGCCACGAATGAACAAACTCCCATCTTGGTAACGCGGTCGTGCCATCCTTTCCTTTCCGTTGGCCCGTCCGCATTCTCTTGCGTCACTTCTGAGTGTATCGCTCATGTCAAGCAGCATGGGGGTCTCGGCTTTGCCGTTTGACCCAGGCGTGAATTTCTTCTTCTCGGAAACGCCAGTATTTGCCCAGACGGAAGCCAGGCAATCGTTCCAAGGATCGTTTTCGAGTGCGTCCGTAGACCCAAGACACTGGCACGCGTAGGAGCTTTGCTACTTCTTGGACACTGAGGAGTTGCCCTTCCTCTCGTGTTCCGCCCTCTGTGATTTCATGCGTAGCCTCCGAGAGAAGCAGACTGGGCACCTCACTTGCTCGGGCCTCGAACGTCGATCCCTGAACTTCGGCCAACGTTCCAGACAGTTTTTCTGACCTTGCGGACGGGCTTACTGAGATGCGCAAGCCATACACTCTTGGCGAGTCTGGGTTCTTGCGCGCGGCGGGTTGGGTATTGCGGTGTTTCATTGCCCTTCTTCTTGAGTCTCCCTTGGTCTCGTTTTCAACTTGACTCAAAGTCCACGATAGTCTACTGTGTTTGCAAACGACACGTCAAGGTGTAAGATTGTTGACGAGGCTAAACAAAAGGAGGCACATCGGATGCCTGAGAAACCAGAAAAACCCGAGAAGCCCTTACAGCAGCAAACGATCTCGCTTC
>PMES01000108.1 GCA_003154775.1 Acidobacteriota bacterium | reverse complement strand
ATCATGAATTTTCCAGGCTAGGTTCCTGAGCCGCACTCGGCAAGTCGAGTTTTCGAGCTACGGACTCGCGTCGGAAACCATCGTCCTGTTGCAGACCATCTGGCAATGCGAAGCAGGAGATGCGCCGACTCCGGCCTTTGCCCAGATCGTGAAGCAGTCCCGCAATAACGTCCGAGACGCGCTCATGTTCCTCGAAACAGAGTTGCTTTCGGTTTGAGTGCCGACCCCGGAGAGGTGCCGTTATTCAATCGGCCATTCACGTTTTACCCCAGCCAGTTCAGTAGTTTAGAAACCACGTTGCATAGGAGTTGCACAAACCTTGGAAAAATACAAGCTAGAACCGGATGACATCTTGACCCCAGACCAACTCGCCGAACGCCTGCAAGTTAGTCGCAATTGGATTTACGAAAAAACGCGCTGCCGTGGACGCAACGACAACCCGTTGCCCTGCCTGAAATTGGGCCGGTATCTACGGTTCGCATGGACAGACGTGTGTGCATGGCTCCGAGCGAGCAATGCCACGAGCTAGTGACGAAGTTGATTAAGAAAGGCAGTGTGAGGTAATGAGTGAGCAAAAAGGCTACATCTTTCACAGTGGGAAGTGTTGGTATGTCCGGTTCTATGATGACGTTCTCCAGCCGGACGGCAAAGTTAAGCGCGTGCAAGTGTGCAAGAAACTGAGCGTTGAGTACGGCGGGGAGTATCGGACTAAGAGAAGCGTGCAGCCATTCGCCCAAGAATTACTCGCGCCGTTCAATCGGGGCGTGCTCAATCCACAGAGCACCATGCTTGTTTCTGAGTTTGTGGGTCGGGTGTACTTGCCGGAGTACGTCGAGAAGAATCTCCGGGCCGCGACGAAAAAGCAATACAAGGACGTTTGGCAGAACCATCTCAAGCCGCGCATGGGCAAGCTGACCTTACGAGGATTCCGCACGGTCCACGGAGAGCAGATGCTGACTCAGATCGCGGCGCAAGCCAAGCTAGGGCGTAGCTCGCTCCGTCACTGCAAGGCGCTCCTCTCCGGCACGTTTAAGCAGGCAAAGCGCCTTGGGATTCTGGACGGTATCAACCCGATCATGGACGTTTCGATCCCGCGCGTGCCGGAACCGGAAGAGGATACCTACGCATACAGTCTCTCTGAAATTAAAGCCATGCTTGCGCCGCTCGGTGAGCCTGCTCGGACGGTTGTACTCTGCGCCGCCCTGACTGGACTCAGGAAGAGTGAGCTTCGCGGCCTGACCTGGGCGAATTTCGATGGGAAGGAATTGAGTGTAACGCGGTCTGTCTGGAATAGCACGGTGAGCGAACCGAAAACGCGGCGCAGCCGTTCGCCTATTCCAGTCGTGAAGCAACTCGCGGACGCGCTCGAAGCGCACAAGCTCCGCGCTGGCATCCTGGCACAGCCTAGCTTGCCAATCTTCCAGGCTGGCAACGGAAAGCCACTCAATCTCGACAATCTCGCCCGGCGCGTGGTCACCCCGGCGCTCTCGCGCTGCGAGGTGTGCCGTCAATCGGAGGCTGAGCACAAAGCCGAGGGCCACATATTCAAGCGGGATATGTCCTTACCTGAGTGGCACGGCTGGCACGCTTTCCGGCGCGGACTGGCGACGAACCTTCACGCGCTAGGGGTGGACGATAAGACTATCCAGGCGATTCTCCGCCACAGCAACGTGGGCCTCACGATGAACGTGTACGTGAAGAGCGTAAGCGAGTCTCAGGTGAACGCGATGGACGCATTGAGCGAAAAACTCGAAATATGCAACGGTTATGCAACGCCAGGGCAGGGACGGCCAAACTGAGGTTCGTATGTTATTGACTTACAAAGAAGAAAGTGGAGCCGAGGGAGAGAGTTGAACTCTCGACCTGCCGATTACGAATCGGCTGCTCTACCACTGAGCTACCTCGGCCCTGTAATTCAGGGTAGCATCCGCGGAAAATGGGTGTCAATTCGAGTCGCGCAGAGATGCACGCAGAGATTCATCACTTTCTTGTCGTGTACCCGGCGCAGAGTTGCCAGAATAAGCCTCAGCGCGAAAATGGGTACATGGCCCAGGCGATGCCAATACCCACAGCCAGGAACAGGAAAAACGACCACAGGATGTATTTGATGCGGTCCTTCGGGCGGCGGCGTCCCAGGAAACCAAAGGCGATGGAAATAACCGCGGCGAACAGCAGGAAGGCCTGGAAATGCGTCAGCGCAAAACCATTCGTGGCGATCACGCTTTGCGTCCCCGCGCCGCTTCGTAAGCGTGCAAAGCGGCCAATAAATTCAGCACGCCGGCGGTAGCCAGAAAACGCGTGCCGTAATCTCCATCGGCATGGGAGACATCGGCGCCGTCACGCTCCAGGGCACGCGCCGCCAAATAGAAACTGCCGGTGCCCAGATCGGCGATATAGCCGAGTGTGTCAAAAGCGTCGCCCCCATTCGAACTGAACACATTGCCGCGCATGGTCGCTCCGGCGACAACCAGCAAACCAACGGCGAGAAACACGACGACGGCGCGACCCCACATGCGCTGCAGTGCATGGCCTAACCCGGGTAAAAGCCAACCGGCAATGCCAATCGCCCAAGCCAGGCGTTCGCGCCGCACACCGGTATCGGGAGGCTGCGCTGGCGTTTCTTGCTGAGGTTGCTGTATGACTTCGTCGGCCATATATGCCTGCCTTGTGCCGGCCTCACGCGAGGAGGGCCAGAATCTCCGTTTGCACCGCGCCGGTAACGCGCGCTTCGTTCTCGTCCACGTATACATCCACTTCGGTGCGAATCCCAAACTCGGGGAGATAGATGCCCGGCTCGACCGAATTGCAGGTTCGCGGAATCAGGTGGCGTTCGTCGCGCGTTTCCAGGCCGTCCATATTCACGCCGTTGCCGTGCACCGACTGGCCGATGTTGTGGCCCGTGCGATGAAAAAAGTACTTGCCGTAGCCGGCCTTCTCTATCACATTCCGGGCCGCCTGATCCACCTGCCAGCCTTGCAATGGCTTCCCTTCTTTCACGCTGGAGCGAATCAACTCCACGGCACTGTCCCGCGCCTCGCGAACCAACTCGAAGATTTTCACATATTTTGCCGGAACCTCCGCACCAAGATAGCCGACCCAGGTGATGTCGTAGTAGACACTCCCCGGGGCCTTCTGCTTGCCCCAAACGTCTAGCAGCAGGAGGTCGCCTTCGCGAATGGGGGCGGCCTTCTCGCGCGTAGCCGCATAGTGCGGGTCGCTGGCGTTGGCATTGACGGCCACGTCCGGGCCTTCTTCAGCCACAATGCCCGCCTCGGCGAATTTTTGGAGCATCCATTCCTTCAGGTCGTACTCGGTCAGAGACTTTTTCTCGCGGACGGATTGCGCCGCATGCAAAAAGGCTTCGCGGACGATACGGTCAATCGCGATGCCCGCGGCCATGTGGGAATCCAGTTGTTCCTTGCTCCAGCACGCCTCGTATTTCTGCACCAGGTCCGCGGAGGTGACCACCTTCGCGCCGGCGCTGCGCATCATTTCAATGGTGCCTGCATCCACCATGGAGACGTAAGGAATGGCGTTCTTCGGCGAATACTGCATGGCAATAGTCTTCGCGCGCCCGAGCAACTTTTTCAGGCTGGCTTGCAGTTCCTTCAGGCTGGCGTAGTAAAGCGTCTCGCCCGGCAGAGCGGCCAGGGATTCAGACTCGATCTTGTGCACGAGTTTTCGCGGCGAACCTTTGGCCGGAATGAAATAGAACCAACGGCGCGTGCGCATGGCCTCCGGAAGACCGAGGACGCGGTGAGCGATGGGATCGCGCCCGCGGAAATCGTAGAAGAGCCATCCGTGAAGCTTGGCAGCGCGCAAATCTTTTTGAATTTCGGCAATTTTTACGCTCATTTGTATCCTCGCCCCAGAGGCTCGTTCGTCCGCAGGTCACTTCAACAGCAGCCCGCATCAACCATCTCGTAGCCAGTTGGTCAGGCTTCCTCGTAGAGAAGATCGAGTACCTGCTGGCGCGTGACCCCGTGAATCTCGATGCGCTTCGTGCGGCTGTGTTCGCCGCTTTGAATTCTAACAGCCGACTTTGGCCTTTTCAAAAGCTCTGCTAGGAAAACGACAAGAGCTTCATTGGCGCGATTTTCGATGGCCGGAGCGCGGAGACGGATTTTCAGAGCGCCCTCCAAGGTGCCGGCGATTTCATCTTTACTGGCGCGCGGTTGCACGCGCACGGTGAAGTTGACCGTGCCCCTGGCTGCATCCTCGGAAAGTTCCAGGTAGCTCATCGCTTACCAGGCCCTTTCATATTGCACGGGCGGCTTGATTTTGGTCTGCAGTGCGGCGGCGGCGCGCCTTGGCCAATAGGGATCGCGCAACATTTCTCGCGCGAGGAAGACCATGTCCGCCTGGCCGGTGGCAACGATGGATTCCGCTTGTGTGGGGTCAGTGATCATCCCGACCGCGGCGGTTGCCACTCCAGCCTGCCGCCGAATGGCCTCGGCGAATTCCACCTGATAGCCCGGCCCGGCGGGAATCTTTATGCCCGGCAAAATTCCGCCGCTGGACACATCCACCAGATCAACTCCAAGTTCTTTCAACCTGCGGCACAATTCAATGCTTTGCTCCAAATCCCATCCGCCCTCATTCCAATCGGTCGCCGAAATTCGCACGAGCAGCGGGAGGGTTTGGGGCAGGGTTTCGCGGATCGCCTGCGTCACGCGCAGCAGTAGGCGGATGCGATTCTCAAAGCTGCCGCCATAGTCGTCCTTGCGGTCGTTGCTGAGCGGCGAATAGAACTGGTGCAACAGATAGCCATGGGCCGCATGAATCTCCACGAACTGGAAGCCCGCCGCGAGGGCGCGCCGCGTAGCCTGCTGGAAATCGCTAACGACTTGATCTAATTCCGTCAGGGTCAACGCACGCGGCACAGGATGGCCGGCACCAAAAGGAATGCTGGTAGATGAGACGGGCGTCCAGCCCCCCTGCTCGTGCGTGAGAGGTCCGCCGCCGAACCATGGTGCGGCCGTACTTGCCTTGCGCCCCGCGTGGGCCAATTGCATTCCGGGGACGGCCCCTTGTTCCTTCACGAACCCGGCGATGGGGCGCCAAGAATCCACGTGGGCATCGAGATACATTCCGGCGTCCCCCGGCGAAATACGCCCCGCCTCTTGAACGGCAGAGGCTTCGGTCATTACCAGCGCCGCGCCGCCCACGGCCCGACTGCCCAGATGCACCAGATGCCATGTTCCCGGATGGCCGTCCTTCGCCGAGTATTGGCACATCGGGGAAACTCCGATGCGGTTCTTAAACTCAATTTCCCGCAAACGCAGAGGCGTAAAGAGAGTCATGCACGCTCCTCAGTGAAATGCTGCATCCATTGGATTCATTGCGGAGACGACCGGGTACCAAAGAGCGCGGTGCCGACGCGAACTTCGGTTGCGCCTTCCTGAATGGCGGCCTCAAAGTCGTGCGACATCCCCATCGAAAGCACCGGCAAGCGCTGGCCCAATTGCGTTTCGAGGGTATCACGCAAATGCCGAAGCCGCGCGAAATACGGACGCACTTCCTCCGGTTCCTCCAGGAACGGGGGGATACACATCAGTCCGGCCAGGTGTAATTTTTCGAGCTGTAAAATCTTTTCCGCAAGGGCGGGAAGCTCACCTTCCGCCACGCCGCTCTTCGTTTCTTCACCGCCGAGATGCACCTCAATTAGCACACGCATTGGCCCGGCGGAAGGTTTTTCGGCTGCGGCGCGGTCAATGCGCTGCGCCAGCGCCCAATCGTCCAGCGAATCGATGGAAGTGAACGCGTTGGCGGCCCGCGCGGCCTTGTTGCTCTGGAGGTGGCCGATCAGATGCCATGTTGCGGGAAGGTCGGCCAATGCTGCGCGCTTCCCTTCCCACTCCTGCACGCGGTTTTCACCGAAGCGGCGCAACCCCGCCTGGAAAGCTTCGCGAATCTTTTCGGCCGGGTGCGTCTTGGAGACGCCAATCAGCGTGATTTCCTCCGCGGGGCGTCCCGCGCGCTGGGCGGCAGCGGCGATCCGCTCGTGCAGCCGCGTCAGATTGTCTGCGATCGTGGTCAACATGATTCCCGAAGATGCCCGGGAGAAATCGTAACACGCGCTGCGGCGAATCGCCGATCCCGGCATATTGGTTACTTCAACGATGCCGGAGGCGTTGCACGAGTTTCACTATGCAGTTAAACTGACTGGCACAGGTAGCCTCCCCCCTGCCACTGATAGGTGCCATGACGACGCACGGATTGCTGATTGCCATCGAAGGAATTGACGGAAGCGGAAAACAAACGCAAGCAAGACTTTTGGAACTCTCGCTGAAGGCCGAAGGGATCGCCGTTTATTCCACGGGCTTCCCGCAGTACGACTCCTGGTTTGGGAACATGGTGGGGAAGTTTCTGAATGGTGATTTTGGGCCGCTCGAAAGCGTCGACCCGCGTTTCACTGCTCTGCTCTACGCCGGTGATCGCTATGAAGCGAAGCCGGGGATCGAGGCCGCGTTAGATGAGGGCAAGGTCGTGCTTGTGGACCGCTACATCAGCTCGAACCTGGCCCATCAAGTGGCACGGGCCAAGCCGGAGAAGCGCGCGGAGTTTTTGCGCTGGATCGAGCATCTGGAATACACGATTTACGGGCTGCCGCGCGAAAATCTCATCCTTTATATGCGCATACCGCCCTCGCAGGCGCAGCAACTCGTGGCGCGCAAGTCTGGGCGCGCTTATACCAGCGCGAAGCATGATCTGCTGGAGCAAAATCTGCGCCACCTGGAAGACGCCGCGGAGATGTACGATATGCTCTCCCGTAGCCGCCCCTGGGCCACGATTCAGTGCTTCGATGCGCAAAATAATTGCGTGAGACTTCCCGAAGACATTGCGGCGGAGACGATGCAGGCGGTTAGACCACTCCTCGTCAACCTCGGCAAAGGCTGAACCATGGGTTTTCCCGATTTTCTGGGCAATGAGAAGATCGTGGCGGCGCTGCGCGGAGCATTTCGTTCCGGACGGGTGCCGCACGCGCTGCTCTTCACCGGCCCGCGCGGCGTAGGCAAGTACACGCTGGCGCGCATGTTCGCCCAGGCAGCCAATTGCGAGCGGCTTACCGACGATTTCTGCGGCGAGTGCGCCACCTGCCAGCGCATTGCGCTGCTCGCCGAGCCACAGAAACTGATCGAGCAAGGCCTGGCAGAGCGCGGCGAAAGCGCGGACGCGGCGACCGTTGAGCGCATCCCCTTAATTTTGCAGACACACCCGGACGTCTGGGCGCTGGTGCCCGATCCGGTTCGCCTGAAAAGCCCCGTGGCCCGGCCGGTGCTGCGCATCGGGCAACTGCGCGCTGTGCAGCGAGCCGCGTATTTTCAGCCGATGGGTCGCCGCCGTGTCTTCATACTGGACTCCGCGGAAACCATGCGCTGGGACGTGGCCAGCGTTTTCCTGAAGATTCTGGAGGAGCCGCCCGGTACGGCGACGCTGATCCTGACGGCGACTTCGCCGTTCAACCTGCTACCGACGATCGTTTCGCGCTGCATGCAGTTTCATTTTGCGCCGCTGCCGCAACCGGAAGTAGAAAGTATCCTGAAAGCGCACAGTGAACGCAGCCCATCGCAAGTAAGACTGGCGGCACAACTTTCCGAAGGAAGTCCGGGCTTGGCTCTGGAAATGAATGTGGAAGAGGCGGCGGAGAAGCGCAAGATCGCGTTGCGCGTTTTGGAGCGCGCCGCGCGAGGACAAGGTTACGCGCAGCTCTTCGCGGACACCAATGCGCTGGCGAAGGATCGCGAGTCCTCCTTTGAAGAACTCTCCGGCGTGTTTTACGGTCTCTTATGCGACCTTCTGGAACTCACCTCCGGCGTGAAATCTCCTTTGCTGCGGAACCCACACCTTGCCAAAGAGTTAGACGCACTGGCGCGGAATGTGTCTTCTTCGTGGGTCACGCGCGCGATCGCCGGGCTGGACGAGCTTGCCGCCGGAGCGCGCCGTAATCTGAATCGCCAGCTTGGTTTGGACGCCTTGGCCGCCTCTCTGGCCCCGCCCGCCGCGACCGACTCCCCAGCCCGAAGCTAGAAAAATAGATGTTCGGGTGCCGCCTAAAAAAGAGATAATGAACGAAACCAGAGTGGCTGGCTTTGCATCTTATATATTGAAATACCCTCTTCCTTCCAAGGAGCAGCCATGGTGAATCGCCGCTTGTTTCGTCCCAGCTTCGCGGACTCCAGGGAACCGTCCATCTCGCGCCCCCAGCACAACGGGCCCCTGCCCAGCAAGAAACCGGCGCCTCCTGAGCTCACGCACGCCGAGAACTTCTACTGGGTTAAGCAAATGCAGAGCCGCACGCCCATGATCGTGGTTCTCGATTCAGGTGAAGAGCTTCACGGCTTCATCGAATGGTATGACCGCGACTGCATCAAACTGACCCGCGAGGGAGCGCCGAATCTGATGTTATTCAAGCGCTTCATTAAGTATGTTTATAAGGACGGCGAGGAATCCTCGCAGGGTGGCGAAGAGTAAACGCTATTTCTTCAGGCTGTGCCCCGAAGCGGCCGAAAAAGTGAGCAGCGCCTTTGCCGCCAGCGACCCTGTTTCATTGAAGATTTCACATTCCGTAACGACGAAGTTCCTGCCCGACCGCAATACCCGTGCGTCCGCTTTCACTCTTCCACCCGGCACCGGTTCCAAGTAATTGATATTCAACTCCAGAGTGGCGAGTTCCGTTCCGCGCGGGATTACCGTGTACGCCGCAATCGCCGCGGCAGTATCCGCCAAAGCAGCGAGGATTCCACCGTGGACGACGCCGTGGATCTGCTTGTGCTTCGGCCGCACGTCGAGCCGGAAAATCGCGCGGCCGTCGTGAACGCTCTCCACGTCGAATCCCAGGAGCTCCGTGGCTTTGCTCTCGCGCATGCGGCGGCGGACCAGTTTGGTAACCTTTTTCTCTTCCCTGCTCAGTTTGCGTGACATTTCTGCCTCTGCCCTTTCAGTACGCCGAGAGCCCGTCGTCCAAGGGTATCGCTGTTCCGGTCATCCAGGAAGACTCCTCGGACGCGAGAAACACGGCCGATTCCCGTGTCTCCCCCGGTGACCACCGCCACCTTGCCCGTCAAACGTGTCACGTTCTCCCCCGCTCTTGCGTCTAACCAGTGTACTATTCCGCTGGCAGGCACTTCCGCCCGCGGTCCGCGCGTCTCTAGTATCTGGGCTTGCTACCCCGCAAGCAAGCTAGTCCGTTTCGGTTGCCGCGCGATCTTTCGATTGAGGCCTTCTATGCGTATCGGAATTACCTGCTATCCCACCTACGGCGGCTCGGGTGTCGTCGCCACCGAACTGGGTCAAGAACTGGCGGCCTGCGGGCACGACGTCCATTTCATCACCTACGCTCCGCCCATCCGCATGAACCCAAACGACCCGCGCATCCATTTCCATCAGGCGGCCGTCGTCTCCTATCCCCTCTTTGACCATTCCCCGTACACGCTTTCCCTCGCCGTGAAGATGCTGGAAGTTTTTGAAGCGGAATCCCTGGACATCCTCCACGTCCATTACGCTATCCCCCACTCCGTCAGCGGCCTGCTGGCCCGGCAAATGGCCGCGCCGCGGCGCCTGCCGTTCATCACCACGCTGCACGGCACGGACATTACCCTGGTGGGAAACAATCCCAGTTTTCTGCCCATCACCCGCTATTCCATCGAACAGAGCGATGGCGTCACCTCCATTTCGCATTATCTCTGCCGGCGCACGGTGGAGGAATTCGGCATCAAGCGCCCCATCGAGGTCATTCCCAATTTCGTGAATTGTGACCTGTATTGCCGCCATCCTAATCCGCAACTGCGCGCGGAGTGGGCCCCCGATGGCGAACCCATCCTCATGCACCTCTCGAATTTCCGCCCTCTGAAACGCATCCTCGACGCCATTGAGATTTTCGCTCTTGTGCGTGAAAAGATGCCCGCCAAACTCGTCATGATCGGCGATGGCCCGGACCGCGTCCCGGCCGAGGAACTTGCGCGCACCCGCGGCGTGGAAAAGGATGTCCTCTTTCTGGGGCAGCAAAATGGTGTCCGGGAAAAGCTGGGCCAGGCGGACTTGTTCCTGTTGCCGTCGAAACTGGAGTCCTTCGGCCTGGCCGCGTTGGAAGCGATGGCGTGCGAGGTGCCCGTGATTGCCACCAATGCCGGCGGCATTCCGGAAGTGATTGAGCACGGTGTGGATGGCTACCTGGTGGAACCCGGCGATGTGCAACAGGCGGGGCGCTATGCGATTGAGTTGCTTTCGCGCGCCGACCGCGGCCGGGAGATGGGACGACTCGCGCGCATCCACGCGAGAAAGAACTACTGCGCGAACGACGTCATCCCCATGTACGAGCGCTACTACGAACAGGTCCTGGCAGGTGCGCTCGCGGCCCGGGTGTAAACGCGCATCCTCTTCCGACAACACCTTGACGTGAACAAAGACTCGGCGATGGATGCTGTGCACGATGACATCGCCCAGGAGGGATGCGTGGCAGCTCGAAAGCTCAGGTCCAGTGACCCTCGATTTGTGGGCCAGTTGCGGCAACGCAGTCGTGATGCGAGGCTACCCAGCGATAGCCCGCGTGCAGGAGCGGCATAATACCCGGGATTCTAGCCAGCCAGACTAGCGGACGCGCCCACCAGATTTCGCGCGCGATGGCGATTGCCGCGTCCGCGCCACCGCAGTGCCGGCCATCCGAATGCAAAAAACGCAACTCGCGCAATAATTCCTGGCGCGGCATTCCGAGCAGAGCGCCGACTCGGGGGTCCTGCAGCGGCGCAACCGCAAAGCCACGCCGCGCCAAAATGGGCTCCAGCCAACGGGCCAGGCGGGTGCAGAATCCGCACTCGGCATCAAAAAACAGCCAGCCTTTGGCATGCCGCCCTTTGCCGTCCGTGCATTCGCTCGCCAGCGAAATCATGTTTTCGTCCATCTACCGATCTGCCCCCACAAGCGACGAATCACTCGCTCAACCGGCCTTTTTCTTCTCGCTTCCGAGCAGCGTAATGACCTTGCCGCGCAGCTTGCCGACACCCTTCAGCGCGCCCACCGGCATCCGCAGAATCTCCTCGAACAGTCCGGTCATGATGGTAAGAAAATCCAGCATGCTTTCCAGCCGCTCGCGCGTGTAGGCTTCGCCCTGCGCGCCACTCTTCAACTCCTGGACGCACTCCGCCAGCACGCGGAGAGTCGGGTCGATTTCGCGGCGCTTGCGCTCTTCGGAGACGGTTCGGAATATCTCCCAGACATCCTTGGTGGTCTCAAAGTGGTCGCGGCGGTCGCCCAAGACGTGCACCAAGCGCACGATGCCCCAACCCTGCAATTCGCGCAGGCTGGTGCTGACGTTCGAGCGGGCCACGGAAAGTGTGATGGAAATTTCGTCCGCGGGGACCGGGTGCGGCGAGAGGAAGAGCAAGGCATGCACCTGGGCGACGGTGCGGTTGATGCCCCACTTGGTGCCCATTTCGCCCCAGTGGAGGATGAATTTCTGAGCTACGGGAGTGAGAGGAGTTTTAGTAGTGTCGCTCATTTCAGTATAAACAGAATATACTGTACGGACAGGAGCCTGTCAAGCCCTTTTTTCGCCGCTCCTTTTGGGGGCTTCCCGGCTAAATTACGCTCACTTCGGGGATGACCGGCACAAGCTCGGGCACGTCAATGCGGATGATCGTTCCCTGCCCCTCGTGGCTTTCGATGTCCAGGCGGAAGTCGTCACCATAGAGCACGTGAAGCCGTTCGCGGACGTTGCTCAATCCAATGCCCTCGACATAGACATGGGGCATCTTTTCTTCAGAAATGCCGACGCCGTTGTCTTGGATTTCGATGAGCAGACGCCCGTCGCGGTTGGAGGTGCGCAAATGGATCTTGCCGCCCTCGACCTTAGGCGCCAGCCCATGCTTGAGGCTGTTCTCCACGACCGGCTGCAGCAGCATGCTGGGAATGAAGATCTCCAGGGTCTCGGCGCCGATCTCCTTCACGATATCGAGGTTGTCGCGGCCAAAGCGCGCCACTTCGATGTCCAGATAATCGTCAATGAAAGAGAGTTCCTCGCGGAGCGGCACGAAGGTTTCGTGCTTGCGCAGCAGCCGCCGAAGAATGTTGCTCAGCTTCAGGACCACGCCGCGGGCGCTGTCCGGGTCAATGCGGATCAGTGCGAAGACCGTGTTGAGCGTATTGAAAAGAAAATGCGGATTGATCTGGCTGGAGAGAGCATCCATCCTTGCGCGCAGCAGGAGTTGCTGGTGGCGCTCCAGGTTCATCTCGATGCGGGTGTTGTTCCAGATTTTGAGGGGCGCCGCCACGCTCATCAGCGTGCCCAACACCACGACGCACAGCACCCAGTTCCAGTGCGGATCGATGGCAAAGAGCCACTTGGGTTTTGTGGCCATCACCAGCGCCACGCGGCCGAGTTCCAGACCCACGCAGGTCAGCAGCGGCAACATCTCCCACATGATTTCGGCATCGCGCGCCATGCGCATGATGGCTTTCGGAATGTTCAGGAAGGTGAACGGCCCGAAGCTCCACAAGTCCTCTTTGTCTGGGATGAGCTGGCGAATCAGTCCGCCGAGCAAGCCCGCCGCGGAAGCCGCCGGCATGGCCAGCCATTCGTGGCCCATCAGGGCGGGAATAGTGATAATGGCGCCGCCGATGGGACCGACCACGCGGCCGCCAAGGAGTCCCATCAGGAATGCGCCTTCGAGAGAAAGATCGGCGAAACGGTAGGCCGGGAAGGCCAGCCGAAGCGTCACGCCCACGATCAGCGGCGGCGTCATAAACAGCATCAGCTTCAGTTTCTGGTCGGAATCGCGTTGTTCGGTGAAGAGGACGCGGCGGAAGGTATTCCACCTTGCCAGCAACGCGGCGATTGAAGAGGCCACGCCTACCTTCAATAACAGGGTAAAGAGAAGTTCGCGGATTGGGGGGATCGTGTCCATCGCTCGCCCGAAGCCTTGGGCCTACGCTAGCCAATTGCCACTCTACTGTAAAGGAGTTGCCGGGGACAACGGAGACTCGCGCAGAGGGGGCGCGGCTCCCTGTTATACTGGAGCATTGCTATGGCTACAAAATCGTCCACCAAGAAGAGCAAGCGAATCGCTAGGAAATCTCCACGGCTGGTGGCGCACGCCGATCTGCCGACGCGCTTCGGCCGCTTCACCATTTATGGATTCACCGGCCGCGGGCCGCAGGAAGAAGCCGTGGCGCTGGTTCGCGGCAACCCGCGCGGGCGAACTGCCCCGCTGGTGCGCGTGCACTCGCAGTGCCTGACGGGCGATGTGCTCAGTTCGCAGCGGTGCGATTGCCGGGCTCAACTGGAGCTTTCGCTGAAAAAGATCGGCCAGGCCTCCTCGGGAATCCTGCTGTACCTGCCGCAAGAGGGCCGGGGCATCGGGTTGATGAACAAACTGCGGGCTTACCAGTTGCAGGATGGGGGGATGGATACCGTCGAGGCCAACGTCTCGCTGGGATTTGCGGCGGATGTCCGCGAGTACGACTTCCCTGCGCAGATTCTCAGGAAGCTGGGCGCCACACGAATCCGGCTCCTCTCCAACAACCCCGACAAGGTGCGCCAACTGGAATCGGCGGGTGTGCGCGTGGTGGAACTCGTGCCCTGCCAGCCGTGCATCTCCAGGATTTCGCGCAAGTATTTGCAAACCAAAAAGCGCAAGATGGGCCACCTCCTCGAGGGTCTCTGAGCCAAACCTTTCGGGGCAAGTGAGGTTGCATGACGCCTGCCATTCAACAGAGCGTGCGCTTTCGCACCTCTCCCCAGACACTCTTCAGCATGTATCTGGATTCCCGCAAGCACACGGAGTCAACGGGCGCGCCCGCCAAAATCAGCAAGAAGGCCGGTGGAAAATTCACTGCTTTTGCCGGCCAGTTGGAGGGCAAAAATCTTCTGATTATGCGGGGCAAGCGGTTGGTGCAGCTTTGGCGGGCGCATCATTGGAAGAAGGATGACTGGTCAGTCCTTATTCTGACTTTCAGCCGCGTTGCGGGCGGCGCGCAGGTCGACCTCGTCCACGTGGGCGTCCCCGCTTACGATCAGAAGGGTGTGCGCGAAGGATGGCCGAAGTATTACTGGCGGCCGTGGAAAAAGTACCTCGCGGAGCGATAACCATAAGCCGCTTGTGGTTGTTTTTGTAAGGGGTGGAACGGCGGGCGGGAAGCTTGATCAGGCTCGCACTCAAACCACGGGCATTTTCGACTTGGCGCGCAAAGCAAAACGTAACTGCCCGCTTCCATACGGAGTTTCCGCGCGCAGCACGAGCGCTGGTTCGCCACCCGTGATCCGGGGCATTTCAAACTGCACCTCGGTGGTTCCCTCTTCTCCTGTCACGCTGTCGTGGAGCCCGTGCTCGCCGGCACCTTCTAGCTCCACAGTGACGCGCGCGCCAGCTACGGGGCTTCCATCCTCTTCTTTCACGGCCACCTGCAAACGGGCATGCTTGCCCGAAAGCCAGGACTTCGCATTGAGCAACTCCAGCAGGAATTTCCGCGGCTCGCGCACACTAGCAGGTGTTTCGGCAGCCACCGCAGCCGGCGCTTCCTCCTCCGAAGCTTGCGCCTGATTCGCGCTTGGTTCCTGCGCTGGTTCTTGCGGAGGTAGCGGCACATCAGCCTGAGCCAGCGCAGCCGGCGGCAGGGCCAGTTGCAGCGTTCCATTGCGCATTTCTTCCAGGACGGTGCGGTGCTGCTCATCCAGACGCAATTTCAGGGCCTGCTCGCGATCTTCATTGAGAGGCAGCAGGTCGTAATAATTATTCGTGCGGCGGTGCAGCACGCATCCGCGAAAGTAGACCGTGGTGTCAATCAAGGCGAGGAATTCGCCACGGTTCTCGGTCTGGACGTGGTACGTCACGTCTCCCAACGTGATGTTGGTATTGTGACCAAAGACCATAATCCGCGATGGCTCCCGCGGGGGTTGCCCGCCAGTTTCGTCCGCGCGGCCGTCCGGAGGGGGATCAGAACAATTTGACCCGGCGGCGTCTCAATCGCTATTATAACGCTTTGACCATGACCTCCTCCGGCCTTCATGCATACGTTCCCCTTCTAATACACCTGCTTGTCGCTATGGTACTGGCGGGGGCCCTGCTGGCCATTTCCACGTTGATCGGATGGCGCCGCCCAAACAAGGCCAAGCTGCAGCCGTATGAATGTGGCGTAACCCCCACGGGGGATGCCCGCGAACCGTTCTCCGTGAAGTTCTATCTGGTAGCGATGGTCTTCATCCTGTTCGACGTTGAGGCCATATTTCTCTATCCCTGGGCGTATATTTTCAAGGATTTGGCTCGCGACGCAGCAACCAAGTGGTTCGGCTTCGTGGAAATGATGTTCTATATCGCCATTCTGTTGGTCGGATACATCTATCTCTGGAAGAAGGGCGCACTCGACTGGCATAAATCGCGGAAGTGACGCCAGCACAAGCCCTTAAGGACCTTGTTCAAGTGACGCAGCTCGCCAACACAGGCGCTCATGTTGTTGTCGAACACCTTCGTTCCTGGAACGCGCAGGCGGTATCGCAGGTGCTCGAGTACTGCGGGGAGACGACCATCGTCGTCCCGAAGGAGTTGCTGCGCGCCACGGCTCAGAAATGCAAAGAGGACCCCGCTCTGCTGTTCAATCTGTTGAGCGACGCCACCTGCCTCGACCGCTACCCCATCGAGCCCCGCTTCGAGCTGCACTATCATCTGGTTTCCATTTCGCGGCGCGACCGTATCCGCCTGCGCACCAGCGTAAGCGCCCAGCATCCCGTGTTGGATTCGCTGGAACCCGTCTGGCCCGGCGCCAACTGGCTGGAACGCGAGATTTTTGACCTCTTTGGCATCCAATTTACCGGCCATACGGACCTGCGCCGCATCCTCCTGCCCGATGGCTTTGAAGGTTTTCCTCTTCGCCGTGATTTTCCGACGGAGGGCAAACGCTAGTTTCCGCTCAGCGGACTGGGATCCCATGACTACGGTCGAAACAGCAGTTGGCGCCACAAAGACGATGGTCCTCAACATGGGACCGCAGCACCCGTCCACGCACGGCGTGCTGCGCGTGCTCCTGGAGCTGGATGGCGAAAACGTGGTCAGCGCGGTGCCGGACATCGGCTATCTGCACACCGGTATCGAGAAAAGCTGCGAGGACAAAACCTACTCCCAGGCCATCACCCTCACGGACCGCATGGATTATCTCAATCCCCTTGGCAACAACCTGGTGTACTGCCTGGCGGTGGAAAAGCTTCTGGGATTGGAAGTGCCCAAGCGCGCGCAATATGTTCGCGTGATGCTGGTCGAGTTACAACGCATCTCTTCGCACCTGGTGTGGCTCGGGACGCACGCCATCGATATGGGCGCCATGTCCGTGCTGCTCTATTGTTTCCGGGAACGCGAGGAGATTCTGAATATTTTCGAGCATTTCTCCGGTCAGCGCATGATGACCAGCTACATCCGCATTGGCGGGCTGGCGCTGGAGCCGCCGGCGGGCTGGCGCGGCCCCGTAAAGCGTTTCCTGGAAATGATGCCGGCGCGGGTGGATGAATACGAAGCACTGCTCACCAAGAACCGTATCTGGAAGGGCCGCTTGCAGGGCGTCGGCTACCTTTCGCCGGATGATCTGATCGCCATGAGCACAACGGGACCCGGGCTGCGCGCCGCGGGCGTGGCTTACGACAACCGCAAGCTTTTCCCGTATTCCTCATATGAGGAATTCGATTTCAAGGTGCCCACGCGGACGGAATCCGACTGTTACGCGCGGTACCTGGTGCGCGTGGCGGAAATCCGCGAAAGCCTGAAAATCGTCAAGCAGGCGATGGACAAGATCACCGATCAAGGCCCCATCAAAGCGGATGCGCCGGGGATTGTGCCGCCGGATCGCGAAAAGATGAAGACGGAAATGGAAGCGCTTATCTACCATTTTAAGATTTTCACGGAAGGCTTTTCCCCGGCCCCCGGCGAAGCGTTTGTGGCCGTCGAGTCGCCCCGCGGCGAGCTGGGGTGTTTCGTCGCCAGCGACGGCTCGCCAAAACCTCTGCGCGTCCATTTTCGTTCGCCGTCCTTCATCAATCTCCAGGCCCTGCCGCTCATGGTAAAGGGCCAATTGATTGCCGATACCGTGGCCTGCATCGGCACCATTGATATCGTTCTTGGGGAAGTGGACAGGTAATCATGGAACTCTCTCCAAAACTCGCCGCGAAATTCGAGCTTCTGCAGAACCACTACCCCGTGAAGCGCAGCGCGCTCGTCCCCATGATGATGTACGCGCAGGATGAGTACGGCTACATCAGCGACGACATGGTGAACGAGCTCGCCAGCCGGCTTGATTTGCGCCCCGTCGAGGTGGAAGAAACGCTGGCCTACTACTCGATGCTGCACCGCAAGCCTATCGGCAAGCATCACGTGCAGGTCTGCACCAATGTGGCCTGCATGCTGCGTGGCGGCGCGCAACTCCTGCAGCACGCCAAGAAGCGCCTGGAAATCGGCCACAAGGAAACCACTCAGGACGGCGTCTTCTCGCTGGAAGAGGTCGAGTGCATCGGCGCCTGCACCGGCGCACCGGCCATGCAGGTGAATTACGATTACTACGAGAACCTCACGCCGCTGAAGTTCGACCGCATTATCGAGGATCTCGACAACGGCAATCGCTCCGCCCCTGTGCCGGTCATCACCGGCGCCCTGCGCGAGCGCAACGCCCTGGAAATCCCTCTCATCAGCAAGCGCTGGGGCATTAAGGACTCCCACAAGATTGATGTGTATCTCCAGAACGGCGGCTACCAGGCGCTCGAAAAGGCGCTGAAGCAGATGACGCCCGAGTCCATCATTGATGAAGTCAAGAAATCCAGTTTGCGCGGGCGCGGCGGCGCGGGCTTCCCCACCGGGATGAAGTGGTCCTTCGTGCCAAAGGATTCGCCGAAGCCGAAATACGTGATTTGCAACGCCGATGAGTCCGAGCCGGGCAGTTGCAAGGACCGCCCGCTGATGGAAATGGATCCCCACCAACTGATCGAGGGGATCATCATTGCCGGGCGCGCTATCGACGCGCATCGCGGGTTCATCTACATTCGCGGCGAGTACCGCTACGTTTTGGACATTGTGGATGCCGCCATCGCCGAAGCCTACGCGCGCGGCTATCTTGGGAACAACATTCTTGGCTCCGGCTTCGACTTCGATCTCCTGATTCACACGGGCGCGGGCGCCTATGAGTGCGGCGAAGAATCGGCGCTGATGGAATCGCTGGAGGGCAAGCGCGGCTATCCCCGCATCAAGCCTCCCTTCCCCGCCATTGTGGGCCTCTATGGCTGCCCCACAATCATCAACAACGTGGAATCGCTGAGTTCCGTGCCCGCGATCATCCTGGAGGGCGGCGAAGCCTATGCCAACCGCGGCACGCCGAAGAATGGCGGCACACGCCTGCTGTGCGTTTCCGGGCACGTCAATAAACCCGGCATCTACGAAATTCCGCTGGGAATGAACATGAAGAAGTTCATCTATGAAGTGGCCGGCGGCATACGTGGCGGAAAGAAGCTCAAAGCCGTGATCCCGGGCGGGAGTTCTTGCCCCTTCCTGAAGGCCGACGAGATCGATATCCCGATGGACTACGATTCGCTGGCCAAGGCCGGCTCGATGCTTGGCTCCGGCGGCATGGTAGTCATGGATGAAGACACCTGCATGGTGGACATGGCCCGCCGCGTCATGCACTTCTACGCGCATGAATCCTGCGGCTGGTGCATTCCCTGCCGCGAAGGCACCTCCTGGCTGCGCAAGATGCTGGAGCGTTTCCACGCGGGATTTGGGCGGCCGGAAGACATTGACATGGTCGGCGAGCTCGCGAAAAACATGCTCGGGCGCACCTTCTGCCCGTTAGGCGATGCCGCGGCTATGCCGACCATCAGCATCGTGACGAAATTCCGCAGTGAATTTGAAGACCACCTGCATGGCAGGTGTGCGTACAAATCCGCTGAAGCGCTCGTCGGATCGCGCTAGGGACCCATGGCCGAAACGAAGCTCATCAATCTGAAGATTAACGGCCGCGATGTCCAGGTGCCCCAGGGCACGCTGGTGATCGAAGCGACGCGCCGGCTCGGGATTGAAGTACCATCGTTCTGCTACTACCCTGGGTTGTCCCTGCAGGCGGCCTGCCGCATGTGTCTTGTGGAAGTGGAGAAAATGCCCAAGCTGCAGACCGCGTGCACGCTGGTGGCTTCGGAAGGCATGGTCGTCCGCACCAACACCGATCAGGTGCGCAATGCGCGCAAGTACATGCTGGAATTTCTGCTGACCAATCACCCCCTGGATTGCCCGGTCTGCGACAAGGGCGGCGAGTGCGAGCTGCAGGATATGGTCTTCCGCTACGGCGCGGATTCCAGCCGCTTCGTCGAGGAAAAGATCCATCGTCCCGAGGAGAAGTGGTCCGACCTCGTCTATTACGATGCGCCCCGCTGCATCCTGTGTTTCCGCTGCGTGCGCGTGTGCGATGAAGGCATGGATGTGAAAGCCCTGGGCGTGGGCATGCGCGGCGCCAACTCCATCATCATTCCCAATGGCGGCGATCACCTCGATTGCGAAGAGTGCGGCATGTGCATTGACATCTGCCCCGTCGGCGCGCTGACCAGCGGAACGTACCGCTACAAAACCAGGCCGTGGGAAATGCAGTATGTTTCCACCATCTGCACGCATTGCTCCAATGGCTGCAAGACCACCCTCAGCGTCCGCAACCACGAAATTCTCCGCGCCAACAATCGCGACCTTTCCGGCATCAACAACGATTTTCTCTGCGTCAAGGGGCGTTTCGGCTTTGATTTCACCAAGCATCCGGAGCGCATCAAGCAGCCGCTCCTGCGCAAGGGCGAAAAGCTCTATCCCGTTTCCTGGGAAGAGGCTGCGCAAGCCGCTGCCAAGCAACTGAACGAGCTACACGCCGCCTACGGCCCCGAATCCGTCGGCTTCATCGGCTCCAACCGCACCTCGAACGAGGAAAATTACCTGCTCCAGCGGATGGCGCGCGCGACCTTTGGCACCAACAATATTGATCACCATCGCACCGCGGATTACGCCGGACTCGTCACCGCGCTTGGGGATCGCGCCGCAGATTCTTCGCTCACGATGGAGCAGCTCTACCAATCCAAAGCGGTTCTGTTGATCGGCAACGACCCGACGAATCAGAACCCGCTCGTCGGCTGGCAGATTCGCGCGGGCATCCGGCATCACGATACGAAGTTATTCCTGCTGAATTCTCGCGAGATCAAGCTGGCTCGCAAGGCGACACAATCCGTCCAGGTGCCCACCGGCCAGGAGGCCGCTGCCGTGCGCTGGCTGGCCACGGGTGAAGGCGAGTTGCCACATGAATTGACCGAACAACTCACCGCTCTTCGCGCCGCGCTCGAGGCCGAACAGGATGTGGCGCTTGTTTTCGGCTCGGAACTCGCTGGCGCTACCATCGGCCATCTTGTCGCTTTCGGCTCCAAACTTCCGGGCACAACGCGCTACATGGCCCTGGGCGATTACGCCAACTCGCGCGGAGCAGCCGATATGGGCGTGCTGCCGGATCGCTTGCCGGGATACGCGTACCTCGACAACAAGACGGTCGCGGAGGCGCTCGAAAATCTGTGGGACGCCAAGCTGTCCGCCAAGCCAGGACTCACGGCGCCGCAAATGGTGGAAGCGGCGCAGTCTGGAACACTCAAGGCCCTCTACGTTGTCGGCGCCAATCCGCTCGCGCATTTCGGCACGCTTGGCTTTGGGCGCGGCAAATTGCAGTTGCTGATCGTCCATGAAATGTTCCTCACCGAGACCGCCAAGCAGGCCGACATCGTTTTCCCCGCTGCTTCCGCCTACGAAAAGGACGGCAGCGTAACGAACACGTCCGGCCAAATCCAGTTGCTGCACAAGGCGGGTGAAGTCATGGGCACGCGCTCGGACTTCGATTTGCTCCGCATCCTGTCGCACCAGCTTGAGAAGCTGGGCCTGGGCAAGGCTTTCCATTACAAGACGCCGGCCGCGGTCTTCGAGGAAATCCGCAAGGCCGTGCCCGGCTACAACGTGCATCCGGCGGGCCTGCTGACCGGCGGCGCCGAGCCCACGAAGATCCAGTTCTCCAGGAATGGCCATGAGCCTTACAACGTCCCCGTTCAACTGATTCGCTCCGCGAACGACAACCTTTTCACCAGCGGCTCCCTTGGCCGCTTCTGCACCATGATGCAATCCCTCCCGGAGGCGGAAGCCAAGCCGTGAACGAATTCCTGACCCACTACGCGTTCCTCATCGTGCCGATCATCAAGATCGCGATTCTCGTGCTCCTGGTGCTCACCGTGGACGCCTATCTAACCTGGCTTGAGCGCAAGGTCATCGCACACATCCAGTCGCGCTGGGGACCCTACCGCGTCGGCCCGCACGGCCTGCTGCAGCCGCTCGCCGACGGAGTGAAGTTTATTTTCAAGGAAGACCCCATGCCGGCGGGCGTGGACAAGATCGCCTATTTCCTCGCGCCTTTTCTCACTCTGATGCTGGCGCTGACGTCGCTGGCGGTGATCCCCTTCGGCCCGCAGCGCTTCACCATCTGGGGCTACGAAACACACCTGGGCATCGCGGACGTGAACATCAGCTTGCTGGTGCTATTCGCGATTACGGCCCTGGCCGTTTATGGCGTGGCGCTGGCCGGGTGGGCCTCCAACAACAAGTATTCGTTGCTGGGCGGGTTGCGCAGCTCGGCGCAGATGATCAGCTATGAACTGACGCTGACGCTTTCCGTTGTTGGTGTGCTGCTTCTCGCCGGGGACTTCAGTCTCCGCAGTATTGTCGAGCAGCAAGCGCAATCCGGTAAGGGCCTTGTGAGCTGGAACATCTTCCCGCAGATCATTGGCTTCCTTTGTTTCTTCACCGCGGCTATCGCGGAGACAAATCGCGTGCCTTTCGACCTGCCTGAAGCGGAATCCGAACTCGTAGCCGGGTTCCACACCGAGTACGCAAGCATGAAATTCGCCATGTTCTTCATCGCCGAATACACCAGCATGATCACGGTTTCCTGCCTGTGTACGATTCTGTTCTTTGGCGGCTGGCTCTCTCCCTTCCCTGTTTCCTGGACATTCACGCAATTTCTGCCGTCGGTGCTCTTGATTCCCTTCGGTCTTTGGGTGCTCTACGACGGCATCCGTTACGAAACAATTTTCGGCCGCTTGCTGCTCCCCGGCGTCGGCACCGCGCTGCTCGCCCTCGGCGGCGCGTTGCTGGCCTATCCCGCAATCAATGGATACATCCAGGGGCCGTTCTGGTTCTTCGCCAAAGTTTTTGTGTTCCTGTTTGTCTATATCTGGATGCGCGGCACGCTCCCGCGCTTCCGCTATGACCAGTTGATGAGTTTCGGTTGGAAGTTCCTGCTCCCCGTGTCCATTGCGAATGTGGTTCTGACCGCCGCCGCCATTCTAATTTGGGGAAAGCACTGATGACTGCGCCCTTGATCATCTTCTTCGTGCTTGCCGCCCTCGCCATTTTTGGAGCGGTGAGCCTGATTTTGCAGCGGCACCCGATTTACAGCGCGCTGTCGCTGATCGTGGTGATGGTTGCGCTCGCGGGCCTCTACCTGCTCATGGGCGCGGAATTTGTTGCCGCCGTGCAGATCATCGTGTACGGCGGCGCGATCATGGTGCTGTTCGTCTTCGTGATCATGCTTCTAAACGCCGGCCTGGAAGAGCGCACAAATTTCTCCGGGCTGGCCACCTACGCGGGCATTCCTTTGGCGCTGGCCGTTTCCGGCTTCATCGCTGCGGCCATCGCGCGCTCCGGCGGCTACCTCCCTGCCCCGGCTCCGAGTGGCGCGCTGACCTCCACAAAAACGCTTTCCATGCTGCTCTTCACCGAATTCGTTTACCCCTTCGAGCTGACCTCTTTTCTGATCCTCGTGGCGATCCTGGGCGCAATCGTGCTCGCCCAGCGGGAGAACTGACCATGGTGCCGACGAACTATTACCTGATCCTCAGCGCCATCCTTTTCGGACTTGGCATCGTGGCCTTCGTGTTCAAGCGCAACATCATCACGCTCTTCATGGCCATCGAGCTGATGCTCAACGCCGTCAATCTGGCGTTTGTCGCCTTCAGCCAGTCCCTGGGCAAGCCGGACGGCGAAGTCTTTGTGCTCTTTGTGATCGTTGTTGCGGCTGCGGAAGCGGCTGTCGGCCTCGGTATCGTTATTCTGACCGCGCGTAACCGGCATTCGCTGAACGTCGAGCGCGTCGATCTCTTGAAACTCTAATGCCCATACACGAACATCTCCGGCCTATTCTCGAGTACCTCTGGATCATCCCGCTGCTGCCGCTGCTCGGCTCAGCCGTCAATGGACTGCTCGGCGCGAAGTGGCCGAACAAGACCGTGAACGCGGTGGCCCTAGGCTCCACGGGCCTCTCCTTTGCCTGCGCGTTGGAAGCGGTGCGCGAATTCATGGCCGGCGGTCAGGCACCGTTCCGCAAAGAGTTCTTCGATTGGATCATCGCCGGGAATTTCCGCGCGGGATTCGATCTGCAGTTAGACCAGCTTACCGTCGTGATGGTGCTGGTCGTCACCGGCGTAGGCTTCCTGATCCACATCTACGCCACGGGCTACATGGCGCATGAAGGCGGCTACTACCGCTTCTTCTCCTACCTGAATCTGTTCATGTTCTTCATGCTGATTCTCGTTCTCGCCGCCAATTTCGTGCTTCTATTTGTCGGCTGGGAAGGCGTGGGCCTGTGCAGCTACCTGCTCATCGGTTTCTACTTCCTGAAGAAGTCCGCGGCGGATGCGGGCAAGAAAGCGTTCATCGTCAACCGCATCGGAGATTTCGGCTTCATGCTGGGGATGTTCCTGCTCTTCCGCGCATTCGGCTCGCTGGATTTCCAGACCGTCTTCGCCAAGGCCGCCACGTGGCAACCGGACACGGTGGGGCAGTTCGGCACTCTCACCATCGCTTGTTTGCTGCTCTTCATGGGCGCCACGGGTAAGTCCGCGCAGCTTCCGCTCTACGTTTGGCTGCCCGACGCGATGGAAGGCCCCACGCCGGTCAGCGCGTTGATTCATGCAGCCACGATGGTCACAGCGGGCGTTTACGTGGTGGCGCGCTCCCACGTTCTCTTCACGCACTCACCCAGCGCGATGTACGTCGTCGCGATTGTTGGCTGCGCAACGGCGATCTTCGCGGCCACTATCGGCCTGGTGCAATCGGACATCAAGAAAGTGCTCGCCTATTCCACCGTCAGCCAGTTGGGCTACATGTTTCTCGCCTGCGGCGTCGGCGCATTTGGCGCAGGCATTTTCCACCTGATGACACACTCTTTCTTCAAAGCGCTGCTCTTCCTTGCCGCCGGGAGCGTGATTCACGCCATGGGCGGCGAGCAGGACATGTGGCACATGGGCGGGCTCGCGTCCAAGATCAAGGTCACCTTCTGGTGCATGCTCTTCGGCACCATCGCCATCACGGGTTTCATTCCCTTCGCCGGATTTTTCTCGAAGGACGCCATTCTCTTCGCGGCCTATCAATCAGAAAACAGCGGCAAGGCGTTCTATGCCGTTGGGCTGCTGGCGGCAATTTTGACCTCGTTCTACATGTTCCGGCTGGTCTGGCTGACGTTCGGCGGTGAAAAGCGCTACGACGAGCACCACGTCCACGTCCACGAATCGCCCGGCAGCATGACCGTGCCGCTGATGATTCTTGCGCTGCTTTCGCTGGTTGGCGGCTGGTTCGCCGCGCCCGCGCTCTGGGGTGGCCCGAACTACTTCGCTGAATTCCTTTCGCCGGTTTTTGGCAATGCCGAACTCGTAGGCGGTGAGGCAGCGCATTCGTTGGAGTTGACCCTGTCCATTGTTGCCGTGCTTGCGGCAGGCATTGGCCTGATCGTCGCCTGGCGCATGTACTCCAGCAAGGTTGTGCGCGGCACATCCACCGGGCTTCACAAGATTCTCTACAACAAGTACTACGTGGATGAGCTGTACCAGGCCACGATTGTCGGACCGCTCGTCTGGCTATCGCGCAACGTCTTTTGGAAGGTCGTTGACGTGGGCATGATCGACGGCAGCGTCAACGGGATTGCGCATGGCACCGAGGCTGTGGGCGACACCGTGCGGCACGCGCAATCCGGCAATGTGCGCAGCTATGCCGTCTGGGTCATCATTGGCGCCATCGTGATCCTCGCCATCATCTTCTGGCCGTTGTGGCGGCCGGCTTTCTTCGTGGCGACGTCAGGAGGGGTGCGCTAATGGAACTCAGCGGCCATCTCCTTTCCGTACTGATCTTCTTCCCTGCTTTTGGGGCTGCCGCGCTTCTTTTGCTGCGCGGCGACGACCTTCTCTGGATTCGCCGTCTGACCTTTGTCGTCTCCGCGGTCGAATTCATCTTTTCGATGTTCCTGCTGCGCGCCGTTCCCATTAACGCCCATGGCTACTCGCTGGTCGAGTTTGGCCATTGGATCTCCGCGCCGCCCATCAATTATCACCTCGGCGTGGACGGCATCAGCATGTTCCTGGTCATCCTCACTACGTTCCTCACGCCGATCTGCGTGCTCGCTTCCTGGCACGGCGTGCGTCACCGCATCAAGGAATTTCACTTCACGTTGTTGCTTCTGGAAGTCGGCGTGGTCGGAGTTTTCCTCTCGCTCGATCTGTTCCTCTTCTTCCTCTTTTGGGAGATCATGCTGATCCCCATGGCCTTCCTGATCGGCATCTGGGGCCACGAACGCCGCCTTTACGCCGCCATGAAGTTTGTGTTGTACACCATGGCTGGCTCGATCCTGATGCTCGTGGGAATCATCTGGCTCTACAACGCCACCGGCTCATTCGACCTGCCGATCATCCAGCAGATGCTGCACGATGGAGTCCTTACGCTCTCCACGCGCACGGAGATGCTCCTCTTCCTCGCGTTTTTCCTGGCCTTTGCCATCAAGGTGCCGCTCTTCCCTCTGCACACCTGGCTGCCGGATGCACACGTGGAAGCGCCGACGGCGGGCTCCGTAATCCTCGCAGGCGTGCTGCTGAAGATGGGCACCTACGGCATGATCCGCTTCTGCCTGCCGCTATTTCCAGAGGCGTCGCACCGCGCGGCGCCGTATGTTGCTGTTCTGGCGATCATCGGAATCATCTATGGCGCGCTGGTGGCGATGGTGCAGCCCAACCTGAAGAAACTCGTCGCCTACTCTTCCGTCAGCCACCTCGGCTTCGTCGTTCTGGGCATCTTCGCGTTCCAGAATATCTCCATGCAGGGCGCGGTCTTCCAGATGCTGGCGCACGGCGTTTCCACCGGCGCGCTGTTCTTGCTGGTGGGCATGCTGTACGACCGGCGGCACACCTTTGAGATTGCCGAGTACGGCGGCTTGTCCACGCCCATGCCGCGGCTGGCGGCGTTTTTCCTGTTCGTCGTGCTGTCTTCGATGGGCTTGCCGATGTTGAACGGCTTCGTGGGCGAGTACCTCATTCTGCTCGGCACCTATCAAGTGCACTGGACGTGGGCGGCCTGGGCCGCGACGGGCGTGATTCTCTCCGCGTGCTACCTATTGTGGTCCTACCAGCGCGTGTTCTTCGGCGACGTGACACACCAGAAAAACCGCGAACTGCCGGACGTGGACACGCGCGAGAAGTGGATCCTGGCGACGATGGCGGTCGTGACGCTGTGGATGGGCATCGGCTCGCCCTTTTTCACGCGCCGCTTCGCCGTTCCCTGCCAGACCGTCCTCGAACAGATGAACCGCTCGTTTGCGCAGGAAGCGGCGCTGCCGTCCGCCAGCCCGGATCCGGCAAAGGCCGGCTCCTCCGGGCGCATCCTAGCCTCCACAGCGACGCAAACCTCTTCGGAAAGGTCTGGAACCCGCTAAATGACACCTCCAGGCGCACAAGACATTCTTCGCGTTCTCCCGGAGCTCGCCTGGTGCGGCGCGGGTGTGCTGCTGATGCTGCTGCAGCCATTCGTCAAGAACCGGCAAGCCCTCACGTTTATCAGCATGCTCGGCGCGGCGGCGGGAACGCTGGTCACCTTCAAAGCGGCTTTCGGCGAAGGCTTCGGCGGCCTGGTGCAGTTCGACATTTTCAGCCTCTTCTTTCACTGGCTGATCGGCCTGGTGGCCTTTCTGGTGATTCTCGCGTCGGACTCCTATCTTGAGCGGGAGAATCTCGACGCGGCGGAATTCTACGCCCTCATCCTCTTTGCCACCGCCGGAATGGGTGTGCTCACCTCCGCGCAGGAACTCCTGACCGCCTTTATCGGCCTGGAGATGTCGTCGATCTCCAGCTACATCCTCGCCGGGTACCGCCGCGATTCGATTAAATCCAGCGAATCCGCCCTGAAGTATTTCCTTCTGGGCTCGTTCGCGACGGCGTTTTTTCTCTACGGCATTGCGCTGGTTTATGGTGCCACCGGGTCCACGAACCTCAGGGTTCTGGCCACCGCCGATCCATCGAGCAATCTGGTCCGCTTGGGCCTGTCGCTGATCCTTGTCGGCCTGGGCTTCAAGGTGGCCGCCGCGCCCTTCCAGGTGTGGACGCCGGACGTTTACGAAGGCGCGCCGACTCCAGTCACGGCTCTTTTCTCCGCGGGCCCCAAAGCGGCCACGTTTGCGCTGCTGCTGCGCATCTTCGCTACGGTTCACGCGGCCACCGACTTCTGGTTCTGGGCCTTCTGGATTCTTGCGGCGCTGACCATGTTTGCCGGCAACCTGGGCGCGCTGGTGCAATCCAACATCAAGCGGCTGCTGGCGTATAGCTCCATCGCGCACGCCGGGTACATCCTGGTGGCGATGGCCGCGGTCACCACGGCAAAGAACGCCGATTCCGGGCTGGACCCCGGCGCCGCCTATGCCGCCGTGCTCTTCTACCTGTTGAGTTATTCGCTGGTCTCTGTGGGCGCCTTCACGATCGTTTCCGATCTGGGCGGGCAGGGCGAACGCTACATCAACACCGATGATTTCGCGGGCCTCGGCACGCGCCAGCCCTTTGCCGCGGCTGCGCTGAGCGTGTTCCTGCTTTCGCTGCTCGGATTGCCCATCACCGCCGGGTTCTTCGGCAAGCTGTACATCTTCACCGCAGCCATCAAGTCCAAGCTCATCTGGCTGGCCATCCTGATGGCCATCAACAGCATCATCGGCGCCTACTACTACCTGCGCGTCATCATCGTGATGTACATGCACGAATACAAGGGCAACGTGCCGGCCGACGCGCCTGCCAGCCTGAGCCCCACGGCCGCCATGGTGGTCATCGTCACGGTGCTCGCCACGCTTTATCTGGGCCTCGCGCCCAATCACATCCTGGGAATCGTCCTCGACCCCAACTTAATCCTGTCCGCCCGCTGAACGAGCCCCGTGCGAAGCGGGGAACTCGCCTCTTGGCGGCTCGTGCTTTTGTAGGGGTCCAGCACGCTGGCCGAAGTTCGTCATTGAGCAA
>PMES01000026.1 GCA_003154775.1 Acidobacteriota bacterium | reverse complement strand
GCTTCCGACGCCACCCTCCCTGCTAATCCAAATCTCCCACACACTCATCTGGTCTAGTTTTCCTCCGCCCCAGTGGTCTAGTTTTCCTCCGCCCCAGTGGTCTAGTTTCACTCCGCCCTTGACAAGCTTGCAAATGAGAGTATCTGGCCGCAACTGGGAAGGGGCTAATGCAAACAAAATGAGTGAAAATCGGTGTGTGCGAATAGGGCAGGTAGAATTAGCAAACCGCCGCCTTCAGCCTCTCGGCCACCTCTCCGCGGCGAATGACCTCGCAAATTGTCGCGCAGACCAAGCGCCAGCGACAGCCAGAAATTGCGCCGGGAGCCCGTTCGAGTTCGCGAGATGCATCCCTAGCCTTTGCTGCAACGCAGCCCATTTTGACGGCGGGAATGACCAAAACACTGCCTCTTGCGTCTAAATAATGCGAAGTTTCCGGGCGCTTGGACAGCCCTATCCAACCGCCCCAAATCTTTTCTTTCCTGTGATTTGGACCTACAATAAGGAGGATTCGGGCAGCAACTGATCCGATTGGAACCTGCACTGAGTCCGTTGGCCTACGGCAACATCGCCGGTCTGGGACGGTTTTGACCCTCCGGCGAAACATTTGCCCCCGTAAAGCCGTATTCAATGTAGGCGCAAACCCAAAACTGATTGTTACGAGTCTTTCCCGCCCGGGTGCTCCCTGGGGGATCAGCGAAAGGAATGGCATGAAGACGTGGCAAAAGGTCGGCATAGGTTTCGCAGCAGTGGCAGCCTTAGGCGGGATCGTGTGGTTCAGCATCAACCAGGCCAATAAAGGTGTGGTGACCGTACAGACCTCCAAGGTGGCCAAGCAGGAGGCGCTCGTATCTGTCGTGACGGCTTCGGGGGAAATCAAGCCGACAACCTACACGAACATCACCGCACAGGGATTCGGGCGCATCATCGACATCATCGTTAAAGAAGGCGATCACATCAAAAAAGGTGACCGCCTGTTGATGCAGGAAAACGTGCAGGCCAACGCCGACGTGCAAGCTCAAGCCGCTTCAATTAGTTCCACTCAGTCCGGCGTGCAAGCAGCAGAGGCAAGCTTCAGGGCCGCACAGGCAGATTTGATCCAGCAGCAAGCCAACCTGGAAAAGGCCAATCTGGACTTTGAGCGCGGACAGGGGCTTTTCAAGGACGGCTTGATCCCAAAGCAGGATTTCGACCAGAGGAAGACGACTTACGACGCAGCAGTG
The DNA here is from genome assembly GCA_003154775.1 of Acidobacteriota bacterium. Taxonomy (GTDB): domain Bacteria; phylum Acidobacteriota; class Terriglobia; order Acidiferrales; family UBA7541; genus Acidiferrum. The sequence goes on along the minus strand of PMES01000026.1, from coordinate 127,436 downwards.
GCCGCCGTGGATTCTGCCAAGGCTCGAGTGCAGGCCCAAAAGGCACAACTGGATCAGGTACGTGCGCAACTCGATCAGAGCAAGGCGGTGTTGGTCCGGACCAAGGACATCCTGCAGAAAACTACCTACTTTTCGCCGATCAATGGAATCGTGAGCTATTTGCCGGTGCGCCTCGGCGAATATGTTGTGCCGGGCATTCAAAACGCCACCGGCAGCTTTCTGATGACACTCTCGGATATGTCCGTGGTGACGTCTGAAGTGAAAGTCGACGAAACAGACATCGTAAACGTCAAGATCGGGCAGGACGCCGACGTAACCATCGACGCTGTCCCAGGGAAAGTTTTCAAGGGGAAGGTTACCGAAATCGGTTCCCAGGCGGTTCTGAGGAGCTCCGGCCTGGCCACGACGCAAACAACAACGAGTAACCAGGAAGCCAAGGATTTTAAGGTTGTGGTCACGCTGGACAGCCCGCCGGAGAACTTGCGGCCAGGGCTTTCCACTACATCGAAAATCAAGACCGCCGAACGAAAGAATGTGGTTGCCATTCCGATCCAGGCGCTGGCCGTGAGGTCGCGCAAAGATCTGGATGAAGCCGCGAAGAATGGCAAGAAGTCCGGCAGCGTCACGTTGGCCGCGCCTCCCGCTTCTGCTCCGGGTGACCCGAAGAAGGATGAAGTTCAGGGCGTATTCGTGGTGAGTGGGAAGAAAGCAGTGTTCCGCCCTGTCGAGACGGGCATTTCGGGAGTGACCGATATCGAAATCACCAAAGGTTTGCAGGAAGGTGAGGAGATCGTGGTGGGGAGCTACAAGGCTCTGCGTACGTTGAAGCCGGAAGCCAGCGTCAAGGTGGATAATTCCGCCCCCAAGAAGGCGGAAGAGCAGCAATAACCAGCGTCAGCAGGGAGAATAAAATGCCCGTAGAGACATCAATTTCGGATTCCTTCCGCCAGGACCTGGTGGATAGCGGCATTGTGATCCGGACGGAGGGATTGACGAAAGTCTATGAGATGGGCGCGGAGCAGGTGCACGCGTTGAGCGGCGTGGACGTCGATATCCGCAAGGGTGAGTACGTGGCCATCATGGGGCCGTCCGGGTCTGGAAAATCCACGCTGATGAACTTAATCGGCTGCCTGGATTCGCCGAGTGCCGGGCGCTATTGGCTGGCTGGGCGCCTCGTCAGCGATCTTGACGATGATGAGCTTGCCTATATCCGGAATAAGGAAATAGGTTTCGTCTTCCAGACTTTCAACCTGCTGCCACGCGCGACGGCTCTGCACAATGTCGAGTTGCCTCTGATCTATAACGGCACTCCCGCCGAAGAGCGGGTGGAGCGCGCCAAGCAGGCGCTGGAACGCGTCGATCTGATCCCGCGCATGCATCACAAGCCCAACGAGCTTTCCGGAGGGCAGCGCCAGCGCGTGGCTATCGCCCGAGCCCTCGTCAACAATCCCTCTATCGTGCTCGCCGACGAGCCCACGGGCAATCTCGACTCCAAAACGGGCGAAGAGATCATGGCCTTGTTTGAGAATCTGCACCGCCAGGGCAATACCATCATATTGGTTACGCACGAAATGGATATCGCGCAGCACGCCCACCGCGTCATTTTCATTCGCGACGGCAAGATCTTCTCCGACGAAAAAGTCGCTAAGAAAAAGGCCGAGACCGACTGAGCTGCATTGTGCGGTCGAAGCCGCTGTATTTACTTGCGATTGCCTCAACTCGCGTGGACGTGGCCTTATCGAGCGGCGGCGGCGTCCGTGGCATCCGACTCAGCAAGAGTCTCGGGCGAGGTGAGATACGTCCGTGAGAGCCGGTCATGCCAGGTGAGAGCGTCTTCGTCCCAGATGGCCCAAAGAAATCCTAGAAATAGAGTACCAGCCGATAGCATGTAGCCCAGCGCGCGCTGGAAGTATTGCTTCGCCGTCGGGTTCTCTCCCGAAAAGCTGACCACCTGCAGGCCTCGCACCATCATCCCCGGCGTGGTTCCTCCGAAAATGGTGAACAGCCCGAAGTACTGGACATAGACGAACGCGAACGCAAAAAAACACACCGCGGCGCTTAACTTGCTAAACGTGAAGTGACCTCCCAGCGAGCCGAACAACGCAAGGAATCCCCCGTACGCGAACGCCAGACATGCTGCATCCACCACTGCTGCTGCTCGTCGCTCCTCGATCGAGGCCACAGGAAACACCCCGGAGTAGACCCGTGTCACGCTCTCGGCCGGCAGTTCTGGGAGTGCTTCCTCTCGTATCGGGGGCAGGCTCACGTCAATCAAGAGTCGCGTTTCCACGGGTTCCTGTTTCCGTGGAGGTCGTCCGATCGCCACGGTAAACGCAAAGTCGTCGCGTTTCGTGAACGTCTCATCGGGCTGAGGAAACTCCTCGACCGCGACGTTTTCGGGCTCGGCTGAGGCGCCACTCTCGAAGGGCAATTCAGTTTGCCCCTCTCCGGCACCTACTTTTCGCCGCCGTGCGCGGTAGGCCTGGAGGCGCTGGTTCAATTCACCACGCCATTCCCCGTTGGCCTTCGCGTTGAGCGCCAGATTTCCTTGTGTGGAATGGGAGTCCTCCCCCTCGGGATAGGACTCCGGAGAATCACAAAAAATACACCTGCGCACGCCCTTGGAGAGCACTGCGCCACATTGCGAGCAGATTTTATTCACCGGTGCGTTTTGCGCTGCGGACGCTCTCACTCCGGTGAGGAGGAGCTTTTCCAGATTACCACGCTCGAGGGAAGTCAAGCACCAAGGAGTGAAGGGAAGCCGCCAAAGAAGCAGTAGTTCCGGCGGGGCTAAAAATTGTCTTGTTGCGCGAGCATTTCACGGTTGTGCGCAATTCGCCGGTCCAACGCCACGGCGGCAAAGTACGCGCAACCCGCCTGCTCATGTTCGGCCCAGGAACGCAGCGACGGCACAATCCAGGCGAACATTTGCCGAGTCGCGGTCAGAAACGAATGATAGATGCTCACCGCCTGGAGTCCAGTACGGTCTTCCTGACGATCCGGGCACAATTGGAGCAATTGCGTAACTCGTCTGTAATCTCCCGCAGACGCCACCGTGCGAATTCCGGTCACATCCCTCACTTCAGCCGACAACGGATGCCGCGAAGAGGAAGCCATCAGCGACCGGCAGTAGGAGACAAAGAACATCCAGAGTGTGGCCAACGAGGCCACGAAGATCAGCGCGGCCATCATCATCGCGGCACCGCCAAAAGCTGCGCGGGCACCAGCCGCGATTCCTCGGTATACCGCAGCATCGTCAGCGACCACGACAATGGCAGGAAGCATCCGAGCGCCGGACAGATATATTGGATGATACCGTGTTTCCCCGAGAAGTTCGCCAACGCATAGCTAGCCGCATAGCCACTGAAATACAGGCCCAGAGACAGGATGATCTGTACCGGTCGTGTGCGCGTTTCGCGCAACTTCAACACCGCGCCCCACAGGATATAGGTCAGCACCAGGCCCACAAAGTAGAGGTTTTGCGAGAGCTCATAGGCAAAACTGGTGGAAAGGCGAGTCGCTGATTGCGCCACCACTGCGTAAGAAAACCCTGCCGTTCCGAGCAGCAGGAAGACCGCTCCCCATTTCACGTATTCGCCGGCGCGAAGTTCGCCAAGCACATGCGAATACAGGCTGATCAATGCGACAAACAGAGCCACCGTGAGCAGGGCATCGCTGTAAAAGTAAAAATACATGTACTGGTCGGAGCCCTGACCGGAGCTCCACAGGATAAAGAAACGTCCGATGCTCACCGTCATGGACAGAAGCAGATAAAGATTTAGGAAAAAATAGCGAAGGAAGGACTTGCGGGCGAGCGAACACACCACAAACGTCAGCTCAAAAGCTGTTCCCAGAAACCAAATAATCAGGTCAATCGAGCCAGGCATAGACTCCTAATCGGCCCGGCCCATTCCCTCTACCGGCTTGCAACTGCCCAATAGCCTGGATAGAGTTAGCGCGGAATCGGCATTGGTGCCGGACCGTTTGCTATCACCACCGTCCCCTTCGAGTTGCTGGAGAGAACGGTCTTGATACCCATCGCTCCCACCAGTATACCCATGGCGAGAACAAGTGCCCCCAATTTGCGTGACATGGTGCCTCCGTGGTACTTGGACTTACGGAGACACTCTATCCCTTAGTGGAATAGTGTCAAGTAGGGCACACCACGCCTATGTTAGATAAGCGTTACGGGCAAGTGGCCTCGCCCTTTCGCCATTTATTCGTATGGCGCCAGGATAGACCCCTTCCCGCTTCGTGCATCTTACCGGCACACCCCGTCGAGCCGCAACGGTACCGGAGTCCCAGAAGCACTGGTACGCTAGTACCATCAGGCTGGCCACAATTCTGTTCGTTCGTACAGAGGATCTGTCCGGTTCTCTCACTTTTTCGCAACTCGCACACGCTTGACACTCCCCGCGATTACTTCGTAGCATGAAGAATTGCTCCACGCCGGCGTAGCTCAGTGGTAGAGCGAGGGTCTCATAATCCCTAGGCCGTGGGTTCGATTCCCCCCGCCGGCACCAGTTCGTGCAGATTCCCGGGAATGATTGACAATCGAATAGTGCCTCTGCCAGCAGAATCAACCTGTGCCTAACCTCGCCGCGCCCCCGCATGGCATTCCGGACCTGGTTCTTGTGAACCCCGTTGCGGGCGGAGGGTTGGCTCAAGATGTTCTCCCTTCGCTCAAGAACTTTGCCGGTCGCCGCGGCTGGCTGGTCGAGTTTCGTTCCACCCAAAGTCCTGAGAACCTCGCTGTGGAAGCGCGCAGAGGGGCTGCGGAGGGACACAAACGGATCTTTGTGCTCGGCGGCGATGGAACTTTCCAGGTGCTTCTAAACGCGCTTGCAGGGGCTTCTGGCGTTGTTTTGGGCGTGATTCCGGCTGGCGCTGGAAATGACCTGGCCGCCGCCATCGGTCTGCCCCAGGACCCCCTCCTTGCTGCCGACCTTCTTCTGGATGGCCAGCCCGCTTTTCTTGATGCCGCTCTGGCTCGCACTGCCGACGGTAAGGAGAGGCTCTACACCGGCGGGGGCGGAGTGGGCTTGGATGCCGAAGCCGCCCGTTACGCTGGCGGTGTCTATCGCAATTTGCGCGGCCGCCCGCGCTATCTTCTTTCCGCGGTACGTGCCTTGATGGGCTTCCACTCTCTTCGTCTGCGCGCGCTCATCGGGACCGGCGGCCAACAAGTGGAGATCAACGCCAATGCGCTTCTTCTGGGCGTGCTCAACACACCCAGTTACGGCGCGGGTCTGCGTCTCGCCCCTGATGCGCAGACGGACGATGGGAGACTCGACCTGGTGTTGCTGGAGGATCTGAGCTTTCTGGAAGTCCTCGCGCTAATTCCGTCTCTGGCTCGTCGCGGCGAACTGCGAACCGCGCGCGTCCAGCGTTTTCGCGTGGACCGTGTGCGTATAGAGACCGACAGACCGTGTTCATTTCACGGAGATGGCGAGATCCTGGGAAATACTCCTGTGGAGGTCACCGTCGTACCCAGCGCCGTTCGTATACTCTGCCCTCGCAATCCACGTTCAGCTCGCTAATTTGTGCCTGTGACTGCTTGAGCCGCGTGGGGGTCCGCTGGCGCCTGGTGCTTTTTCTTGGAGTGCCGCCGGATGAGCGCATTGAGGTCCGGCGTAAACTCTTTCAGTTGATTCCAGCCGATGTTGTAGGCCTGGTTGACCGCCCATCCCACGAGCAATCCATGCACATCGCGATCCTGCTTGGCGTAATACGACAATGAGATGCCGGCCTGCCCCAACTGACCGAAAACCTGCGAAGCATTGAACGTGGTCTTGCCCGAATCCGTGCGCGCGATGAGCACACGCGATGCCGCATAGCCGATGCGAGACAATGCAGAGCCCCGCCCCCGCCGAAAATAACGCGGATCCTGGTGCAGCATAGTTGGCAATATCCCGTAAATCAGAAAACTTCCCGTGAACTGATCGCCTTCTTGGGCCGCGAATCTTTCTCCGAATGCACCCCAGCCTTGTCCGTAGTGAGGAATCCCGTCTGCCGCCTGTGAAATCCCCGCCTGCAAGAGATTCCCGAAATGCGCGCTCTCATCAAAGAACTGATGCCACGCGATGTTGTACTTCTGGGCCGGCGTGAGCGGTCCTTGGTTTTCCGGTTGGTCGTTGGTCGTCATGAAATTAGGAATGATCCAGAAAATCCGCTTCGGCACTTCATCCTGGGCTTCGTGGTCTTTCTGATCAGCTTGAGTGGCTGTTTGGGAAGCTGGCGATGACGCAGCGTCTTGCGAGGATGACGGAATCTTGGGCTCAGGGCTGTCCGGCTTTGCTTGCCCGAACAGAGACACCCCGGATAGGGCCAGCGCACACAGGGCTGCCCCGAAGAAAAAATGCACTCTGCAGCAGACCATCGTCCTCCATGCCTTTGCTCCCCTAAGATCCGCTCAAACAAGTGAATCGCGGGAAGATTTCGGCTTACTCGATTTGCCTCATATTCCCCAACTATCGCGGGCCAATTGCCCCCGCGACGAAGCCTGGAGTCTCTAAGTTTTCTTCCGGTCAATCTTCAGATTGAGTGTGATTTCCTTGCGGCTGTCAAACGACGACACCGTCTTGACCTGGGATTTCGCCCCTTCAAGTTCCGCATGCACCTCGTAATCCACGTTGGGATCCAGCCCGCTGAACCGGTAGTTGCCATCCGAATCCGCGAAGCTGCTGCGTACTGCGTTTGTCCGCAGGTTTTTCAGGAACACGACGCTGTTGGGAAGGGGCGTTTCCGATTTGTCGGTGACGATCCCGCGCACGGTCCGCAATTGCGACTCTTTCTTGGAGTCCTGCGCGCCGGCGATCCATGCGAATACGAGCATAACCACCCAGAAGTAGGCGATCTTGCGATGTGCCTTCATTTCTTGTCTCCCGCCTTTCCCGGCGTCGCTGGTTCCAGCCGGAACGATAGCTGCTGCTGAACAGAGCCGGCGTCCGCCTTCACCGTCTGCGATTGTTCCTTGAAGTTTTTTACCTGCACCCGCACTTCGTATTCGCTGCCTTCCGGTACCCGCACGGCGAACTCCCCGCGGGAATTCGTGTGCGCCTCCCACCGGAATTTCTTCTCGCTGGTCCGCCGAATGCGAACCTTTGCATCCGGAAACGAAAGCACCTTTTCATTAAAGACCGTGCCAGTGATCAAGTAAATGGGAAGCGGCTTCTTCTTTCCCTTTGAAGATGAACTTGCGCGTGATGCGTCCGGAGGGGTCGCCGGGGGTTGCGACGGCGACGCAGCCGGTGCGGTCTCGGTCGGCTGTTGACCTACAGCAGGGTGCGCCAAAAACAGGAGAAGCCCCAGGTAGAAGGAGGTCGGTTTTCGCATGGGAGACACTTTGCCTGGCAATGGGGTCACTTTCTATTAGACGATGCTCACAGGGCCCCAGGATGCCCTGCCGCTCCCGAGGAAGCCGCTACTCATCCTCATCATCATCCTCTTCGTCATCCTCGTCGTCATCCGGGAGGTCTCCATTTTCGTCAGGCTCGTCCTCTTCGATGTCCTCCTCATCCTCCTCGTCTTCTTCGTCAAGATCGTCGGAGATGGGATTCAGCACGACCGGGTGGGTCTGCGATACCTCGAGCTCGCACTCACACTCCGCGCAGCTCAGGATTTCTCCCTCTTCCACTTCGTCTTCGTCCACATCAATTTCTGCGCTACATTCTGGGCAGCGGAGCACGTCTCCATCCTCCGTGTTGATCTTCTGGCGATGCCGCGAGCGCGGCCTTCACCCTCCGGCGTATTATATACCCCAGCGGGGGATGTCAATTCTAGGACCCTTCCGCCACGTTTCAGTGTAACTCAACAGTCCGGACGAAAGAAAAGCCTGTCTTGGCGCGTGAATATCCAGAGCGGCCCGTCGTCGGCGTCGGTGGCGTTGTCATCGAGAACGGGCGCGTACTCCTGATCCGCCGCGGCAGCGAGCCGCTCCGCGGACACTGGTCCATCCCCGGAGGGACCCTTGAACTTGGTGAGTCGTTACAGGAAGGTGTCGCACGCGAGTTACTGGAAGAGACCAGCTTGCAGGTGCGCGTCCTGGAGATGATCGAGGCCTTCGATCACATCTACATCGATCAGGAGGAGGGAGGGGGAGGCTCGCCGGATCGCCCGCGCTTCCACTATGTGATCATCGATTACCTTTGTGAGCGTGTCGCCGGGGAAGCCCGCGCGGGTAGCGATGTGACGGATCTCGTCTACGCCGGGGAAGACGAACTGCCTTTGTATCAGCTCACGGAAACAGCCACACGCATCCTGCGCAAGGCGTTCGCCATGCGCCGCGAACGTTACTGAACCACCTGGATTCCATCGCGCTAGACCGTGCACTCCCGGGGCAGGCAGCCCCGCGTCCGTTCTCGCCGCTCGAATTCCTGAACAGCATTCCGCAGGTCCACCGGCATAAAGTCCGGCCAGCGCTTCGGCAAAAAAACGAATTCCGCGAAGGCGCATTCCCAGAGCAGGAAATCCGAAAGCCGCTGTTCTCCGCCCGTGCGAATCAGCAGGTCCACTTCAGTCGAGCCGCCGCGTTGCACTTCGGCAAGTAGGTCGCCGAACGCCTCGCTGGAAAGGTTGGTTACTTTGTAAAACTTGCTTGCCGCCTGGTAGATCGTTTGTCGCGCCGAATAGTCGATCGCCAATCGCAGGTGCAGCGCCTTGCCCTTCGCGGTCAGCGCTTCGGCGTCGGCAATCGCTGCTCGCAAGCCCGCGGGCAAGCGATCGCGCCGCCCGATGATGCTCAGGCGAACGCCTTCTTCGAGGCAGTGTGAAGTCTCCGCCTGGAGGTATTCCTCCAGTATCCCCAGAATGGCATCCACCTCCGCGGGTGGGCGCTGCCAGTTCGCGGAGGAAAGCGCGAACAACGTCAGTGTGTGAATGCCCAGGTGCGGCGCGCACCGGATAATGCGCCGTGCCGCTTCTGACCCCGCGCGGTGACCCTCCGAGCGTGACAGACCCCGCGCAGTGGCCCAGCGGCCGTTGCCATCGCAAATGAGCGCAACATGTACCTTGACGGCCGTATCGGCCGCCACCAGGTGTGCGCGATCCACAATCGTGTTTTCCATGAGCATGCTGCTTCCTCCGCCGCCAACTCTTACAATGTACTTTGTAATACAAAGTGAACCGACAAATTTTTTTTAGCCCTCCCGCGTCGCCCGGATCAGCGCTTCCATATGATTCAGGTAGCGCTCCAGCGCCCGGCGCCCGCCAGCGGCCAGCCGGTATTCCGTTTTGGGCAGCCGCCCGTCAAACGATTTCGTGCACACGATGTAGTCCGCCTCCTCCAGCTTCCTCGCGTGCACGCTTAGGTTTCCATCCGTGGTCTTCAGCAGGGCCTTCAATTCGTTGAAGGTCAGCGAACGGTTCACGGCTAACGCGCTCACAATGCCCAGCCGGATGCGCTCGTGAATCAACCGGTCCAGATTCGCCGGCACAGCCTCGCGCTTCTGGCTCGGGACCGCGGAGGGGGCCTCCTCTTTTTGCAGGCGCACCTGCCGGACTGTCGATGATCTCGCCATAACTCTTCCGTTCTCCAAAATCCGCTCAACCGCCGTGCCGCAAAGCGATCCACAAACCGAAGCCGATCTGCACCAATCCGAAACCCGCAGCCATGAATAGATTTCCCCAATGCGCCGGGGCGAACAATGCCGCCGCGCCAAGTCCCATCAAACAGAGCCCCATGATCGGCACGGCACGCACCGAAAACGCTCCCCCCGTGACAATCGCCGTTCCATACAGCAACAGCCACACCCCAGGCACGGCAGAGAAATTGCCCAATTGTAAGAGTGCCACCGTCAATAACCCGCCCACGACAATCGGCGGCGCGAAGCTCAGCACAAACTTGCGCCCCGGCCCGCTAAACAATGAGGAATTGGCGCGCCGCGCTTTGGTCGCTGCCGACGGTGCCGCGATCGCCATCGCTACAAAAGCCTCTGCCAACCATACCGTGACCCAGCCTCGTGGTGTGCCCTGGCGCGAGGCCCACAGTGCCGCCGCCAAAGCCGTGATGCCCATGGCCACGCCGCCCCAACCGGGCACTGCCGTGAATTCAGCGGCCCGTTCCATGGTTTCACGGATATAGCGGAGGTGATCCGCGGCGCGGGCGTCAATCGGAATCGGCTCGCGGGAAGGAGTGCGCATTGGGCTGGTCGTGGGCACACACCAAGAATAGCGCTGGGGGGAAGCACTGTCAAGTACTTTATTACATAAAGCGAAGCTCACCGCTCCTTGCGGTATCTGCCTCGCAACGCGTTCCACCGGATGATCACCACGTCCAGGAACATCTGCACGCTGTCCCTCAGCATGCTCACTTTGGTGGCCGGGGAATGCGCCCAGCGCACCGGCACCTCCACCGTGGACAGGCCGTGGTGCCGCGCCAGGTACAGCAACTCCGGATCGAAGCCAAATCGCTCGATCGTCTGTCGCTCGAAGATCACCCGGCACCGCACTCGACGGAAAGCTTTGAACCCGCACTGAGTGTCCACAAATGGCAACCGCAATACGATTCGGACAATTTTGTTGAAGACGATGCCCGCAAATTCCCGAAAAGCCGATTCGCGCACTTCGATCAAGCGGCGATCCATCGCGCGCGAGCCGATGGCCACATCATGATCCTTCAAGGCCGCGAAAAGTTTTCCTGCTTCTTCAATCGGCGAGGAGAGGTCCGCGTCGGTGAACAGAACTATCTCGCCGCGTGCCTCCAGCGAACCGTGGCGCACGCTATAGCCCTTGCCCCGATTCGTGCCGTTCGCCAGCACCCGCAAATGCGCGATTTCCCTTTGAAAAGACTTGGCCACTTCGGCAGTGCGATCCGTGGATCCGTCGTCCACCACGATAACTTCGGCATTCTTTTTCTCCCCCGCGATGTACCGCGCGATCTTTTCCAGCGTGGCGGGTAGCCGCAACTCTTCGTTAAACGACGGTATGATAATCGACAACTCGGGGACGGAATCGCTCATCAAATCCACACGTCCTTCCAGCCGTGGCGACCCAGGAGGGGCACGAACCGGCAGGGTTCTTTTCGTTCTGAACTGAATTTTCCGCCGTGCTTGGTCAGCAGCAGCAGTACCTGATGCTCTTCCCCGCCCACGGGCACGATCATCCGCCCGCCTTCCGTCAGTTGCTGCGCCAGAGGTTCCGGCACGTGGGGTGCCGCCGCGGCCACGACGATGCCATCATAGGGCGCGAACGCCGCCAGGCCCAGCGATCCGTCGCCGCAGTAAACATGGATGTTTCCGTACCCCAGCCGTTGCAGCCGCTCACGCGCCCCACTTGCAAGCTCCTCCCGGTATTCGACCGTGTGTACCTCCCGGGCCAGGCAGGAAAGAACCGCAGCCTGATACCCACAACCCGTGCCGATTTCCAACACTTTTTCCATGCTTTCCAGATGGACTGCGGCGCACATGACGGCAACAATGTAGGGCTGCGAGATGGTCTGCCCGCCGCCGATCGGCAGCGGCTCATCGGTGTACGCCACATTCTTCCAGTGGGATTCAACGAATTCATGCCGCGGCACGCTCCTCATGGCCCGCAGCACTCGTTCATCCGCGATGCCGCGCTTTCGGATTTGCGTTTCTACCATGGCATCGCGCAACTCCGTGTAGCCCTCTTCGGTCAAGGTTTTGGCTGTGCTCATGGAATGCATTCCCGCCAACTTCTCTCCCGTGCGTCTCTCTTTTCCGGCTCGCAGGGAAGTCAGGATCTGCTTTAGCCCAAGCATAATCTACTGGCGCTTCTCCCGTAAGAGAAGGTTCAGGCGCAGTCCGGCCCGGAGCGCCCTCCAAAGTTGGGCGCCACGTACCCCCTGCACCTCCGGCCAGTATCCGCGAGGCAAACCTGCACCCCAGCGCAGGCGCGCCCGTTTTCGCGCTTCCCTACAATCAATCCTAAGGCAGGACCATAGAGTGTGGAGGATGCGATGAAAGCGGCAATTGCATTAATTCTGATTTATGTGGGAACGTTTCTCGTTGCCATTCAAGGTGGCTCCTCCACGGCGGTTCAAGCGGCCTCGCAATCCGCCGCTAACAAGCCCAGCTCTTCACCTGCCGCTTCCATCGATCCTGCAAAAGACGCCGACATCCGCGCGCTTCTGGAGCTGATCGGTACCCGGGATCAGTTCCAGGAATCCATCAATCTGATCGCCGATCAATACCGCGAAAAACTTCTCGCCTCCGTGCCAAATAATGCGAAGGGCCAGGCATTCATCAACAACGTGATTTCAGGCTACGAAAAGAATTTCGATGTGGACCAGGTGACCGAGCAGATGGTCGCGGCTTACGACAAGCATTACACCGACGACGAGATCAAGGGTCTGCTTCAGTTCTACGGTTCGCCCCTCGGACAAAAGGTAGCGGCCGAAAGCCCGAAAATCTCCCGTGAAGTCCAGGAAGCCACGCGTGCCGCGGCTTTCAAGGCCGTCAAGGACGCTCTGCAAGCAGCCAAGGAGCAGGATCCCGTCACCGGACAGAATGCCCGGCTGTACATTCCTCCGCAGCGCCGCTGGCAGCCACAGCATCGCCCCCAGCAGGAAGCGCCTCAGCAGGCCGCACAGCAGTCTCAACCCTGAGTTCCAATTACACTGCAATGACAGCTCGATGGTTTGGGTCGCGCGCCATTCTTACGGCAGGCGTTTCTTAAACTTGATGTCCACACCGAACGTGCCGTTCTGATCCCGCAAGCCAACCACGGAAATATTCCGGTTCAGGTTGTACTCGATCTGGATCACCTGCTGCTGCGTGGAAGTCACGTTCGTCTCATAGAGTACCGTCAAGTTGGGCGTCACCTGCTGCTCGACAGTCACGCGCGCCGCTGCGTTCTGGCCGGAGCTGCTTGCTCCCACGCTGGTGAGCCCGGGATCAACGCGGAATCGCGTAATGCCGAACAGCCGCTCCACGCGCCCCCCCAACTGGCTCGAAATCGCTTCCGAGAGCAGTGCCGAGGCACCGGAAGTGCCGCTCTGCGTCGTGCCGCCCGTGCGCAACGTCGATTCCGAGCTGGTCTGCCCTAACGCCAGCAATGTGATGATATCGTTCGCGGGCAGTGGCGGATCGGACCGGTAGGACAAACTCAGCTTGCTCGCCTCCCCCGTGAAATTCAGCGTGATTTCATATTGCTGAATTGTCGTCGTTGCTTCGACATTGATCACCGGATTCAGCCGGAACGGGTTGGCAAAATTCAAATCCCCTCGCGCCACGTGATAGTGGCTGTCCCGGAAATACAAATCCCCGGAGAGCACGTGGATGTGCCCGAGCAAAATCGGATGCTCCGCAGTGCCCCGAACGCGCAGGTTGGCGTCCGCTTCCAGTTGCGCCCCCGGCCATTCCATCCGTGCATCGGGCGTGGAACTTGCCTCCACGTCGAATTGCAAATTGCGCAAGAAACTCGAGCTGCCGGAGCTGCTTCCACCCGTGCTGGATACCAGGATGCCCGCCGATTCCAACCCCTCACTCAGGTTCACCCGCTGAACAACTACTTTCCCGGAGAGTAGACCCCCGTCCAACGTGCCCGAGAGCCGCAGCGATCCCCCAGCCAGCCAGCTGAGCCCTTCCGGGTAGCGAATCCGAATGCGGTCGGTTTTCGCGGAGATATCGTATCGCAGCGGCTTCTCCGAGTAATTCACGCTGCCGGAAAGGGCCAGGATGCCTCCACCTGCTTCGCCGGTGACATTCTCAAAAAACAGCCGGTTCGCATCGAACACCAGATCGCCTTTCACGTTGCTCAGCCCCGTCGGTAAGTCCGCGGAGCGCGCCGAGGCATTATTGAGCTTCACGCGCCCAATGATCCTCGGCCGGTCCACCGTACCTTCAATCGATGCGTTGATATCGGCATGGCCGGCCACATCGGCGTCCGGAATGGAGGCGCTCAGTAGCCGCAGGTCAACCGAACCGTTCATTTTCATCGCCAGTGCCCGCCGGCCGCTGAACTGAATCGAGCCGCTCAATTCGGCGTTCGTATCCGTTCCTTTCAGCGCAGCGCTCACAATCTTCAGGCTGTCCCGTGTCGAAGTCAGGTGGATCGGGCCGGAATTTTCCAGTTGCACGCCGCCATAGGTCAGCAACAGCCGGGTGAAATTGCTATCCACCACCAGGCTCTCCGGATGCTGAAGTTCCCCGCTTACCGTAATGTCGCCGTCCGCGGTGCCGTGGCCGGTGAATTTTTTCAGGTGCAGCGCAGAGAGGAGGTAGGGGTCGAGGTTTATGTTTTGGATCGTGATCTTCCCATCCAGAGGCAGCGGGTCGGCCAAGCCCAGCTTGATCCCGCCCGTAATCGCTCCTTCGTTCATTGCGGATGCAAGTTTCAAACTCGCTTCTTTTCCATCGGAATGCAGTTCCCCTTCCAAACTCCCGATCACTTCCGTGCCGATCTGCAAATTCACCACGCGAAAAGAGCCTTCCGCAACGGGTTGCCTTATCGGGCCGCTCGATTTCAGACGAAAAGTGATTTGTCCTCCCAGAGGAAGACTGTCCGACTGAATTTTCCCGAAATTCGCGAGCGGCAGCGAGGCCCCCACTAGATCTGTCGTCAAAGAACGGTCGGCAAATCGGTACGCGGCCGTGCCCGTCACGATTCCCGCTCCCCCGGTCTTTTCGGTGCCCGGCTCAAAGAACCGCAACTCCGCGTTGGCCAGGCGGACTTCGTCCGGCATGACGCTCAGTTGCCCGCGCAAGCGATTAAACGTAACGCCGTATGCTTCTCCATCGGCCACATCGAGCAAGCCGGTCAGCGCAGGCTCCGCGCGCGTGCCGTGCCCATGGAATTGCCCCGTCACCAATCCTTTTACTGGATATTTCCAGCCCGCCAACTGCTCCAATCCTTCCATCGGCACCTTTTCCAGGTTGATATCGCTGCTCCACTCGTTGTCCGCCAGAAAATCCCAATCGCTCAGCTGCATCCGCCCGTCGATTTCCGCTTCCATCACGCCCCGGCGTGCGCGCCCTTTGTTAATCACCAGTTGGTTCGGCGAATACGTCAGCTCGCCGTCCAGTGAATCCAGCGCAACATCCTCATAACGCATGTGTTCCCCACGGAAGTGGCCCTGAAACTCCGGCCCCGTGGCGGGACCCGTGATTTTCCCGATCCATTGCAACGACCCGCCAATCCGCACCGCTGCTTCCGGCGTATCGGGTTTGTCCCCCGCAATCGCATGGATGAAATCGTTCCAAGGGTCCAGCGAGCCCACATTCAGCCGCACATCAAGCGCCGAATTCTTAGGATGCAGCACGCCGGTAATCGAGCCGCGGGAAGTCGGCGTCTCAAATTCCAATTGCTCCAGGTCGAGAATGTCTGGCTCGTAGCGATAGCGCAGTTTCCAGTCGCCCGCGACGGGAACGTGCCCCGCGGCAAGCTCCTCCGGTTCGTCCCAATGCATCCGCGCGTTGATGTCGAAATCGTGAAAATTGTCGTGCCAGGTTTCCACGCTGTCCGCCGAAATCACCGCATCCCAGTGCAATTTGTCGACAGGAAATCCCACGTGATCAATCGCCGGCGCAACAAGACAAAGGCGGATATCCTGCAGCCTCGTCTCCGCGCGGAACTTCAGCCCATCGAAACGCATGGTGACGCGCCCTTTCACGCTTCCCCCCAGCGCGTAGGCCGCGAAGTCCGGCAGAACCACTCCTTGCGGATCCAGAACGTAGCTCGACCGGCTGGTCAAATTCGCGGAATGGAAATCCTCGTAACTCAGTTTGATGTTGTCCGCGGCATAGTTGCCTTTGCCCGTCAGTCTGCCAGCCTCAAGACTCCCTTCGCCTCGCAGATCAACGCGCCCCAGTGGAATTTCTGGCGTGCGGAGAGTTTCACGCAGGTCGAGCAGGTCCAGCCACCCACGGTAGCGATAGGTCCAGTCTCTCGCGCTCAGATCCTTTGCCTCCGCTTGCATGTCCACATGAGAGCGGCCGAGGTCGAGAATGCCCTGTTCCAGCGCCAACCCCTGCGGACCCAGCGAGAATTTCGCGGACAGATTCGCCGGTACCGGCACGTCGCGACGCCGGGCCAATTCAACGGACTCCCACTGCACTGTGCCGATATAGAGGGCACGCTCCGGCTGACCGCCCCGCGTCAACTGGAACTGCAAGTCGCCGCCTTCCACCGCGACTAGTTTTTTTATGTCGTTGTAGAGCAGCCAGCCATCCTTGATTTCCACGCGCTGCACGTGCAGTTCCAGAAGCATTTCCTGCGGCGTCTTCCGTGCCGCACTCGTGCGTTTTAAGGTTGGCAGATTGTTGTTCCCGTCCTTTTCCACGCGAAGGTGCAGCCGCGGCGATCGCAACACCAGTTCATTCAGCCCAACCCGCCGTCCCCAGAACGAATCAATGCGCAGTCCGACGCGGGCCTGCTCCACGCTAAACAACGGCTCCGTGCCCGCCGGCTCTTTGCCATGCACCACCAGCCCATTCACCGTGGCGCTCAGTGAAAACCAGCCCACGGAGACCGTGCGGATTTCGACGCGCGCTCCGGTCAGCGTCTCCATCCGGTGTATCAGGACACGGCGCAGGAGCGGATTTGCCAATCCGCTGCCCACGGCGATGATCACCAGCGCGATTCCCAGCAGGGTCCACGTCCCCAGCACCCAAAGGACGTGCTCCAGCCAAAGAATTTTCCGCCAGCGCGACTTTTTGGTCATGGCTTGCTCTCGGTCAACATATTCTCCACGCGAATCCGCGCCCTGCTTTCTTTCAGCCAACGGTCGGCTTGCTCATTGATCGCCCACTGTACCAGCGCTTCCTGAATGAAATCACGCGCGGCTTCAAGTGTTGGTGGTGTCTGGCTTCGCTCTTCCGCCCTCGGCACCACCCGCTCTTTGTAAAACTCTTCCACATCTTTTTCTTCGACCTGGATTGAGGGCCGAAACCTTGTGTCCAGGTAATTGCTCAGGTAGAGCTGCGACTTCACCATCGCCTGTAGCTCTTCGCTGCTTAGCCCGCTCTGGCGCCTGCGATCCTCAAACTCGGCGGGTGAAGAGAATGACCGCTTGAGGCGCGCCAGGCTACGCTGCACTTCTTCATCTGATAGTTGCGGGTACCGGGCGGCGTTGGCCTCATTGCGCACGATCCACTGATCGATCAGCCGATCCAAAATCTGCGCGTCGCTTTCTGATTTGCCGTCGATGAACAGTTGGTAGCGTCCCAGCGCACGGACATCGCTGACGAGAATGATGTCGTTCTCCACGCGCGCCGCGACTCGGTCAATGACCTCCTGCGGCAGCACGGCTTTGCCGACCATCAACACGGCCAGAATTAAGCTCAGATTTAAGACAGGGCGCCGCATTAGAAGCTCGACCCCAAATTGAAGAAGAACTGGATCTTCGGCAAGCGTGTCCCCTCCTGGCAAAGTACCGCCCCATTCTTGCAAGGGATGACGAATTGCGGCCGGTTCAGTTCATAGCCGACATCAACGCGGATTGGCCCGACCGGCGTTGCGTAGCGCAATCCCACACCGATGGTGTGCGAAAAATAGTTCAGCTCATTGCTGCAGTTCTCCACGCATTGCGTGGGATTGAATCGCCCCGGGGGGTACCCCGGATACGCCGCCTTGAAGACTGGATCGGGCGGCGACCAGCGGAAGGTCATGCGCGTCAGCCGGCTATATGTGTTGCCTCCGTCGTAGAAGAGCGTGCCACCGAGGCCCGTGCCCACGTAGGGCAGTTTGAGCGGAAACCGCAATTCCTGATTGAAGATCATGACCGCCTGGCCCCCAACCGGAAAGCCTGTGTCCGCATCGCGGGGCCCCGCCTGATTCAACGCAATGCCTCGCAATGAGGTTCCGCCGCCCGCAAAGAAGCGCTCCGGCAAGGGGATGACCTCTGGGAGCGGCGGCGTAGTCGGCGCAGGAAAGTTTAAGGAGACGGTATTGCGATACGGTTGCAGGATGCCAATACGGGTTGACCGTGCAAAGCTCCATCCTCGTTTGATTGGCGTATAGGTCGAATTCTGAAAGAAGAACCGGGCGAAGCTGGCGCTGGATCCGATCTTGGTGTCCGAAATACTCGCGTCCGCACTGTTGAAGCTTCCTTTTGTCGCATCCGCCGGATTATCCCGCGTGTCGCGGAACCATGTCACGCCGAATTGCGATACCAGCGTTGGCTGGTTAAACAATGGGATCTCGTCGGACGGGATGTTCAGATTGCTCACCTTCACTTCGCGGAACGCGTAGCGATACAGTATGGAAGCCCGCGAGGAAATCTGCTCCGTGAGCTGCAGGTTTCCTTCATAGCGTGTTTGCGAAAAAGTGTTTATATCCTGCGATTTCTCTGCGTATGCCGTCGCCTGCAAGCTTAATTTGGGATTGTTGAACGTATTCGGCACGGAATATGCCAGCAACGCCCGCCCCTGAATCGTGCTGCCCCGCAATTTCAAAGTGAGAGAATCGGCGCGGCCCGTCAAATTTTGCTTGGAAATCTCAAAAATCCCGCGCGGTGCTGCCTCCAACTCTCCTCCCGTCGGATTGGTCGAGCTTGCCAGGCGCTGCACTTCGAAACCCCCGCCATACGCGATGGTGTAACGTTTGGCCTCTTCCACTAGGACAACGACATCCTTCTCGGGGTCCGTACCCCCGGCGTTCTGCGGCTCGACGATCACCCGGTTGAAAATTCCCAGGTTGTAGAGTTTCTGCTGGGACTCCACCACTTCTCCCTCGCGAAGCGGCTGATCCGGTTTTACCTTTACCTCGCGGCCGATCACCCGGGAACGCGTGCGCCTGTATCCTGTCAGGAGCACGCGGCGCACGCGAATCTGCGAACCTTCCTCGATCCTGTAGACCAGGCGCATGGGCTCCGCGCGCTCGATGTGGTACTCCTGTTTGTTGGCTTGCGCCGCTTCGGATTCCCCGTTGGCCGAATTTATCTTTGCAGCTTGTCCTTCATCCCGCGGCGCGTGGTCAGGCTCTACGGTCCAGGAGAATTGGGCATTAGGGAAGCCCTGGTTGAAGTAGAGGGCCAGAATATTGTCGCGGTCCGTTGCCACGTTAATGTCGGAATAGGGCTGGCCCGGCAGAGAGCCGATAACACCGCGAATCTCCTGTTCCGGTATGGCTTTCATGCCCTCAACGGCCAGGCTCGAGACCAGTGTCTGCTTGCCTTCTTGAATGACAAACCGGATCACTAGGTCGCCCCGCTTCCCCTGGAAGTCGTCCTGTATCTTCCCTTCCACATTGGTAGATAGAAATCCGTTGGCGGCGTATAGACTCTTCATCGACAACACATCCGAATCCAGCAACCGACGGCTGAATCGCGCTCGAATCTCGAATGAGCTGGGCGCGATGTTCAGCCGGCTGCGCAGCAGGGACGTGCTGAAATAGCGGTTCCCGACGAACTCGATGCGCAGCAACTTGTGCCGGTCGCCCCGATTCACCTTGTAGGTGATCACCTCCTCGGACCCTTTCCAGTCCGACTTCTTCCCGTCGACCTCGCGCTCCGCCGCCGCATAATCTACCGTCGCGTCGAAATACCCCTCGCGCTCCAATCGTTCCCGCAAATTCCGCTTTCCTTCCTCGAGCAGGTCGGCATCCACCGAGCCTTCCTGGTACACAGGAACGAGTTTCTTCAATGTGCGTTTGGAAAACTTCGCGCCAACCACCTCCACCAGGACACGCGGCCCTTCCGTCACTTCCAGAGTTAAAGGCAGCGTGTTTACCTGCGCGGTATACTCACCCCGCCGTACCGAAACGCGCGCGCTCAAGTGCCCCCGCTTTTCCAGGTATTTCCGGATGCGTTCGGTGCCCTGCTGCGCTCGGGCGATGGTCAGTTCTCTCCCAGGCTTGAGCTTGAAAAGTTTCAGTAGCTGGGCGTCCGGATAGTGCGTGTTGTTGAGCAGTTCGACATTCCTCAGGCGCACCCGCGGCCCGGACTCCACGTGCATGATCACATCCATTTGGTGCGTTTCTGGATGAGGCTGACGCTCCGCCATCACTCTCGCCTGATACAGGCCTTCCTCGCGCAACGCTTCCGTCAACCGCTTGATCGCGTCATCAATATCTGTTGTACGGTACGTCTGCCCTAGCGACAACTGCATCGCCGCGGCCGCGGAGGCTTCCGAGGGCGGCGCTTTCAGTCCTTCGATGACCAATTGATTGATGAACAGGTTTTCCCGCACAACGAAATCCAGCCGCACTCCCCCCGCCTCGCGCGTAACGACCGCCCGCAAATCTGCGTAATCGCCGGTTTGATAGAGTTTCCGTATGCTCGCAGCCACTTGGTCGCGCTGCAGGGGCTTCCCGATTTCCACGGCAAGGCTGCCAGCGTTTGCAGCCAGGACACTGCCATCCTCGCGCACAACCCGCACGGCAATTACGTTTGAGGCGGGCGCATTTTCGCCGGTAGCTTTTTCCGGTGCCTGGGCGCACGCGGACCCTCCTCCCAGAAGCAGGAGCAGGAGCGCTAGACCTCGCAACCTGTTGACCCGGCATACTTTCATGTGTTTCTTCACTCAGACGAAGCCTAGCACAGAGGCGTTGCCTCCACGGATTCCATTGGAGCAATCATGAGCGGAATTTCCAAGGCTGGAACTCTATCTTACGCGAGCCACCCGCTCCATGAGAAATGCTCCCGGAAGATGTTCCTGGAAGGCATTGGCGCAAAGGGGCAGGCGCGTCCTGTGGGCTCCTGCGTCAAGCGAAATGGCGGTTCTCAGCAGCGCCCGCGGCATCCTGAAAAGTGCGACTGATCCCCCAGCGGCGCGCTCGCTTTATTCCACAAGTACATGGGAGCTCAGTTTGTGGGGGCTAGCGGGAAAATCCGCCGCGGCCGGTCGGTGTGCGCATGGCCGCGCGATCCAGATTCTCGCGAAGATTCATCAGCGTGAGGAAGGTGCTCAGCACGCGCGCTTTCAAATCGTCCGTCATGTGCAGGCCGCTGGTCGCGACCCTGGCCAGGCGCTCCCCGTTTTCTGTGATGAACCGCATGATTTCGCGCTGCCGTTCGTGCGGCGTGTTCCCAAGGGCCGTCTCGCGTCGCTTCTCCGCGCAGCTCGCTTCCAGCGACAGCGTGAAATGGAGGATGCACAGCTTGTCGTCGGCCAGGGCGGCCGGCACGTCGTGCTTGCATCCCCCGATATGGCACAGTTCGGTCATCGGCGCAAAAAGGCGATGACCGATTCGTAACATTCCTGGCGCAAAAAATCCAGCAGTCATCTGCGGGATGCGGCGAATCGTGCAGCCATCCCTACCTGTCCTTCCGGTCAGACCACTTCCAGGGCGTCTTCCAGGTCGGCGATGATGTCGTGCCAGTCCTCCAGCCCCAGAGAAAGGCGGATGCCTCCGGGCTGCAACCCGCAGCGGATTTTCTCTTCGTCCGGGATCGCCGCGTGCGTCATGGAGAACGGATTCTCGATCAGCGTCTTGATCTGCCCCAGGCTGACCGCCAGGGTCACTGTGTAGGACTTCTCCGCGACGTAGTCGACAAATCGCTCGGCCGCCTCCGCCGCGCTATTACCGGTGCCATCTCTTCCTTTCAGCTCGAAGTACAACATGCAGCCCGGCGCGAATGCTCCGTCCGGCGTGGTCATCTGCCGCCGCGCCAGTTCGCGCTGCGGAAAGTTGGGCAGCCCCGGATACAGCACCCGCGCCACCTTCGCTTGGCGCTGCAAGAACTCCGCTACCTGCATGGCGCTCTTCTGCTGGTTCACCATGCGTGTCGCCAGCGTCGGCAAACCATACACTAGGATGGGCCACGCATTCTTGGGCGAAAGGACGCCGCCAAAATCCTTGCGGTAGAGCATGAGAAGATTGAAGTACTCATTCGCGCCGATCACCGCCCCGCCCATTTCCGTGCCAAACCCGCCGATGTCCTTGGTCAAGCTGTGCACTACCAGGTCGACGCCATGCTCCAGAGGCCTCTGGCAATATGGCGTGGAAAACGTGTTATCCACCACGATCCGGATTTTTTCCACATCCGTCCTTCCCGCGTTTAGCCGGTCAACCACGCGACGCACCGCCTGCAGATCAATCAGTTCCATCGTCGGATTGACGGGCGTCTCGAAATAGACCACGCGGCACTGTTTTGTAACCACCCTCGCAAGTGTTTCCGGGTTGCACAGATCACAGAAATCCGTGTGGATTTTGTAGCGCGGCAGCCAGCTTGTCATCAGGCTGTGAGTACAGCCATATAGGACTTGGTGCGCAACGATCTGGTCGCCGCTGGCCGTCAGAATTCCCAGAGCGCCACTTATCGCCGCCATGCCCGTGGCAAAGGTGACGGCAACCTCTCCACCCTCCGCCACCGCCAGATTCTCCTCCAACATCCCGCGGGTCGGCTCGTCTAACCGGTCATAGATGTAGATGGGCGCGCGGCGCGATTCCGGCGTTGCAAACTCGATGAATCCCTGCGCCCCACGGTGCACCGAAGACAGCCGGTACGTGGCGGAACTCGATTGCGGCGGCACCACATGATGATCGTAATCCCAGCGGCCGGTGGCAAAGCTTCCGTGGATCAGCCGCGTGCGCAGGCGGTATTGCTCGCGCGGTTTTTTCGGTTTGCGTTCATTCGTCATGGCTGGCTCCTATTCCGGCAGGGCCCCGCGCAGCCGGTGCAACGCGGCTTGCGGGAGAGCAACTTCGTGCAGAACCCCATCATAGTCCAAATGCCGTTGACCGGAAGGTGACGCGTGGGGCGCAAGAAAGCACAAGAAGCCGGGGCAATTGAGTTGACACTCTGGCCCGAGAACTGTATAAATATACAGTACGTTGCATAAGGCATTCTCGATGAGCGCGACAAAGACATTTCGCCACGGACAGATTCTCCGCCTGGTTTCCGGCGAACACATCGCCAATCAGGAAGAACTCCGTCACCGCCTCGCCAAGCAAAAGTTGCGCGTGACCCAGGCCACGCTTTCCCGCGATTTGCAGGAATTGAAGCTCGTCAAAACAAACGAGGGCTACAGGTCTGGCTCCGGTCTGCCGGAAGAAGCCGCCACCGTTCCCCCGCTTATCCGCGCACTCCGCGAATTCCTGCTGGACATCCGGCCCGCGCAAAATCTGCTGGTCCTCAAAACGCCTCCTAGTGGCGCGCAGCCCTTGGCTGCTGCCGTCGACGGCGCAAAATTCCCCGAAATTGCCGGTACCATTGCCGGCGACGACACCGTTCTCATCGTTACCCCCAGCCGCAAAAGCCGGGAATCTCTCCAGAAAAAAATCGAAGCACAGGTGAAATGAGGGATCCCCGGCACATTGCTGTCATTGGTGTCACCGGCTACACGGGTTATGAGCTGGCGACTCTCCTTTTGCGCCATCCCGTGATTTCCCGGCCTACCTTTTACGTTCGCGATACCAAGGGCGCACAGTGCCTCTCTGAGCTTTTTCCTCAGTTGCGCAGTTGGGGCGAGGCGCCTTTGAAGCCTTTTTCCATCGAGGCGGTCACGGCAAATTCCGCAGGTACGGCTTTTCTCGCCACGCCCCACGAAGTCTCGGCAGAGATTGGGCCAAAGTTGCTCGATGCGGGTTTGCGGGTGATCGATCTGAGCGGTGCATTCCGCTTCTCTTCGGCGGAGACGTTCTCTTCCTGGTACAAGCTGCCCGCACCGCACCAAGCGCATCTGGGCGACGCCGTGTACGGCCTGCCAGAGCTTTATGCGGACATCATCCCGGGAGCGAAACTCGTCGCCAATCCCGGCTGCTATGCGACCAGCGTGATTCTCGCGCTGCGCCCGTTGACGCAGGCCGGCCTCGTTTCGCCGACGCAAAACGTCATCTGCGACTGTAAATCCGGCGCTAGCGGCGCGGGCAAGGAGCCGCGGCGCGATCTCCATTTCGTCGAAGTAGGCGAAAATTTCCGCGCTTACAATCTTTTCTCGCATCGTCACACGCCGGAAATTGTCGAGCACACCGGCCTGCGGGAATCGCAGGTGGTTTTTTCAACCCACCTGCTTCCCGTTGCCCGCGGCATCCTGTCCACGATCTACGTGACACTGGCCCTGCCGCAAACACCGCAAGCCATCGAAGACCTGTATAAGAAGTTTTATGCGGGCCGCCCCATGGTGCGCATCTCCCCCGCGGGTTCCACGCCTGAATTGCAGCACGTCACGAAAACAAATTTTTGCGACATCGGCTTCGTTCTGGACACCGACGGGAAACGCCTGATCATCGTTTCGTGCCTGGACAACCTGGGGAAGGGCGCAGCCGGGCAAGCCGTGCAAAACATGAATCTCACGCTTGGACTTGAGGAGCAGACCGGACTTTTATGAGAATTGTCATCAAATTTGCGGGTGCTTTGCTCGAAGATGCCGCCACCGTGCAACAACTCTCTCACCACGTCGCCACGCTCGCACGGCATGGCCACGAAATCCTGGTGGTTCACGGCGGCGGCCGCCTCTTCACCGCCACCTTGAAGCGTCTTGGGATCGAGAGCAAATTCGTCTCTGGATTGCGCGTCACCGATGGCGAAACCCGCGATGTCGCTGTAATGGTTTTTGCGGGGCTGCTGAATAAACGCCTTGCCGCCGCGATTTCCGCGGAAGGCCAGCCCGCCGTCGGCATCTCCGCGGCGGATGCGGCTTGTTTCTCCGCTGCACCCCTCGTGCATAACGACATCGAGGGCAGCCTCGGCTATGTGGGCTATCTGACGAGCATCAATGTGCTTTTTCTCGAATCGCTCTGGCGGGAGAAGCTAATTCCAGTTGCCCCTTGCCTCGGGCTGGGCGCGGACGGCGAACTCTACAACATCAACGCCGATCACATGGCCGCGGCCTGCGCCGAATTCATCGAAGCAGACCATCTCGTGTACCTCACCGATGTCCCCGGCGTCCTCGATGGCGACAAAGTTCTCTCCGCCATTTCCTGCGAACAGATCGACCATCTTGTGCACTCGCGCGTTGTCTCCGGCGGCATGATTTTGAAGCTGGAAGCCGCCAAGCGCGCCCTCGAGGGTGGCGTTCGCGAAGTTCACATTGTAGGCGGCCATTCGGCCGCGGCAGCGCTGGCCCCCGCCTTGTTTTCGCCCGTTTCGGGCCGCGCGGCCTTTTCCGCTGTTCCCGGTACCCGTGTTCTGCGCGGTTTCTCTTCCGCGGAACACTCGGCCGGAGCAACTGTCTGACACTCTTGTCCCTGTGGAGAATAACGAATGACCGCATCACTGACGATCCCCGTATCCATCGCCAAGGACCTCCTCACGGGCGCCGAATGGTCGCCCGCGGACACGCGCGAGCTTCTGCAGCGCACCGCGGACATCAAGGCACGCCCGTCGCGTTTCGCCTCCGTGCTGCGCGGTAAGCACATTGCTCTCATCTTTGAGAAGCCATCACTGCGCACGCGCGTCACGTTTGAGGTTGGCATCCAGAGCATGGGTGGCGATGTGGTTTTCCTCGATCACACCCAGGCACGGCTGGGCGAGCGCGAATCCATTCCCGATGTGGCCCGCAACCTCGAGTGCTGGGTGCAGGGAATCGTCGCGCGTGTCTACGAGCAACGCGTCCTGGAAGAGATGGCGGCCAGCATCAACATCCCCGTGGTCAACGCGCTTTCCGACAAATTCCATCCCTGCCAGGCGCTCGCTGACTATTTCACACTCGAGGAAAAGTTCGGCAACTTGAAGGGCTTGAAGATCGCCTATGTCGGCGACGGCAACAATGTCTGCCACTCGCTCTTAATCCTCGCTGCGCGCTTGGGCGTGAATCTCCGAATCGCCGCGCCGGCAAATTACGCTCCCGCGCCGGACGTCCTCTCGGACGCCAAGCGTGTCGCCAGGGAAACCCGCGCGCGCATCGAGTTGTTCACCAACCCAGCGGAAGCCGTCGTCGGCGCGCAAGCCGTCTACACCGACTCCTGGACCAGCATGGGCTTCGAGGCCGAAGAAAAGGTACGCCGCAATGTCTTCAAGGCCTACCAGGTCAATCGCAAGCTCATGGAGCAGGCCGCACCCGGCGCCTTCTTTATGCATTGTCTTCCGGCGCACCGCGGCGCGGAAGTGACCGACGAAGTTCTCGACGGCCCGACGTCCATTGTGCTCAAACAGTCCGAAAACCGCATGTACGTGCAAAAGGCCATCCTGCACGCGCTGTATTCCTGATTCCTTTTGGCATCCTTAGGAGAAAACCCAGTGACCCCGCAAGTCCACAAACCAAAGAAAGTCGTACTTGCCTATTCCGGCGGCTTGGATACGTCCATCATTATTCCGTGGCTCCGCGAGAATTATGGCTGTGAAGTGATTGCCATGATCGGAGACGTTGGCCAACAGGAAGATCTCGAGGCCGCCCGCAAAAAGGCGCTTGCCACCGGCGCGTCGACCGCCTACATCGAAGATCTGCGCGAAGAATTTGTCCGCGACTACATCTGGCCCACGCTCCGCGCCGGCGCTGTCTACGAGCACACCTACCTGCTTGGCACCTCTATGGCTCGTCCCGTCCTGGCCAAGCGTCAGGCCGAACTCGCCCTGCAACTGGGCGCCGATGGCCTCTCCCATGGTTGCACCGGGAAGGGAAATGACCAGGTCCGCTTTGAGCTGGCCTACAAAGCCATCGCGCCACACCTCCCCATCATCGCCCCCTGGCGTGAGTGGGCCATCGACTCGCGTGAGGACGCCATTGCCTACGCGCAAAAACACAAAGTTCCAGTGGAACAGAGCCGTGCCAACATCTATAGCCGAGATCGCAATATCTGGCACCTGAGTCACGAGGGCGGAGATCTCGAAGATCTCGCCAATGAGCCCCGCGAATCGATGTGGCAGTGGATTGCATCGCCAGAAAAGGCTCCTGACAAACCGGAGGAGGTGGAGATTGGCTTTGAAGCGGGGACGCCTATTTCGGTGAACGGCAAGAAGCTCGGACCCGTCGCGCTTCTCAATGCATTAAACGACATTGCCGCAACACATGGCGTTGGCCGCACCGATCTCGTCGAGAATCGTTTAGTGGGAATGAAATCGCGCGGCGCCTATGAAACCCCGGGCGGAACCCTGCTCGTCACCGCACACCGCGAACTGGAGCGGCTTACTCTCGACCGGGAAACCTCCCACTTCCAACAGGCCCTCTCGGGGCGGTACGCCGAACTCGTCTATTACGGCTTGTGGTTTTCGCCGCTGCGCGAATCTCTCGATGGCTTCTTCAATGTTGCGCAGCAGCGCGTCACCGGCTCTGTCGGCCTGAGACTTTGGAAGGGCACGCTCAATGTCACCAAGCGTCTCTCGCCTTTCTCTCTGTACCGCGCCGACCTCGCCAGTTTTTCCATGGGCCGTTACAATCCCAAGGACGCCGAGGGTTTTATCAATCTTTTCGCTCTGCCGGTCACAGTGCGTCCCATGGCTAAAGCCGAAAGTCAGCATTCTTGAGAATTTTCGCCGGGGCGCGGCTCCGTCTCGGGAGAGTTTCTGGCGGCCGCGCCCCATTCCATTGCGGGATTTGCTATAGCTTGTGGTGCACGTTGCCTCCGCTAAGCGCTGTGCGGAATTTGGGGCCCTTTTTCTCGGTGTTGCAGCTCACGCACGACCTTGGATTCCTATGACCGAACGCAAAGACGATCGCCTATGGGGCGGCCGCTTCGATCGCCCGCCGAACGAAGAGTTCGACGCGTTTCAGCGCTCTTTTGCGTTCGACCGCCGCCTTCTCCCCTATGAACTTGCCGTTGACCGCGCCTGGGCCAGGGCTTTGCAGCGTGCCGGCATTCTCAACGAAGCGGAAGTTCCTCAAACTCTCGATGCCCTGGACAAAATCGCAGAACGCGCCAAGACCGATCTCGCCTGGCTCGATTCTTCAACCGCCGAAGACGTCCATCACTTCGTCGAAAAGGCCTTGGCCGAGTTGCTCGGCCCGCTGGGTTGGAAACTGCACACCGGGCGCAGCCGAAACGAACTCGTTGCCACCGACTTTCGCCTTTTTGTCCGCGATGCCGTGGCTGAAATTCACTCAGGCCTGGTTGCCCTCATCCGCGCTTTCCTGGATCAAGCCAAAGCCCGCCTCAAGGTTCCTATGGCCGGCATGACCCATCTCCAGCATGCCCAGCCCATACTCTTGTCCCATTTCCTGATGGCCCACGCGGAGGCCTTTGCGCGTGACCTCACCCGCTTGCACAACGCCGCCGCCAGCGCCGATGCCTGCCCCATGGGCTCCGGCGCCCTCGCGGGATGTTCGTTTGCCATCGATCGCGAAGTCATCGCGCGCGAACTCGGCTTCTCCCGCATCACTGCCAACAGCCTCGATGCCGTCAGCGATCGCGACTTCGCGCTTGACTATCTCTTCGCCCTCGCTGGCATTGCCACGCACCTCTCGCGCCTCGCCGAAGATTTCGTTCTATTCGCCTCCCAGGAATTCTCCTACGCCATCCTCCCGGACGAATATTCCACCGGCAGCAGCCTGATGCCGCAAAAGAAAAATCCCGATGCCTGGGAACTTCTGCGCGGCAAGACTGGGCGCATCACCGGCGCTCTTTTCAGCCTTTTCACAACGCTGAAAGGCCTGCCTTCCAGTTACCAACGTGACCTCCAGGAAGACAAGGAAGCCCTCTTCGCTGCTCACGACCAGCTTGCCTCGATGGTCCATGTCGCCGCTGGGGCTGTTTCTGCCATGCGCTTCAACGAAGGCAAGCTGGCTGCGGCCTCTGCGAATCCCGCTCTACTTGCTACCGAAGCCGCCGACTACCTCGTCAAAAAGGGTATTCCCTTCCGCCAGGCCCACGATCTTGTCGGAAATCTCCTGCGGGAGGCGGAGCGCCAGGCAAAACCCTGGACGCAATTGTCGCTCGAGGACTTCCGTCGGATTTCACCGGCGTTTGACGCCGATGTCGCCAACGCGCTGCAACTTGCCGCAGCCCTCCAGTCCAAAAACGTTCCCGGAGGCACTGCCGAAAATTCTGTTCGTGCCGCGATTTCGCAGCTCGAACAAAAACTCAAATCACTGGAGAACAAGCCATGAGCCTCAGTTCTGCTTTCAGTATTTTCGAAGCCGCAACGCACCGCGCGGAGGATCGGAGGTCGCTTCCGTGAGCGTCACACCCGCCTCACGGACACTCATCCCATGAAGTACGCCCTCTCCGAAGCCGCTCTGCCTCGCGGATTCCGTTTCTCGGCCACGGCTTGTGGCCTGAAGAAGACTGGCGCGCTGGACCTGGCGCTGCTCTCCAGTGACGTTCCGGCTTCGGCCGCCGCCGTCTTCACGCAGAACCTCGTTGTTGCTCCGCCGGTTGTGGTTTCCAAGGAGAATTTGCGCGCGTCCAGGGGCCGCATGCGGGCCGTCATCGTCAATGCCGGCAACGCCAATTGCGCCACGGGTCCCGCAGGCCGTGCCGCCTCGCTGAAAACCGTGGAAGAAACGGCGCGCCGCCTCGCCTGCCATCCCCACGAAGTTCTGGTCTGTTCCACGGGCGTCATTGGCGTGCCGCTGCCACTCGAGAAAATTCTCCGTGCCCTCAACGGCATCGCCCGGAACCGCCGTCCGTCCGCGCGCTCTTTTGCCGAGTTCTCTCTCGCCATCTGCACCACGGACACGCGCCCCAAGACCGCCACGACGTTCTTCAAGATGGCGGGCAAGCGCATTCATCTCGTTGGCTGCGCTAAAGGTGCCGGGATGATTCATCCAAATCTCGCCACCACCCTCGCGTTTGTCGCCACCGATGCCGCCATTTCTCCCTCACTCCTTCAGAAAACATTGCGTGACGTTGCCTCGCGAACCTTCAACTCCATCAGCATCGATGGCGATACCTCCACCAACGACACGCTGCTGGTTCTGGCCAACGGTCAGGCCGGTGCACCTGCCATCAAAGCGGGAACCTCTGCGCACCGCGCCTTCGCCAAAGCTCTCGAAGAAGTTTGCCACTCGCTGGCCTTGCAGATCGTTGCCGACGGCGAAGGAGCGCAGCGCGTCATCGAAATCGAAGTGCGTCGCGCCAGAACAGAGGCCGACGCGCGCCGCATCGCCCAGACCATCGCAACCTCGCCACTGGTCAAGACCGCCTTTGCTGGCGGCGATCCGAACTGGGGCCGCATCTTTGCTGCGGCAGGGCGCTCCGGCGTCAAGTTTGATCCCCACCGCGTGGACATCCACCTGGCGGGAATACCGGTGCTGCACCGCGGTCAGCCGCTTGACTTCAACGAGCGCGCGGCCAGTAACCGCCTGCTGGAAAAACAAGTTCAGGTGGTCGTCGATCTCCACGCAGGACGCGAGTCCACGCGCTTCTGGACCTGTGATTTCACCGCGGAATATGTGCGCATCAACGCTTCCTATCGCACCTAAAAGCAGCATCACGCCGGTTGCGCGGGTTTCACGGGGCCCTTTAGAGCACCCCGGTATCCGCCGTGCCATTTTGGTGCCAAGTCCAGACCCAGTACCCCCCGGCACCCTCTTTCCAACGATTTATGGTTGCAAAAACAGTCAATTTTCGAGACCATGCACGGGACCACTTAAGAGTCCCTCCCGCCCACCGCGGCATGCCCTCCGGTTTGCCTCGTCGGCGGTTCTTGATTCTTCGGTGCGCTCCGCAATCGTGGTTAGGTTCCGGACAGAAGGAGTCCGCTGGTGAAGAAGCTTTACGTGGGTAATCTTCCGTTCAACGCTTCGGAAGAGCAGTTGCAGGAATGGTTCGGTCAAGTGGGTGTGAATCCCTCCGCGATCAGCTTGATTCGGGATCGCTTCACGGGACAGTCGCGAGGTTTTGCCTTCATCGAAATCGCCAACGATGAAGACGCCGACCGCGCCGTGACCAGCCTGAACGGTCAGAACTTCGGGGGCCGGAACCTTGTCGTCAACGAAGCGCGGCCGCAGACGGAGCGCTCTGGTGGCGGTGGTGGGCGTGGCGGCTATGGCGGTGGTGGTGGTGGTGGTGGTGGCGGCCGGGGTGGCGATCGCGGTGGCCGGGGTGGTGGCCGGGGTGGTGATCGCGGCGACCGCGGCAACCGCTGGTAGTTTCTCCTTCTCTCCTAATCTTCGCTGAGGGCTTCGGGCGCGGACTCGCGTCCGAAGCGTCTTTTTCTGTTCCTGCGCCTTCTCCACACTCCCGTCAGGCTTTGACCTGCAGACCGTTTGGCTCCGCTTTCTTTATTCACAGTCGTCGCTACTTTTTTCTAGCCATCTCCCTTTCTACAATGTACTATCGCCGCGTTTGAATCGGCGGCCTCCCTGTGGGAGGTCCTTCCCGCCAAGGTTTATGCGTTTCGGTGCAGCGCTCACCGCTCAAATCCTGTGACCGAAACTTCACGTGGGGTTACGTGTTTGATACACCAGGCGAAGATTTTCTTTCGCTCCTGATTGCTTGGGGTATATGAGTTGAACGACTTGCGCTTTGTTTTTCGTGCAAGGATTGTTTTCGTGGCCGTTCAGAGGAGGAGCGAACCTTCCCGCCATTGTTCGCATCCAACGAAGGGCACGGGGTCTAAGGGTTGAGATGAATACCTGGCACAAACGCGATTGGAAGCAGTTCTACGAGCTGGCGCGCCGTCCTTGGCAGCGCCATCGGCCGCCACGCCCCGTTTATCCTACGGGTCTCAACCGCCTGCTCCCCGCAGCGGGTTTCAGCCTCTCGGAACTCGATGATGCCGGTGTCGATCTCGAACTTGCCGAGCACCTCGGCCTGCCCGTGGATGCTGGCCGCATCGGCGCCTACGGCCCCAACGTCACCGTACTCCGCGATTTCGTCCGCTCCTCCCGCCAGCCGCTGTAACCCCGGCCATTTCTGGCCTCGTTTGTCGAACTTCGCTTTCCTGCGTAAAATAGATTTATCCAGAGTCGCTGGGAATCATGGCCTCGCCCTTCAACATCATTGCCAACAGCAATCCGTCGCTCCCGCTGAACCCTGACGTCCATCCGCGGCCGGACTGGCTGCGCGTAAAATTCTTTGGCGGCGATCGCTACCACAACCTCAAGCGCGTTATGCGCAGCCTCGACCTTCATACCGTTTGCGAATCTGCCCGCTGCCCCAACATGGGCGAATGCTGGGAACATGGCACCGCCACCTTCATGATTCTCGGCGACATTTGTACCCGCGCCTGTGGCTTCTGTGCCGTGCCTTCAGGCAAACCCGCTGGCCCGCCCGATGAAGATGAGCCCTTGCGTGTCGCCGAAGCTGTCGCGCGCATGGGCCTGCGTTATGCCGTCGTCACCAGCGTCAATCGCGACGATCAGCCCGACGGCGGCGCCCGCATCTTTGCCCGCACCATTCAGGAAATTCGCAACCGCGTCCCCGGCTGCAAGGTCGAAGTTCTCATCCCCGATTTTCGCGGCGACTGGAACGCCCTCAACACAGTCCTCGCTATGAAGCCCGACATCCTCAACCACAACACGGAAACTGTGCCGCGCCTGTATCGCCAGGTGCGCAAGGGTGCTCTCTATGAGCGCTCTCTGGAGTTACTGCGCCGCGCGAAACAAACGCATCCCGACGTGCCCACGAAAACCGGCATGATGCTTGGATTAGGTGAGGGGAAGGAAGAAGTCCTGGAGACGATGCGCGATCTCGCCACCCAGGGCACGGACATTCTCACCCTGGGTCAGTACCTCCAGCCCACGCGCGAACATCTCCCGGTGATCCGTTTCATCCATCCTGACGAGTTTGCCGAATACAGGCGCCTCGGCGAACAGATGGGTTTCAAGCACGTCGAATCCGGACCCCTCGTGCGCTCCTCCTACCACGCCTTCGACCAGGCCGAATCCGCCATCCGTTAAAGTTCTCCTCGCGTTCTCAGTCTGGCTGTTCCTTCGCATAGTTTTGGCGGCTTCACTGCAAAATAAAATGGAAATGAATTCCACGGTTTCGTTGACCATGCTCGGGAATTGTCCGGACACACCCCTGCGCCATTTCTGGCGCATCTTTCGGGGTTACTTCAGGCGGGACTTTCTTGCTTTACTTCGCGGCTGCCGCGGCTTTCTTGCTGGCTTTCGCTGCCGTGGAGGCCTTACGCCGGCGCTTCGTCTTGGGCGGGGTGGCGGGCGCTTCGCCGATGATTTCAGCCGAGAAGATGCTGGTCACAAAAAGTTTCGGTCCATGGTCATCAAAATCTATGGCCGTGCGTTCCAGATCCGAGGCTGTGACAATGCCCAGGCCGTATATCCCGTGCTTGATGGTCTGCCCTTCCTGCATCACTTGCACAACTTCCTCCTTGGCCTCACCTTCCTGGATTCCTGCTTTTCCCACTCGCTATTGGGCGAGGTCCCCGACCCCTCGGGGACCTCCCCAATCTACAGGCTAGAGGCTTGTGACGTTCTCAGCCTGAAGGCCCTTCGGGCCCTTCTTCACTTCAAACTCCACCGCCTGACCTTCGTTCAGGGACTTGTAACCGTCCATCTGAATCGCGGAGAAGTGTACGAATACATCTTCACCGGTTTGGCGCTGGATGAACCCGTAGCCCTTCGAAGCATTGAACCACTTCACTGTTCCTTGTTCCTTCACTGCTAAACCTCGATATTGAAATTGCTTTGCCTCTCTTGGTCCCGGCAGATGGTTTCCCAAGCTCCGCGACTGCCTCCAGCCCGAAAAAAAGGCTGCGAGTTTGTTCTCGCAGCCCCCTGAACGAGTCAAAAGGTAATACAAGAGCAACAAACGCTATATGTAACGCTATCACAAGAAAGGGCTTATTGTCCACAGCACTGTGGGGCCCTTCCCTCATCTTCCAAAAATTGTAAGTGATTTAAAATCAGAAATTTATCGAATTCCAGCCCGTTTCCGAGCCCTTCTTCTACTCTTCCAACGATTCGGGCTGCAGGCTCAGGTTTTCCCCACCGGAAGCTTTCTTTTCCCAATACTTCTTTACCCAGGCCTCCCAGCTTTTCCCTGCCGCGGTATCCCGCCCGGAAAAGGCCAGTGCGGCAATTTCCCCATAGCTGATTTTCACCCGCTGGTTGGAATCTTTGGGCAGCAATCGCACGAAAGAGCTCTCCAGGTTCTTCCCACTTGTCCGATCAAAGACATAGCCTTCGAGTTTCGTGCCGTCCTTGCGCGTGATGGTCACGTCCCCGCGATAATCAAACGCTTTTTCCAGGGCCTCGCGCAATTCTTCCTCATTCGCAAGCTCCGGCACCCAGCCTTGCAGGCCTTCGTGCTGAAATCCCGGCGCCACTTCCAGTTCGTCGGGATTCGCCGTATGTGCGGGACGTTCCGCATGCCGCGGACCGGTCATGCCCGCGTCTCCTCAAGTTTTTCGGGATTCCCTTCGATTTGCACTAGGGGATTATAGGCGTGCACCGGTTTCACCGTCTCGTTCAACAGGAGTAGTGCTTCCTCGTCCGTGTTTTTCGTAAACAGAGTTGCCTTTGCCGTCGCCAGCAAGCCCTTCAGCGAGCTAAACGTGTAATCAACGCCAGACGCTTCGTACCCGCTGTGTACCATGCAGTTGGCGCACTGCGGATTGCCCGACTCCGTGCCGTAATTCGCCCATTCGGTTGTCGCCATTAATTCATCAAATGTGTCTGCGTACCCGTCCTGCAGCAAGTAGCAGGGCTTCTGCCATCCAAAGATCGAGTAGGTCGGCATACCCCAGGGCGTGCAGCGGAAATCGCGCTTGCCCATCAGGAATTCCAGGAACAGCATGGACTGGTTAAAACGCCACGCCGGCTTACGGTTCGAGAGCATGGCGCGGAACAACCGCCGCGTCCTGGCGCGTCCCAGGAAGTGCTTCTGATCCGGCGCCTTATCGTAGTTATAGCCGGGCGAAAGCATCATGCCTTCCACGCCCAGTTCCATCATCTCATCGAAGAAAGCGCGTACGCTGTTGGGATCGGCACCGTCAAAAAGCGTTGTGTTCGTGGTCACGCGGAATCCGCGCGCCAGGGCCGCCTTAATGCCTTCGACGGCCTGCTCATACCCGCCTTCGCGGCACACCGAAAAATCGTGGTGTTCTTTTTGCCCGTCCAGATGCACCGAAAACGTCAGGTATTTGCTGGGCTTGAAAAGATGCAGTTTTTCCTTAAGCAGCAGGGCATTCGTGCACAGGTAGATGTACTTCTTGCGCGCCACCAGTCCTTCCACGATCTTTTGGATCTGCGAATGCATCAGCGGTTCGCCGCCGGGGATGGACACCATCGGCGCGCCGCACTCGTCCACCGCCTTAAAGCATTCCTCCGGCGAAAGCTCGCGCTTCAGCACGTGCGCGGGATATTGGATCTTGCCGCAGCCCGCGCAAGCCAAATTGCAACGGTAAAGCGGTTCCAGCATCAGCACAAGTGGATACTGTCTGCGTCCCTTGAATTTCTGCTTCAGGACGTAACTTGCCACCGTCCATGCTTGGGATATAGGTACAGGCATTCGCTCCCCAGTTGTTTCAAGGCACGATTTCATTCGTGCCACATGTCCTGCCGACTGATAGGGCTTGAGCCTCGAAGGCGAGATTCGCCAGGCTTGCGTGCATCCCCCGGCCCCGAATCTTTTATTTTACCCGAGAAGCCCCCTTCCCGGACACCTCTAGATTCTACGGGCCTTCTCCCGAATCCTCTATTTCGATGCACCGTAAGGTGCTTAGGTGGCACCCGACGTGCTCCCCTCCCCCTGAATGGCATAGACTCTGTAGGCTGCGGAGAAGTCTTTCTCTTTAGGAGGCCGGGGCTTGAGCCCCGGCGTAAAGCCGCTAAGACAACTGGGCTTTAGCCCCTGAAGAGGCTATTTCCGATGTTTACCCGCAGCCCGTTTGAACGTCCCATCCGGCGTATGATGAACTCACACTCCATGGAGTGCGTCTGAACTATGCCCCGCTCCAGCCTTCTCTCTCTCTTCGATGAATTTGCACGCTTCTCTAGTGGCGTCGCCATTGTCCAGCAGCGCGGTTATCGCCGCGAAGCCTGGACCTACCAAAAGCTCGCCAGCGCTGCCGTCCTCCGCGCTTTCCAGTTGAAGGAACGCGGCGTTCAAACCGGCGACCGCGTTCTCCTCTGGGGCACTAACTCCGCAGAATGGGTCGCCGCCTTCTGGGGCTGCCTCCTGCGCGGCGCTGTCGCTGTTCCCCTCGATGATTCCTCGACGCTCGATTTTGCCTCCCGCGTTGCCGCCGATGCTGGTATCAAATTCGCTTTCGTTTCCCGCTCGAAACCTCCCTTCACTCCCGCCGCCCCGACCTTCTTCCTGGAGGATTTCCCCGGCATCCCCGAAGAGTTGAATGAGTCGGCCGGTCATGGAAACGCAATAGTCGGCCTGCACACCGCAATTTCCGTTCTCTCCGATCAGCCCATCACCCGCAGCCATGTCGCGCAAATCCTCTTCACCTCCGGCACAACCAGCGAGCCGCGGGGCGTTGTGCTGACTCACGGCAATTTCCTCGCGAATCTCGAACCGCTGGAAAAGGGCATCGCCGAGTACCAAAGATACGAGCGCTGGTTTCATCCGCTGCGCTTTGTCTCCGTCGTTCCGCTGAGCCATGTCTTCGGCCAGTTCATGGCGCTCTTCGTGCCTCCGCTCATCGGCGCCACGGTCGTCTTCGAAAATTCCCCGCAACCCTCGGAAATTCTCCGCACCATCAAACGCGAACACGCCACCGCCCTTATCGCCGTTCCTCGCATGCTTGACGCGCTGCGGAGCAGCCTCCTCCATGAATTTGCTCCGCCAGGCCGCGCCCATTGGTTTGGTCACATTTTCATCTCAGCCGCCACGCGCAAATTTCTTCGTCGTGCTTGGATGTTTCGCTTTATCCACCGGCGCCTCGGTTGGAAGTTCTGGGCGTTCATCTCCGGCGGCGCGGCGCTTTCTCCCGAAACCGAGGAATTCTTCAAACGCATCGGGTACGCCGTCGTGCAAGGCTACGGCATGACCGAAACCGCTTCCCTAATCAGCCTCAATCATCCATTCCGCGCCGCGCAGGGTTCCGTCGGCAAAATCCTGCCTGGGCGCGAGTTCCGTCTCGCGGATGATGGAGAAATCCTCGTCCGCGGCGAAAATGTCTCTTCTGGCTATTGGGAAAAAGGCGCGCTGCGGGACGGCACCCAGGAATACGGGGGCTGGCTGCGCACCGGCGATCTTGGCGAACTCGACACCCAAGGCAATCTCCGCTTCCGCGGCCGCAAGAAAAGCGTCATCGTCACCCCCGCCGGCCTGAATATCTATCCCGAGGATCTCGAGGCTGCTCTCCGCCGCCAGCCTGGTATTCGCGACGCCGTCGTCATCCCCTTCCAAATCGGTGGCAACGCCGAACCCTGCGCTGTCCTCCTCCTCGCCGCGGTAGCACCGGGATCGAGTCCGGCCACTTCCCCTGTCATCCCGAGCGTAGCGCCAGCGCCGTTTGCCGGCGCGGAGTCGAGGGACCCCGGCAAGATTGAAACCTCATCTCCGTCGATGGAATCTTCCATCACCGATCCCTCCATCTCCATCGCCCGCGCTACGATCGACGCCGCCAACTCCTCCCTCGCCGATTACCAGCGCATCCGCCGTTGGCTCGTCTGGCCCGATCTGGACTTCCCTCGCACGCCCACCGGCAAGCCACGCCTCGCAGTAATCGCCTCCTGTGCCGCAGAACTCCTCGGTGCACCCGCCACCCCTGCTTCCAAATCCTCTACCTCCTTTACCTCCTCTACTTCCTTTGCCTCCCTGCCCGCCTCGCTCAATGACCTGTCTTCTCTTGATCGTGTCGAACTCCTCTCCACCCTCGAGCACCGCTACAACGTCGAACTCAACGAAACGCAATTCGCCAACGCACAATCCCTCGCCGATATTCAGAAACTTCTCGCGCAACCCTCCGCCCGCCGTTCGGACTATGTCTATCCGCGCTGGACGCAACGCGCCCCTGTGCGCCTACTGCGGCTTTTCATCTACTACGCGCTCACCTGGCCCGCCACTCTTTTCCTCGCCCACCCCCGTGTTCGTGGACGCGAATTTCTCGCCAATCTGAAAGGCCCGGTGCTCTTTGTCGCCAACCACACCACGCGCCGCGCCGATATCGGCCTCATCCTTTATTCGCTTCCTGCACGATTCCGCCATCGCCTCGCCACCGCCATGAGCGGCGAAACCCTGCGCGAGTACCGCCATCCGCCCCGCGACTGGTTCTTCGCCAAACGCTGGCTCTGGCAGCTCAGCTATTTCCTGGTGGTCTCGCTGTTCAATGTTTTCCCGCTCCCGCAGCTTTCTGGCTTCCGCGAAAGTTTTCGCTTCGCCGGCGAATCCGCAGACCGTGGCTTCAGCCTGCTCGTCTTCCCCGAAGGCTTCGTCAACGATCGCGATACCCCCGACATGGTCCCCTTCCAGCCCGGCATCGGCCTCCTCGCCCAAAATCTCCGCATCCCCATCGTCCCCTTGCGCCTCGATGGCGTCTGGCAAATGAAGCAGCAGCACCGCCGCCTCGCCCACTTCGGCGAACTCACCGTACACATCGGTGCCCCAGTCACTTTCCCGCCCGAAACGCCCCCCGCCGAAATCGCCTCTCAACTCCAATCCCTAGTCCGTTCCCTGTAGGGGTCTTGCACGCTGGACCCCATTTGGGCAAGATCCAAAATTCTCGCCTCGGACTTCCGCCCGTAGCCCTCAACACCCCACTCTGTTCTCCCTGTCTCGTATTGTCCCTATCCGGCCCCGGCTCCTCAACTCAAACTGCGTCTTGTGGCAATATAGAAGCTCCAAAGAATAGACCATGGCCAACCCTGTGACCCTCGTTCCCACAAAGCCCGCCAAATCCGCGAAGAAATCCCCTGCGCCCAATGGCGCCGGACACGCCGAGCGCGAGCGCATCTTCTATCTCTTCCGCCGCTGGGGCTTTTATGAAGCCACTCTCGATCCCCTCGGCTTCTTCACGCCGCTCAAGTGCCCGGATCTTGAAGGCCTCTCCGGCGAATACGCCGAGGAGGCGCGCCGCTGTTATTGCGGCAACATCGGCGTGGAATTCCTGCACATTCCCGAACTCGACCGCCGCCGCTGGATTGCCGAGCGCATGGAAGGCCCCGAGTTCGAGGTCAACCAGGCCGCCATCCTGGACCGCCTGGTTCGCGCCGATCTCTTTGAACAGATGCTCCAAAGCCGCTATCTCGGCAGCAAGCGCTTTTCTCTCGAAGGCAATACCTCGCTCATCCCTCTTCTCGATTCCATCCTAAATGTCGCTGGCGATGTTGGCGGTGTCGATTCCATCATGGCCATGAGCCACCGCGGCCGCCTCAACGTCATGACTCACATCGCCTGCAAGCCCATGCACCAGGTTGTCGCGGGATTTGAGGACGTCGATCCCCGCAGCGTGCTCGGCGCGGGTGACGTCAAATACCACGTCGGCGCCACCGGCATTTACACGACATCTTCCGGAAAATCGCTCAACATCCACTTGGTCTCGAATCCCAGCCACCTGGAAGCGGTTGATCCCGTCGCCATGGGCCGCGCCCGCGCGAAATTAACGCGCCACGGCGTGCACGGCGCGCAAATTGATCGCTCCCGAGAAACGCTCAACAAAGTCTGGGCCATCGTGATGCACGGCGACGCGGCCTTCGCCGGCCAGGGCATTTGGGCGGAAACCTTGAATCTTGCTGACCTCGCGGCCTATTCCGTCGGCGGCACCCTCCACATCATCGTCAACAACTTGATCGGTTTCACGACACGCCCCGCGCAGGAGCACTCTTCGCGCTACGCTTCGAGCATCGCCCGCCGCCAAAGTGTTCCCATCTTCCACGTCAACGCCGAAGATCCCGATGCCGTCGTGCGCATTGGCCGGCTCGCCGCCGAATACCGCGCCGAATTCAATTCCGACGTGGTCATCGACCTCATCGGTTACCGCCGCCACGGCCACAGCGAAGTGGACGATCCCACCATCACCCAGCCGCTCCTCTATGCACGCATCAAAAGCCATCCGCCGCTTTGGAAAATCTACGCGAAACACACTGGCATCAACGCCGAGTCCATCGCCGTGGCCGTCAAGAAGGAATTCGAAGAAGAGCAGCGCAAGGCCGGCAAGCTCACCAAGATTCCCCAGCTTCGCAAGCTGCCCGATTACTGGTCACCGTACAACTACGGCAAATACAATCCTGCCTTTGAAGTCGATACCGGCCTGTCCGCCGAACGCCTCGCGAAAATTACCGATGGACTAGTGCGTGTGCCACCGGGTTTTCACGTCCATCCCAAAATCGTGAAACTCCTGGAGCAGCGCGCGGAAATGGGCCGCGGCAAGCGTCCCATCGACTTCGGCTTCGCCGAGTTGCTCGCCTTTGGCTCCCTGGTCCTTGAGGGCAGTCCTGTCCGCCTCACGGGTCAGGACTCGCAGCGCGGCACCTTCAGCCAGCGCCACGCCGTTCTGATTGACACGCAAACCGAGCAGGAGTTCCTCCCGCTCGCGCACCTTTCACCCACGCAAGCCTTTTGCGAAATTCATAATTCCTCGCTCTCCGAAGCGGCCTGCCTCGGCTTCGAGTACGGCTTCTCTCGCGACTATCCCGAAGGCCTCGTCTTGTGGGAAGCGCAATTCGGCGATTTCGTGAACGGCGCGCAGGTCATCATCGACCAGTTCATCAGCGCCAGCGAAGACAAGTGGGGCTTGCCCACGGGACTCGTCCTCCTACTTCCCCATGGTTACGAAGGCCAGGGCCCCGAGCATTCCAGCGCGCGCATCGAGCGATTCATGCAGTTGGCCGCCGAAGGCAACATGAACATCTGCCAGCCTTCCACCGCCGCGCAGTATTTTCATCTCCTGCGCCGCCAGGCGCGGCGCCTGTGGCGCAAGCCGCTCATCGTCTTCACGCCCAAAAGCATGCTCCGCCATCCCGATGCGTCTTCCACTCTCGAGGAGTTTTCCCGCCCGCGGTTCCTGACGCTGGTTCCCGATCGCGAAGTCACCGATGCGCAAAGCATCCTCATCGCCAGCGGCAAGGTCGGCCACGAACTTCGCGCCGAGCGCCGCCGCCGCAAGGACACCGCCACCGCCGTCTTTTTCCTGGATCAGCTCTATCCTCTGCCCAAAACCGAAATCGCCGCCGCCATCGACGCGCATCCCAACGCCCGCGAAATCGTCTGGGTCCAGGAAGAGCCCGCCAATATGGGCGCGTTGTTCTACGTGCTGCCGCGTCTCGAACGCATTGCCCAGGCAAAGAATCTCCGCGTCCGCTCCGTCAAGCGCTCTGCCAGCGCCAGCCCCGCCACCGGCTCCGCCAAAGCCCATGACCTCGAGCAAAAAACGCTCATCACCTTGGCCTTCGCCACCACACCCAATCCCTGAGCTTCCAAGTATCTCCGCAGGGTCGGCACTCCAAAGAGTAGCTCATTAAGTTCAGACGCCCAGCCCCCCTTTGGAAATTGTCTCAATGAGGAATTTTTTTGCTTCTTGCACGGCCGGCAGATTCTTCACTGTTCGGACTTCAAACCCTAGTGCGCTTCCCAGTCCTGCCAAGCCAGTTCCCAACCCCGTTTCCTTTACACGTACTTCCGCGGGAACCAAATGCGCAGATTCCATGGCAGCCAGCAGGGCGCGGCTCACGAATGCGGCACGGGATTCTCCCGGCATTCCGAATTCGCTGTGATAAAGAAATCCACTGTTCGCATCCGCAATGATCGTGGGATGCATGCACATTTTCCGCTCATTCTTCTGGCCGATGATTCCTGGTGCGAAGAAATGCTCCGCTTCCAGAATGGTTTCCGATTTCTTACACTCTGCCGCGATCCGTCGAATCCTTTCTTCGTCCAGATCGGCCACTTCGATGGGGGCGGGCCCAGGGGCAGGCGCGGTCACAAGGCGCACTTTGTATTCCTGTTCCTTGTTCTCCGGAACAACCAGCGGAAACACGTCTTTCGTCCGCCAAAACTTCTCGAGCTCTTCATCTGTTACCGTGCTGCAAAACATATTCACCGCGCACAGGCAATACCGGAGCAGCCTGCCTTCCGCCTCCGTAACATGCCACGGTAGATAGCCGGGCCTTACAGCTCGGAATTGCGGCGCCAACATCCCTTTCTTTAGCGGATGATCCAAGTGTTTCAACAGCACCCGGTCGGCTGCCTCCAAATCCGATGCCCTTACGACTTCCAGACTTACGCCCTTCTGCTTCTCGTAGAAACTATAAGGATCAGGCTTCTGACCGCTGGCCAGTTTCCTGTACATCCGGTAGCTTTCCTCTCCTTGATAAACATGCATTCCGATCCATTCGCCGGCGGCTCCCATTACGCAGCAGTAGCAGCGCTCTCCGCTCTCCGGGTCATCCACCAGGATCAGTTCCTCATCCGCCAAAAATTCCCACGGCTTCTCCTCCATGAAGTTTGTGGTCTCGGCGTACAGTTGCTCCGCCGTCGTCCGGGAGAGTGCTTCTTCCCCTTTTAGTTGTTCCTGGAAGAAGCCTTCGTGCATTTCCTTCGCACTCGTGTCGCGTCTATGTCTTCGTGTCCCCATCAACTGTTCACCTTATCTCCTGACGTGCTGGCCAGCAAAAATACCCAGGACCTGTCTCTCGGCCTGCTCTGCAATCTACCATCCCGCCTTCCATTTTTCCTCATCGGATTCGCGCCCTCTCGGATCTCCAGTCCCTCGGGGACAACCTCAGCTCCTGACTCTCATTCCCTCTCCCATCGTGTTAATGCGCGCGCGGCCGGTACCAGGAATATCAAGATGGAGATGGATGGGCATTCGCTGGCTGGCCCAAACTCTGAAATTTCATTGCGTGCAGCCTGCTGCTTTGTTACGCTCCAATCCAAATTGGTCCTCTGGAGGGACCCCCTCATGGCCTTCTGCAAAGCGTGTGGTCAGGAAATCGGAACTGCCACTTTTTGC
Source organism: Acidobacteriota bacterium (assembly GCA_003154775.1). GTDB lineage: Bacteria > Acidobacteriota > Terriglobia > Acidiferrales > UBA7541 > Acidiferrum. The sequence goes on along the minus strand of PMES01000026.1, from coordinate 84,904 downwards.
CCCAAGTGCGGTGCCAACCAATCGTCCGCGGTCGCTCCGTCCGCTGCCCCGGCAGCGAATCCGACGGAAGGCCTCGCCGAAAACGTAGCCGGATTGTTGTGCTACGCCGTCGGCTTTGTCACCGGCATCGTCTTTTTCCTTATCGACAAACGTCCCTTTGTGAAATTCCATGCAGCCCAATCGATCGTCGTTTTTGGTGGTCTGTTCGTCATCCAGATCGGCCTGTCCTTCATGGCTGCCTTGATTCACGGCCTCATCGGCTTTGGCCTTGCCGGGCTCTTGGAATCGGTCGTGGGGCTCGTGGCATTTATCCTCTGGATAATCCTGATGTTTAAAGCCTATCAGCACGAAACCTTCCGCGTGCCCATCGCCGCGGATATCGCCGACGGCCTCGCGAAGAACTGACAACTCAGCTTCTCACGCGTGCACGTGAAAGTAACCGTCTTCCCGGAACACCCGTACGTGTGCGCCGAAGAGCGCCGATAGCTGCTCGTTCGTCAGCTCTTTTTCCTTTGGTCCATCGGCCAACACGCGCCCGCTCTGCAACAGCACCACGCGCTTGATTTCCGGAATTATCTCCGGCACGTGATGCGTAACAAGCACGATGCCCAATCCGGCATTCGCCAATTCGCTCAGCGTTGCCCGTAATTCCAGCTGACCGCCGATGTCCAGCGCGTTTCCCGGCTCATCCAACAGCAGTGTCTTCGGTTCATGCACCAAGGCCCGCGCGATCAACGTGCGTTTCGCCTCGCCCGAAGACATTTCCACTACCGGTCGCTCCGCCAGGTGGGCAATGTGCAAACGCCCCAGCGCGGCTTCCGCCCGCTCACGATGCTCCGCCGCTGGACGGTGATTCGGAAAGATCCGCGTGCTGCTGAAGAATCCGGAGAGAACCGCATCCATGCCGGTCGCGTCCGTCGTGCAAGCCGCCAGTTGGTCCGGCGAAACAATGCCCAGCAAAGGCCGCAGTTCAAAAATGTTCCACACGCTGCGCCCCAGAATGGACATCGCGCTGTCATCCCGTTGCACGGGATAGCATTCCCGCGTGATCGTCTTGATCAGCGTGGACTTGCCACATCCATTCGGGCCCAATATGCAGACGTGTTCACCGGCTGCAATTTGCAAGGTCAAACCGTCCAGCGCCACATTGTTCCCGCGCATGACGGTGACGTTTCGCAAGTCCAGCAAGGGAGTCGTTTCGTTGCTCATAAGGAAATGATTTTCTCACGTAAGGCAGGGAAATCCGGACAAGGAAGCAGGCACAAAAAAAGGAGGCGAAAACACGTAGCTTTCGCCTCCCGGGGTGGGGTGGGTGTTACATTCAAGCCCTTTTGTGGCGCAGCATCCTCTGCCCTGCCAGGCAGGATTGCGGCCTCGCTCGCGGATTGTAGCCTTCTAAACCGAAAGGAGACTCACCACCCGAGGGCTTGCCTTTGATGTTTTCTAACACTCGGTAGAACGCATGTCAATCGAAAAAAATCGCTACGTAATACCGGATAAACCGGTTAATCACGGGAGTTTTTCGCAATTTCACGGGATCTTCATTCTGCGGAAAGTGGGGGTATCGGACCGCGCATGTCCCACGGATGGGCTTCAACGGGCTTTGCACCATGCTCAGGACCTCGAAACACTCCCGCCGCCGCTTTTGGGGGGTAATAGTACTATCCCGGCGTCTGGCTTATTTGCGCGTCGCCTGACTTCATCGTACCCTGCCCGACTCGGAGTCTTCAGAATGGCGCACTGATTCGCGCTCGCTTCCTGCAAACCGCTCAAGACACGTGCGTTTGCGGATTGCCCAGGATCTCGCGAATGGCTCTCCCCAATGAAGTTGGGCTATACGGCTTCTGGAGATACCGTGAGGCAGGTGCCTGCGAGACCGCAGGACGCGGATACTCCGAATAGCCGCTGGTGAACAGGATCGGCAGATCCGGGAATCGTGCAAGCAGTTGGGCAGCTGCCGCCGGTCCTCCCAGATGCGGCATGACCACATCCAGAATGGCCAGCGAAGGTCTCTCCTTGTCACACAGTCGCACGGCCTGTTCGCCGTCGTTTGCGGCCAGCACGCGATAGCCAAAGTTCACCAGCGTCTGCCTTGCCATCTCTCGGATCGAATCGTGGTCCTCCGCCAGCAAAATCGTCTCCGTGCCCCGCAGATTCATGGCCTTGGGGAAGTCCGCTGCCTGCAATGCGCCTTCGGTGACCGCGCCCTCCATGGCGGGGAGATACACGCGGAAAAGACTGCCATGACCCAGCTCACTGTAAACGTGAATGAATCCCCCATGTTGCTTCACGATTCCATAGACCGTTGCTAGACCCATCCCCGTGCCTTTGCCGCGCTCCTTCGTCGTGAAGAATGGCTCAAAGATACGTTCCCGCGTTTCCTCGTCCATGCCCACACCCGTATCGGAAACGGAGAGCACTGCATAGCAGCCGGGCAGCACATAGGGATAGAACCGGCAATAGGATTCATCCAGTTGTACCAACTCCGTTTCGATCGTCAAATGGCCTCCCTGCGGCATGGCATCCCGCGCGTTCAGGCAGAGATTCATCGCCACTTGCTCAATCTGCGACGGATCCGCTTTCACCGGCGGCAGGCAACCCGGCACTACTTTGATCTCAATGCTCTTGTCGATGACCTTGTCGAGGAGGCTCGCCAAACCTTGCATGATCCCGTTCAAATCCACGGGGCGTGGCTGCAGCGCCTGGCGCCGTGCGAAGGCCAGGAGTTCCTGGGTCAGCGCCGCCGCGCGATTCGCCTGTTCACGAATGCGCGCAAAACGCTCCGCAATTTCCGGATAGCTGCGGCTCTGCTCTTGACCCAGCTCCGCCCAGCCGAGGATGGCCCCGATGACGTTGTTGAAATCGTGCGCAATGCCCCCGGCAAGCTGCCCGATCGTTTCAAACTTCTGTGCCTGGAGCAATTGCCGCTCCAGCGCTCGAAGTTCGGTTACGTCTTCCACGACGCCTTCCAACGCATCCGCAGGGCCCGGTAATGATAGATAGCGCAGGTGCAGACGCACTACGATCAAACCGCCGTCCTTTCGCCGCAACTCCGTCTCCGCGCTGTGCACAAATCCGATTTGCCGGCAGGTGATCATGAATTGCCCGAACTCCTCCGGAAAACGAAATACGTCCGTCGAAAGATTCAGCACCTTCAAATCTTCGAGGTTCTTGCACGCCAGCAACTGCAGCAGGCTCGCGTTCGCGCTAAGAAACTCTCCCGCAAGGGATACCCGGAAGATCCCGTAACTCGAGTGTTCCACCAGTTCGCGGTTCCTGGCTTCACTTTCGGCCAAAGCGGCCTGGGCGCGCACATTGGCGTCGCGCAACTGTTTTTCCTCCAGCGCCCGCTTCAGCGCCACCGGCAGCCGCGTTAGCCGGTCCTTCCATACGTAGTCGTTGAACCCCTGCCGGATGAACTCCGCGGCGGCTTCTTCTCCCAAAGAGCTTGTCAAAAGAAGAAAGGGAATGTCTTTTCCGGATTCGCGCAGGATATGCAACGCCTCGATACCATTCCAGTCGGGCAAACAATCCGCCGCGAGCACCGCGGCAAATTCGCCCGAACCCAGCGCCTCCTCAAACCCGCTGCGGTCCGCTACAACCGTGCATTCGATCGCCAGACCCGCATTCCGAAGTTCCTCAAGAATGGCCTCAACGTCATGTGGGGATTTTTCGAGCAGGAGAATACACAAGGATTCCGCAGTCGTGCAGGGTGCCGATTTTTTGTGGGCCATCGCCTTCACGGTTAAGTACTCACAGCCTGGCAAGAGTGCGAGGTTCACGAGATTCCGGCAAAGTTGCCGCTTCTCGATACGCGCCGGAGCGTGCAAGCACTTTGCCCGGGATCACCTTGCCGTCAATGCAAAAAATCAATATCGTGCGCATCCCGTTGGATTGTTGAAAAGGAAGCAGGCGCGCCGCAATTCGCCGCCGAACAGCGGGAAGGGAAGACGCCTCGGTATCCTGCAATGCGACGACAAACTGGCCTGCGCGATTCGACGACACCGAATCCGAGGCTCGTACGCTTTTCCTCAGCGTCTGCGCAATCCTCGGCATGAGTTCTTCTGCCGCAAACCTTCCATTCCGCTCACGAAGCATTCTGAAGTTCTGCACTTCGATGCACATTCTCACCGCGCTGCCGGCCAATCCCGGCCGCTCTACCGGGCCACCCTTGCCAGTAGGAACAGATCGGTTCGCAGCATTCGCGCTGGATTCTTGCGCATCTTCGGGGGCGCGTACCACTGCCTTCGCCGCGATCGCCGTTCGCAAGGTTCGATCCAATGTCCGTGCATCTACAAATCCTTCCAGCATGTAATCTTTTGCCCCCGCCTGAATGCACTGCGCAGCAATCTCCTTATCGGCAGGTTCCGCCCAAATGATGAGCGCGACCTCAGGAGCACACTCGTGCAGGTGACTCACGGTGGCGGCTGGGTCAGGCTGGAGCACCAACATCTGGAGGAGTGCTACATCGGGACGGTGTTTCTGAAGCGCTTCCAATAAACTCGTCGACCTCGACACCAAACCCATTTGGTCGCATCGGTTTGTCGTCGTTGAAAATGTTCGCAGACTGACGCTGGCTTCACTCGCTCCACCTTCTGCCAGGAGAACTTTCAAGGGGGGATCATTCATGGCCCCATCCCTTTCATCAGCAATGAAAGCTACATGAGTCTGGCGGCAGCCGGCCAAGTTAACGACTGCGTCAACATACAAGAAGGGGATACTTGAGGAGGGGAATGCTATTGTCGGAGTCTGTTATGGGAGTGTCAAGAACTATTCGCGAATCTTAGAAAAATTAAAGCCTTTCCGGCGTAGCTTCCCTGCGGCCAAGAAGAAAGGCTGTAATGCCCGCCACAATACCCCCCAGAATGACCACTCCTTCCCAGACAAGTCCTGCGGCAAGTATGAGATGGGGAGCTGCACCAAAAGGAGACAGCAGCCCCACCAGCGCCGCTTCTCTTACTCCAATCCCACCTTGGGTCAGCGGCAGAAGCGCCGCAAGCTTTGCCAGCGGCCACGCAAAAAACCAATCCCGCAGTGGAAGGAACAGCCCGCAGGAAATGGCCAGCAGCGCAGTCAGTGTGAGAAACGTGGTTTGTATCGCTGTCCCCAGAATCCATCCGAAGAACAAAACATGGGGGCGCCGGGAGACGCTGCGTAGCGCAAAACGCAGTCGCGCGAGCCGTCGCCGAAACCTTACGGAACGTCCCCGCAGCAATGCCCGGTACGATAGGCCCAGCAGCACAATCGCGATTGCGGCGACTCCCGCAAAGACGTACACCACATGCCGCGCTTGATTCCGCAACGCCATCGGAACGCTACCCGGCAGAAGCAGAATCCCCAGCAGCACCAGGCCTGCTTGCGCGCTCATATCCAGAAAACGATCGGCCACATTTCCGGCAAGCACGGCCGCAGGATTCGGACTGCGGCGCAGGCCGACCGCCAAACGCACCATGTCTCCGCCAATGATCGAGGGCAGAAACAACGTCGCGAACAGGCCACCGGCATAACACTGAGCACTGGTTCGGTAATCGAGCTGCGCGCCGGCCGCGTTGACCACCATGCGCCATTTCGCCACCCCAACGACGTGCGCCAGCAGGTAGCCGATCAGGATGATGATAAATCGCGTCAGCGGTACGCGCTGAATCGCTTCACTGAGCAGGTGCAACGGCAGAAAATGCAGCAGTATCCCAAGAACCACCATCGCCGCCAGCCATCGTGCGGTGATGAGTAGCCGCCCGCGCCGGCGCTTTTCGGGTTGATGGGCGCCGATCATGCGAGCGTCAGAAAGAATTTAGCTGCCGAATATCTCATTGATTTTCCCCGCCAGCTCGAAATCCAGATTGCTGATCCCCTGGACGCTGTGCGTGTTCAGGTCGATCACCACCTTGTTCCACACGTTAAACCATTCCGGATGGTGATTCATGGACTCCGCAGCCAGCGCCACCTGCGTCATTTTCCCAAAGGCGGCCGCAAAATCCTTGCACTCGAACGCGCGGTGCAATTTCCCATTCACCAGGCCCCATCCTTCTGTCTTTTTCAGTTGGCTTTGGATTTCGCTATCGCTCAACTTCTGTGCCTTCATGGTCATATTCCTCCTGTGACCCGGGCCGCCGTTGCCACCATTATGCGTTGGCTCCCCGCGGTCGGCAAGAAACGTGCCCCGATTGAATGGCCCGGCGAATTCCACTATCCTTGAAGGTTCGCTCTCAGCGAAATTCCGCTCTGTGCGTTCTCAGTTAGGAAGGAATCGGAGACGACCGTGAAAAAGAAAATTCGCGCCATCCAGTACGGAATCGGCCCCATTGGGGCGTCCATCGTGAAGCTGCTTCGCGAGAAAGAAGCGATCACCCTGGTCGGCGCCATCGATACGGACCCCTCCAAAGTAGGTAAAGATCTCGGGGAGGTGGTTGGCGCCGCTGATGCCCCGTGGGGCATCCGGGTTTCGGGCGACGCCCGGGGCGTTTTGGAGCAGTCGGCGGATGTCGTCATGCACACAACTTCGTCGTCTCTGCCAAAGGTCATGGATCAGCTTCTTGCCTGTTTGGACGTTGGCTCCTGTGTCGTTTCCACCTGCGAAGAGCTCTCCTATCCCTATCGCACCTATCCTGAGTTGGCCGAAAAACTAGACAAAGCGGCCAAGGATGCGGGCGTCGCGTTGGTCGGTACCGGAGTGAATCCCGGCTTCGTCATGGATAAGCTGGTCGTGACCCTGGCGGCTGTTTCCCAGCGCATCGAGCACGCTAAAGCGCTGCGCATCGTTGATGCTTCGAAGCGCCGATTGCCTTTGCAAAAGAAGATCGGCGCCGGCATGACCGTGGAAGAGTTTCGCGCCAAGGTGAAGGAAGGCGTCATCAAGCACGTCGGCCTGCCTGAATCCGTTGCGATGGTCGCGGACAGCCTGGGTCTGCCCGTCGACGAAATCATCGAAACGATTGAACCTAAAGTCGCAACCGAGCACATAAAGACGGAATTCCTCACCATCGAAGCCGGGCAAGCCGCCGGCGTCCACCAAATTGCCCGCGGGCTTTCTGCCGGCAAGGAACTCATCTACATGGAGCTTCAAATGTACGTGGGCGCGAAGGATCCCGCCGACACCATCGAACTCAAGGGTCACCCGAATATCAGCCTGGTCATTCCAGGCGGCTCCCAGGGGGACATCGCCACAGCCTCTGTGGCCGTCAACTCCATCCCGGCGATTCTTGAAGCGCCCTCCGGCCTGCGCACCTCGCGCGACCTTGCCATCGGCTTTTTCTCGCCGAGGCCGCTCAAGTAGCTTCGTCCGTTCACGCCGCACTTTGAAAAATGAAGTGGAGCAGGCACAATCTGCCCCGCTTTTATTTCGTGCATTTTTAAATCAACATACGTGACGTTTCGCTGCTTTAATAGCCGCCGAAACTACCTCTTCCAAAATCGCATCACCGCCGAATAATCCACGTCTTCCTTCGCTTCTCCTTTGACGTAGCTGTACACTTCACGCGCCGCCGCCGTAGCCGGCAACGCCACTCCAAGTTGATTTGCCAAATCCAGCATCAGTCCAAGATCCTTGTGCATCAGCCGCAATGGAAAGCTCGGCTTGAAATCGCCCTTGACCATCAACGGTGATTTCACATCCAGCACGCCGGAACGCGCCATGCTCGCCTGCATCACCTCGATAAGTTGCTCTCCCTGCAACCCCGCTCGCGTGACCAGCGCCAGCGCTTCGGCCATTGCCCCAACCTGCAGCGCCAGGATCCCGTTCATCGCCAGCTTAATGGTTTGACCCGCGCCATTCGGCCCCAGGTGAAACCACTTCTTGCCCATCACTCCAAGGATCGGCTCCACTTCCTTCAACGTCGCCGCGTCTCCGCCGATCATGAACACCAGATTCCCTTCGCGCGCACCCCAATCCCCGCCCGTCACCGGCGCATCCAGAAACCGCACCCGCCGCTCCGCGCACGCGGCCGCAATTTTCCGCACCAGCGCTGGAGAGACGGTGCTCGAATCAATGTAAATGCTCCCGGCTCGTAACCCGCCAAGCGCTCCGTCGTTCCTCCCTTCGTGGCCCCAGAGCACCTCCTCGAGCGCCGGCGGATCGCTCACCATCGTCAGCAGAATTTCCGCCCCGGCCGCTGCCTCTCGCGGCGTCTTCGCCAGACTCGCACCCGCCGCTACCAATTCCTGAGCTCGCGACGCCGTGCGGTTCCACACTGTCAACTTGTGCCCCGCTTTCAGCAGGTTCATGCCCATCGGCCGGCCCATCAACCCAAGTCCAATCAAGCCTATTCTTCGTGGGGTCGCAGAATTACTCACAGAAACCCTCCTGGCGCTCCGTGCATTTGTTCAGCTAGCGCGCGAATGCCAACAGATTGTAGCCGATTCTTCGTTGTGGTGTAGGAAAGCTCAGCAGTTCAGGCGGTTTTGGGGCGTCGCGGCAATCGCAGGATCGAAGGCGTCTCCGGGGGCGCTTGTGCAGCGCCAGCCGCCGCGGCCAGACGATCGGGAAGCTCGGGCGCTGGCTCTGCAGCGGCATCCGGCTGGGGTTCGCTCACTTCCTCGATGCGGTGAATGTAGCCGTAAGGAATCTCCCAGCGAAAATAGCTGCGCTTCCCGCGCTGCTCGATGTGCTGTTCCAGGAATATGGACCGCCCGGAATCCGCCACAAATGTCCCGGAAGCAGGCACAAGAATATCGCCCGCGCGGTATTGCACGGTGACCTTGCGCCCCAGAAAATGCGAATAGGAGGCCATCCTAAGCAGTCTCCGAGGGGGGCACCGCAGGGTCAATAGTACGGAAGGGCTGTTACGCGTGAATATGTGGAAAAGCAGTGGGAGAAATCTTTGGACGCACCGCCAACTCGGAGAACAGAATCAGGACCAAGGCGGAGCAAACTCCAAAAGACACAACCGCCGCCACAATCGGCAAAGTCCATCCGGCTGTTCCACTTGCCTGCCCACCCAGGTGCACCGCCACGAATGCTGCCAGGATTCCCACGAACGAGGCCAGCACTCGGCTGCCGCGGGAAACCTCCAGCTCTGCGTGGCACGCCGGGCAATTCACCTCCAGCGTTTTCGTCAGGATCAGCGTTCGCGGCACCTTCGCAAAGCACAACGGACAAACGTGGTTCCCCATCGCAAGAACTCCTTTCCTTCGTCTTCTACCGCTGCCCTAACCTGCCCCTAGAGTGACGGGTTTCTCAATAGATGGTGTTCCGCTTTTCCGGAACATTCCTTATTTTTCGCCGGGGCTAAAGTGGATTTCTGTCTTCAACTCGCCGCATCCGTGCCGAGGCTCGAATTTCATCCGCTTTGCAGCGTTGAGCAGAGCTTCCGTCGCTTCCTTTGGGGAAGCGGCTGATACTCGTGCCTCAATGACGTCACCTGCCTCGCTTATGACTATCGCGATTTCGCCCGTTACGGGTTTACCTTTCCACTTCGCTCGGTCCTCGTCGTAAAATCTTGGCTGGGAAAGAATCTTTGGCGGGTGCCCGCAGTCATTTTTCTTGTTTTGTGCTTTCGCGGAGCATGCGCCAGATGAAGAGATGAGGGCAAGTCCCAGAAAAACGAAAATCACGCCCGTTCGCCAACTGTCCACAGTATTGCGCGTTCTTTCTACTTTGAATTTCACAGGGACCGCTTCCATTCGGCTCTCCGATTCTACCTATTGGCAAAGGTGGTCCACCAGCGTTTCTGCTTCTCGCGCGGCAGTGTCCCGAGTTTCGCGTGTTTCCCGTTTCACCGCCGATGCTTCTTGACATTCTTGGCGGTCACGGTACAGTCTCCCTGCCGTCTCGACGGACGGATTTTCTGGAGAGCAGACCATGCGAAACACACTTCTGCGCGTCCTTCTCTTGCTCTTCTTTTTCTGGGCGCCGGGTTATGGACAGGGACAACAGCCAACCAACAGAACCTACGTCTTGAAGGCTGCTCGTCTTTTTGATGGCAAGAGCAATGCCCTGGTTACTCCCGGCCTCGTCGTGATCGCTGACGGGAAAATCGTCGCTGTAGGCGCCTCCGCAAATATCCCCGCGGGTGCAGAAGTGATCGATTCCGGCGATGCCACCCTTCTGCCTGGCTTCATCGACGCGCATACCCATCTCACCATGCCCTTTTCCGACGATTTCCGCCAGGCGGAATTGAATCGACTGGAAAAAACGGTCGCGGAACAGGCCTTGGACGCCAGTGTCAACGCCCGCGTCACCTTGATGGCCGGCTTCACCACCGTTCGCGACGTCGGCTCCACCGATTACTTCGATGTTGGCCTGCGCAACGCCATTCGCGACGGCGTTGTGCCGGGACCCCGCATGCTCGTCACCGTGCATGCCTTGGGCTCCACCGGAGGACACTGCGATTTTCAGGATGGTTTTCGCCAGGGCCTCTTTGGCCACGAGTCCGGTCCGCTCGAGGGCGTAATCAACGGCCCGGACGAAGCGCGCTATGCTGTTCGCCTCGACCACAAATACGGCGCGATCACCTGGATGCGTCCGCCATCCGGTTGTGGATAGAATTTTCCCAGCTTGCGCGCCTCAATGATGGGCTCAACACCTGTGCTTACGCTGCTCATAATCGCGTGTATTAGCTCTCAATTCGAACCTGCCAGCACCCGCTTCGCCCAGGGTCGCCGCGCAACCCCATCTCCGGTTACAATTCCATGAATCCTCGATGACAAGTCCTCTTCCATCTCCGCCCCTTCACGCGAAGCCTCGAATTCCAGCCTGGGCCATCGCCGCCGCCATTTTCTTTTTCCTTTCCGTAGCCATCGTCTTGCCATTCTTTTGGCTGGGCAGCGCCTCTGGCCACGATTTTGAATTCCATGCCTCTTCCTGGCTGGACACCGCCTTTCAGTGGAAGCAAGGCATTGTCTATCCGCGCTGGACTGCCTGGATGAACCACGGCTTCGGCGAACCGCGCTTCATCTTTTATCCGCCGCTTTCCTGGATTCTCGGCGCCGCCCTCAGCCTGGTCCTTCCCGGGATGTGGATCCCTCTTGTGTTTATCGTTCTGGTGCAGACCTTCGCGGGCTTCTCGGCATTCTTGCTACTCCGCCGGCTCGCCAGCGAACGCGCGGCCATCCTCGGCGCCGCCTGCTACGTCATAAATCCCAATGCGCTCCTGCTTACTTACATCCGCAGCGACTTTGCCGAGCAGCTCGCCTGCGCCATCTTCCCCCTTTTGCTTCTGGCCGCCCTCCGCCTCGCCAATCTCCTCGACCCACCTTCACCCAAATCTTCTCCGCTTGCCTCCTTCGCTATTCCGTTTGCGGCTGTTTGGCTCACCAACGCCCCCGCCGGTGTCATCGCCAGCTATTCCCTGGCTCTTGTATTCGCTTGGGCGGCGATCACTCAGCGCTCGTGGAAGATGGCTTTTCGCACTGTTTGCGGGCTCCTGCTGGGTTTTGGCCTGACCTCCTTTTATCTGATTCCTGCAGCCTACGAACAGCGTTGGGTCAACATCGGCCAAGCCCTCGCCAGCGGCCTTCTGCCCTTCCAGAATTTCCTCTTCACCTACATCGCCGATCCGGAGCACACTTGGTTCAACTGGATCGCTTCCTTCTGCGCAATCCTCCTCTTTCTGCTTTGCGCTGTTGCGCCCCTGATCTCCCGTCGCTTTGCCTCCTTCGCCAATTCTGGCGACCCTCGCCGGAAAGCCTGGCTCGCGCTTCTGGTTCTTGCTTCTGCGGCCACCCTTCTCATGCTCCGCTTCACTACCCCACTGTGGAACTTCTTGCCTAAACTTCGCTTCGTTCAGTTTCCCTGGCGCTGGATGTCCATTCTCGCCCTCGTCGGCGCCTGTTTTCTCGCCGGCGCCCTCCAGAAGCGCCGCGGATGGGCCTGGCTCATTCTTCTTCTGCTTCTTTCCGTCCCCCTGGCCCATTTTCTGGTGAACAACACCTGGTGGGATCCCGATGAAATACCCACTCTCCAGGCGGCTATCACGGATGAAACGGGCTTTGATGGCACGGACGAATATGATCCCCTCGGTGATGACCACCTGGACCTTCCACTCGATGCCCCGACAACAAAGATTCTTCCTGCCGAGCCCGAAAATGCGCGCGCCCCGGACGCCCACGTTCAAATTGAGAAATGGACCACGGAGGATAAATCTCTACGCGTCGATTCCCCGGCGCCTGCGCGCCTGGCCCTGCGCCTGCTCAACTATCCCGCATGGCGAGTCGAGGTAAACGGCGCGCCCATCGTCCCCGGCCGCCTGGACAACTGCGATCAGATGGTCATCCCCATCGCTGCGGGGAGTTCCACAATCCACGTGCGCTTTGCACGCACTCCGGATCGCACCTTGGGCCTTCTAATTTCGCTGTTGAGTATCTTGCTGACGGTCGTCTTGCTGCTCGTTGCCCGGAATCGCGGCTCCGCAAGAGCCTGACCTTCACGCTCTTCGCGAGCTGCCGCTTTACCGCCGGTCCACCGACGGATGCCGGATATCCTGCCCCTGCACGATGTAGATCACGTCTTCCGCGATATTCGTAGCGTGGTCGCCAATCCGCTCCAGATTTTTCGCCACCAGAATCAACTCAAACGCGGGAAAGACCACGCTCGAATCGCCCATCATATAAGTGAGCAGTTCGCGGAAAATCTGGTCCCGGTAATGATCCACCTGGTCGTCCGTCGCCATCACCTTCTGCGCCAGCTCCACATCGCGCCGCACCACCGCGTTCAAAGCGTTCCTCACCTGTTCTTCCACCAACTCCGTCATCCGCGGCAAATCCACGTAGGGCTTCACCCGGGGATGCCGCAGAATCCGCAACGCGCCTTGTGCGATGTTCACGGCCTGATCGCCGATGCGTTCCAGGTCGTTGTTGATCCGTGAAACTGCCAGCACAAAGCGCAGGTCCGCCGCCATCAATTGGTGCAGCGCCAGCAGTTGCACGACCCGGTCGTCAACCTCCAGTTGCAGCTCGTTGATGGCATCTTCTTCGTCCAGCACCCGCTTGGCCAGTTGCTCATCGGTATCCAGCACCGCGTGCACGGATTGGTGTACGGCGCGCTCCGCCAGGCTGCCCATCCACAGCAGCCGCTCTTTCAGTTCGTTCAAGTCCTTTTCAAAGTGACGTTCCATTGCGCCCTTCCCATCGGCATCTTATCTGCTTCCCGAAGCCGCAAAAACCAAAATCATCCGACTCCTCATCCGAAACGCCCCGTGATGTACGCTTCCGTTCGCGGATCGCTCGGCGTCGTGAACAATTGCGGCGTCGCGCTGAACTCAATCATCTGCCCCGTCAGCACGAATGCCGTGAAATCGCTCACACGCGCTGCTTGCTGCATGTTATGCGTCACGATCGCGATCGTCGTCAGGTTTTTCAGCTCGACCAGCAGCTCCTCGATCTTCGCCGTGCTGATTGGATCCAGCGCCGAACACGGTTCATCCAGCAGCAGTACTTCCGGCTCGACTGCTAGCGCCCGCGCGATGCACAGCCGCTGCTGTTGCCCGCCGGAAAGCTCGTACGCCGACTTGTGCAGGTGATCCTTCACCTCTTCCCACAACGCCGCTCGCCGCAAACTTTTTTCCACCATCTCGGAGGTCGAGCCTTTTATACCGTTAATCCGCAGGCCGTACGCTACGTTATCGAAAATCGACTTTGGAAACGGATTCGGCCGCTGGAACACCATGCCCACTCGCCGCCGTAGCGTTGTCACGTCCTGCGCCAGAATGTTCTGCCCATCCAGATGGATCTCACCTTCCAGGCGCGACGTGTGTACCGTCTCGTGCATGCGGTTCAGCGCTCTCAGCAGCGTCGATTTGCCGCACCCCGATGGGCCGATCAGCGCCGTCACCCTTTTGTCGGCAATGCCCAAGTTGATGTCGAACAGGATCTGCTTGCTGCCGTAGTAGAAATTGACCTTGGATATCGTCATCCGCATCGCCAGCGCTGCGGCCTCGCCGTGTATCACTGATCCCGTGTTGGTTACGATATTCACCGAAAGCCCCGGCTTTGATGACGCCTGCATGTTCATGACCTCGGCACCGCTATCCCGCGCGACAATATCGTCCGGGCCAGAATATTGATGATCAGGATCAATCCCAGTAACACCAACCCCGCCGCCCACGCCTGTCTGTGCCAATCCTCGTACGGTGACACCGCGTAAGTAAAGATCATCACGGGCAGCGACGCCGTTGGCTGTCCCCACCCCTGGCTCCAGTAGCGGTTCCCGAATGCCGTAAACAGCAGCGGTGCGGTCTCCCCCGCCACCCGCGCCAACGCCAGCAGTATTGCCGTCAGGATTCCCCGGTAAGCTGCCGGCACGACCACGCTCGCTATTGTCTTCCATTTGCTTGCCCCCAGCGCCATGGCCCCTTCCCGCAAATATCGGGGCACTCCGTTCAGAAACTCTTCGGTGCTTCGCAGCGTGATGGGGATCATCATTAATCCCAGGGCAAATGCACCCGCAAACGTCGAAAAGTGCCTGAACGGCAAAACCACCATACTGTATGCGAAAATCCCGATCACAATGGATGGCACGCCATTCAGCAGGTCCGCTGCGTACCGCACCACCGAAGCCACGGCGCCCCCGCTGAACTCCGCCAGATAAATCCCCCCGAGGAACCCGATCGGCACGCCGAACAGCGAGGCTGCCAGCAGCAATTTCGCGCTTCCCACGATGGCGTTCGCCATTCCTCCGCCGGCTTCGCCTACCGGCTTGGGAAGTTGCGTAAAGAAGGCCCAATTGATGGACGTGCCGCCATTGAAAACCAAATACCCCAGAATAAGAAATAGCACGCTCACACAGACGAGCGCGCACAGACCTGTCAGAGTCAGCATGAAGTTGCTAACAAACCGCCGCCACTTGACCCGTGCACTCATCAGGTGGGTACCCCGCTGCCTCTTTGCGTCGTCACCACAATCAGCAGGCGTGCCAGCCCGTTCAGGATGAACGTCATCAGAAACAGCACCAGTCCTAATGCGACGAGGGACTGCAAATACAGGTCGCCGGTAGCTTCCGTAAACTGGTTCGCGATCACCGAAGCGATCGAATCTCCCGGTGAAAACAGAGAGGCGCTGATCGTCGGCACGTTCCCGATCACCATGGTCACGGCCATCGTTTCTCCCAGAGCACGCGCCAGCGCCAGAAAGATCGAACCCAGGATGCCTGTCTTGGCGAACGGCACAACCACGTTCCAGGTTGATTCCCAACGTGTCGAGCCCAGTGCCAGCGCCGCTTCCCGCTGGTCCCGTGGTACCGATAGCAGTACTTCCCGCGATACCGAAATGATGTACGGGATCACCATGATCGCCAGGACTATCCCCGCCGTCAGAAATCCCACGCCGTACGATGGGCCCTTAAAGAACGGCAGAAAACCCAGCGGCTTGTTCAACCCGGGGAAAATTACCGTCCGCATCAGAGGAACGACGATGAATACTCCCAGCAACCCATAGATCACGCTCGGCACCGCCGCCAGCAGATCAATGAAGAATTGCAGCGTGTCCGAAATCCGCGGCGGCGCCAGCTCCGCGAGGAAAATTGCCGCTCCAATTCCCAAGGGCACGGCAATGAACAGGGCCACCGCCGAAGTGACCAGCGTTCCATACATGAACGGCAGCGCCCCATACTGGTCAATCACCGGGTCCCAAACCTGCGTCACGAAAAAGTGCAGTCCAAATTTCGCTCGTGCCAGCGCGGAGTTGGTCCACAGTTCGTACACCAACAGCAGCGTGATCAGCACGACGGTCGCCGCGAACACCATCGTGATCAGCCGCGCGATTTCGTCGCCGTCCCGCAGGCGGGATAGAAAAGAACGCGAGCCCGTCACCGGGCCCGCGTTCGGCAGAGTTGTCCCTGAAGTCGCCACGTTCCTCGCTGGTTGCTACTGGATGCTGTTGATCGCCTTCTTCTCTTTCTCGACGATTTCCTTCGGGAGCTTCGCATAGGATAGCGATTCGGCGTAGTTCTGGCCGTCCGTCAACATCCACTTCAGAAAGCCTTTCACCGCCTCGCGCTTCCCCGCATCCTGAAACTTTTGAGGAATCAGCAGCCACGTGAAGCTTGAGATCGGGTAGGCGTTCTTTCCCGGCGCATTCGTGATGGAAACCCGGAAATCATCCGGGATTTCCTTCGCCGCACCCGCTGCCGCTGCGCTTACGCCCGCCAGGTCTGCCTTCACAAAATTCCCCGAGGAGTTCTTGACGGCGCCATAAGGAATGTTGTTCTGCGCCGCGTAGATCAGCTCCACGTAGCCGATGGAATTGGGCGTCTGCTTGATCAGTCCCGTCACGCCCTCGTTGCCTTTGCCGCCCAGCCCCACGGGCCAGTTCACCGAAGTGTTCTTGCTGACCTTGCTCTTCCATTCGTCGCTCACCTTTGACAGGTAATCGGTCCAGATGTACGTCGTCCCGCTGCCATCTGAGCGGTGTACGACCACGATATCATTCGCCGGCAGATTCACGCCCTTGTTGGCGCCCGCGATCGCCGGATCGTTCCATTTCGTGATTTTTCCAAGGAAAATGCCCGCCAGCGCCTCCGGAGTGAAATTCAGCGCCCCGCTGACTCCAGGCACATTGTAGGTCGGAACAGCCGCGCCGAGCACGGTCGGAAAGTGCAGAATCCCCGACCCTCTCTTGGCCTGGAAGGCCTTCAACTGGTCGTCGTTCATCGGGCCGTCGGTCGCGCCGAAGTCAACAGTGCCTTCGGTTACCTGTCTGATCCCGGCGCCGGAGCCTACCGACTGGTAGTTGAACTCAGTGTTTGTGTTCTTCTGATGATATTCGTCAAACCATTTCGAATAAATTGGATACGGGAACGTTGCACCGGCCCCATTGATCAGGAGCGGATTCTGCGCCCACACCATCGCCCCCAAAGCGAGAATACCCACCACTAACACAGCAACTCTCTTCATGAGATTGATCTCCCTGCGGTTTCTAAGTTTGCCCAAGTACCCTTCAGCTTGACCGCCTATTGTTACAGAATTGTTACATCTCATCGTGAGTCTGTTAAAAATCAGAAATGTTTAGATTAAATGGTTTAACTCTTCCTTTTCCATGGAGTTGCGCCGCAGGCGCCACCACGCAAAAAAAGGGCAGCTCCGCGAAGAGCTGCCCTTTTGCCGTCCTCTCCACCAGGACGCGCCAAGTTAGTTGTGACTGCTTACGGCAAGTAGTAGCGGAACGACGTCCACATCATGTTATCCACCGCGTGCGGTTGGATACTCGTCGTCCCCGTCAGTCCGTTGCTCCCAGACCAGCTATTCCGGTAGAGGTAGGAGTATTGGATCCCCCACTGCATTCTTCCCTTTTCGCCCTGGTAGAACTTGTACCAGAAGCCAAGGGTACCTTCTCCGATGTACCGGGTATCACCTGCGCACGTGCCTCCGCCTCCCGGTGTGCCCGTGGCACTCGGGAGTGTCTCGGTCGAGCAGCCCGAGTTGTTGGCATACGGTGAGCCGTATCCGCCGATACCGTTGGTCGCAATGGAGGTTGTCGTCAACGCCGGGTAGGCTGGCTGTACTCCTCCACCAGCGCACGGCTGCTGCCCTGCGGCGCCACAACCTGGAATGGCGGCCGTGATGGTGATCTTGACCGAGTCATATCCCACGTAGGCTGCGCGAGCGGCGTATTCTCCGCCCACGTAGCCGTACAGGTCAAACTTCGGTCTCACGTGCCAATCCAGCGAGCCCAGCCAGTGCCCTCCACGAATCAGCGCAAGTGTGCCATCCGGACGCGCCGTCGCGTCCGCCAGCTGCGCAGATCCAAAGCGGCCAGTGCCATCGCCATAGAACGCCTTCAAGCCGACCTCCAGCTTCTTCGCGAACACGGGCACACGAAGGCTGGCCCCCCCGCCTCCGCCGGTGCGGGAATCGTTGGACGCTCCGGTCACGCTGGGTGCGGTTGTGCCGTTCGAACATGCCAGAACAGTCGGCGTGGCAGGTGTTGGGTAATTGCCTGCCGTGGTTCCCACCACCGCGCAAGGATAAACGCGGTTCCGGAACGTGCTAACGATGCCGAACACTTCGTAATGGCCCCATCCTGGGTCCAACGCTGCTTTCACCAAGAAGTCGGGTGTCTTGTTTATGGAATAGCCTGTGCTGTCATACGCATTGTACAGACCGCCGCCACTTCCCGGAGCGAACTCGAAGAAGTTCTGATTCGTCGTCACGACACCGGTGGCTGTGGTGCTGGTGTACGTGCTGAATCCGCGCCCACCAACCGTGGCCTGCGGACCTTCCACCGAAGCCGCCAGTGTGAACACATTGCCGAAGCTCTTCGCAATGCGGGCCCCGTAGGCACGCTGCCAGGTGTAGCCCACGACGTACTGTGGGTCAATCTGCGAGGGGAACCATTCCTGGCGGTTTTCGATTCCCTTCTTGTTCTCCGTCGCCAGGCTCCACATCTGCCCCGCCGAAAACGCCCAGCCGTTCGCAAAGTCCGCGCGCGCCCACAACTGCCGCTGCCGGAACACGTAGGAATTGCTCTGCCGGTTGTTGGAGGTCGTCCCGGCGCCGAGGAAGTCTGCTTCGTAGTAGCCGGAAAGTTTCGTGTCGCCCACTTTTGAGTCAAACAAAAGGCTAAGGCGCGACTGGCGCGCTGTCAGGTTCATTTCCGAAAGCTTGCCCGTAGAGTTGCCGCTATATGGAATCGAGTTGAATGCCGTGTTGATGTCCGCACTCTCGGCGCGCTGCCGGTTTACCGTTGCTGCTTCGATGAATCCGCCCGGAGTGATGTTTACACCCTTGAACCGGATCGTCGCCGGGCCTTTGTTCTCTGTACCACCTTGTCCTCCCGTAGCGGCTACCGCCGCATTCGCCGCCGCCGCGTTGCTCGCCGCGAGGCTCGCCACGGAAGAATTCAGCGCTGCAGTTGTCGTCTTCACTTCTGCCGAAGTCGCTGCCGCTTCGTTCGCCTTCACGTTGGCTTCTGACGCCCGCGAATTTGCCGTCGCAGCCGCTTCCCGCGCTTCCTCGATCTGACGGTCGCGCTTGGCCAACTCTTCCTTCAACATCTGCAATTGCTCTTGCTGGGCCTGCAACGCCTGACGCAGCTCTTCTACTTCCTCTGCGATCTCTGCGCTCGTTTTGGCCGTCGCGGGTTTTGCCGCCGCAGCGGACTTGGCCGGCTGCGCATCGGCATCCTTCGGTGTATCTTTCGGTGAGTCAGCGAACGCCGGTCCTGAAAGTAGGAACAGCGACAACGTGAGTGATGCCAGTTTTTTCATTGCCTCTCTCTTTGTTTCTCCGGATTTCAAAGTCTTCTCGTGGGAAAAGTGCCACCCCGCGTTCCGAAGTTAGTGGCCGTCTCTTACGCTCATGTCAATTCGGCATGAATAATCTGTAACAAACTATCGGCGCCCTTATGCAACCCTATTTATTTCAATCCCTTGGGACAAAACTAGGCGGGCCTCCATTGCCCCCTTGTTAGTCCCCTGCCGGAATGTTTCTGCACGCCTGTGACCTTTCTCGCCTCACCGTTCGGTGCATTACCTCTCTCCTACCTGTGTCATCTGTTCCTCTTCCGCAAGCACCAATACCCCTTTGGCATTCTCTCGGTTGTGCTTGCGCCAGAGTGGCCCGCTCTTTTTCGCGGGAGAGAGGAGAAGGGGACCGGAGCCAGGGGTGCACCGGTCCCCGTGGTAGGACGTAGATTGAAGATCAAACGCGCTGAGTTTCGCAGCCTGGAGTCACGCCCAAATGAAGCCCATGTGAATTCTTGGTGACCTCCTGGGCCCCAGCGCCGCTCGTTTCTGTTTGCTCCGGGTTCGCCGCCAACCCCCGCCCGTGACGCACATCCAGGCCGTGCACCCAGAAAATAATGTCTTCGGCAATATTCGTCGCATGATCCGCGATCCGCTCCAGGTGGCGCGTTGCCAGCACGAATTGCATCCCGGGACTCACCAGCGCAACATCCGTGGTCATGTGTTGTAGCAGATTCTCGAAGATGCGGTCCCGGTATTGATCCACCACGTCATCGCTCTCCAGAACTTGCGCCGCCATTTCCGCGTTCCGGAAGATCAGCGCGCCCAGGCTGCGGCTCACCATCGACCTCACCGCTTCCACCATCGGCCCCAGTTCTTCCGGCGGTTGCGCGCCCGGCATTTCGCGCAAAGTCATCACGCGTTCCGCCAGACTCACCGCAATATCCCCGATGCGTTCCAGGTCGTTGGTAATCTTCAGCGCGGCCACGATCAGGCGCATCTCGTCATCGTTAAACGAGCCGCGCCGCAATAGCCGGATGGCGTGCTCGTCAATCATGATTTCCATCTCGTTGATGCGCGGTTCCAGAAGGAATACTTCACCCGGAAGTCCCGCCGTCCGCTGGTTGTCAAACCCTACGATCGCATCCAGCGCGCGGTTCATGGCCGTTTCCACGACCCGCGCCATGGAAATCAGGTAGTTGACCAGCGCGTCGTGCAGAACCACTTCGGTCAGTCCGGCTGCAGTTGCCATCCTTGCCTCCGCGGCGGAGTCATATCGTCCGGCACACTTCCGCACGCTCTCAGGAATTGTGCTCCGCGCAGGTTACGCTTTGTTTACAGGGATATGAATAGCGCGGAAAGGGAGGTACTACGAACTTGTCGGCAGGCTTCCGCGATTGGCTCGTGCGCTGCCCGCCGTTGAGGCTGCTGCTCGCGCTGCCGAGCGCTCCGCGTCAAACACCGGCACGGACACATGGAATTTCGAGCCCACACCCACTTCGCTTTCCACCCAGATGCGCCCGCCGTGCCCCTCGGTTAGATGTTTTGCGATTGCCAGCCCGAGTCCCGTGCCGCCCGCTTCACGGGAGCGCGCCACGTCCACCCGGTAAAACCTCTCAAAGATCCGTGGCTGGTCGGCTTGCGGAATACCGATGCCCGTGTCTGCCACCGTGAAGATCACTTCTTCATTCTTGGCTTCGGCGCTCAGCACAATCTTCCCGCCGGGTAAGGTGTACTGAATCGCATTGTCCAGCAAGTTTTGCAGCACCTCCTGCAATCGCCGCGCGTCGCCGGAAACATCGGGCAGCCCTTCCGGCAGGTCCAGGGAAAGATTTAGCTCCTTTTCTGCGGCTTGGTGGCGCGCGGTTTCGTAGCAGGATTCCACCAATTGCGCCACGCTGACCGGGCGCAGCTCCAGCTCCAGCCGCTCCGCATCCATCTGCGACAATTTCAGCAGGTCTTCCGTCAGCCGCGCCAATCGCCGCGCATGCTCCAGGATGATCCCCAGAAACCGGTCGCGGTTCTGCGGGTCGTTCACGGCTCCCGCAAGCAGCGTTTCCGCAAATCCCTGGATCGCCGTCAGCGGCGTGCGGAACTCATGCGATACGTTGGCCACGAAGTCTCGCCGGATTCGTTCCAATTTCCGTAATGCCGTGATGTCGTGCAGCACGATCACCGCGCCAGAGGTCTCTCCCGCGCGCACCGCCGCAACAGTCGCCGCAAAAAAGTGCTGCCGCAGTGTCCCCGTCACGATTTCCGCTTCCACGCGTGGCTCTCCGGCGTGCACCCGGCGCACCGCCTCGATCAGCTCCGTCTGGCGCACCACCTCCAGTAGCGAACTTCCGGACATGGGCGGCACATCGAGACCCAGAATCGACGCAAATCCCGGATTCGCGAACACCAGGCGCTCGCCACCGTTCACCACCGCGACTCCTTCCACCATCGAACCCAGAATCGCGGAAGACAGATTGCGCTCCTCCGTCAAGGTGCGAATCGTCTGGTCCATGCGCGCAGCCGTCTGGTTCAGTGAGTACCCCAACGCTTCCAGCGTGTCTCCTGTCCCATCCGCAGCCAGCGGCCGGAAATCGCCTTCGGCCACGCGCCGCGAGAATTCGCGCAACCGCTCCACGCGTTCGGTGAACGACCTCGACACCAGCAAGGAAATGGCCCCCGCAAGAATCAGGATCACCAGCGACCACAGCCAGAGGTTGCGCCGGAAATTTCCCAGCGTCTCATCAACCGCCTCCAGCGGCAGGGCCAGCCGCACCACCACCGGCACACCTCCCGAAAGGTTGTATCGCTCCGCGTAGTACAGCAGTGGCTGCTTCACCGAAACACTCGTCCGCGTGGACCTGCCCTCACCACTCCGTAGCGCCTCCAGCACCTCCGGGCGGTCCGCGTGTGATTCCATTGTCTGCGTTTCGGATTGCGAGTCCGCAATCACACGGCCATCCGCCGTGATCACGCTTATCCGCGCGCCGCTCTTGGCCGCGTCGGCAACCCAGTGCTTCATCACGGCAAGATCTTCCGGGGTTTCCGGCGGAAAGCTCGAGAAATGCAACTGCTCGAACGGTAGGACCCGCGCAATGGCCTTCAGTTGGTTAAATACGTCGTTCTGGTAGCTGCCTCGCAGGGCTCGTTCGGCGAGGAAATCCACCGCGAGCAATACGCTCAGCAGAAGCGCCAGAAAAGTCAGCGCGAGTTTCCAAAAAAGTTTACGCTGCACGTGTCTCGAATAAGTAGCCCGCGCCGCGCACCGTTTTCAGGTGCAGGGGGTTCTCCGGATCGGGTTCGATTTTCTCCCGCAGCCGCCGCACGTACACATCCACGCTGCGCGGGGTGACGAATCGATCCGTGCCCCAGACGGCATCGAGCAACTGATCTCGAGTAAAGACGCGATTGGGGCGCGAAGCCAGGTAATACAGCAAGCGGAATTCCAGCGTGCTCAGCGGTACGGGCTTCCCGGATTGGCTGACACGGTACGATGCTGGATTGATCGCCAGCTTGCCAACCTCAATGATCCGCGGTGATTCCGCGGGCGGCTCGGCCCGCCGCAAAAGCGCCTTCACCCGCGCAATCAATTCCCGCGGGCTGAAGGGCTTGGTGACGTAATCGTCCGCGCCCATCTCCAATCCCACCACGCGGTCGGCTTCGTCGCCTCGCGCGGTCAGCATCAGTATGGGTAAGCGGTTCAGCGATTCGTCCTTGCGCACTTCCCGGCAGATTTCCAGCCCTGAAATCTTTGGCAGCATCAAGTCCAGCAGCAGTAGGTCCGGCGGCGTTTTCTTGAGCGACGACAGGCCGGAGGCACCGTCAAGGGCAGCGTTCACCTGAAACCCCTCGTTGGCAAGGTTGTAGCGGACCAGTTCGACGATGTCGCGATCGTCTTCAATGATCAGAATGCGCTTCATATACAGCTCGCGCGCCTTGGATCGCATCGGCGGTAGTTTACCGTAGTGCGTCGGGTAACGGTAGGCATCGGTGTGAATAGGGACCCCTATGTAAACTCTAGGATCCTCTTCATTGTGGCAGGGGAGCCGCAGTGCTTGGTAACGGCCCAGTAACAATCAGATGAATGCCATGTAAACGCGCAACCCGCCAAAAATCACTCCGTTCTCTCTGGCGGCGTATCCCTGCCATGTCGCCCGACCACTGGAAGACTTGGACTTAAGCTCCTGATTCCCCAGTGGCTCAGGACCCCAAATCGCAAAAGTTCTCTGCCTCACCCGCCCTTGGGGCTTATAATTTTTCGCGGCGCCTCCATGTAGCAGGGACTCGGCGCTTCCACATAGGTCTTATCGGGAGATCCACATGCCTCGCGTTGCCTTTCGATTGAGGATTAAAGCCGACAAGGAGCAGGAGTACGAAGAAGCCCATCGCCACGTCTGGCCCGCCTTGCTCGCCAAGCTCAAGGAAGTGGGCATCTCTCACTATTCGATTTTCCGTAGAGAGCAGGACTTGATTCTGGTTATGCAGGTCGCTGATTTTGACGCTGCCTGGACTGCCCTCGATAAGGACGAGACGAATCTGAAATGGCAGCAGGAAATGGCCGCCCTCTTCGAGCCGGTGCCGGGACTCCAGCCTGGCGAGCGCTTCGCCATGATGAAGGAAGTCTTCTATCTAGACTAGCCGCCCCGTCCTTCGGTCTTCCTGGTAGGGGCGCAGCATCGCTGCGCCCCTTGTCCGCAAGATCACTGCATCTTGGTTCCCTGCTTACTCTGGAGTGCGCCGGCTCACTTTCGCCGCTTGCCCCGCTCCTCAAGGCGAGCTTCGAAAGGCCGCCGCTTCTGCAACTGCAAAGCCTGCCCACAACCCGTAATTCATCTCCCCCCTTCTTTCCCGACACGATCTCCGCGTCTCGAGCTCCTTTCTTTCCCTCTCACTCTCTTGTCCCACCCCTCCCGTGAACTTGGCCACCACAAATGGTGTAGGATTTGGCTGGTGCGCGGTGGAGGAACGATGCGTGCAACCCCTGCAAAGCCGGACTATGGCATTGACGCCCCAGGTGTGATTCGGAGCTTGTTCCTGATCGGCGCTTTGGCGCTGCTGGCCAGCCCCTTCGTCCCCTCGCTACGCCTCGGCCATGTCATTTTTGTCTTCCACTCCATGTTCCTCGGCATTGGCGCGGTCTGCATCGCGGAAGGCCTCTTGATGATCCTCTATGCGAGATACGGCAAGCTGTGGCACCGCGATCGCATGTTGCATCGCATCACCTGGCAAGGGGATGAGCGCGTCCTGGACGTGGGCACGGGCGCCGGGTTGCTGATGATCGGCGCGGCGAAGCACCTCACGACGGGTCGCGCCTTCGGAATCGACCCGTGGAGCAAGGTGGATTTGGCTGGGAATGCCCGCGAGCGCACCCTTCGCAATGCCGAGATCGAAGGGGTGCAAGAAAAAGTGGAGGTACTCGACGGCGACGCCACATCCCTCAAATTCCCGGACGCCTGCTTCGATATCGTCGTTTCCAACCTCTGTCTGCACAATATTCCCACGAAAGAAGGACGCGATCAGGCCTGCCGGGAAATCGTCCGCGTGCTGAAGCCCGGCGGCCAACTGGTGGTGTCCGATTTCATCAAAACGCGCCGGTACGAGCAGGTGTTTCGCGACTCAGGAATCGTGCTCGAACTCGGATCTACCTTCTGGTGGAGTACGTTCCCGCCGCTGCGCGTGCTCACCGGCAAAAAGCCGGGGCCCGCCTCTAATTAACGCGGAAACAGGCGCGCATGAAATTCCAGCGAGGCCGGCAGGTGTGCCGCGAAGTAGCTCGCATCGTGCCGGCCGGGGTACAAGTGAAATTCGTGGGCAATGTGCCGCGTCGTCAGCACTTTGTCCAGAACCGTGGCTCCCGCGTCGAAGCCATAATCATCTTGATCCCCGCAATCGAAGTAAATCTTCAATCCCGCCAGATTGGCAGTCCGCGCAAGAGTAATCGGACTCTCCTGATTCCAGTACACCGGGTCAGGCGGGCTGCCAAACACGCCCCCCAGGATCCTCGCGCGATTGGGCTGACTGCTCTGCGGCGCCGCACCGCCGAGAAACACCGGCAGTTTCTCGATGAGCGCGGCGCTATGGGCGCTTACGGCGGAGAACAGTTGCGGATGTCGGAACGCCAGGTGCAGCGCCCCGTAGCCGCCCATCGAAATTCCCGAAATCGCGCGGTTCGTGCGGCCCGGCGACACACGGTAACGCTTCTCGATGAACGGGAAAAACTCCTGTACCAGGAAGTCTTCGTAGCGTTCCTTCCCATCTTTCGCGTTGATGTAGAAACTCGTGCCCCCATCCGGAGTGGCGATCAGAAAATCCTTCAGCTCGCCCTTCTCCCGCATGTCTTCCACCAGGTTCCATTCCCCGGAGTGCATGAAGAACTGTTCGTTATCGCCAAGCCCGTGCAACAAATAAAGGATGGGAAAATGCCGCGTCTTGTCCGCGTCAAACGCTGGCGGCAGCATGATGCAGTAGGGCACCGCGCGATGCGTGAACTTGCTGGGAAGGGAATTGCACTCGACGCGGCCCGTCGCCGCGTGCAACGGCACAGCCAAACACAGGAGGCTGAGGAAATAAGTGAAGAATGGCCAGCGCGCCAACGCCAGAGCTTCGCTACTCATAACGCAGCGCGTCAACCGGATTGAGCTTGGCCGCACGCGAAGCAGGATAGAGCCCCGCGGCCAGGCTGACAAGAATGGCGAACACGATGGCCGCAATCACCAGCCACCACGGCACGGAAGAAAGTTCAATCGGATTCAGGTTCTGCCGCTTCAAATAAACATTAGTTCCAAACGTGATCGCCCGTCCCAGCAACCAGCCAAACAACACCCCAAGGAAACCTCCGAACAAACCCATCACCCCGGCTTCGACAAAAAACAGTTGCTGCACGTCCGAATCCGCCGCTCCCAGCGCCTTCAGCACGCCGATTTCGCGCCGCCGCTCCAGAATCGCCATCACCAGCGTGTTCACGATTCCCAGCGTCGCCACCGCCAGCGCCAGGCTCCCGAAAATCCCCAGCAGCAGATCGAACACGGAGAAAAACGTGCGCAGCGATTTCGAGGCATCCAGAAGCGAGAAGGCTGCAAAGCCCATCGCTTTAATCGATGCCTCCAGCGTTTCCACCTGCGAGGGCGATTTGGCGCGCACCGAAAGCGAAGGGTAAGTCGTCTTGTTGGCGGTGTTGTCGCGCACGATGTCGCGCAAATCGTTCACCTGCGCCGCGCGCAAGGTTGACGCCGTGGAAAGCGGCATCAGCAATCGCGCGTTGCCGTAGCCGCCATATCCGGCCGCCGGCTCCGTTTCCACAATTCCTACGATCTTGAGCCGCAGCTCTTTCGGCACCACGGAAAAACCGCCCGAGGGTCCGCCGCTCGGGCTGGACGAATCGTCGTTCGCCGGCAGCGCCTGGCGTTCCGCGTATCGCAGCACCAGATCCTGCCCGATCAGCGACGCGGGCTTTTCCGAAAGATCCTTTGCGAACTCAATCTGCAGGATCGCTTCGTTCGCCGTTGGAGAAGAGAAAAAATTCCCCTGCATCCCATCGAACGAACCGGAATTGCGCGAAGAATCCGGCATCCCCGCCACCACCGTGGCAAAAGGTTTGTTGTTGAACCGCACCTCGGTGAAAAACCGCACTTGCGAATAAACCTCGATCACGTTCGGGAGCTTCTCAATCGCCTGGCGCGCATCTTCGTCCAAGGTCCGCGCCGGCTTGTCCGCTTCGACTTCGCGCTGCGGGCGCCCTATTCCGCGGAAATTGTTCTTTGGCGTGACGAAAATCGTGTCAAACAACCCGCTCTGCGAAAGCCTCTTTGAAGCCAGCTCCTGCAAGCCCACACCCAGCGACATCATCGCCACCAGCGAAGCCACTCCGACCGCCACTCCCAGCGTCGTCAGCGCGTTTCGTAAGATGGCTTCACGAAGATTGCGGAATGCCAGGTCCGCCAAGTCGCGGGTTTTCATTGCGCGGCCTCTTTCGTGATTTCCGAAGCCGACAAAAGTTTGCCATCGCCCATGATCGCCAGACGGTCGGCGTAGCGCTCAGCCAGCGGCCGTTCGTGCGTCACCATCACGATCGTCATCCCCAATTCCCGTTGCACGTCGCGCAGCAGCGACAGAACCGCTTCCCCCGTCGCGGAATCGAGATTGCCGGTTGGCTCATCCGCCAGCAAAATCTTCGGCCGGTTCACCAGCGCCCGTGCGATGGCCACGCGCTGCTGCTCGCCCCCGGACAGTTCCGTGGGACGATGACCCAGCCGGTGCGTCAGCCGCACGCGCTCCAACACCTCGTGCACGCGCCCGGGCCGCTCTTCGCGTGCAACCTCCGCAAGTCGCAACGGCAGTTCGATGTTTTCTTCCAGCGTCATGCGCGGCAGCAGGTTGAACGATTGAAAGATCATGCCGATGGTGTTACAGCGGTAGCGCGCCAGTTCGATACTCGTGAGTTCCGCCAGATTTTGCCCCTGCGCCGTGATTGAGCCCGACGTCGGCCGGTCCAGGCCCGCAATAAGATTCAGAAGCGTCGATTTCCCCGATCCGGAAGAGCCCAGCAGCGCCAGGAATTCGTTGCGAGCAATGGAAAGCGAGACGTCGTTCACGGCCTGGATGGTCGCTCCTCCCATGGTGTACTGGCGGGAAACGCGGTCAAGCTGGATGGCAGTTTCGGCGTTGGGCATTTGGGTCAATGGGTGTGGTCAATGGGTCGTCAATGAATGATACGCCGCAACTGGCACGGAAATTTCGTCACCTTCTTGGATGCGGCAAAGATACCCGAAGTTGGGGCGGCAAATGAGATGGGGCAAGTAAAAGGTAGAATGCGCGCGGCGAGGACGAGGCGATGAGCAAACTGTGGGCGGCGATCGCGCCACGCGTTTGCCTCCTGAATCTTCAGAGTTTCTCAGCGTTGCAATGGGTATCTGTCGACTGCGGGTCCACGCTCTTACATCTCAGCCAAAAACCGGCGTGGCCGGCGTTTCGGGCCTGGGGTGGGTGCTGCATGGGCTACCGTGTGGGGCGGTATTGCATTGACCAATCTGCAAAGCCCTACTTACCATAGGGCAATGCCTCTGAAGCCGATGATCAGGCCCTCGCTGGGCGCGGTAGCGTGTTTCGCATGGCTGCTCGCTTTGGCAGGTTGCGAAGATGCCAGCAAGAAACCGGTGCAGGCGCATGTTCCGGCGCTGGCTCCGGCGCTGGCCCCGGCCTCCGCCGCCCCCGAAGTCGGCGCTCTGCCACTCAGAAACTTGGTATCGCAGCCTCTCATCACTCTACAGGCACCCGTGCCAGGCGGTATCGACTACCTGATCGAAAAGGTTAAGGAAAAATTCAGCTCCGGCGAAGCCAATTACCAGGCCGGCCACCTGGAAGCCGCGCGCCGCGATTTTGACGACGCCGTCGACTGGATGCTCGAAAGCGGCTACGACCCCAACAGTGATGCGCGCCTCAGCGAGCTGTTCCATCAGGTCACGGACACGATCTACACCTACGAATTGCAGGCCTTCCGCGCGGGTGATGGTTTCAGCGAAGCTCCCGCCGTTCCCGCGGCCATCGACGAAGTGGCCGAAATGACCTTCCCCGTCGACCCCAAGTTGCGGGAGCGCGCCGAAGTCGCCGCCAAGAGCATCTCGCACGACTTGCCGCTCACCGTGAACGACACCGTGGTCTCCTACCTCAACTTTTTCCAAACCCCGCGCGGCCGCGCCATCGTCGAAAATGGTCTGCGCCGCTCCGGCCGCTACCAGCAGATGATCTCCCGTGTCTTGAGCGAGGAAGGTGTGCCCCAGGATCTGATCTACCTGGCCCAGGCAGAGAGCGCCTTCCAGCCCCTGGCTCTTTCGCGGGCCGGGGCCCGCGGCATCTGGCAATTCGTGCAGTGGCGCGGCAACGAGTACGGCTTGAAGCGCAACTGGTGGGTGGACGAGCGCCTGGACCCCGAAAAGGCCACGCGCGCCGCGGCCCAGCATCTCCGCGACCTCTACGGCCTGTTTGGCGACTGGTATCTCGCCATCGCCGCCTACAACTGCGGCCCGGGCAACGTCCAGAAGGGCGTGGAGCGCACCGGCTACGCCGATTTCTGGGAGCTCTACAAGCGCAATGTGCTCCCCCGCGAAACCAAAAATTATGTGCCCATCATTCTCGCTCTCACCCTGATTGCCAAGGACGCCGCGCATTACGGCATCGCGGTGGATCCCGATTGGCCGGTGGATTCCGATGTCGTCAAGCCTGGCCGCGCCATCGACATCCGCCTGGTGGCGGAAACCATTGACGTCGACGTGGCCACGCTACGCGCTCTGAATCCCTCGCTTCTCCGCATGGCCACCCCGGAGGATCCCAGCTTTGTCTTGTACCTGCCGAAGGGCACCTCGGAAAAATTCTCGGCAGAGATCGCGGACATTCCCCCGGACAAGTGGGTCAGTTGGCGGCGCCATCGCGTCGAATCCGGCGACACGCTGACCTCCATTGCCAAGAAATATCGCGTCACCCCGGCTGCCATCGCCGACGCCAACGCCCTGGACCGCGCCGAAGCC
This sequence comes from Acidobacteriota bacterium, assembly GCA_003154775.1. Lineage (GTDB taxonomy): Bacteria > Acidobacteriota > Terriglobia > Acidiferrales > UBA7541 > Acidiferrum. The sequence continues at coordinate 55,282 of PMES01000026.1, read as the reverse complement.
TTGACGCCGGGAGAGAAACTCATCATCCCCGCTACCCGCCCTCCCGAGGAGGCCAAGAGCCGCCTGGTGCGCTACCGCGTCCGCAAGAGCGACACCCTTGCGGGCATCGCCGATCAGTTCAGCGTGACCTCCGAGCAGATCCGCAAATGGAACGGGCTCAAGTCCGCCAAGGTCTCCCGCGGCATGGTCTTACGCATCTATACGGTGGGCGGCGCCCCGGAAACCCGCACCGTGCATAGTTCCGCCAAATCCAAGAAACCCTCCACGCGCACCTCCGGCAAGACCCGGCAGTAGTCCCCAGGCGGCTCATGGTCCACCCCCTCGCCTCCCTCCACTCCTCCGAACGCGCCTCTTCCTGTGCCGCTGGTCACATCATTTCGGCCTGCCCTTGACCTCCGAGAAACGCCTGCCTCGCCTACCCGCGAGAACTCTTGACATCCACGTTGGAGTGGGATAACAAATCGCAAGGACGGAGTGACTCATCTCCGGCTGGAGCAGCATGCCAAGAACATCGGGAAAACAAGTGCCCCCAGGGGAGGAAAGCATGGATTTTGAGAAGGATCATTTTGAAGAGGATGATGAGCTGTCCCGGCTGGAAGAGGACGACGAGCTGGGTGGCGATACCGAGGGCGTGATCGAAGAACCGGAAGAGATCCTCTTGGTAGAAGATGAACCCGCGGGAGAAGCTGGGGAAGAAGCCCCGGCGAAGCCCGCACCCAAGGCTGCGCCAAAGAAAGCGGCGAAAAAGCCTGCCAAGAAGGCGCCCAAGAAAGCGGCCAAGAAGGCTCCGAAAAAAGCCCAGAAGGCCAAAGCGAAGCCCAAGAAGGCCGCCAAAAAAGCCGGCAAGAAACGCCGCCGCTAATCGTTCCTGGCGCCCAAAACTGGATTTCCCGGAAGTTCCGCGACGCCATCACGGGGCTTCATTGTTCCGGACTGCCACGGCAGGCGCCACATTGGCATGACTTTGCTGCTGCCGGGAATAGAAGCCCCCGCCGCCCCCGCGCCGAATCGGTGCGCTCCTTGCGCCGCATTGGGAATCACCCGGCGCCGCTGCCCCCGCGCTCTTGATAGAACCTCTAAGTGCCGTTAGGATAAACGCGTATGTTGCGAGCCATCGAGCACATACGGAGGATGCGCGGAGGCGCGCAATCGCACCTCATGAGGTGCTCGGACGGCAACTACTATGTCGTCAAATTCCAAAATAACCCGCAGCACCTCCGCATTCTGGTAAACGAGCTGCTCGGCACTCGCTTGGCATCTCGTCTCGGCCTCCCCACCACCCCCGTAGCCGTCGTCGAGGTCAGCCGGGAGCTGATCCAGTTGACCCAGGAACTGTGCATCGAGTTGGCCCATTCCCATACGCCCTGCTCCGCGGGGCTGCAATTCGGCTCGCGCTATCCGGGTGATCCCCGCCGGCTGGTGCTGCACGATTTTCTCCCCGATGAGAAGCTGCGCGAGGTCGCCAACCTTCACGATTTTGCCGGCATGCTGGTCTTCGACAAATGGACCTGCAACACCAACGGACGGCAGACTCTGTTTTTTGAGGAGAAGAGCCCGGCATCAGCAGCAACGCCGGCTCATGTTCCGGGAGAATCTCCCCACGCGGCCGGCAGTAATCCGCTTGCTTATCGCACGCTGATGATCGACCAGGGTTTCTGTTTCAACGCCGGGGAGTGGAATTTTCCCGATGCGCCCCTGCGCGGCTTGTATGCGCGCAACCGCGTCTATGAAGGCGTAACCGGCATGGCATCCTTTGGCCCCTGGCTCGAGCGCCTGGAACATCGCATCAGCGAACGCGTGCTTGCCGAATTGGCCGGGGAAATTCCGCCGGAGTGGTATGCGGACGATTATGACGCCGTCCTGCGGCTGCTGGAGCAACTGCAGCGCAGAAGGACGCGCGTTCCGGAGCTTCTCCTTTCCGCAAAATCTTCCAACCGGCAGCCTTTTCCGTACTGGGTCCGTGATTCGTGACTGGTGAAAACCCAAGACCGGCTGCCGGTGATGTTCTTTCACGAGTCACAAATTGCGAATCACGAGTCACGCAATTGGGAGAAATACGATGATCACAGAGACAAACGAGGCAAGAGCGAATGAGCGCGCCTGCGCCTATCGCGTGCTCCGCTATACCCCCAATCTGGTGCGCGACGAGTGGGTCAATATCGGTGTGCTGGTCTTCGATCCGCAAACCGGCGAGCGCCGCTTGCGTCTGATCGAAGAGCCCGAAGAGTACGCGCGCGTGCGCCGTCTTCACCCCCAGGCCGATGAGGAACTCCTGCGGGCTTTGCGTGATGATCTGGAAAACCGTTTTGCTGGCGCCGGCGACCTCTTCCCCAGCAATGGCCAGGAAACAGATCAAGCGCCTGATGCGGGAAACGGGCAGGCCGCCTGGTTGCGGCTTTTGGGAAAGTGGGACGACACGCTCTCCAATGCCCTGCAGCTTGCCCCGCAAAAGGGCGTCTACGCCGACGATCTGGATGCGGAAATCGAGCGCCTCTATGCCGATCACGTGGCCCCGGCGCGCGCGGCCACGCGCGTCGGCATGCCGGGCAGCCGCGGCGTGATTCGCTCCTACTGCGCGCAAGTGCTGAAGCAAGCGCGCCTGTGGGAACGCATGCAGAAGGGCGTGCGCGCGGAGGAGTTCACTTTCCCGGGCGATCCCATGCGCCTCGACTATGGCTACCGCCGCAACGGCACACGGGGCTTCGTCCAGGCGCTCAGCGTTACGCGCGCGCCCGCCGATGCCAAGCTCCTCGCCTATACCGTGGACCGCATCCGCGGCAAAGTGCCGTCCAGTGAATTTACCGCTGTCACCGACGTGGCCTTGCTCGCCGAAAACGAACGCCATCGCTTCGTCCGCGAAACCCTGCGCGACGCCGGCGTCGAAGCCGTGGCGATGGAAGGCTTCGCGGTGTGGACCGCGAAGTTGCGCCCGATGATTCAGTAATCAGTTATCAGTTTTCAGTTATCAGTCAGAGCCAGCCAGGCGATTCCCGCGCCATCGGTTAGCGCGTGAGAAAAGACCGCAATCACTATCTCAATCTCGCTTCCAAGCTGCAATTTTCCTTACTTCGGGATTTCCCAAAGACGAGCGAATCTCTGTAGATGCCGAGCCGGGCATCACCGCGACTTCGTTATGGGCGTTTCCTTCTTTACTTACCACTGAAACTGATTACTTAAAACTGCGCGCTAGCCCAGTGCCAGCGTGAGCTTGTTAACCGAGGCCGCCGGCAGCACCATCGCAAGCTCCTCACCGTTCACATCCAGCTTCTTCGTTTGCGGTTCCAGCGCCGCAGGCTCCGCAAACGTGTTGTGCGCCTGGATGTCCGTGCTCGTCAGCGTCGTCAATGAGGCCGAGGAGACCCGTCCGCCCCGCATCGCGATCAGCGTTTCTCGCGCTTCGCTGACGTGCGGGTTCACCACCGTCAGCACCACTTCCTTTCCGCGCAGCGAAGCCGATCCCTGCAATCCCCAGAACGTCGCCGGTTTGCCGTCGCGGTCGTAGCGCACCGCCGGCGCGGAAATGACCGTCCGCAGCCCCTGCCCGCCCTGGTGCGCCGCATACATCGCGAACACGTGGCCGACCGGCGTGACGCAGAATTTCTCTTCGTGCGCCAAATACGGGCTGTTGATGCAATTGATGAGCTGGGCGCAATTGGCCATGGCCACTTTTTCCGGGTGCCGGCTGAAAATGTCCAGATTCATCGCGCTGAATACCGCGTCGCGCAGCGTCGGCGTCTGCTCGAACAGGTCGCCCGGCGTCGCCTCCGAGCCGCTGCGGTACCACGGGCCCCACTCGTCCACGATCAGCTTCACGCGATGCTCCGTGTCCCATTCGCCCATGATGCGCCAGTGGTTTTCGATCATCGTTTCGATGCGCTGCCCTTCGCGCAGCAACTCGTACCAGTCAATCGGCGCAAATTGCAGCGCGCTGCCCTTGCTCTTCTCCCAATCGGCAATTTTTCCCCGGCTGAGGTTCGCTGCGTAGTGGTGCAGCGACAACCCGTACACGCCATCGAGCTGCCACTTGCCCTTGCGCAACAGTTCCTCAAAAAATCCTCTCGTCCATTCCCACTCATCCGTATTCGGCCCCGAGGCCACAAACGACAACTCCTTCTGGTCATACCGCGGCACCCACGTCGTGAATCGACGGAACTCCACCGCATATTCCTGCGCCGTGAAATCCCCCCCGCAGCCCCACGATTCGTTGCCCACGCCCCAAAAGCGCACGCCGAAAGGCTCCGAAAATCCCGCGGCCGCGCGCATCTCGGCCAGCGTGGTGCTTCCTGCCGGGGCATTGCAGTACTCCACCCAGCGGGCGAACTCTTCCGGCGGCAAACTGCGCAGATTCGCGGCAAGATACGGCTGGCAGCCGGCCAAGCGGCAGAACTGCATGAATTCGTTGGTGCCAAATTGATTTGCTTCGTATTTGTGGGTGCTTGGCGCGTTCTTCGGCTCGTCATTCGCCCAGAAATTCGTCCGCCGCGGGCGTTTTTCCGCCGGTCCAATGCCATCGCGCCAGTCGTAGCTGTCCGCGAAGCAGCCGCCGGGATAGCGCATCACCGGCGCCTGGATCTTCTGCAATTCCTCGATCAGCCGCTTGCGGATGCCCTTCACGTTCGGCACGCGCGAGTTTTCGCCCACCCACACGCCGTCGTAGATCACCCCGCCGAGGTGCTCGATAAAATGCCCGTAAATGTTGGGAGAAATGAGCCCCAGTGGTTCATCCAGCAATACGTCTATCCGCGAATCCGCGGAAGCCGTGCCCGCCGCTGAATAGGGGAGATACGCGCCGCAGGCAACCGCACCCGCCGCCAGCGCGCCATGCCGCAAAAATTCCCGCCGTCTGATTCCGCGGTTCATACTGCCTCCTGTAGGTTTTCCGGAGTGACGAGACGCTTCCTGGCGAGATTATAGCCGAACTTTCTCACGAGCTACAATTTTGAGGTTATCCAAACTGCGCAGCACCCTGTCATCTTGAGGGACGCGCCGGGCGTTTACCCCGACCTGGTCGGGGCGCGCCGAAAGATCTCAACTCCCACACCTTGTACGATTTTGATGTTGCGGGCCTTCGGCGATCCTCATCGCATCGCCTTGGGATGATCATAGCTTGCTTAACTTGGACATCGGATGAACGTAGTTTTTGAGAAATCCGGGAAAGGCCCCTGCGTCTTTTTCAACCACGTAGCTTGCGTAAATCGTTTGTTACGGGCGTTTCCTTCTTTACTGAAAACTGATTACTGATAACTTAAAACCATCCCCCTACACCACCGGCTCCGCCCAGTTCTCCAGCGTTTCCTTCACCTTGTGCAGGAACTGGTGCGCGATAGCCCCATCCACCACGCGGTGGTCGTAGCTCAGCGTCACATAGCACATCGAGCGGATGGCGATCGAATCGTTGATCACCACCGGCCGCTTTTCGATCGCCCCAAGCCCCAGGATGCCCACGTTCGGCTGGCTGATCACTGGCAGGCCGAAGAGCCCCCCGAATACGCCCGGATTCGTGATGGAGAATGTTCCCTCCTGCACCTCGTCGGGTTTCAACTTCTTCGAGCGCGCGCGCTCCGCCAGATCATTCAGGTTGCGTTGAATGCCCAGCAGGTTCTTCTCGTCCGCGTTCTTCACCACCGGCACGATCAGGCCCCAGTCCAGCGCCACGGCGATGCCGATGTTGATCTCCTTGTGCAGCACCACGTTCGTGCCGTCCAGCGAAGCGTTCACTATGGGATAGGCGCGCAGGCCCGCCACCGCCGCCTTCACGAAAAACGGCATGAACGTCAGCTTCGTCTCGTAGCGCTTCTCAAACTCCTCTTTGGACTTTGCGCGAATCGCGGCAACCTTGCTCATGTCGATTTCGTCGACGGAGTACACATGCGCCGAAACGTGCTTCGACGCCACCATGTGCTCGGCGATTTTCTGCCGCATCACGCTCAACGGGTGCACTTCGTAATTCCCAAAATAGAGGCGTTCCCGCGGCACCCCGACTTGCAGCGCCGGAATGAACTGGCTGCCATGTGCTGCCGCCGCCCCAGGGTGTGCCACGGCTCCCGGAGCCGGCGGAGGTATGGGCCGTGCCGCAGCTGCGGGAGCCGTTGCCGGAGCGCTCGCCGGCGCCGCGCCGGACGATGCCGCGATCGCCGCTTCGATATCCTGCTTGGTGATGCGGCCGCCCGCCCCGCTGCCTTCGAGGGTGGAAAGATCCACGCCATGTTCCTTCGCCATGCGCCGGACCAACGGCGAGGAATGGATGCGTTCCGTGGAAGCCGCTGGCGCTACTGGCACAGCAGGGGCCGCCGGTGCAGCCGCCGGAAACGGAGCTTGGGCAGGTGCTAGTGGCTTTGCTGTCGCAGGCACGGCTGCCGGCTCTGGCTTCGCCGCGGGTGCCGACGCTGCAGGAGCTGGCGCGGCTGCCGGAGCCGATGCCGCGGCCGACCCCGCTCCATCGATCACCGCCACAATCGTCTGTATCGGCACCGTCTGCCCTTCGGGAACCTTGATCTCTTTCAGCACTCCCGCCGAGGGCGAGGGAATTTCGGCATCGACCTTATCGGTGGAGATTTCAAACAGCGGCTCGTCCCGCTCGACCTTGTCGCCAGGTTTCTTCAGCCACTTGGTGATGGTCCCTTCAAAGATGCTTTCGCCCATCTGGGGCATGACCACATCGACTGCCATTGCGGTGATCTCCTTGCTCTATGGAAAACTGCCAACCGGGGCGCTTTTGGCCTATGAACAGCCCAACCTTTCTAGTCTACAAGGAAAGCCATCGGAACAAAATCACCTGTCCTCCTCTGGAATTGAAAGGAGCAAGTGTAGCGCCGGGCTTGAAGACTCGCCCTGCGCCAAAGGTTAGCGCGTTGGGAGGAAAACGAGGCAGACGGGAGAAGGTATGCCTTCGGTTTTGGAAACCTGTGTCAGCGCGCCGGTCGCGGGGTCGATGCCGAACACCACAATGGAATTGGAGTGCTGGTTTTCGGCGAGCAGGAAATGGCCCGTGGGGTCAATGGCGAAGTGGCGTGGTTCCTTGCCGCCGGTCGGGAAATCGCCCGTCTTACGCAGGGTTCCCTCATGTGGATCGACCGCAAAGACGGCGATGGTGTCGTGGCCCCGGTTGGACGTAAAGAGCCATCTTCCGCTGGGGTGAAGGGCAATTTCCGCCGCGTCGTTCCGTCCGGAAAATCCTTCCGGCAACGCGGAAATCCGCTGAAGCTGGCGATTCGTTACCCGCGCATCGTTGGCAAAGACCGTCACGGTAGACTGCAATTCGCCGAGAACATACATGAAATTCCCGTCGGGAGAGAACGCCACATGGCGGGGACCTGTGCCCGGGCTGAGGACCACCGAGAAGGCGTCATTCGGCTTTGCGGCGCCGGCCTTTGTATCCAAGGAAGGCGCGTCCCCTCGGACGAGCGTGCCTTTGGCGGCGTCAAAGTTGTAGACCAAGACACGGTCGAGACCCAGATCGGCCACGTACGCGAATCGATTGCGCGCGGAGAGCCCGATCCAGTGAGCGTGCGGGCCTTCCTGGCGCTCCTTGTTGGGGCCCACAGCGCCCGCGTCCGTCAAAAGCGCGGTATGCTCGCCGAGTCTTCCGTCCGCGAGGATTGGGAATACAACGACGTTGCCCGACGTGTAGTTGGCGATAAAAACGTACTTGCCGGTTTTGTCGAAGGTTATGTAGCAAGGATCTTCGCCGAGCGCGGGAAGTTGGTTCAGGAGCGTCAGCTTCCCGCTCTGCGCGTCGAGAGAAAAAGCGCTCACGGCGCTCTGCTTGCCGGACTCGTTGACGGCGTAAACGAATTTCCCGTTGGGATGGATGGCGACGAAGGAGGGATCGGGCGTTTCCACCGCGAGACCCTTCGCGGTCAGTTTGCCCGTTTCCGCGTCGAATTCGTAAGCGTAGATGCCTTTGCTGTCGGTTTTGTTGGTGTAGGTGCCGACGAACGCGAGGTAGCTGTGGCTTGCGGCGGGTCGGCTCGCAGCACCGGCAAGCGCAAGGATAGCCAGCGATGTGGTGAATGCAAGAAACGCAAACAGGCGGCGTGTGATTTTCATGGCGACTTAGTGTAACGCAACCGGAAATAAAAAAGGGGCACGACGCTGCGTGCTTCTTTTTCTATTTGGCCAGAGTGGCCGGGACCAGAAAAGCGGCAGCACACTGCCGCACTCCGAGAGTTACTTCTTTTCTTCGGCTTCTTCTTCCTGGAGGACGGCGGCGGCGGCGACAGTGTCGTCGTCATCGAGGCGCAGCAATCGCACGCCTTGCGTGGAGCGGCCCGCTTCGCGAATTTCGTTCGCGTGCACGCGGATGACCTTGCCGTTTTCGGTGATGATCATGACGTCGGACTCTTCCGTGACCTGCAGCGTGGCGACGACCGAGCCGTTGCGGTCCGTGGTCTTCATGTTCACCACGCCTTTGCCGCCGCGCGAGGTGATGCGGTATTCGGCCAGGGCGGTGCGCTTGCCGTAGCCCTTTTCGGAGACGGTCAGCATCAGCGTGGTGAGTGACTCCCGGATGTGTTCGTTGTCCAGCTCTTCCAGGTTTTGCGTGGTCTGCTGGTACTCCTTGGCGATGATCTCGAAGTCCGGTTGCACGGCGTCCATGCTGACGACGTAATCCTCCTTGTCCAGGTCCATGCCGTTCACGCCGCCGGCGTTGCGGCCCATGGGACGCACCTCCGTCTCGCGGAACAGGATAGCCTGGCCTTCGTGGCTGGCAAGGAAAATCATCTTCTTGCCGTCGGTGAGCTTTGCGCCAATCAGTTCGTCCTTGTCCTCGAGGTTGATGGCGATGATGCCGGTGGAGCGCGGGTTAGAAAATTCGGTCAGCGCCGATTTTTTCACCGTGCCGTTTTTCGTGGCCATGAAGACGAAGCGGCCTTCTTCTTCCAGGTTCGTGGCCGCCACCAGCGCCGTCAGCTTTTCGTCTTCCTGGAATTTCACCAGGCTGGCGATGGCCTTGCCGCGCGTGGCCGCCGCCGCTTCCGGCAGTTCGTACACCTTCAGCCAGTAAACGCGGCCCTTGGAGGTGAACAGCAGGATGTAGCTGTGCGCCGAGGCGATGAACAGGTACTCAACGAAATCCTCTTCCTTGGTGCGCGCGCCGATGCGCCCCTTGCCGCCGCGCGATTGGTGCCGGTAAACCTCCACGGGGGTGCGCTTGATGTAACCGGCGTGGCTCACGGTGATGAGCATGTCGGTGTCCGCGATCAGGTCTTCCAGCTTGATCTCGTCCACCTTGTCCACGATCTGCGTGCGGCGGTCGTCGCCGTAGGCTTTGTGGACTTCGCGGAGTTCCGCCGTGATTACCTGCTTGAGCTTCTTGTCGCTGGCCAAAATTTCGCGCAGCTCAGCGATGAGGTCGCGGATGGACTTCAATTCCTTCAAAATTTCGTCGATCGAGAGCTGGGTCAGGCGATGCAGTTGCAACTCGAGGATGGCATCAATCTGCGCGTAGCTGAGCCCGAGCCCCGTGGCGCCCCGGCCGGCGGCTTCGATTTCCGGCGCGCCCGCAAAGCGGTACTTGCGGCCATCGAGCTTCACGCCTTCCAACTTCTTGGACTTTCCATTTTCGGTGATGGTGACGTCCTGCTCGGTGAAATACTTGAACAGGTTTTCCTTGGCGTCGGCGCGGCTGCTGCTGCCACGAATCACGCGGATGACGTTGTCCAGGTGATCGAGCGCGATTTGGTAGCCGACCAGAATGTGTTCGCGCTCTTCGGCTTTGCGCAGCTCGAAGATGGTGCGCCGGCGAACCACTTCCATGCGGTGCTCGATGAAGAGCTTGATCATCGCAATCAGGCCCAGCTCGCGCGGCTGCCCGGCAACGATGGAGAGCAGGATCATGCCAAACGATTCCTGCATCTGGGTGTGCTTGAAAAGATTGTTCAGGATGAGCTGGGATTCTTCGCCGCGCTTCAACTCGATGACGACGCGCATGCCTTCGCGGGAAGATTCGTCGCGCACGTCGGCGATGCCTTCGATTTTCTTGGTTTGCACGAGCTCCGCGATGCGCTCGATCATCTTGGACTTGTTGACCTGGTAAGGGATTTCGGTGATGACGATATTTTCGCGTTCCTTGCCCACTTCTTCGATGGCGGCCTTGGCGCGCATGATAAAGCTGCCGCGGCCCGTGCGATACGCGGCCTCAATGCCTTCCCTGCCCGCGATGTACGCGCCGGTGGGAAAATCCGGGCCGGGAACAATCTTCATCACTTCCTTCAGCGGGGTGTCGGGCTTCTCGATTAAAAGAATGGCGGCATCCACGATTTCGCGCAGGTTGTGCGGCGGAATGTTCGTGGCCATGCCAACGGCGATGCCGCTGGCGCCATTGACCAGGAGATTCGGAATGCGCGAGGGCAGCACCACTGGCTCTTCGCGCGTCTGATCGAAGTTTGGAATGAAGTCGACGGTTTCCTTCTCGAGATCGGCGAGAATGTCTTCCGAAATCTTGGCCAGCCGCGCTTCCGTGTACCGCATGGCCGCCGGGGGATCGCCGTCCACGGAGCCGAAGTTCCCCTGGCCGTCAATGAGGGGGTACCGCATGTTGAAGTCCTGCGCCTGGCGCACCAGCGCGGGATAGATGACCGCTTCACCGTGCGGGTGGTAGTTGCCGGAGGTGTCGCCGCAGATCTTGGCGCACTTGCGATAGCCTTTATTTGAGGCTAGGCCCAGATCGTTCATGGCCACGAGGATGCGCCGCTGCACGGGCTTCAAGCCGTCGCGCACGTCGGGGAGCGCGCGCGCGATGATCACGCTCATCGCGTAATCGAGGTACGACTTGCGCATCTCAACTTCAATTTCTATGGGTAGAAGGATCGATGTGTTCTGTTCGTCTGCCATCATTCCTCGCTGTGTCGCCCGCTTCCGGGCGGAAACTGCAGAAACCTCGTATTGCCCGTTTCCGGGGCTTTCCCCACTCTTAGCGTGTCATTCTGAGGGCTGCGTTCTTTGCAGCCCGAAGAACCTCAACCCCAGCTTCAACCTAGCTCAAGCATGGATTGAGATCCTTCGCTTCGCTCAGGATGACAACCTAAACTCGTTTGCTCGCGCGATCGAGCACATACGCCTTCACGCTATCGAACGCATCGGCGGCGTTGGTAAATCGCCGCGCCGCAAACTCCGCTTCAATCAGCCGCAAAAACGAATCGCGCTCCTCATCATCAGCAAAGTTGAGCGCAACGCCTCTTTCGTTGTCCGGCGTAGCCGTCGGTGTGGCGCGGAATTCGCTCACGTTCAGCCCGTGCAAGCCCGGCAATGTCGTCCATCCGATTTGATAAATCACGGTCCCGTGATCAGTCCGACAATTTCATGTCATTCAAGACGTGCTTTAATCGTTTGGTGTTCAGCCGGAGCGTGATAGTTGTCCATTCAGGGCCCACTTTTACCTTCGTGATCTTGCCACCTGTTGCCTTGGGCTTCATGCGTTTCCCTTTTGGCATTTTTCCTCCAGCGTGCTGTCGATTTTCGCTTCTCCCTATATATCCAAGTTGACGACTTCCAGGGCGTTCTCCTCGATGAATTTGCGGCGCGCTTCCACGTTTTCGCCCATCAGCGTAGTAAAAATCTGATCAGCGGCGAAGGAGTCCTCAAGCTTCACCTGCAGCAGCGTGCGCGTATCCGCGTTCATTGTGGTTTGCCACAGCTGCTCCGCGTTCATTTCGCCCAGGCCCTTGAATCGTGTGATGGTGAAATCCTTCTTGGCGTCTTCCATCACGTAGTTCAAAACGTCAGTGGCTTTTTCCTTGGTGACCTTCGTGCCGTTGCGGGCTACCGTGAACGGCGGCCGGTTGAATTCCTCGATCTGCTTGGTCAAAGCGCGCAGGCGCTTGTATTCCGCGGTGGAAGCCACGGCCCAACTGATTTTCTGGTTGTGCGGCGCGCCGAACTGGATTTCGTACAGGCTGTGCTCTTCGTCGAAATTGATTTTACCTTCCAGCTTGAGCTTGCTCTTTTCGACTTCCTTCAGGAGTTTCTCGAGTGTCTTTTTCTCTCCAAAATCAGTTTTCTTCTCCAGGCCGCTCTCCACGAGCATTTCCACCAGTCCCGGCTCGTGCAGACGGCGGCCCAGCTTCGCCGCAACAGCTTCGTACTCCTGCACGTTCAGGAGGAATGATGTCAGGCGCGCGCCTTCCAGATTCACGCCCTCTTGCGCCTTGACGACATGATCTTCCGTAGCGCGCTTCATCAATTCGCGGGCGAAATCGCGTTCATCGCGAATGTAGCGCTCGCTCTTGCCGCGCTTGACGCGATAGAGCGGCGGCTGCGCGATGTACACGTGGCCGCGCTCGATCAATTCCTTCATGTGGCGGAAAAAGAAAGTGAGCAGGAGCGTGCGGATGTGCGAGCCATCCACGTCCGCGTCGGTCATGAGAATGATTTTGTGATAGCGCAGCTTGCCGGCGTCGAAATCGTCCTTGCCGATGCCGGTGCCAAGCGCGGTGATGATGGCGCGAATTTCCTCGTGGCCCAGCATCTTGTCGTAGCGCGCCTTTTCGACGTTGAGGATCTTGCCTTTCAGCGGCAGGATCGCCTGATACTTGCGGTCGCGCCCCATTTTCGCGGAGCCGCCTGCGGATTCACCCTCGACCACGAACAATTCGCAGCGCGCCGGATCGCGTTCCTGGCAATCGGCGAGCTTTCCCGGCAGGCCGCTAGAATCCATCGCCGATTTGCGGCGCGTCAATTCGCGGGCCTTGCGGGCGGCTTCACGCGCGCGGGTCGCGTCAATGCACTTGCCGATGATGCGCCGCGCCACGGTGGAATGCTTGTCAAACCACTCGCCCAGTTTCTCGTTAACGAGTTGTTCGACGTCGCCCTTGATGTCGCTGTTCAGCTTGCCTTTGGTCTGGCCCTCGAATTGAGGCTGCGGCAGGCGCACGCTGACCACCGCAACGAGCCCTTCGCGCACGTCGTCGCCGGAGATGCTCACCTCGTCCTTTTGCTCCTTCAGCATTCCGGCCGAGGAAGCAAAGTTGTTGATCGAACGCGTAAGCGCCGAGCGGAAGCCCGAAAGGTGCGTGCCGCCATCCACGGTGTTGATCGTGTTGGCGAACGCAAAGACGTTCTCGCCGTAGGTGTCGTTGTATTGCAGGGCAATTTCTATCTCCACGTTGCCCCGCTTACCTTCCATATAGATGGGCGAATCGTGCAGCGTGGTCTTGCCGCGGTTCAGATGCTTCACGAATTCCGCGATGCCGCCCGTGAAGCGGAACTCCGTGCTCTTTTCCGTGCGCTCGTCGTTCAACGTGATTTTCAGGCCTTTGTTCAGGAAGGCATATTCGCGCAGGCGCGTGGCCAGCGTGTCATAGCTGAATGTGATCTTCTCGAAAATCGAGGGATCCGGATGGAAGGTCACTTTCGTGCCGGTTTTGCGCGTCTTTCCCGTTTGTTTGAGCTTGGAGACGGGCTTGCCCTTTTCGTAGCTCTGCTCCCAGACCGCGCCATCGCGCTGGATTTCGAGTTCGAGCAAGTCCGAAAGGGCGTTGACGACGGACACGCCGACGCCGTGCAATCCGCCGGACACCTTGTAGCTTTCGCTATCGAATTTCCCGCCGGCGTGCAGCACGGTAAGCACAACTTCCGCCGCGGGGCGTTTTTCCGTGGCGTGCATGTCCACGGGAATGCCGCGGCCATTGTCCACGACGGTCACGGAGTTGTCCGCGTGAACCGTGACGTTCACTTCGTCCGCGAAGCCCGCCATCGCTTCGTCGACGGAGTTGTCCACCACTTCCCACACCAGGTGGTGCAAGCCCGTCTCGCCGGTTGAACCGATGTACATCGCGGGACGCAGCCGCACGGCTTCCAAACCGCCAAGCACCTTGATCGACTTCGCGTCGTACTGGTGGCCGACTTTTCCCGTCACCGATTCCTTGTCGCCCATTTCATCTCCTGACGTGCATGCCTACGGCAATCCAATCGTGCGGAAAGCTGCCCGGCGCACAACCGGGTTCCCGACGGCGATACTGCAAAACCAATTTTGGTGAAGCTAGGAAAGGCGTGAAGTTTGCAATCCCCGTTCGTCGCCTCACCCTTTGATCCCTGTACTGCACGGGACTCGTAGGGTTCCTGCTTCATCCCATCCCGCGTTCCGGGACGTGGCGAAGACTTATGTTCTCCAGGACCGCTGGCCTGCCCCTGGCGCAGGGCATTGGTGGCCAAACTTTCCTGGCGGACGTGTCGATTGGGAGGAAAAATCACGAATCGACAACCTCTAAATTTTACTGGAAATGGCGCGTTTTCTCAAGCGAGAGAATGGTGGTTGTGGATAAATAAGGGTTTTATTTACACATAGTTACAATACGGTGCCGGAATCACTTCTCGCGCCTTTTGCAATCAGGCACCGAGTGGAATCCGATTGCTCTTCTCGGCGGAATGGGCGTCTCCAACATCCGCTTGATGGTGGCGAAAACCGCATGAAATCTGCCGTCGTATTTGCGCTCCATTTCCTCGATTTTTCGCCGCAACTCCTCGTGTGTGGCCAGCATGCTTCGCAATTGCACAAACGCACGCATGATGGCGATGTTGACCTGCACGGCGCGGTCACTGCGCAAAACGCTCGACAGCATGGCCACACCCTGTTCCGTGAACGCGTACGGCCTCGCCCTGCGGGCCCCTCCCCAACTTGAAGTCACAGATTGTGACTTCAAGTCTTTCATCTTTTCCGAATTGAGCTGAGACAGGAAGTCTTCGGGGAAACGCGATTCATTGCGCTTAACCGCCTGCACGAGAGCCTTTACGGGAACGGAGTACAAGAGTGCGAGGTCGGAACTGAGTATCACTTTTTGACCGCGAAGAAAGTGAATCTTCTGTTCAATGTGGTCGCGGGGGAAGATCTGTTTACTGATTTTGGACTTCATTTTACGACTATATAGCAATGAGACTTGAAATCACAAACTTCGATTTCAAGTCTCGGCTTCGCCGGCCGAAAAGCGCATCAAATGCGCATGGGCATGATGACGTAGCGGTAGCGATAGTTGTCATCCGCCAGGGGGCGCATCTGCCCGGCGGACTGTTCATCCTTCAGCTCGATGCTGATCGGCCCGTCCGCGGCGGCGGCCAGAAAATCCAGCATGTAGCTGGAATTGAATCCGATGGCAATGGGATCGCCTTTGTACTCTTTCTCGATGATTTCTTTCGCTTCGCCGTATTCCGGGCTGGAAGCGGAAATTTCCACGCCTTCCGTCGAGACCGAGAGTTTCACGGCGTGCGATCGCTGGTCGGCGAGTTGCGACACGCGGCGCACCGCATCGCTCAATTCCGCGCGTTCCAGCGCGACAGTCTTGTTGTTTTCGCGCGGCAGCACCGCCTCGTAATTTGGGAATTGCCCGGTGAGTATCCGCGAAATCAGCAGACGATGGCCCACCTGGAAGAATAGGTGGCTTTCATCCTTCGCAAACTCCATTTGCGCATCGGAGCCGGCGGCGTTGGAGAGTTTTTCCACTTCATCCATGGCTTTCTTCGGAATCAGGACGCGCACTTCGCCGTTGAGTCCGGCGAGTTTCTGATCCGTTTCCGCAAGCGCCAGGCGGTGCCCGTCGGTGGCAACCATCGCCAACGTGTCCGGTTTGAGAATCAGGAGGCCGCCGTTTAGGGTATAGCGGGACTCTTCCATGGAAATCGCGAATTTGGTCTTCCTGATCAGGTTTTCCAGGACGACGGCGGGAATGTTCACCAGGGTGTGCGGCATCACCGGGAGAGCGGGGAAATTTTCCTTGGCCATGCCGACTAGTTTATATTTTTTCTTCTCGCTGACAATTTCGACCCAATGATTGTCGAGTAGCTTGAACTTGATCTCGCCCTCAGGGAGAAGACGAACGAGCTCCAGAAGCTTCTTGGCCGGGATCGTCCCCGCGCCTTCTTTCTTGATGTTAGCTTCGCAAGAGGTGCGCACGCTCAGCTCAAGGTCTGTCGCCGTGATCGTCAGGCGGTTGCCTTTTGCCTCCAGCAGTAGGTTGGAGAGAATGGGAATGGTGGTCTTGCGCTCCACCACACCTTGTGTCGTCGTGAGTTCATTGAGCAACACCGATTTCGTTACGCTGAATTCCATTGCTTGGCTTTCCTCGCGCGCGGTTCCCATTGCGGTCATTCATTTCCCCCGTCAAGTTTGCCCGCTAGCGTACTGTACTCGTTTTTTCGCAAAGTATAAAGGCCGCCTGTAGTGGATTCTCTGTGGAAATAGTGGCTTTTAAGGAGAGGTCCAGGCACTACCTGATCGCCGTTTAAGTACCTGCCCGCGGCTCTTTATTCACAGCTATAACTTCTTTCACAATCTCTCATCCAATAAAATTTAATTCTATAGCTTGTTATGATGATGACTGCTGTGGATTGGTGGAAAACCCTCATTGGTATAGCCCTGCCTGCAATTTCTTTGACAACTGTCAAGTGGAATTCCCTGCGGATCGTTGGAAAAGTCTGCGGTGTCCGCGGATTACACGGATTCGTTGCATATCCCATCACAGTTTATCCGCATCTTTCCCACGCGTAGTTCACAGCTTCTCCTTGCGATGTTCTAGTGACAATTTTCCTCGCGCAGTATCTAATGGAAAGAGCCAGATATACATTTTCCTGATGCCGTGCACAATTTTCCCAATGCATGGAGGAGCTCCCACTTAGAGCCGAGGAGTTCGTAATCATGTCTACCATCCTGATCACAGGTGCCAACCGCGGTCTGGGTCTTGAGTTTGCCCATCAATACGCCGCCGACGGATGGGAGGTGCTGGCAGCGTCCCGGCAACCAGAAATGAGCGCGGACCTGAAGCAACTTGCCGCGCAACATCCCACAGTTGGGCTACATCGTCTGGACGTCACAGATGAAGAGTTCGTGCAGGATCTTGCCGACAAATTGGACGGCAAGCCCATCGACGTGCTGCTGCACAGTTCGGGCATTTACCCGCGCGAAGGCCAGCATATTGGCGAAATCGATTACGATGGCTGGCGCGAGGCCATGGAGACGAATCTTTTCGGGGTCATGCGCGTCACGGAGGCGTTACTCGAAAACGTTGCGGCCAGTCAACGCAAGCAGATTGCCGCCATCTCCACGTCATTGAGCTTGCTGTGCGGCGTGCAGGGTGGTTCGGTGGCGCAGGCCGGCACGTCCTACCAATACCGCAGCAGCAAGACGGCTCTGAACATGGCCCTATCCATTCTCGCAAAAGAGCTGGAGCCGCGCGGCATCAGCGTCGTGCTGCTTGACCCGGGCTGGGTCAAGACCGACATGGGCGGCGCCCACGCGCCACTTTCGCCCCAGGAAAGCATCGCAGGAATGCGCAAAGTGCTCGCCGGCAAGCCGATGGAAATTTCCGGGAAGTTTCTGGGGCACGACGGCGTGCCACGGCCATGGTAACGCGATTGGTTTAGTCGAGCTCCCCAACTTGCCCCGGTCCCAACGCCATGGCCATCTTTAAAAGGAAAAAACCCACGGCACCCGTGGGTCTTTTCCTTTTTATGGAGAGGGAAGAAACGCTTCTACTGCAACGCGTCCATCAATCGTGTAATCGTGCGGTTCAGATCCTTGTCCGAACGGCGCAACTCCTCGATCTTGTTGATCGAATGCAGCACCGTGGTGTGATGCTTCCCGCCGAACTGCCGGCCAATTTCCGGAAGCGATGCCGTGGTCAACTGCTTCACGATGTACATGGCCACCTGGCGAGGGAAAGCGATGGCGCGGGTGTTGCTCCTCACCTTCAAGTCCTGCTCGCGCAGGTTGAAGTGTTCGCTGACGCGCTTCTGGATCAGGTCGATGGTGACGCGCTTCTCCTGCGAAGCGATGATGTTGCGCAACACCTGCTGGGCCGTGGCCAAAGAGACGACCGTGCCGGTCAGCGAAGCGTAAGCCATCAGGCGCGTCAGCGCCCCCTCGAGCTCGCGGACGTTGGACTTAATCGCCCGCGCGATGTACTCCGCCACATCATCGGGCAGGTTAAAGCGGTCGTTCTCCGCTTTTTTCTGGAGGATGGCGATCTTCGTTTCCAGGTCCGGCGGCTGGATATCGGCGATCAAGCCCCACTCGAATCGCGAGCGCAGGCGCTCTTCGATTGAATTGATGTCCTTCGGCAGACAATCGGAAGAAATCACGATCTGCTTCTGCTGCTCATACAGGGCGTTGAAGGTATGGAAGAACTCTTCCTGGGTGCGCTCCTTGCCGGCAATGAACTGGATATCGTCCACCAGCAGCACATCGACGGTGTGGAACCTGTCGCGGAAGCTGATCATGCGGTCAAAACGCAGCGAATTAATGACCTCAATGGTGAACTTCTCCGCGCTGACATAACTCAGGCGCATGGCCGGGTTGCGCTTCTTGATCAGGTGCCCGATGGCATGCATCAAATGGGTCTTGCCCATACCCACGCCACCATACAGGAAGAGCGGGTTGTAGGCCTTGGAAGGCTGCTCTGCGACCGCGCGGGAAGCGGCGTGCGCAAACTCGTTGGACTTCCCGACCACGAAGGTGTCGAACGTGTACCGCAGATTCAACTGGTGGTCGCTGCTCTCGAAATCGAGCTTGGACTGCTTCGCGGCAATCGCCGCGGGCGCAGCCTGCACGGGCTCTTCCTCGGTGCAAACGTATTGCACCTTCATGTTGGGCGTGCCCATCTGGTGGAACACCGCCTTCACAATCTCGCCGTAAGTGCGCGTCAGCACCTGGCGGAAGACCGTGCTGGGGATTTGTATGAAAAGGGTTTCCCCTTCCATGCGGTTCAGCCGGGTGGGTTGGAACCAGGTGGTGTAGGTATTGATGCTGATCCGGGACTTGCTGAGTTCCAGAAACTTGTCCCAGACATTTTGTTGTGTTTCGCGCTCGCGTCCGAGTTGCGTTGCGGTAGTCATTGTGATGGGAAAAACCAAATCCTAAGCTATTTCCACAGGTGTGAATAAGCTGTGGAAAGCATTTTTGTGCCCTAAAGCTTCACGCTTTGGAGTTCGTGCACACGCTGGAACGATTGATACCTGCCCCGTGGATTCCCGCGCGGCCCTTTCAGAGTAGCCCCGACCTCGTGCCACTTGCTATGAAACTGGGATGGATTCTCGCGCACTGTCCGTGATGGAGCAAGCGAAAAATGTGCGCAGGGTTGCACCGCCGTTCACATGGCATTCACAACTTTTCCACAAGCACCGGTTTTGTGCAAGCACCAAAATTTTCCCGCTTTTCCCGCGCATTTCCGCGGAATTTTTTTCGCGGCAGATTGCAATGCACTGAAATTGTGCAAGCAGCCCTGAGGAAATCTCCAGCAATCTTTCAGTGTTTTCGGTCCGGCCGCTCGAAATCGAAGACGCCTTGCGGGTCCGCGCCGATCAACAGGCGGTTTTCCTCCACCAAAATGGTGTTCGCTTCCAGCCGCGCTCCCTCGCGCGTATAGATCTGATACTCCGAGCGGCGATTCCCTTCCTTGTCAAAATGGAGCAGTGTGTTGTGCAAGGCCATCCAAACCTCTCCACTCACAGGGTCCACGCCAAATGCCGTCAGGATCGCAAGGAAATACGGGGGAGTCTGTTTCTTTTCCTGTTTGTCGATCTCTTTGCGCGCCGCTTGCGCCTCCGGAAAGGCATCCAATCCGGTAAACTCAAAGTCCAGCCCGGCGTAACCAGCCTGATCGTATTGACGCACCAGAGGTTCCGGGCGAAAGGTATAGCCGTAGTACAGCCGTCCTTGCGCATCCGTGCCCAGGCGACCCTCGCTGAGAAGCCAGTTAATTTCCTGCCGCGAGGAAAATTCCTCGGGCTCCCCAAACTCGCGGACGACCTTGCCATTCGGTCCGTAGACGGTCACCAGGTGCGCTCCGTGCAGCGTGCTGACCGCCACTTCCCCCTCGGGCAGTGCTGCCACGGAAACGGGCCCATTCACATGGATCGAGCGTAGCAGCTTACCGTCAGGAGCCAACTCGGTGACCAGGTTATCGCCGCGATCCACGACATAGACATTTCCCTGGGCATCCACGTCGCAGTCTTCGCCAAAGGCGATGCTGGCGCGCCCGGCCTTCTCGGTGCCCGCCGCGGTCGGCGCCCCGATCACGGTCAATTGCTTTTCCTTGTCATCAAAAACCGCCACGCCCACGCTGGGCGACGCCAGCACGTAGTATTTCCCGTCTTGGCCGCGCTTCACCGTGCGCAGGCCCGGCCCGATGGGCTTGAAAACGCGCTTGCGGGCGGTCAGTTGGTCGTCCACCTGGGAAGCGACGGCCCCCAGGACGCTGGCGAGGCACAATCCCGCGACGCACGCCACGAATTTTTCCGTATTTCTACGCATGATCTTTCAGATTGCAGCCACACCGCTGTGGTTGCCTCTCCCGCAGCACCACAGGAGCCCCCCAGATGCCTTGCGATGGCCCGTAGGCCGCTAAGGTGACAATAACCTGGCCTAGTCGATGCGCAGGCGCACGCGTTCGATCGACTTCGCGCGCAAGCGCCCCGCTTCATTGCGCGGCCCGGCATCATCCGTTTCGATCAACACCGCATTCAACTGGGTGTCGCCCGCCGCCACCTCAAAGCGCGCCGGCATTGCATCCAGAAACTTCTTGAGAATGCCGCCGCGGTCCATGCCGATCACGCCGTCGTGCGGCCCAGTCATACCCACGTCGGTAATGTAAGCGGTGCCGTTTGGCAAGACGCGCTCGTCCGCGGTAGCTACGTGTGTGTGCGTGCCAATGACCGCGGTGACCCGGCCGTCGAGATACCAGCCCATCGCCACTTTCTCGCTGGTGGCTTCCCCGTGCATGTCCACCAGTACGAAAGTCACATCCGCGGGGAGTTTCCCTAGCTCGCTGTCGGCTTTACGGAAGGGATCATCGATCGCCGGAAGAAAGATCCGCCCTTGCAGGTTCAGCACCGCGAATTTCACGCCGTTCTTTGCCGTGCCCACATACACGCCCGTTCCCGGATTCCCTTCCGGGAAATTCGCCGGGCGCAAGAGTCGCGGCTGGTGCGGCATGTACTCCAGGATTTCCTTGCGGTCCCAGCTATGGTTTCCGCCGGTCAGCACCTCAATCCCATTCTGGAGCAGGCCCTCAGCGAGGCGCGGCGTAATCCCAAATCCCGAGGCGGAGTTCTCCCCGTTCGCAATCACCAGGTCAATCTGGCGTTGCTCGACCAGGTCAGCCAGCCGGTCATGGACGATCTGCCGCCCCGGCGACCCCACAATGTCCCCTATGAAAAGAATGCGCATGAGGTAAGTTATCAGTCCTCAGTTCCAGGTCTTCCGTTTCGGAAGCGCAAACGCGCTGCCCCGCAGAAACCAACTCCAATCGTTCAATTCGCTATTCTTTACTGAAAACTGAAAACTGGCCACTCCGCAAGCTCTTCGGCTGAGCCGGAGTGCCTTACCTAAAACTGAAAACCGCCGTTTCCGCAAGTTCCTCGGCTAAGCCTGAATTCCTTACTTAAAACTGAAAACGGATGACTGATAACTGAAACGGAGCGAACTGCTCAGCCGTGGGAAGCTAGGCCGTGAACCTCTGAAATAAGTGGGCGCCACGAGCCAACCATTAGGCTTTCCTGCCCCGCTCACGAGTCCCGGAAGGAACCCGCCAGCGGGACAGGCCGTGCACACAAGCTGGCTATCCGCAGCACCCCAGAGATTCATTACGGTTCATACGGCGTTCGCGTCCTCACCTGCCTCGAAGTACCGCTCCACCCGCCATTATCCTCCCACTCCCCGCGCACGTCCAACGAAGCCGGGAACGCCAATCTCCCGATTGGCGCGTCGAACAGCGCCAAAGACGCCATTCAGGAGAATGGCGTTCCCAGCGGCAGACCATGAAGCAAGCGGCAACCGCAGCCGACGCCTCTTCCACTGCCTGTCTGTGCCATAGAAGCGCCCCCGTCGGTCCGGAAACTTTTCGACTTAGGGGGGTCGGAGCTTCAGCTCCGACATACAAGCACTCTCTCTCAAAACTCTCTTCCACCGGTGATTTCAACCGGTGAGGGCGCTCCCCCAGCCCGCCCATGTAGTGGCCAGCCTTCAGGCTGGTTCCTCGATTCAGTTTTTGCGGTGCGGCAATCAAGAATGTCAGCCCGCCGACAAAATTCACGTGTTTTTGCGTATGTGTGGAAATAATTGGACTTACGCGAAAGCAGCTCGTATGTGTGAGAATGATTGGACTTAGTCCATGACGTGCAACGATACCCAGCGCCGTAGGCACGCCTTTTGTGTCCGCCGTTTTCTGGAGCCTGTAGCGCAGGGCGAGCCTTGGAGTCCCGCAGCTTTTTCTTGGTTGCTCTTGCCATTTTAGGCGGGCCGCTCCTTCATCCTCTTAGGGGACCGGAGCTTCACCTGGGATCGCCATTCTCCCGAATGACGTCTCTGCCTTCCTCCGCGCCGCAAATCGCCTCAAAAATAAAAAAACTCCACAAACTCTTTCTACTCCCGGACTCCCGTACTTTAGGAGGGCGCGACTTCAGTCGCGCCGTAACCGCACTCCACAAACTCTCTCCCTCTCCGGTGATTTCAACCGGTGAGGGTGCTCCCCCAGCCCGCCCATGTAGTACCCAGCCTTCAGGCCACCTCCGCTGATTTGCAAATTCAGGATGAGCACACTCCTTCTGTGCTTCATTGCTTCCGCGTTACCCGTATGGTAACTACATAACGGCGCAGCAAAGGAACTCGCCCTCCCCAATGTCCCCTCTCGAGACCTATCTCACGTCCCTCCGCGAGATACGTTCCAGCGGCGAAGCCGTTGATGAAACCTCTTACTACGACGCTCTCGCAAACCTCCTCAACGAAATCGGCAAGTCCCTGAAACCCAGAGTCCGCTGCGTTCTCTCCCTGAAGAATCGCGGTGCGGGAATTCCTGACGGCGGGCTTTTCACTGACGAACAACTGAAGAAATCAAGAGGCGAAGAAAAACCTCTCCCTCAAAGTCCCGCGCGCGGCGTAATTGAAGTGAAACCAACCTCAGACGACGCCTGGATAACCGCCGACAGCGAACAAGTCAGCCGTTATTGGGGAAAATATCGTCAGGTTCTGGTCACAAACTATCGCGATTTTGTTTTCGTCGGCCAGGATGCCGCTGGGAAACCCGTAAAGCTCGAAAGCTACCGCCTCGCAGACTCGGAAAAAGCGTTCTGGGCTGGTGCCGCTCAACCCAGGAAAACCGCGAACCAGCATGGTCCCATGTTTATCGAATTTGCCCAGCGCGCAATGCTTCATGCTGCCCCCATCGCTTCGCCCGAAGCTGTCGCCTGGTTCCTCGCTTCCTATGCCCGCGACGCGCTCGCGCGCATCGGCCTTCGCGAGCTTCCCGCCTTGGCTTCCGTCCGCAAAGCGCTGGAAGAAGCTTTGGGCCTTGCCTTCGAGGGTGAAAAAGGCGAACATTTTTTCCGCTCCACTCTCGTCCAGACTCTCTTTTATGGTGTGTTCTCCGCCTGGGTTCTCTGGTCCAAGAAATACCCTCCCACCAGCAAGGAGCTATTCGACTGGCGCCTCACCGCGCACCACCTCCGCGTTCCTGTTCTTCGCAAGCTCTTCCATGAAGTTGCCGACCCCGGCCAGCTTCAAGAACTGAATTTGGCGGAAATCCTGGACTGGACCGCCTCTGTCCTCAATCGCGTTGACCGCGCTTCCTTCTTCTCCAGATTCCAGGAGACTCATGCCGTACAGTATTTCTACGAGCCCTTCCTTCAGGCGTTTGACCCTGATCTACGCAAGCAGCTTGGCGTCTGGTACACGCCGCCCGAAATCGTCCAGTACATGGTCGCCCGCGTGGACACTGTCCTCCGTGAAGAACTCGGCGTTGCCGACGGCCTCGCTGACAAAAACGTCTACGTTCTTGACCCGTGTTGCGGGACTGGCTCCTACCTTGTCGAGGCTCTAAGCAAGATTCACGAAACTCTCAAGCAACAACACGGCGACGACGCCCTCGTCGCTGCCGACCTCAAGGAAGCCGCCAAGAACCGCGTCTTCGGCTTCGAGCTTCTCCCCGCTCCATTTGTGGTCTCTCATCTCCAAGTCGGCCTTCTGCTCCAAAACCTCGGTGCCCCCTTGGCCGAAAAAGGCAACGAGCGAGTTGGCGTCTTTTTGACCAACGCCCTCACTGGCTGGGAGCCTCCGAAAGGGCCCAAAAGACATCTCCTCTTCCCCGAGCTCGAAGAGGAGCGTGATGCCGCCGAGCACGTTAAACGCGACGCCCCTATTCTCGTTATCCTTGGCAATCCTCCCTACAATGCGTTTGCCGGCGTGAGCCCCGAAGAAGAGCAAGGCCTCGTCGAACCCTACAAAGAAGGTCTCGTCAAAGAATGGAAGATCAAGAAATTTAACCTCGACGACCTCTATGTCCGCTTCTTCCGTCTCGCCGAACGCCGCATCGCGGAGATGTCCGGTCGGGGTGTGGTCGCGTATATCTCAAACCATTCATGGATCAGTGACCCCTCGTTTGTCGTCATGCGGAAACACCTTCTCGACTCGTTTGACCGTTTCTGGATCGAGAATATGCACGGCAACCGGAAAGTATCCGAATATGCTCCGGACGGCCGAACAAGTGAGACCGTTTTTGCCATCCCGGGATTCTCAGTCGGCATACAACAAGGCGTCGCAATTTCACTCTGGGTTAAGAGCGGGCACGCCCCCAGCAATAGCCGCATTCTTTTCCGCGAAGACTTGCAGGAAGCGCGAGCGGCAGAAAGACGGGCCCGGCTAGTGAAGAGTCTGACCGATTCAGATCGGGGCGACCATTACCTTACAGCGAATCCGGCCCCAAACAACCGCTTCTCGTTTCGACCCCAGAGGGTCACACGCAAATACATGGCTTGGCCCGCAATCGACTCGCTCTGCGGCCTAAGCCCAACTCTAGGAATTCTGGAAAACCGGAAGGAAGCTCTCATTGACATCGACCGCGCACGCCTCGAACATCGGATCAAATCTTACTTGGACCCCGAGATACCCTGGGATGAAGCTAAGAACAAGTCCGACGGGCTGTACAGAGACTTCGCAAGGTTCGATGCCAAGAAAACTCGCGATAAGATTCTAAAGTCTTCACCTTTCAATCCAAGCGACATCCGAAGATTTCTCATCCGCCCCATGGACGTCCGATGGTGCTACTACACAAGTATTCGGCCTGTCTGGAACGAGCCCCGGCCAGCATACGTTGAACAACTGTGGCCAGGAAATATCTCGATTATGACTCGCAGAAAGGGCGTCGCAGACCCGGAAGGCACTCCTTTCTTCGCAACGACATGTCTAGGTTTTCAGCATGCACTGAACACGGACGCGTATTACGTCCCGCTCCGTCTTCGTGACATCCCACACGCCGGCAAGAAGACCGCAGCGAAGCAACTGAACCTTCTGCACAAACCAGAGTCCGGAACTCAATCTGAACGTCCCAACCTTTCGCAACCCGGGGCGGACTACTTGAAGTCGCTCGGCCTAGACCGCGCGGGCGATAAGAGCAGCGGAGCTAGCGCAATCTGGTTGCATGCCCTCGCTAGTGGCTATGCGCCCGCTTACCTATCAGATAACGCAGACGGCATACGACAGGATTGGCCGCGTATCCCCCTCCCGAGCACCAGTAAGTCATTGCTCGCTTCCGCAGCGCTTGGCGGCAAGATTGCTGCACTCCTCGACACTGAAGCTCCAGTTAACGGCGTCACCGCTGGTGACCTTCGCCCCGAACTAAAGCTGATCGCCGCGACCACGCGCGCCGGTGGTGGCAGCCTCAAGGAATCCGGCCTCGCGCTCACTGCTGGATGGGGCCACACCGGGAAAGGCGGCGTCACAATGCCCGGTCGGGGGAAACTGGTCGAACGCGACTACTCGGCTAAGGAACACCAAGCCATCGTCGAAGGCGCGAAGAAGCAGAGCCTCTCAGAGAAAGAGGCTTTCTCCCATTTCGGAAACAAAACGTGCGATGTCTATCTTAACGACTCCGCCTATTGGTCCAACGTCCCCATCCGCGTCTGGGAGTACACCATCGGCGGCTATCAGGTCATCAAGAAGTGGCTCTCCTACCGCGAAGCGCCCCTCCTGGGTCGCCCTCTCACGATAGACGAGGTCCGCTATGTCCAGGAAATGGCGCGCCGCATTGCCGCCATCCTCCTCCTTGAACCCGCCCTCGACGCCAACTACGAATCCATTAAGGCGCATACCTTTCCTTGGCCTCCCAAGTCCTAAGGACAAAACGCCCGCGGGCGGGTCCTTCCTTCTTTCCGCTCTCCCCGACCTCGTACCAGTTTCAAAACTAGTACCCCATGAATACCTATTGACAGTTGGTAAATAATGTGGTACCATGCGTCGTGAATGCTCGGCACCACGCCGCCCGCGCCCCACAGTTCTCCTGCAAACTCACTCTTTGCACTGCCATCGCGCATCCATATCAAAACAAAGACTTTCTAACTCCCCTATTTTCACACTCTTGCGCACTCTTGCGCTCGTATCCCCTTTGTTTTGACATGCTTCACAAAAACACCGGGGGTGGGTATTGCAACCACTTCTCACCCAATGTTTTTAACGATGCCTCTTTTGGTTTCTCCACACCCGGAGGTTCCAACCGGCTGGAGGTCTCTGCTCCGGACTGTGAACTGTCAACTGTGAACTGTAAACTCTCATCCCGCCATTCGCGTCTTATCTCCGCTACAATGTCTTTCGGACGCACAGGAGATCCCATGAACTACCGCCGCTTTGGCCGCACCGGATGGCACGTCAGTGAAATTGGATATGGCATGTGGGGACTGGCCGGTTGGACCGGCTCCGACGACGCGGAAACGCTCGCTTCACTGCACCGCGCGATCGAGCTCGGCTGCAATTTCTTCGACACCGCGTGGGCCTACGGTGCGGGCAAGAGCGAGCAGATCCTTGCCAAGGCGATCGCCCACTACAAAAATAATTCCAGCGTTGGCGGGCCGGACAAGCATCTCTATGTGGCCACGAAGATTCCGCCAAAAAACCAGAAATGGCCCAGCCGCCGCGAATTCACCCTGGACGATTGTTACCCGCCGGACTACGTCGAAGAGTACATCGGGAAAAGCCTGAAGAATCTTGGCGTCGAGACGATCGACCTCATGCAGTTCCACACCTGGGAAGACCGCTGGCTGAACGACGAGCGCCTGCCGCGTTCCATCGAAAACATGAAAAAGAGAGGCAAAGTGCGGGCGTGCGGAATCAGCGTTAATCGCTGGGAGCCATGCAACGGGATTCGCGCGGTGTTGGAAGGCCACGCCGACGCGATGCAGTCCATCTACAACATTTTCGACCAGAATCCCGAGGACGCTCTCTTCCCTATTTGCCGGATGAAAGATATCGCGGTGATCGCGCGTGTGCCCTTCGATGAAGGCACGCTGACCGGGACGCTCACGCTGGATTCCAAGTGGCCCGCGGGCGATTGGCGCAATGGCTACTTCGTGCCGGAAAACCTGAAATCGAGCGTGGCCCACGCGGAAGCGCTTCGCCCGCTGATTCCCGCGGGA
This sequence comes from Acidobacteriota bacterium, assembly GCA_003154775.1. Classification (GTDB taxonomy): domain Bacteria; phylum Acidobacteriota; class Terriglobia; order Acidiferrales; family UBA7541; genus Acidiferrum. The sequence goes on along the minus strand of PMES01000026.1, from coordinate 27,898 downwards.
TCCACGATGGCGGAGCTGGCACTGCGCTTCATCCTGACGAATCCGGATGTCAGCACGATGATTCCCGGCATGCGCAAGCTCAAGAATGTGGAAGCCAACTGCGCGGCGAGCGTTGCGGGCCCGTTGTCCCCCGATTTGCACAAGAGGCTTCGCGGGCACCGCTGGGACCGCAACCCCACTTCGTGGTCGCAGTGAAAGAGAAAGAGCCATGAGCCGAGGCGTCAAAGTTCAGATTTACGGGCAGAGTTACACCATTGTCGGCGAACTGGAAGAAGCCTATGTTCAGCAACTGGCCGCCTACGTGGACGCGAAGATGCAGGCCATCACCGGGATGACTTCCACGGTGGACACGCAGAAGGCGGCCGTGCTTGCGGCGCTGTCCATCGCCGACGAGTTGCACAGCAGCCGCAAGGAAAAGGGCGTACGCGAAGAGTTGCTCAAGGAACAGGCCGAGCGCTGCCTTACGCTGGTCGAGCGCGCCCTGAAACAGACGGAATGATTCTGGGTTTGTGTAGGGGCCGCCTGGCGTTCACCCCGACCCGGTCGGGGAGGCGGGCCGTCTTTCCCTAGCGGGCTCGCAGTGAAGCACCGAGAGTTTTTTCCAGAGCGCTGATGATACGGCCGGAGAAATCATTGATCTGCGCTTCGGTCAGCGTGGCTTCGCGGCTCTGGAAGGTGACGCGCACCAGCAGCGAGTATTTTCCCGCCGGCACATTCTTACCGCGGAAAAGATCGGCCGCTGCAACGGAGGTCACTTCAGGGATGCCCAGCGCTTCGATCGCTTTTTTCACCTCGGCAAAGGTCTTGCCATCCTCGAGGAACACCGAAAAATCGCGCTCGACGCCGGGAAGACGCGGCAACGGCTCGTACCGCCGGTTGTTTTTCACGCCGTAGAACATGCAATAGACCGGGCCCAGATCGAGTTCGGCGAGAAACACATCCTGCCGGAATTTGAATTTGTCGGCGACGCGCTTCGCCAGCAGCCCCGCTGCGCCAATCGGTTGATTGCCTTCCTGGCCCAGGCGCAACGTGCCGCGTTTCGCGGCGTTCAGCCACTCCGGACCGCCATCCTCCCAGCGGAAGCCGCCGGAAAGGGCGCCGATGGCGTCGAGATCGCCTTTCAAATCGGCGAAATTGTATTCGCGCGCAGGATCGTACAACCCTTGTTCGCGGGCCGCGCCGGTGGCGCCAATGGTGAGGACGCGCGTTTCCACGGGCTTGCCGTCCACGAGGCGATACTGCCGCCCAATTTCAAACAGCCGGACGTTGCGCTGCCCGTGATTCAAATTCCACTCGATGGCGCCGGCCAGGGTCACGAAACCGGTGGATTTCAGCACGCTCGCTTCTTCCGAAAGGGGATTCGCGAGCTTTGCCACCTGCGCGTCCGGCGGGCGAAACAGATCGTTGCGCTCTTCCGCCACGTGCGGGATGGTAATCGCTTCGTGATAGCCGAGCCCGATCAGCCGCTCGCGCAAGCGGGTCTCCGCTTCGTGATGCGGCAAGCGCGCCGCGGCGATTCGGGCCACAGGCAAACGCGGCGGGAAGTTACCCAGACCATAGATGCGCGCGACTTCCTCCACCAGATCAATTTCGCGTTCGACGTCCGCGCGCCAGGAAGGCTGCGTGCACTCCCAAGCGGCCAGGAGGGAATTCGCGGCGCCGCGATTGTCGTCGACGCGCACAGGAGCGAAACCCAGCGCACTGAGAATGGCCTCCAGGTCCTTGTCGGGAACGTCCGCGCCCATCACGCGCAGGAATTCCGCGCGCGTGAGGGTGATCTTTTTTGCGGCGCGCTTTCCCGGATATACGTCCACGACCCCGGCGAGCAGTTCGCCGCCGGCAAGCTGCAAGATCAATTCCGCGCAGCGCCGCGAAGCCGTTTCCGCCATTTCCGGATCGGCGCCCCGGCCGAAGCGCGTGCTGGCCTCGGTGTGGAGTTTCAGGAACCGCGTGGCCCGGCGAATGGCGACAGGATCAAACCAGGCGCACTCGATCAACACATTTTTCGTGGAAAAGGAGATTTCCGTTTCGCCGCCGCCCATGATACCGCCGAGGCCCACAGCACGGGCGCCATCCGCATCGCACACGAGGGGAATCCCGGGATCGAGCGAGCGCTCGATGCCATCAAGCGTCTTCAGCTTTTCGCCGGCTTTGGCGCACCGGACGACGATGCTGTGATTCCGCAACAAATCAAAGTCGAAAGTGTGCAGCGGGTGGCCCAGCTCCAGCAGCACGTAGTTGGAGATGTCCACGACGTTGCTGATGCTGGCCATGCCCGCGGCTTCCAGGCGATTCTTCAGCCAGGTTGGGGAGGGCTGGATCTTGACTCCGCGTACCACGCGCGCCGTGAAGCGCCCGCAAAGTTCCGGCGCCTCGATCTTCACGCTGACGGCGTCGCTGGCCTTCGCCGACCTGCTTTCTGCGGGCCTGGGCGCAATGTGTTTCAGCGGCAACTGGTAAATCGCGGAGATTTCCCGCGCGATGCCGAGCATGCCCAGACAGTCGGGCCGGTTGGAGCTGACTTCCGCATCAATCACGGTGCCGTGCGCACCGTTTTCGATGCCTGCGATGTTGGTGCCGGAAAGCGCCAGGCGCGAGGCAATCTCTTCCGCCGGGGCGGTCACGTCCACAAATTCTTTCAACCAGTTGTAAGCGACTTTCATGCGCTAGTTCCTGTCCAAATGCCCGAAGTTCACGTGCGCAAAAAATACATCCATGCAAAAACTTTCCGTTCATGGGCGTCGGCAAATGTCATGGTCGCTGCTGTCCTCATGGGAACTGGCGCAGGAAGCGCACATCGTTCTGGAAGAATGCCTGAATATCATCAATGCCGTACTTGAGCATGGCCAGCCGGTCGATGCCGATGCCAAACGCGAAGCCGCTGACTTTTTTGGGATCGTAGTTCACGAAGCCATAGACAGCGGGATCCACCATGCCCGCACCAAACAATTCGATCCAGCCCGAACCCTTGCACTTGCCGCAGGTGCCGCCGGAATTGGCCGTGCCGCTGCCGCCGCAGAAGACGCAGGAAACGTCGAATTCCACGGAAGGCTCGGTGAACGGAAAATAGCTGGGGCGGAAACGCGTCTTCACGCTTTCGCCGAAGAATTGCTTCACGAAATAGTCGATGGTGCCGGTGAAATCGCAGAAGGTGATGTCCGAGTCCACAGCGAGCCCTTCGATCTGGTGGAACATGAAGGAGTGGGTGGCGTCTGGATTATCGCGGCGATAGACCTTGCCCGGCACGATCACGCGCACGGGAGGCTGGCGCTTCTCCATGGTGCGAATCTGCACGGGCGAAGTGTGCGTTCGCAGGAGCAGCGGACCCGGCGCGCCCTTAGGGAGTTCCAGGTAGAAAGTATCCATGTCATCGCGCACCGGGTGAAATTCCGGAATGTTGAGCGCCTCGAAATTGTAGTAGGGCGTTTCAATCTCCGGGCCTTCGACGACGGAAAATCCAATGGAAAAGAAAATGTCCTCAATTTCCTGAAAGACCTGGCGAATGAGGTGATGCGTGCCGACGGGGCGGATTACGCCAGGGAGCGAGAGATCGACGCGGTCTTTGGCGCTCAGCGCTGCTTCCGCGCCCGCTTCACTTGCGGCCAGGGCGTCCGCCAGGACAACTTCAACATGCTCTTTAAAGCTGTTCAGAGATTCTCCGATAACGCGCTTCAATTCGAGAGGGGCAGGCTTTAGCCAGTTCTCGGTGATTTGAGTAACGACGCCTTTTCGGCCGAGCCATAATACCCGCAAGATGGTCCACCCATGGGCGTCTTGTGGCCTGGCGATTTGAGAGTCAAAGCGCGTGCGCACTTCCGCGAATAGCCGTGCTACTTCCTCGCGTGAGGCGGCGCCGAGTTCAGCCAGTGTTTTCTCTGTCGGATTGTTCACGGTTGGCATAGTTGCCAGCTAGATTACACCGTAGGGGCACGTTTGAGCGCGCCCCTGTGGGAAGAATACAAAACAATAACAATTCGCCCTGTCGTTTGCATCTTGCCTAGATGGGGCGCAGCGTGCTGCGCCCCCACAAATGACGGGCGCCCTGCTACGCCTTCTTGGCAGCGGGCTTGGGCGCGAAGGCCTTGGCCTTTTCCACAAGCTGTGTGAATCCGGCGGCGTCCTTTACGGCGATGTCTGCCAGCACCTTGCGGTCCAGAGTCACGCCCGCGGCTTTCAGTCCGTGGATGAGCTGGCCGTAGGTGATGCCATTCAGGCGGGCAGCCGCGCCGACGCGCTGAATCCACAACCGGCGATACTGCCGCTTTTTCACGCGGCGGTCGCGCTTGGCATAACGATCGGCGCGATTGGCCGCTTCCTGTGCGGACTGGTAGAGCTTGCTCTTGGTCAGGAAGAAGCCCTTGGTCCTCCTGAGATACTTCTTACGCCGAGCCCGGCGCTTTGTGCCGCGTTTTACGCGTGGCATGGGTTTTCTCCTTCATCTTTCGGGGAAGCAAAACAGGTTGCGGCGAAACGCCGCGAGGCGCTTCACGCAACGGGTTTGTTTCCAGTGGGATTCGTTGGCCGGGCGAACCCGGCAACGATCAGCGCCGGTCTTGAAGACCAACGCTACGATCCCGCGTTGCGGGATCTAACGGCCGGCAGGCACCCGTGTAGCGCTGCCTGGCACGTTGTTGCGGAACGTTCGCTCCGCAATTTCGAGTGTAGTGGCTGATTTGCAGATCAGCAGGCTTTCCCTCGGAAAGCGCCAGTCCCGCGAGGCGAGACTGGCCACTACAAAAACCTTTGCGCCGCGGCGCGCCTTACGCCCCGTAGGGCAGCATCTGCCGCACGGCGGCCACGTCGGTCTTATCCACCTTCGTGAGTTTCTTCAGCTTGCGCATGCGCTTGGCCGCCTTGGTGCCAAGCAGGTGACGCTTGCCGGAGTGCATGCGCAGGATCTTGCCGTTCGCGGTGATTTTGAAGCGCTTGTGCGCGCCGCGATGCGTCTTTAATTTTTTCTTGGGCTTCAGCGAATTGCGTGGCATTGCTTTGAATCCTCTCCGTGCGTCGATGCGGGCCGCACATACTTGGCTCCTGCATCTGAAATTTCCAGCCGAAGTGCTTCCGGCGAAAACAAACGATCCGTTTGATACCGCTAGGCGCTCTGCTGCGCTGGCGTCGCGCTGCGTGTTGGCACGCCCGCACCTTTTTTCGGCGCCAGCAACGCCACCAGGACGTTTCCTTCCATGCGCGGCATCGTTTCGATCTGGCAGTGTTCGCCGATTTCGCCCAGGAGCCGGTTCATCTTGGCGCGTCCTACTTCCTGGTGCGCCATTTCACGGCCACGATGAAAAATCATGGCGCGAACTTTGTGGCCTTCCCCGAGGAAGCGGATGATCTGATTCTTGCGAACCTGATAATCGTGTTCCGCGGTTGCCGGACGAAACTTCACTTCCTTCAACTGCGAGCCGCGGCTGCTCTTGCGCTGCTCGTGGGCCTTCTTGCTCTGTTGATAGAGAAACTTGCCGTAGTCCGTGATCTTGCAGACCGGCGGATCGGCGGTGGGCGAGATTTCCACCAGGTCCAATCCACGTTCGCGGGCCATGCGCACGGCCTCGAACGGTTGCATTACTCCAAGCTGGCCGCCTTCTTCATCAATAACCCGGACTTCGCGCGCCCGTATCCGTTCATTGATGCGGATACGATCCACTTGCCGGAAATTCCGCTCAGCGATAAATCCCCCTAGGAAAAATAAAGGCACCCGGCGAGCCGGGTCACACCCCGTTTTGACACCCTATCCCCTGAGGCCTCAGCCAGTTCGGGACAGAGCGTACAGTATATCACGCTAAGCGAGGCGTACAAGATCGGAATACCCTCAGGCTCGCCGCTGTCGGCTACTGGATGGTTCTTTTCTCGATTTCCTGCTGCAAGGCGGCGACGAGGTCGGCGATGAGCCGCGGGCCGAGGTCGCCCTTGCTGCGGTGGCGGACGCTGACGGTGCCGGCTTCGGCTTCCCTGGGGCCGACGACCAGCATGTAAGGAATTTTCTGGAGCTGCGCATCGCGGATCTTCGCGGGCAGCTTTTCGTTGCGGTCGTCAAGATGCACGCGGATGCCGTGATTTTTCAGCGTTTCGTGAATATGTTTGGCGTAGTCCTGCACCTTTTCGCTGACGGGGCAGATCTGCACCTGAACGGGAGCGAGCCACAGGGGGAAGGCGCCGGCGTAATGTTCGATGAGGATGCCGAAGAAGCGCTCGACCGAGCCGAGCAGGGCGCGGTGCACCATTAGCGGCTGGTGGCGCGCGCCGTCTTCGCCGACGTATTCGAGGCCGAAGCGCGCGGGCAGGTTGAAATCGAACTGCACGGTGGTGAGCTGCCAGGAACGCCCGATGGCGTCAATCAACTTCACGTCGATTTTAGGTCCGTAAAACGCCGCTTCCCCTTCCATAAGCTTGTAGGGAATCTTCATCCGGGACATCGTGCTGGCCAGGGCGCTGGTGGCGCGCTGCCAGTCTTCGGGCTTGCCGGCGTAACTCTCCGGATGCTTGGGATCCCAGTCGGAGAGTTCCACCTCGAACTTGTCGAAGCCAAAATTCTTCATCACCGCAAACGCGAAGTCCACGCAAGCTTCCACTTCGGCTTCGATCTGCTGCGGCGTGCAGAAGATGTGCGCATCGTCCTGGGTGAAGCCGCGCACGCGGAGCAGGCCATGCAGAACGCCACTGCGCTCGTAGCGATAAACGGTGCCGAGTTCCGCCAGGCGCACGGGCAAATCGCGATAGCTGCGCAGCTTCGATTTGTAGATCAGGATGTGGCCGGGGCAATTCATGGGCTTCAACTGGTAATCGGTCTTCTCGACCTCCACCAGGCCGAACATGCTGTCCTTGTAGAAATTGGCGTGGCCGGAGGTCTTCCACAGGTCGAAGCGCATAATGTGCGGGGTGAATACGAGATCGTAGCCGCGCTTGAGCAACTCCTCGCGCAGCCAGTTTTCCATGAGCGTGCGAATCAGTCCGCCCTTGGGATGCCAAAAAATCAGGCCGGGCCCGGCTTCTTCCTGAATGCTGAAGAGCTCGAGCTCCGTGCCGAGTTTGCGGTGATCGCGGCGCTTGGCTTCTTCGAGCCGGTGCAGATATTCGTCCAGCTCCTTCTGCGAGTAGAACGCCGCTGCGTAGATGCGCTGCAACTGCGGATTCCCTTCCTGGCCTTTCCAGTAGGCCCCCGCAACGCTCATCAGCTTGAAAGCCTGAATCCGCTTGGTGGAAGGGATATGCGGTCCGCGGCAGAAATCGATGAATTTGCCGGTAGTGTAGAAGGAAACCATCGGCTCATCGGCCTTTTCTTCGATCAACTCGCACTTGAAGAGCTGCTTGGAATCCTGATAGAGCTTCAGGGCTTCGGCCTTCGGCAGGAGCTTGCGCTCGTTTTGCAGATCCTGGGCGGCCAATTCGCGCATCTTCTTTTCGATTTTTTCGAGGTCTTCCGGAGTGAAGGGCTGCTCGCGCAGGAATTCGTAGAAAAAGCCGTTATCGACCGGCGGTCCAATGCCCAGCTTCACGTTAGGGTAGAGATCCATCACCGCGGCGGCCAACAGGTGCGCCGCGGAATGCCGGAAGACGTACAGCGCGTCGGGATCTTTTTCGGTGAGAATCTGCAGCTTGACGTCCTGCTCGAGCGGACGGCGCAGATCGAAGAGCAGGCTGCCGTCTTCCGCGGGATCCACGGAGTTGGAGAAAATGCCGGTCTTTTCCTTTGCGCCGTTTCCGCCCGTTGCAGACACCTTGGCCACGAGCGCGGCGTCCGCAAGCCGCGGCGAGATGGACTTGGCGATGTCGATGGGCGTGGTGCCCCTGGGAACGTCTTTGACGCTGCCATCGGGAAGCGTTACGTGGATCTGTTCCATGGTGAGTCTTCCTAACCTGCAGAAAATCTGCCCAGTATGTAATTAACTAGAGTATCGGCGGGTGCGGGCAGGGTCAAGCCGCTGCGCCAGGAACTAGACCAACGTGACGCCGGGCAAATTAATGTCGAAATGCGTATCGGAAGTGATGAGTTGCGCTCCGTGTGCCTGCGCCGTAGCGTAAATGATGGCATCGGCCATGTGTAAACCCTTCTCGAGACTTAAGCGTGCTGCCAGGAAGGAGAGACTTGCATCCAACGAGATGAGACGGTCCCTGAAACCGTACGCATGAACTGCGAAAAATTCTGCCAAAGTACTCCCCTTTTTCGCGAGGAGCGTTTTGTAGACTTCATAAACAACGATTGTCGGGAGAAGTAGACTCTCTGGAGATTTTAGGTATGGAGCGAATAGATCCGCCTTGGTGTCCTCAGTCAAGTACTCGAGCCAGCCCGAAGAATCCACGACCACGAATTTAGAAGCGGTCGTTGCGGTCACGATAGTCATCCTTCCACTGCATGCCCTTGGCGATGCCGCGAAGTTCCTTGATGGAGCGGGGACGGCTGAGGCGGATAGTGCGGTCCAGGATGTAGATGTGCAATTCCTCGCCGGGCTTTAGTTCCAGAGCCTCGCGTACCTTTTTGGGTATAACGACCTGAAATTTGGGGGAAACTCTCACCGTATCCATAGCAAACTCCTAGGCTTAGTTTATCGACCACAGAATCGTATGTCAATATATCTATCGATTATAAAGGCGTCATACAATCGTATGACGGCTATACGCCCGTCACGGTCAACGCAGTACAGAAGGCATGCGATCCTTACGGCGCGGTGCTATTTCTTGGGGCTATTTCTTGGGGCGTGCGGCTTCGAGTTGCTCCCAGGCCGCATCGGGAATCATTGCCAGATCGTTGAATTCGCCGGCACCGCGCAGCCACTGCCCGCCGTCAATCACCACGCATTCGCCATTGATATATTCGGCCATGTCGCTGATAAGGAAGACCGCGAGATTAGTGAGTTCGTCGTGTTTGCCGAAGCGCTTCATCGGATGCTTGTTGAGGGCATACTCTTCAAACTGCTGCGAAGGAATCAGCCGCGACCACGCACCTTCGGTGGGAAACGGTCCGGGCGCGATAGCGTTCACGCGGATGTGATATTTTGCCCATTCCACCGCGAGAGAACTGGTCATCGCCAAGACGCCGGCCTTGGCGCAGGCGGAAGGCACAACGTAACCCGAGCCGCAATTTGCTGCGGCGTAGGTCGTGGAAATGTTCAGGACATTGCCGCCGAGTTTTTTCGCGATACGCCGTCTGGCGAAGGCCTGGGTGCAATGAAAAGTGCCGTTGAGGACGATGCCGACAACCGCTTGAAAGGCATTCGGCGACAACTTTTCCGTGCGGGCCATGAAGTTTCCGGCGGCGTTGTTCACCAGTGTATCGATTTCGCCCCAGTGATTCTCTGCGGTGGTCATAGCGGTTTCAACGGCGTCGTATTCCCGGACGTCGCACGTGGTGTAAGCGGCCGCGCCGCCATCGCGGTGAATCTCTTCGCAGGTTTTCTTGAGAGGCTCCTCGCGGCGCCCGATGAGGAAGAGTCGGGCCCCGAGCTTGGCGAAGTGCAGGGCCATGGAGCGGCCGAGGCCGGTGCCGCCGCCGGTCAAGAAGATGGCGCGGCCTTTGAGGAGATCGGGCTGAAACATGGGGCACCAACTTTCGGAACGAAATTGTATCAGGCTACAGAGCAGGCACAGCGACAACTCGGGCGGAGAGAGCCCTGCGATGACTGGGAAACTTGCGCAAAAAAGAGGCGGGGTGGGGACCTGGTCCCACCCCGCCTTCAGGCGCGATAGCGGTCTCCCGCTATCCGCAATTACGCCGTGGAATGAACGTCTCTCTGCTGGCTTCCCGCTTTGCAGCCCGGACTGCACGACCTGCGGCCATGCACCTGCTCGCTTTTTCCATCTTCGAGAGATGGTCCAGTCTGGCTTTACCTGTTTTCTTCATGACGCCCTCGACGGGGTCATGAGCGCGGGGCGGATGAGCACCCGCACTTCAGGGAAGCGCAGCCAGGAGCGTATCCACGGCGTGAATCAAATCCTTCCAGGCCGCTTCCACGGCCTCTTGAAACTTTGCCAACTGGGCGTCATCGGCATCCTCGAGGTCCGCGATGCGGCGCTTAAACTCTGCAAAGCTCGTGCGTACGTATTCGAGTTCCCAGTAATGCTCGAGCTTGACGCTAACCTTCTGCTTGGCGAATCGGCCCTTAAGCTGCGCCACGCGGGCCGCCAAATCCTCGACTTCCCCGACAACCTGGTCCAAATACACTTCCTTCAGCAACATGACCGCCTCTCAACGCCAGAGGGAATAAGGACACAAAGACAAGAATCCCTTGCGAAGGAGAAAGCAGTTGATTCGCCAAAGGGGAGTTGGGCTAAGGGACTGAAAACAGGATGGATGAGGGTTTCTCAGGGAGAGAAGGAGTTTGCACATGGGTGGAAAAACGCAAACACCTACGGGAGTGGCTGAAAATCACTCAGTTTGTCAGCGGGGATCGGCTGTGCTCATCGGCGTAGCAGGCGATAGCGAAATTGCGGTCATGGTTTTGTTTGACCGCCAACGAGATCCAAACTAGAGCCGCAGACTCCAGAAGGCAAGTGATCAAGAGCGGACGCAGGTCATCGGCATCAGAGCCCAAATCTTTGGCGAGTTGGGCGGCAGCGACTTTGGCGCTGGCGTCGTCCAGCGAGTCCAGCGCGACCGCAGATAACTCTATTGGGCCGGGCCGATGGAGGCGGGGATGGGACGGCCGAGGGCTTTCTCGTATTCTGCCAGGTAGACAAGATTGCCGGGGAATTCTTCGGTGAGGTCTTTCAGGAGTTTTTGAGCGAGAGCATCCTGTTTTTCGCGGCGCGCGCAGAGCGCCAGAAGGATTTGGGCGAAGGGCTTCAGGTAGCGGCCGCCATCAACGGTCTTCTGCACCTGCTCCATGCCGAGCCGTTTGTCGCCGTGAATGCCGCCGAACCAAAGCATGAAGCGCGCCGAACCGGGGAGCGAGCCGATGATGTAGTTGGCGCAGCCGAGAGCGACATAGGCGTCGAAGGCGTCAGGGCGCTGCTGGAGGAGAAGTTCGGCGTTGACGTTCGCTTCTTTCAGGTGCTTCAGCGCGTCGTAATGTTTTTTCAGGAGCATGCTGTAGGCGTCGGATTCCATGCCGGCGGCTAGCGTGAGGACATAGAGACCTTCAGGATCGCGCGAATTTTTTTTGAGACGCTGAAAGGCGAGTGCGCGCGCCTTGGCAACGGCAGATTGAAACCCCTGGATGCGGCCGGGGTCAGGCGTGCCGGTAATGCCCCCGAGGAAGCGCTTGTCATTCAGGAAATAGTCGCTAGTGAGAACGTGCTGGAGATAAAACTCCTCGAAGAGATAGCTGGCAGCAATGGCGACCTGGCCGAATGGCTCCTCGGGGTGAGCGTTGGCCCATTTCTGAAAGATTTCGCGCGCTTCAGGGAATTTCTGTATGTAGAGGTCGTGAAAACCATCTTCGAGTTCGGGGACGGAAGAGAACGCCGGCGTGTCGGAAACCTGCGTGGGGGCGGCCTGCGGGAACGCGGGGGGAGAGACCGGAGTGAAGGTGAGTCCGGCAGCCGTCAGGAATGCGTAGAAGTAGCGCATCATCGAAAACCCTTCAGAACAATCCCGGCACAAAACGGGGTTTGTCCGACATGGCGGCGCGGTACTGCGCATCGGCGAAGAGCACGCGCTCTTCGGTGGCGAGGCGCTGGGAAAGCACAAGAATATGGGCGAGCGAGCCAGCCAGCGCGGTGATCCACGCGGTGTGAATCAGCGGGAGGACCAGCATTTCCACAAAGACGGCGGCGTAGTTGGGGTGGCGAACGTAACGGAAGGGGCCGGAGGTGACGACGCCGAGGCTGGTGGAGTTCACGACCTGAACATTCCAATGATCGCCGAGAGTGCGAATGACCCACCAGCGGACAAGATTGGCGGCAAGGAAAATGAAGAAGCAGATTGCGGCGAGAACGGGATAGAAAGGACGGTGGAGGAACACCACTTCGACGGCGGCGCCGATGAGGACGGAAGTGTGCAGGAGAACCATCCAGCGAAAACGGGGATCATCCACTTTGGCGGCGCCCCGGGCGACCATTTCCCGCTGGTGGCGGCGGGAAATGCGCAGTTCCACGAGGCGCAGGGCAGCGACAGCGCCGAGAAGAACGAGAAAGGCGATAACACTCAGTTCCATTGCAGCAACAAGAATTCGGCGCTGAAGCCCGGACCAAAGGCAACTGCCAAGGCGTACTCGCCGGTCTTGAGGGGGCGTTTCTCCAGCCACTCCTGAAGAATGAAGAAGATCGTAGCGCTGGAAAGGTTGCCGACATTCCTGAGGATGTCCCAGGAAGGCTGGGTATCGCACTTGCAGAGGCCGAGTTCTTTCTCGACGTTGCGTAGAAGACGCGCGCCGCCCGGATGCAGGATCCAACCCTTGATGTCGCTTTGGGCTCTGCCGCAACGCGCGAGGAAATCGTGGACCAAGCCTTGGATTTTGGCGCCGATCATCTCCGGCACGTCCTTGGCGAGAAGAATGTGGAAGCCGGAATCACGGAGATCGAAGCCCATGGCGCCGAGGGAATCCGGAAAGGTGTAGGTTTCGGTAGCGAGGATGCGCGGGCCGGGCTTCGGCTGGCCGGTAACCACCACGGCCGCTGCGCCATCGCCGAAGAGGATGGAGCAGATCAGGTTGGCTTGCGAGATATCCTTGCGCTGGAAAGTGAGCGAGGGCAATTCCACGGCGATGATGAGAACATTGCCGCCGGGATTGGCGCGAAGATAATCGGCGGAGCGGGAAAGCGCCATGGCGCCGGCAGCGCAGCCGAGCTCGGTGAAGGGCATGCGGCGGACATTGGAGCGAAAGCCCATCAGATTGATGAGGTGCGCGTCCAGGGAAGGAATCATGAAGCCGGTGCAGGAAACGGTGATGATCAGGTCGATGTCGGTGGGGCGGAGGCCGGCGCGCTCGAGGCACTTTTCAGCGGCTTCGCGGCCGAGCTTGACGGCGTGATCGATGTATTCATTGTTGGTTTGGGCCAGGGGGCGAGGCTCGATGGTGTAGTCAATGGGGAAAATTGCGTGGCGATGATGAACCTGGGCATTATCAACGATGGACATCATGGCTTCGAGGCGGCGTTCGGGGATATCAAAGACGCGGCCCATATAGTATTTCACGTCGTCGCGGGTGATGGAGAAAGGAGGGACAGCGGTAGCGGTCGCGGCGATGGTGGCATACGGGGAATTGCCGTTCGGTGAAACGGGGCTCGGTTGACTCACTTGTACCATCCACTATTCTATAGGAATGAACACAAAAATTCACGACCCAGCAACATGAATACGTAAGTGTACAGGGCGGAATATTCGAGAGGGTTACTTTACATCAATTTTGGCCGGAGAGGAAACGGCACGAAGCCCTGAGCAAGGTGACGTAGAGCACAAAGATTGAAAACGAAGGGGATAGAGATGAACCACAAGACGATGAACAGGCGCTGGGCCGTGGTGGCCCTGATTCTGGGGATGCTCCTGGTTGGGGGAGTGTTGCAGGCGCAGGAGAAGGCCAGCCCGCTGCTGGTGATGGTTTCCATTGATGGATTGCGGCCGGATTACGTGACGGCGGCAGACGCACACGGAGCAAAAGTGCCGAACTTGCGGCGGTTTATGAAGGAAGGCGCGTACGCGGAGGGTGTGACGGGCGTGGTGCCGACGGTGACGTACCCGAGCCACACGACATTGGTAACGGGGGTGTGGCCGGCGACGCACGGAATCCTGGCGAACACGACGTTCGATCCGCTGCAGAAGAACTATCAGGGCTGGTATTGGTACAGCGAGGATATTCGCGTGGCGACGCTGTGGGACGCGGCGGCACAAGTGGGGCGAACCACCGCGAGCATCCAGTGGCCGGTGACGGTGGGCGCGAAAATTACCTGGAACATTCCGGAATTCTGGCGCGCGGGAACGGCGGACGATGCCAAGCTGATTCGCGCTGTATCCACGCGTGGATTGCTGGAAGAAGCGGCGGCGGAGATTGGGGAATACCGCGGAGGAATTGATACGTCCGAGGAGGGCGATGAGGTGCGCGGCAAGTATGCGGTATGGATTTTGGAGAAGAAGAGGCCGGGATTGCTGACACTGCATTTGACGGCGCTGGATCACATCGAACACGAGACGGGAGCATTCAGCGCGGAATCCATCGCGACGATCGAACGGCTGGATGGGATTATCGGGAAAGTGCGGGAGGCGGCGGAGCGAGTCGCACCCGGCCACGCGATTGTGGCGGTGGTTTCGGATCATGGCTTCGCGAATTACGACCAGCAGTTGAATCTGTTTGCGGCGTTTCGCGCGGCGAAGCTGTTCACCGTGGACGAGAATGGAAAGATCACGAATTGGCGGGCGATGCCTTGGGTGACGGGAGGGTCGGCGGCGATCGTGTTGAAGGATGCGCAGGACAAAGCGACGCTGGGCGAAGTGCGGGAATTGTTGGCGAAGCTGGCGGCGGACCCGGCGAACGGGATTGACCGCGTGCTGGAATCGGAGGAGCTGCACAAGCGAGGCGGGTACCCGAATGCGTCGTTCTTCGTGAGCTTGAAGCCGGGGTGGCGGACGGGTGCTGCGTTGACGGGACCGGTGGTGGCGAAGGTGAAGCCGGGAGGAACGCACGGACAGTTGCCGGATGTGCCGGAGCTGCGGGCAGCGTTTTTCGTGGTGGGGCCGGGGATTCCGGCGGGGCGGGATTTGGGTTTGATGGATATGCGGGATGTGGCACCGACGCTGGCGAAGGAGGCGGGGCTGACCCTGGCGGGGGCGGAGGGGAAGGCGTTGCTGCCGTAGGAGCGTTCCGTTTTGGGAAGGGTTCTACCCCCCTCCCCCGGTGTTTTTTGTAAGTGTTGATTCTAGGGCAGTTAGCGGGAGAGGTGTCTGTAAGTGCGGATTCTAAAGGTGTTGTAAGTCACTTGTTTTGTTACACTTTTGCAAGTGGTGATTCTACAGGGGTTAGAGGAGAGGTCTGCTGCAAGTGCGGATTCTGCGGGGCTTAGGTGGGTGGAGGGCGGCAGGACGGTGTGGCAGGAGCAAAGCACAGATTAACTCACTTGCAATTATACAGGAAAGTAATAGAAAGTCAAGGGAAATCTTGATTGAGGCGGGGATAACCACCAGCGGGACCTGCGCGCGAGGCCGAGAGAGCAAAGTTCAGGGGAGGGACTTGTGGCGGGCGGAGCGGAGGATGGTGTGGAACTGGACGAAGACGTGGTCGTCGTCGGCGTGCTGATCGTGGCAGGAAGAACAGAAGATAGAAATTGGAAATTAGAAGAGAGAAGAAGAGAAGAGGGACGGTAACACAGAGAAGAGACGAAAAAGCAGATCCCTCCACTTCGGCCCGCATACGGCGCGGGCCTTCGGTCGGGATGACAATTCGGTCTCAGACGGCGACGAATCGAAGAGGGATTCATCGCACAAAAGGCGTGCGATGGGGCGGAGTTCCTCACTCCGCGGACTCCGTTCCCTCCTGCGGCGGGCAGGCGGAATGACGGCGCATAAGGTAGATTGCCTGCGCCGAGGGGACGCGTTAGTTGGCGGCTTCCTGGGAGGCGCGGATTTCCTGCCAGCGGCGGGGGCGCTTGTTGTACTGGAGAACTTTTTTGCGGAGGCGAACGAATTTGGGAGTGATTTCGACGAACTCGTCGTCGGCGATGAATTCGATGGCCTGCTCGAGGCTGAGCTGGCGATGGGGAATCAGGCGAATCGCTTCGTCGGCGGAGGAAGAGCGCATGTTGGTGAGCTTCTTCTCCTTGGTGACATTGACTTCCATGTCCTGCTCGCGGGAATTTTCGCCGACGATCATGCCTTCGTAGACTTCGACGACCGGGCCGATGAAGAGTTCGCCGCGTTCCTGAAGGCCCCAGAGGGCATACGCCGTGGAAACGCCGGGGCGATCGGCGACGAGAGCGCCGGTGGGGCGAAGAGCCATGTCGCCACCGTATTCCATCCAGCCTTCAAAGATCGAATGAATGAGCGCGGTGCCGCGGGTATCGGTGAGGAGCTGGCTGCGAAGGCCAATCAAGCCGCGCGAGGGGATTTTGAAATCGAGGCGAACGCGGCCGGAACCGTGATTGCTCATTTTGAGCATTTCGCCGCGGCGGCTGCCGATGGTTTCCATGATGATGCCGATGAAACTCTCGGGAATATCGATGACGAGGCGCTCGACGGGCTCGAGCTTCTTGCCGTTTTCGGTGCGCACGACGATCTCGGGTTTGCCAACCATGAGTTCAAAGCCTTCGCGGCGCATGGTTTCAATGAGGATGGCAAGCTGAAGTTCGCCACGGCCGAGAACGCGGAAGGATTCGGGTGTGTCCGCGTCTTCGACGCGAATAGAGACGTTGGTGAGGAGCTCCTTGGCGAGGCGATCGCGGAGATCGCGCGAGGTGACGTAATTGCCTTCGCGGCCGGAGAGCGGGCTGGAATTGACGCTGAAAACCATGGCGAGGGTGGGCTCGTCAATGATGAGCGGCTCGAGGGGAGCGGGAGTTTCGAGACTGGTGAGGGTTTCGCCGATCTGGATGCCTTCGACGCCGGCGATGGCGACAATGTCACCGGCGGAGACGGAGTCGGCTTCGTCGCGTTCGAGGCCGCGGAAGGTGAAGAGCTTGGTGATTTTGGTCGAGATGAGTCTGCCGTCGAGTTTGCTGATGCCCACTTCCTCGCCACGGTTCAGCGTGCCGTTGAAGACGCGGCAGATCGCCAGCCGCCCAAGAAAATCGGAGTAGTCCAGATTGGTGACTTGAAGCTGGAGGACGCCAGCAGGATCGCCGGTGGGAGGGGGGATGTTGGCGACGATGGCTTCAAAGAGCGGGAGGAGATCGCGGGAATCATCGCCGATTTTGCGATGAGCGACGCCGGCGCGGGCGTTGGTGTAGACGATGGGAAAGCCGAGCTGGTCTTCGGTCGCATCGAGATCGATGAAGAGGTCGTAGATTTCGTTCAGGACTTCTTCGGGACGAGCGTCGGGGCGGTCGATCTTATTGAGGACAACCACCGGGGGAAGCTTGGCAGCGAGGGCTTTCTGAAGGACGTAGCGGGTTTGCGGGAGCGGGCCTTCGCTGGCATCGACGAGGAGGACGACGCCGTCGACCATGCGGAGGGCGCGTTCGACTTCACCGCCAAAATCGCTGTGGCCAGGCGTGTCCACGATATTGATCTTGGTGTCGTGGAAAAAGAGAGCGGTATTCTTGGCGAGAATGGTGATGCCGCGCTCGCGCTCGAGGTCGCTGGAGTCCATGACGCGCTCGACGACAGCCTCATTGGCGCGAAAAATGCCGGATTGGCGGAGCATGGTGTCCACGAGGGTGGTTTTGCCGTGGTCCACGTGGGCGATGATGGCGATATTGCGAATCTGTTTGTTCATGATCGTGAAAGCGTTTTAAGACAAAAATAGCTGCTGAGACAACCAGCAGCCCGGACGAAATCTTTCTTCATCGGATACAGGTGCGGTTACAAACTACCATTTTAGCAGAGGCGGAGCGGGCGGGCTACCGGAGGATTTGGGCGCCGGGTTGTCTCCGATTATGCAACCGAGCAGGTGCAGGGCGTGGTGTAGTATGCTCACGGCGAAATTTTGTGGGCGTCTGAGATTAGAGGAGCAAGAGCGAGGATGCGAATGATTAAGATGCGGAGACAAATTTGGGTGCTGGCGGTTGTGGTGCTGCTGGCCGTGGGAGCTGGGGCGCGGGGACAGGAGGCGGGGCGGCCGGACCTGGCGAAGATGTTCGACAAGCGCGAGGTGATGATCGCGGTGCGGGATGGCGTGAAGCTGCACACGGAGATTTACACGCCAAGGGACGCGAAAGAAGCGTTGCCGATCGTCATGATGCGGACGCCGTATGGAATTTCGGCGGGGGGCAAGGGCTACAGCCGGATGCTGTATGAAAACGCGGACCTGTTCGCGGACGGATATATTTTCGTGTTTCAGGATATTCGGGGGCGGTACGGTTCAGAGGGAAAATTTGAGATGAACCGTCCGCTGCACGATGCGAAGGACGCGAAGGGAGTGGATGAGAGCACGGACACGTACGACACGATCGAGTGGCTGGTGAAGAACGTGGCAAAGAACAACGGACGAGTGGGGATTTGGGGGATTTCGTACGACGGATTCCTGGCGGCGATGGCGATGGTGAACCCGCACCCGGCGCTGAAGGCGGTTTCCGAGCAGGCGTGCATGGGAGACGCGTGGATGGGGGACGATTTTTTCCACAATGGAGCGTTCCGGCTGAGCTACGGGTTTGAATATGCGGCGCTGATGGAGTCGCCGAAGGGAAACTTCAATTTTTCGTTCGACCGCTTCGATATGTTCGACTGGTTCCTGCGGCTGGGAGTGTTGTCGCACGCGAACGAGCGGTATCTCCACGGGAAAATTCCGACGTGGAACAATTTTGTGGCGCACCCGGCGTACGACGAGTTCTGGAAGATTCACGCGATTGAGGCGGGGTTGAAAGAAGCAAAGGTACCCAATTTGAACGTGGCGGGCTGGTGGGACCAGGAAGATTTTTACGGGCCGATGAGGACGTACGCGAACCTGGAGAAAACGGACGCGAAGCACCTGAACTACCTGCTGGTGGGGCCGTGGAATCACGGAGGATGGGGGTACGGGCCGGGGAATTTGCTGGGGGAAATACCGTTCGGGTCGGACACGGGAGTGTATTTCCGGCAGAAGGTGGAAGCGCCGTGGTTTGCGTACTGGCTGCACGACAAGGGGAATCTGCCGCTGAAGGAGGCGTTGCTTTTCCAGACGGGGAGCGACACCTGGACCAGTTTTGACGCCTGGCCGCCGCGCGAGGCGAAGACGGAGAGTTTGTATTTTGGAGAGAATGGGAAACTTTCGTTTGAAGCGCCGAAAACGGGATCGCGGGAAGCGTTTGATGCTTACGAGAGCGATCCGGCGCATCCCGTGCCGTATCGGCACCGTCCGGTGGATACGACGTATCCGCAAGATCATCCAGGTAGCTGGTACACATGGCTGGTGCAGGACCAGCGGTTCGTAAACGACCGGCCGGATGTGGCGACGTGGCAGACGGAAGAATTGCAGGAAGATGTGACGCTGGCGGGACAGGTGACGGCGAAGCTGTATGCGTCCACGACGGGAACGGACAGCGATTGGGTGGTGAAACTGATTGACGTGTATCCGCAGAAAGTGGAAAGCGATTGGAAGCTTTCGGGATATGAGCTGATGATCGCGGACGAGATTTTCCGGGGGCGCTATCGGAAGTCGTATGAGAAGCCGGAGCCGATTGTGGCGGGGGAAGTGACGCCGTACACGATTGATTTGCACACGGCGGACCATGTGTTTTTGAAGGGGCACCGGATCATGGTGCAGGTGCAGAGCACGTGGTTCCCGCTGTACGACCGGAACCCGCAGAAGTTTGTGGCGAACATTTTTGAGGCGAAGGAAGGGGATTATCAGAAGGCGACGCAGAGGATTTACCGGTCGAAGGAGTATCCGTCGAGGGTGGAGATTTCCGTGGTGCCGGAGGGGGCAGGGACGACGGGCGAGAGATGAAATAAAGTTTGTCGGGGTGTTTGCAATCGTAAAAGCGGCGGCCCTTCGCAGTTGAGGGTAAACAAGCCGCCGCACTCCAAATTAGCCTGAAATGCGAAGTTACGGAGGCGAGGCGGAGAGATTGTGCCGCGATTCCTCCGCTGCGGGACGGCATAAGGCGCCGTCCCTCCGGTCGGAATGACAGTTCAGTTTACTGGTGAAGCGGGGTTATCTTGTGGCGGCGGGCAATTCGCCGGAGTGGAATTCGGTCCAGGGGCCGGCTTTCATGTCACGCAAGTAAGGTTCCTGCCAGGCGAACTCGGGATGGGCGGCGAGGAAAGGCTTGGCGAGGAAATCTTCTCCGCAAGGATGGCCCATGCGAGCGACGAGGCGCATGTCCTTGGTCATCGTCGAGTCCGTTGCCTTGCCCTGCACGGCGCCGCCGGGATAGAACGCGCCCCATTCCCAGAGGGAAACGCCGCGTGCGCTGGCATCGACGTGGCCGCAGAGCGTGCGCTCGTTCGCCCCAGTCTGCTTCTCGAACGAATCAACGTGGTCGGCAAGCATCTGCTGGGCCAGCGAAACATCGATCTTGCCCTTGTTTTCATTGAGGAGTTGTTCCCAACGAACGCGGCGGGCATTGGGCGAGGATTCCAGAATATTAGGGTCGAATTGCGGCGTGTCTTCCCTCAGGACCTTGGGATCGCGGGCCCAGTTGGAGCCGGCGAAGACGCCGTCTTTGGTGCGCCAAAGTTTGTAGGCTTTGAGGCCCAACTCGAGTTGGGCGATTTCGCCGGTCTTGCGATCGCCGAGGAGCCAATCGTTGGCGTAGCCGCCGTTGTTGCCGTCGAGCATGATGCGCGTGTAATCGTCGATGGAGCTAGCGTATTGCAGCGCCTTGCGCGCGCGGAAGAACTCGGGCTTACCGTTGGGATCCCAGCCTTCAAATTGGGTGATGGTGGTTTCGGTGACCATGAGGCCATCGGAATTGACGCCGAAATCGTCGTCGCTGACGATGATGCCGGGGAAGCCGTCCATCAGGATGCGGTAGCCGTGAGAGGGCTGAATGTCAAAGATGATGCGCCAGCGTTCGCCGTTCATGTAGCTGGTCCAATTGTTGTGAGCGATGACGATCTGGCCGTTTTTGGTCCAACTGCCTGTGGCAACGAAGGCGCTACAGTTGCCGGGGCTCTTGAGGTTCGGGGCGTTGGCGAGTTTTTCTTTTTTGTTGAGCCATGGAACGTAATAGTCGGGAACTTCTTCGAAGGAGTTGAGGGCCACGATGTCGTAGACGTCGAGCTGCGAACCGGTGCGGGCGTTCAAGCCTTCCGCGATGCCCTGGAGTTCCTGCTGATATTCGGGATCAATTTTGGGCCAGAGCATTTCGCGGGCAACCTGGCGAAAGAAGGCCCAATCGCGCTGCGTGGAGCGCACCATACCGGCCTGGACGGCGGGAAAGGCGTCCTGGATTTCCTTGGCGAGCATGTAGCCATGCTGGAAGCCGATGGTGGCGGGGTCGCCCTCGAGATGAACGTATACCCAGCCGCCGCGCTCGAAGCTGTAGGCGCCTTTCAGGCGGGGATCGCTGGAGGCGGCGTGCTCGCGAGCGTACGCGACGGTGGAATCGAGGTCGTCCTTGGCGGCTGCGGCATCATTGGAGTGCTGCCCAGCCAACCACAAGAGCGCAGCGCCGGCGATGAGGATGAGGACGGCGGCGAGGCGACGAATTCCATTGGACATGGGGAGAGGCTCCTTCGGGTAAATGTGGCAGGCCATAGTGTACTACTGAGGGGGCGGGAGAGAAGGTTTACACAGAGGGCGCGGCGACTTTGCTGGGGCGGCGGGCGGTGGATGAATTGTAGTTTGTCGGCAGGCATGCAGCTGTAAAAGCGGCGGCGAGCCGCCGCACTCCAAAATAGCATGGGAGCCAAGACGCAGCGAGTTTGCGGATATGGGGCTCAACAGAAAACCCAAGAAACACAAGAGAAAAGCCGCAGGGCTCACGCCAGAAGACGGCGGGCTACGAAGCCCGGAGCCGCCACGCGCTTCGTGATTATTTTGGCGCGGGTGTGGACTTGGCGGGGGGCGCTAGATCGGGAGGCGGGCCGATGTTATCGGGGAGCTTGCCGTTGAGGGAGTCGAGGAATTGCAGGAGATCGTCGCGCTCGTCGAAGGTGAGGACATCGAGCGAATGGATTTCCTTGTCGAGATGAGGATTCCAGTTGCCGCCGCCGATGTAATGGGCGAGGGCGTCCTTGACGGTGGGGAAAGTGCCGTCGTGCATATAGGGGCCGCGATTGGCGAGATTGCGGAGCGAGGGCGTTTTGAAGGCTCCCATGTCGGCATCGTTCTTTGTTTCGCTGTAGCGGCCGAGGTCATTCAGATTGCCGCGCGTATCGGCGCCAATGCCCAGATTGTGGAACTTGTTGTCGGTGAAAAGCGCGTAGTCTTTTCCGATGGGGTGGCAAACGGCGCAATTGCCCTTCTTGGCGCTGATGAAAATTATCAAGCCTCGCTGGGCGGCGGAAGGGAGCGCCTTCGAGTCATGGCCATAGTAGAAACGGTCGAAGGGAGAATCGCCAGCGATGACGGTGCGCTCGAACGAGGCGATGGATTTCACAACCATGTCAATGGTGATCTGATCGGTGCCCCAGGCCTTCTTGAAGAGTTCGGGATATTTCGGATCGGCTTGCAGGCGCTGCACAACGCCTTCCAGGGAATGGGCCATTTCCACGGGGTTGGCCATGGGTCCTTTGGCCTGTTCTTCGAGGCTGGAAGCCCGGCCATCCCAGAACTGCAGGGAGTTGTAGGTGGAGTTGATGACCGTGGGGGAGTGGCGAGTCCCCGGCTTGCCACCGACACCCTGGGAAAACGGGCGATTGTCTGAAAACGCGAATTGCGGGGCGTGGCAGGAGGCGCAGGAAACTGTGCCGTCAACGGAAAGCAGGGGATCGTAATACAAGCGGCGGCCGAGCGCGATGGTTTCTTCCGTCGGCGGATTGTCTGGCGGAATCGGAACCGGCGGCAATCCCAAAGGGGCTTTGATTTCTACGGTTTTTCCAACGGGCATGGTGGCGGAAGATGAAGCCGAGGACTGCGCCTTGGCGGGAAGGTAAGCGAACGCGGCGAGGAGAAAGAGACCCAGAAACATCAAGAAAAAGAGAGTGAGTTTGGTGGTGGGTTTCATGAGGGCACACCTCGTCGGCGCGAGAATAGCGTTTGGGAGGCCGGGGTAATGTGATGGTGGTCACGAAGAAAGGACGAGCGGGAAAACCGTGAGGCGCTCCGCCGCGAGCCGTTCTGAGGGATAGGGAAATCCTTGAAGTGGCCAGAGCTATAGAGGTTGCGATGTTGCCTAACTGGGGTCGAGCAGTGCTCGACCCCTACGGGAGGCGGATCAGGGGCTTCAGCAATAGCTGCAGGCTTCGTCGCCCATGCCGTTGCCGCCGCTCATGCCGTCCTTCATGCGACGCAGACGCCGGCCGAGCCTCTCGGCAAGCTGATGGCGGGCGCGCCAGAGCCGCGCCTTCAGGGTGTTTTCTGTAACACCAAGCTTCCTGGCCGCTTCAACCGTGGAGTAGCCCTCCACTTCGCGCAAGAGGAAGGCGGTCCGTAGAAGTGGCGAGAGGTCGTCCAGATTTTCGTTGATCATTTCGCGGATTTCCGTGCCGGCGTAGACCTGCTCCGGATTGGGCCCGTCATCGGCAAAGCGCTCGGCGAGAGGCAGTTCGTCCTCGTGCTGCGAATCGTCGAGGGAAATCGCGGGGCGAGCCTTGGCGCTGCGACGCTTCATCAGTGCGGCGTTGATGACGATGCGCGTGAGCCAGGTGGAAAACTGCGAACGTCCCTCGAAGCGCTTCAGGTTGCGATAAGCGGAAAGCAGACCATCCTGCAGAGCGTCTTCGGCGTCCTCGGCATTGCCCAGAACGCGAAGAGCGGTCTGGAACAGTTGGCGATGGTAGCGGCGAAAGAGAGTCTCAATCGCCTGGGCATCGCCACGCTGGCCGGCCCGGATCAGCTTCTGTTCGCTAAATTGCGGAGTACTCATCACTTGCGTTGCCATTTGCTCCCCCCATGTAGGTTACTACGAGTAGTTCAGCACAAGAAAGTTACAGAGACGTCGCAGCCTCAGTGCACAGGTATCCCCCCCTGTACCTTCGCGAAAGCAGCCAGGGTGACGGTAACGGCGATCACCCAGGGGTTGATCGAGCCATCCGGCATGCGCAACTTCGATGTGATTTTCCCCAGCATCGCTTGTGACTCTTCCCGTTGCGTTTAGTCGGTAATTACCGTTGCTTCCACATTCATGCCCGGCCGGAGGACAGCCACTTCCGGCGGGATTGGATCCAGGACAATTTTCACGGGGACACGCTGAACAACTTTGACGTAGTTGCCCGTGGCGTTTTCCGGGGGGAGCAAGCTCAGCACCGCGCCGGTAGCACCCGCGATGGAATCGACATGCCCGGTGAAGGTCTTGCCGTAGGTATCCACCTTCAGATAGGCCTTTTGGCCGGGCTTCATATTCTTGAGCTGGGTTTCCTTGAAGTTGGCGGTGACCCAGACGTCGCGGAGTGGCACAACCACGAGCAAACCCTGGCCGGGCTGGACGATCTGTCCGGGTTCGACCTGCTTGTGGGTGGCGACGCCATCGACGGGCGCGACGATGTTGCAGTAGCTCAAATTGAGGAGAGCGGCGTCGAGGGCCGCGCGAGCCTGGTCCACTTTCGCGAGCTTGGCTTGAGCGTCGGCCGAGCGCATGGCCACGCGGCGCTGATCGGCGTGGGCGGAAGAGACGCCCGCCATGGCCTGTTCGACGCGCGCCTTCGCGGCATCGAGCTGGTCCCGGGAGATATCAACGTTGCGCTTGGCCTGATCGAAGCGCTGCTCATCCGCGTTCAGGGCGCTAAGACTTGCATCGGCGTTGGCTTTAGCGGCGTCAAATTGCTGCTTGGAGATTTCGCCCTTTTCCATCAAAGGGGTGTAGCGCTCCAGATCGGACTTGGCGAGTTGCGCGTTGGCGCGGCTGCGGTCCACGTTTGCCTGTGCAAAGGCGAGGTCCGCGGTTTGCGCCTGCTCGTAGGAAGCTTGCGCGCGAAGCAGATCGGCCTGCGCGCCGGCGAGTTGCGCATCCGCGTTGGATTGGCCACTGGCGACATTCTCGCTTGTGCGCGGGACATCCACGCCCGCTGAACGCGCTTCGCCTTCCGCCAGAGCCAGCGCGCCCTTGGCCTGATCAACGGCGGCCTGATAATCCGCCGGCTCGATCTGGGCGAGCACCTGACCGGCCTTCACGGCTTGATTGTCCTCCACGAGAACTTTGCCGATGCGGCCCGAAATTTTAGCAGCGATGGGGGTGATGTGGCCGTCAACCTGGGCGTCGTCCGTGGATTCCCGATTGTGGAAATAGAGGAAGAGTGCCAGAAGAGCAGCAAGCAGCACCACACCACCGATGATCAAAAAGCGGCGCACTTTCGGGCTGAGAAGACCCTGTGGCGTCAGGTCCGTCTTGCGCGGCTCCGCAGGCGGCACTTTGACGTTTGCCGCATTCTCCAATCCAACTTCGATCTCAACACTCATCGCGTCCTCACTTCGAGTAGGTCTTTTCCATCTGCCCAACCGCGCGCGCAAAGTCTGCGCGAGCCTGGTTGAAGCGGTAGAGCGCCAAGATCTGATTGTCGTTGGCGCGCGCCAGGGAATCCTGGGCGGAAATCACTTCGATGTTGTTAGCCACGCCGGCCCTGAAACGATCGCGGGCCTGGCTGACTTCTTCTCTTGCCAGCTCAACACCTAGATTGGCGACCTGTACTTCAGTACGCGCTGAATCGAGGTTTAGCAGCGAGGTCTTCACATCAAGGGCAATTTGATTGCGCAAATCGGCCTTCTGCTGTTCCAGTTTCTGAACTTCGAGGTTGGTCTTGGCGATTTCCGCGTGAATCCTGCCGCTGGTGAAGAGCGGGAAATTCACGCTGGCCTGATACTGGTATGTCGGGATGCCGTTGTTGACGGAGGTGCCGAGATAAGTCCAGTCGCCATCGAAACGCAGAGAAGGCAGGCGGGAGAATTGCGAGGCTTGCTTCTGGTAACGAACGACTTTTTCCTCTGCGAGAAGGGCCTTCCATTCCTGACGATCGGCGAGGGCGGCGTCAATGCTGGCTTCGACTTCGGGTTGTGGAGTTTCAAAGAAGCTGAGCGAATCGGCCAGCTCGACCTTCTGGCGCGGATCGAGGTTGAGGAGTTTGCTGAGGCCATAAAGGGAAACTTCGCGATCGTTTTCCGCTTCAATGAGGCGCTGTTTTTCGTTTTGCAGCTCGACGTTCGCGCGGAGAGTGTCAATGCCCGTGCCCACACCTTCTTTTTGCAAATCGGCGGCCTGATCATAGAGAGCCTGGGCCAGTTCCACGCGAGACTTGGAAGCTTCAACATTGGCCACGGCGCGCAGCGTGCCGATGTATTGCGATACGACGAGCAGGATGACTTGCTCGCGTGTGGACAGGCTGTTGGCCTTGCTGGCATCGACGGCGCTGCGCGACGCCTGATACTTTTTCCAGAGGGAGAGATCCATGACAGAACTGCCGAAGCTGGGGCCAGCAGAGAAAATCTCATACGGCCCAATGTGCCCGGGAAGTTGAAACCCCGGGATAAGCGGCTTCCCACCAAACTCCGACTGAAGATTCACGCGATTGGCGGAGTCGGCCAGCCTCATGTCGGCTTGAGGCAGAAGTTCGGAGCGTGTGATGTTTTTGTCCTGGACGCTTTCCGCGGCGGTCAGGACAGCGATCTGTTGGGTGGGGTTCTGCTTCAAAGCGAGAGCGACAGACTGCTCCAAAGTGAGGCGCAGCGTGTTGCCAGGTGGATTGGCCGGAAGCGGCGCGGGATTGCCTTGTGCGAGCAATCCGGCGGGGAGAAGCAATAAGCTGAGAAAGACACTATAGAAAATGATGGGCGACTTCTTGCGGGAGTCTGACTCTTTCGTGGAGTCGACGTCGTGTTTTGCGTCGGCCTCGACGATCTCGTTGACGATAGCCTGGTTGAGGCAGCCTTCGGCGATGAGTTCGCCGCCGAGGCGGTGCATCTCCTTCAGAAGAACCTTTCCGGCGTCATCGATGAAACTCACACCGCAAAGATTGATGCTGAACTTCTGGCGCGGCGAAGCTGTCAGGAGTTCACGCCAGCACTGTTCGAGAGTGGCGACCCAGGGTCCGGCGAGGCGACCCTCGACACTTAGAGTAAGGCGGCCGCGCTTGGTTTCGGTGGTAATTCGTAGCATGTCAGTTATCTCTTCGGGAAGAGTAAGGAGCAAGGAAGAGGCCAAAGCGGATGGTGGGCAGTTTAAAGTAACATCCTTATTATACATATACTTACCTTTACAATGCGAGCCGCAATTCGGTGCATTAAGCCATTATATGGGCAAATGACGTAATATAACCGTTTATGTATGCCCATTTAAGGTCATTCTTGAAGAGGTGATATTCCCGCCCCATAGAAGAATACGAACGGACAGAAGGACAAGTTACGGGTGGCGGGCTTAGCGGCGCACGGCGATGGCTTGCATTTCGAAGTGGCCGCTGCGGAGAAGGGAGCCCGCACCAATGAAAGCACGCGCTGGAAAATCCTTTGTGAAGTATGTTTTATAGGCGGCATTGAATTTGTCGTAGTAGGCCAGGTCGGTGCAGAAGACCTGCACGTAGACGAGATCGTCCATGGTCATGCCGGCAGCGGCGAGCGTAGTTTTGTAGCCATCGAGCAAGAGCTTGATTTCATCCTCGATTTTCTCCGGCGCCTTGCCAGTCTTAGGATCGAGTCCGACGCTCCCCGCCAGGTAGAGGGTGTCTCCGGCAAGAATAGCGTTGCTGAAGGGTGCTTGGATGAGCCTGTCGGGCAAGTTGATGGCGCGACGCGTGGATTGCGGTGACGGTTTGGAGAAGGCGCCGCGAACTGTGAAAAATGCGGCAACGGCG
Organism: Acidobacteriota bacterium; assembly: GCA_003154775.1. Lineage (GTDB taxonomy): Bacteria > Acidobacteriota > Terriglobia > Acidiferrales > UBA7541 > Acidiferrum. The sequence continues at coordinate 513 of PMES01000026.1, read as the reverse complement.
AGAACGCTAAAGAGAATAAGGACACGACGATTCATGCGAACCTCCTGCGGATGTTGTTCTACAGCGTTACTGCCGCGGGAGTGTAGTCCGCTTTGGTAGTTGAGAGCAAGTGTGAAGGGCGACGGAAGATTTTGTGCAGCGCCACCTACCGCGAGTGGCGAGCGAATCGCTGCGGCGAAGAAAGGAGTTTCTTCAGGGGCTAAAGCCCAACTTGGTGTGAGCCGATCTGTCGGAGCTAAAGCTCCGACCCCCTGACATTCGGAGCACCTTCGCAGACTTTGAGGCCCGGGCCTCCTGAGGAGAGAGGTGAGTCAAACAGTCTCTTATGGTTTTGGTGAGTCGGGAGAAACGGGGCTGGCGGCGGGCGCTTCGGCCTTGCTCTTTTCTCCGGCGGCAAAAAGCTCTTCGACAATGGCGGCGGTGCGATCCTTACTGAGTTTGCACCCGCGGTCATAGATGCGGCACTGGGCGAGAGTGAGCTTGCAACCGCAGGGACACTCTTCGGCGTTGAAT
>PMES01000049.1 GCA_003154775.1 Acidobacteriota bacterium | reverse complement strand
GCTCGATGGGCTTCAAGAACGGTAGGATCATTTCAAATCCGTTCATCAGAGTTTCCCTTTGGCAAGCTGGACGAAGTACGACTCGTTCGGGTCGTTGTAGTAGGGCTTGAGGTAGCAAAACATCGGGGGAATAGGGTTGAGCCCGTCATAGGCAACGGTGATGGACTGCGCGTTGCGCAGCTCGGTGAAGGTCTTCATGTCGAAGCGGTAGTCGCTCTGGGTGTTGTAACTCTTCGAGGCGATGATGTTGGCTTTGTGAGAGAGGACCTTGCCGGTGAGCCAACTGACCTTGGTGTCGTGCCCACTTTCGGACAAACTGTAGCTGACTTTGAGCTGGTCTTCGCGTCCACAGAAATGGCTTGCCGTGCTCGCGGAAAAATCATCCGACAACGTAAGGAAAATCTTCGTGCGGAAAGTCTGCAGAAGGGTACGCCAGCTATCAGCAGGCAGAGCGGATTTCAGCGAGCTGATGCTCTGGGTGGCAATGATGGGAATGCATTTTGGCTGCCGCGATAGGCTGAAGAATTTCTCGTCGCCGGTCGGGTCGCTTTCACCCACGGTCGCGAAGTGCTGGTACTCGTCGCAGAGGAAGAGCACCTGTCGGAAATACTGCTCGGGGTGGGCCTCGATTTTCGGAACGCGGTTGAGCACTGCACGCTCGAAATCGAGCTTCATCATCACGCCCAAAGCCTTTGCGAGGCCGGCGTTCATGCCGATGGGAAAATTGAGCGCGCAAACAAGCGGTCCCCGGCGCCTAGCCGTCCGCGCTGTCAAGGGCGCGTGGTTTTCGCGTTCACGGGAGCGAAGCGAACGCCCTTGACAGGAGAAGCGGGCGGTCTAGGGGCAGTCTTCCCGCAGGAAGGGCAAAAGGGAGATTTGCCTTGCAGGGAGTTGCACGAAGAGTGCCCACACTATAGGTTGGATAGACCAGTCGAGTTCGGCCTGATTGGGCGGCAGAGGGAGCACGTGACAGAGCAAATAAGAATCGATGAGGTTCCGGCCATTGGGGTCATCCGAATTAAGCTAGGACAAATTGACGCTGGAATTGAGATCGTGGGTGCCGGACACGATTTCGATACTGGCGGGTACACGCTAAGTCTGAGGTCGGGAGACAGAGAAACTGCCGTGGTACTGTCGAGGGAATTGGTAGACGATCTCAGGGACAATCCAAGTGGAGCGACAACGAAGTATACGCAAGCTTTGAACGACCGGCTGACCGTTGCCCTTCTTACAGCAATCGAGCGCAACGGGCTGGTTTCCTACAACGAATCGAATTTGAAGTTTCTCCTCCTTAGATACATAAACGAGGAGGCAAACCAGTCGCGACCAGTTCATAAATACAACGCGATCGGGAAGTCGGGGCGAGGAGGTTTCGAACAGTGGTTGGGCAAAGAACTTCGCCGGGAGGAGAAGGAGACGCTTATCTGGGCTTGGGACGAGCTTCGACGACTTCGGCTGATCACGCCCACTGGAACGGATCTCGTAAATCCCGACGACTGGGTTCGTGTAACGGAAAAAGGAATAGCCGCAATTGAGGGAAAAGACTACGCGGAGTATGTCGAGGGGGAAGTGTTCATAAACAAAGGAGAGGTCTATACCGCATACACAAAAATAAAAGCGATCCTGAGGCAGGCTCGGAGAGAGCTACTCATAATCGATCCTCATTTAAGCGGAGAAGTGATCGAGATGCTTTCGACCTTGGACGTATCAATCCGAATTCGGCTGCTCGGAACGTATTTTCATGGAGACTTTAAGTTGGCGTTAAAGAAACTGCAAAAAGAACGAGGCAAGATCGAAGTTAGGCAGTCGGACCACTTTCATGATCGATTCATCGTTGTTGACAGTGCTGCCGCGTACCAGCTTGGTGGATCGATCAAGGATGCCGGAGCGAAAGCGACTGTAATTGACAAAAAGGAAGATTCAACTGCGCAAAGAATCCTCAAAGAGGCGGAAGGCATTTGGACGACCAGCACGATTCTTTAGGCGACCCGCTTGGCGCGGGCAAGGTGCGCTGGCGGAGCCGCAGAATGCCTCACTCTTCACGTCTTTTGCGAGGGGCATTCGCATATGGTCCGGAGCGACGAACCATGCATGCGATATTGCGCGATGTTGCGAGGGGATCCCCGGCTGCCCGATGTAGAATGGCGACGCTATGGCGGAAATTCGCATCGGGACTTCGGCGTTCACGGCAGCCGGATGGGAAAGCAGCTTTTATCCTCGGGGGCTGAAATCCGCGGACTATCTCTCTTTCTACGCAACGAAATATGACACGGTCGAGCTGGACAACACGTTTTACCGAACGCCTGCCCTTTCAACGGTGAAAGGATGGTACGCGAAGACGCCTCCGGGCTTCCTCTTCGCCGCGAAGGTTCCGCAAGTGGTGACGTATGAAAAAGTGCTTGTGGATTGTGACGAGGACCTCAAGCATTTTCTGAAAACAATGGATGCGCTGGGCGATAAACTTGGTCCGCTCCTTTTTCAATTCGGCTATTTCAATCGCTCGAAGTTCAAAAGTGGGAGCGAATTCCTGTCGCGCCTGAAGCCGTCGTTTCTCGAAAAGTTGCCAAAGGGATACAAGTTCGCCGTCGAGATTCGAAACAAAGCCTGGTTGGACGAACGTTTTGTCGATGTGCTGCGGGAACATGGCGTGGCACTAGCGCTCATCGATCAGAGCTGGATGCCACGTCCCTGGGAAATGAAAGACAAGTTGGATTTGATTACCGCCGATTTCACCTACGTGCGTTGGCTGGGCGACCGAAAGGCCATTGAGGAACAGACGACCACCTGGGACAAGATCATCATTGACCGCCAAGGAGAACTCTTCGAGTGGGTCAAACTGCTCAAGAAAGTTCACGAGCGGCGCGTCATGATTCTGGCGTTTGCGAACAATCATTTCGCAGGGCACGCGCCTGGAACGCTTGAGCTCTTTCGCCAGCTATGGGGAGAGAAGGAGTTGCCGGCGGTAAGTGGAAACCAGCCTACGATGTTCGATCTGTGAATCCATGCATGGCTTGCGAACTGAGAGCAAGGGACCGCAGGATCAAACGCAGCCAGTTCAAAAGTCGGTCGCCTTTCTGTGTTCGCGAATGTTGTCATAGCTAACCGCCAAATGGCGATGTCGTGGCCCACGCGCTCGAAGAGGCGCGTGGCGACAGATTCAATCGCGGAGCCACAGCGCTATTCACCTGGTCTGGACGCAGTAAATATGTGAGGGTAGCGGGCGTTCATGTCACGACAACCTCAGCGCGGTCGAGGATGTTTCGCCTGGAGTTGAAAGCCGGGGAGGCCCCGCAGGACGCTCTCCTTGAGGTCAGTATCGGCGGAAAATCTCCCGCCGATCTGACCGAGATGGCCTTGCGAAGTGTTCTGTTCGGTGAAAGCAATCCCCTCGCCGACCAGCATATGGGCTTTGCCACGGAAATTAATGATCCGCTGGCGCCGTTACGCGAAAACCCGGTGTCGGAGGAAATCATCCGGCCGCTTTCGGAGTTGCTTATTACCGACCTTCTCGTTGGCCCAGGGCGCGCCAGGAGGATCGTGGCGTTTAGGCTCGGTGTATCAATCCGCGGTCGTCGCCATCTTACTCTGTCCTGGGAACCACCGAGCCGCTATTCGAACGAGCCCGTGACGGTTCGCAGTATCAAGGGCGACGTAACTATCTGAGGTCTGTGGCGCCGCATGTCGCGGCGGCCGAAATCGAGCGCGGTTTCAGGGCGTGGGCGATCTGATGGAGGTGCAGTATGGCCCTAAAACGTAGGATGATAGCGGGCATTGATGACATTGAGGCTGTGACGTTTCAATGTTCGAGCTGCAATAGCAGAACTACAATTCCGACAGCTTCATTGATCGAAGTTCCCCGGCAATGCACTGCCTGTAATACCGTGTGGTGGAGAGCGAATGAATTTGCCACTAACGTAAGCACAAGCGGGCCCGCAGGGATGGCGTTGGTTCAGGCAATCAGGACGATGACGACCATGATACGCGAGGGGAAAGATAGGCAGTGAAGACGGCAACACTCACCCACGCAGCAGCTATGAGTAGGACGACAAATTGAGATCGATTACGGGTGCCCATGACGCGGTGGGAGACAGCATACATCAGGCCGTGGTGCTGCGCGCCTGTGGACCTGGCGGCAACACCACCCGTGTACTGGAGTGGCGAGTGGCTAAAAAAGTCCCAGCCACATACGTGGCAGCTCAAGCCTGCGTGGTAGGCCACCCCGGTCTCTGCACAATGAGGACGAGGTTGTGAGGCCGATCCAGAACTGTGAAGTAACGCCCATCGTCATCATAAACGGGCTGGAAGGCCGCATTGATTTTGCCGGGAACTTCGTGCTCGTAAGCCCAGCCCGGTTGGAAATCCTGCCTTCGAAGATGTTCACAAATTTCCTTGGCTCTCGCGTCGCTTTGGGTCGTGTCCTTGTATATTCCCAAAAGCGAATCTGGATCGGCCTCTTCTTGACGGAACCTCCAGCGCTGGATCGTCGTAATCCACTGCATTCGCCCATTGAGTAATAAAATTGGGCGCTCGCGGTCGCCAAAATCGAGCACTTCGACCACTCTTCGCACAGGTATCACAATGGATTCGTGCGTTCGATGAAGCTGGACCGTGAGGTTCTTCTCATCTATCTTTTCGATCTCGAATGTGTATTCGCCAGGGAATGTAGGGACCATCCTCTGAATGCGAACGTGGCGCTTACTTTTCTCCAGTTGTCGCAATTCGCCGATCGTGGACCGGCCTGCGGACGAAAGCGATCGCACTCCTTGAACCAAAGCGTGCTCTAAGGCAGCGCGCACAGCTTGCTTGAGTTCGGCGAGATTTCCGAATCGAGCATATTTTCTGCCAGCGCTGTCCAAAATCATTTGCGCCATAGGCTTCCTGTTTGCAACCACCTTCGAGAAAACCAGAATGGGCTTGTTCTTCGCTATCGCTCTTTGAACTTCTGCGGCGGCCAGCCCTACCGTGAACATCGGGTCGAGGGATGTAGCCGTGGTCACGACCGCAGTATTTGAGCCGCTGCGGTAAGCGGCGTAAAGCGCCAGCGCTCCGGCGGCGAGCAGCACTCCCGCGGTTGTTCCATAGAGCGCGCCTCGCTTAGGACCTGTTAACAAATAATATTTACA
>PMES01000127.1 GCA_003154775.1 Acidobacteriota bacterium | reverse complement strand
GTGATGCCGAGTTCGCAGAGGGTGCGGCCGAACTGCGTGGGCTGGCGCTGGCCGGTAAGTTCTTCATGGAGCGACCAGTGGGAATCATTGCGCACGAAGATGCCGCTGCGATCGCCGTAGAAGGCCGTGGGCACGCCGAAGCGGTGCAACAGGCTCTGGAGCACGTGGAAATAGCCTTCGGCAGATTCCGAGAGAAAGAACTGAGCGGCGAGGATTTTGCCGGCGGCATCGTCCTGCATGCCGAGAAGGGTGAGGCGCGGACCGCGGCCTGCGAGCCAGTCGTGCGGGCTGCCGTCGAGTTGCACGAGTTCGCCTTCGCGAGCCACGCGCAGGCGGCGCTGGCACACGCCATGTCTCCTTTGACGCAAGCAGTAATTACGCTCACTCGCTGCAGTTCCTTCTGACTCAACGTGAATGTCTCCTGTCTCATAGGGTGACATTTTCACGTTGCCGTTAAGGGGTGACAGAATTATGGAGCTAAGACACTCCTTCCGGGTGCTATTGCGCAAATATGCCCCTCAGGCATAGAATCCCGAAATTGGTTTTTTTTCAAACGGTTGTTTGAATTTTACCCACGGCTTTCCGCCGGCAAGGAGCAGCACCATGGCGAGTTCGGTTCTTTCCAAACCCGCAGCGAAGGGCGGCAGTTTTCTGCTGGAAACCCCGGCCCCGCAGGATGTGTTCACACCGGCGGATCTCACCGATGACCAGAAGCTGATCGGACAAACGGCCGAAGAGTTCGTCATCAAGGAAGTCTTTCCTCATATTAAGGATCTGGAGGCCAAGAAGCCGGGCCTCATGGCCGAACTCACCCGCAAAGCCGCGGAACTCGGCTTGATGAGCGGCGGCACGCCCGAAGAGTACGGCGGCGCGGGCCTGGACAAAATCGCCAGCACGGTCCTGACCGAGAAGATTTCCATCTACGGGGGTTTCGCCACCACGCATGGCGCGCATGCCGGCATTGGCACCCTCCCCATCGTCTATTTCGGCACCGAAGCGCAAAAGAAGAAGTACTTGCCGAAGCTCGCGAGCGGCGAATTCATCGGCGCCTACTGTCTTTCAGAGCCGCAAGCTGGGAGCGACGCGCAGAATCTACTCACGCGCGCCGAGCTCAGCACCGATGGAACCCACTACGTACTGAACGGCCAGAAAATGTGGATCACCAACGGCGGTTTTGCGGACCTTTTCATCGTGTTTGCGAAAGTGGACGGCGAAAAACTCACCGCCTTTATCGTCGAAAAGAATTTCCCCGGCTGCAAGCCCGGCAATGAAGAGCACAAGATGGGCATCCACGGCAGCTCCACCACGCCGATGTTCCTGGAAAATTGCAAAGTGCCGAAGGAAAACCTGCTCCACGAAGTGGGCCGCGGCCACATTGTCGCCTTCAACGTGCTCAATGCGGGGCGCTTCACTCTCGGTGCGTCCTGCCTCGGCGGTGCCAAGTATGTGCTTATGACCGCCTCGAAATACACGAAAGAGCGCAAGGCCTTCGGCAAGCAGATCGGCGAATTTGGTTTGATGAAGGAAAAGCTTGCCGAAATGGCCGTGCGAATCTTCGCCGTCGATTCCATGATTTACCGCACGGCCGGCATTATCGAAGCCGCCATGACCGCCGCTTCCGGCAGTGGCGACAAGACCCAGAGCGCCATGAAGGTCCTCGAGGAATACGCCATCGAAAGCTCCATCGCCAAGGTCTATGGCAGCGAAATGCTCGATTTCGTGGTGGACGAGGCGGTGCAGATCTTCGGCGGTTACGGTTTCCACGAGGATTATGCCGTCTGCCGCGCTTATCGCGATTCGCGCATCAACCGCATCTTTGAAGGCACCAACGAAATCAACCGCATGCTCATCATCCAGATGCTGATGAAGCGCGCCATGGGCGGCCAATTGCCTCTCATTCAGGCGGCCATGAAACTCGCCGATGAAATCCTCGCCGGCCCGTCGCTTGAAGAAACACCGGAAGGCGTGCTAGCGGAAGAAGCGCGCGTCATCGCCAACGCCAAGAAAATGTTTCTGCAGGCGGCGGGCGGCGCGGTTCAGAAGTTCCGCGAAAAGCTTGCTGACGAACAGGAGCTGATCGGCGCCCTCGCCAACATGGTCATGGAGATTTATGCGATGGAGTCCTGCCTGCTGCGCGCGCAGAAGGCTGCCGCCAACAAGGGCGAAGCCGCCTCTTCCGCGATGATCGACGCCGCTCGCGTTTTCATCGCGGACGCTGCCGAACGCGTGGACCACGAAGCCAAGCGTGCCATTGCCGGCGTTCACGAAGGCGACATGCTCATCACCCAGTTGGCCGTCCTCAAACGCTTCGGCAAGCGCCCCGCCGTGGATACCATCGCGCTCCGCCGCCGCATCTCCGCCGCCGTCCAAGCCCAAGACCGCTACCCCTTCGAGGGCCGCTGAACCTTAACGGCATCTTGGGTCCATCATCGGATCTTGTTCACGCCGTTAGGCATAGCCCTGCTTTTCTGCATACTCCAAGAGGGATACGCGGAGGCCCCAGCACGAGCCACGCATGGCCACTTGCCATTCAGGTCTATGACAAGCCGGGCACAAGTGCCCAGGGAAGCGTTTTCCCAAATTGGGAGTCCGCTAAACTAGTAGGACGACATAGTACTAGGACTATACTCTTGGCTCCGCGACCCTTTCCGCGCTCCCTCTTGCTTCTGGCCCTCACTGTGGTGATCTGCCACGTCGTTACCGTGGTGTTCTCTGGGGCCAGCGCTTTCGGCTCCCTCCTCGGCAACGGCTTGCAGATACTCTCCAGTCTCGTCGCCGCGATGATGTGTTTCCGGGCCGCACGCAAACTGACCGGCTTCAGCCACTCCTTCTGGACCCTGGTCGGCTTTGGAATGTGCATGTGGGGCGTGGCTGACCTGGGCTGGACCTACTACGAACTCTTTCTCCACGCGGAACCGCCGCCAGGCTCCATGATCCGCTTCCTGTTCCATTCGCACGGCATGTTCTTCGTGATGGCGATTTTTCTGAACCAGGAAAAAACCCATGCGCGCGTGGAGTTTGAAGAGGCTCTGGATTTCGTGCAAATCGGCATTTTCTTTTTCCTAATCTATTTTGGGATGTACTTTCTGCCGGCGCTGAATCTCGGCGCCCGGGATGCGCTGGCACGCGAAATGACTGTGGTGAGCTGTGTGGACGCAGGCATCATCCTGCTGGCCGTCGTGCAGTGGCGGCGCGGGGTCTCCACGCAGGCCAGAAAGCTCTTCGGGGGACTAGCGCTTTATACTCTGATCAGCGCCATCGGGGCGCACACTGCGGCCGCTTTCCAGGTCGTCCACCAAACCCCAACAGGCAGTTGGTACGATTTCGCCTGGACACTCCCCTTCCTCTTCGGCGCGTTTTGGGCCGCCACCTGGCAGCCAGTCGAGACGCACGACCCGCGCCGGCGCGTGCGCGCAAAGTCCCTGCCGGAAATCGTCCTTACGAACTGCATGTTTGCCTTTCTCCCGCTGGTCATTCTTTTTCTGGCGGTCCAATTGGCTCCGGGATGGAGACTCATCCGCTTCAGTCTTTTGGGTCTTTCGTTTGTGTGCTACGCCTTGCGCATCGGCATGACGCAGTTCCGCCAACAGAAGACCGCCGAAACCGTTCGCCGTCAGAGCTTGGCAATGGATTCCTCCGCCGATGGCATGGGCATTTTGAATGAGAAGGGTCTGCACGCATACGCGAACTCTTCATTCGCTCGCATGCTGGGCTTTGCAGGTCCGGAGAGCATCATTGGGCAGCCCTGGCGCACGGTCTACGCCTTTCAGGATATGGACCGCCTTGAACCGGAGATGCGGCGCTCGCTGGCCCAGGCGGGCAAATGGTCTTCCCAAATACTGCTGCACCGGGCTGACGGCACCAATCTTCCCGTCGAACTGAACATCAGCGCCATGCCCGACGGTGGCACTACCTGTGTCTGCCGCGACCTTTCGCAGCGCGCGGAAGCCGAGAAAGCTCGAGCCGAAGCCGAAGCCAAATACAAGATGCTCGTCGAGCAGGTCAACGCCATCACCTATATCGCGGAAGTCGGCATTGACGGACAGTGGTTTTACGTCAGCCCTCAAGTGGAGGCCATTCTCGGCTACACGCCCGAAGAGTGGTTGGGCATCGCCAAGCGCTGGTCCCAATTGATTCATGCGGATGATTTGCCGACCGTTGCCGCTGCCGAAGAAGCCAGCAAAAGTGGCACACCCTTTCAGGCGGAATTCCGGATCAAGCGCAAGGACGGCCGCGAGGTCTGGCTCAACGACACCGCCGTGGTCGTGCAGGGCAGCAATACCCACCCGGTCATGGAAGGCATCATCGTTGACATCACGGAACGCAAGCAGTTGGAAACGCAACTCCAGCAATCCCGTAAAATGGAGGCGGTCGGGCGCCTCGCCGGCGGCATCGCTCATGACTTCAACAACCTTCTGACGATCATCACCGGATACACCGAACTGGCGCTTAGCCGTCCCACGGTTCCGCCAGAACTTCGCTCGGATATCGAACGCATCGAAAACGCCGCGGGCCGCGCCGCAGGCCTCGTGCGTCAGTTGCTCGCCTTCAGCCGGCGCCAGGTGCTGCAACCAAAAACCATCGACCTCAATGGCGTCGTTCTCAATCTGGATAAGCTGTTGCGCCGGCTGATGGACGATAACGTGGAGATGGTCACGCACGTCCCGGAAAACGTTGGCAAAGTGAAGGCTGACCCCGCACAAATCGAGCAGGTCATCATGAATCTGGTGGTAAACGCCCGCGACGCCATGCCCAATGGCGGCCGCCTGGTTGTGGAGACTGCTAACGCCGATCTCGATGCGGGCTACGCCGAAAACCATGTCAGCGTGAAGCCCGGCCGCTACGTCATGCTCGCGGTTTCCGACACCGGTGTGGGCATGGATCGCCGGACCATCGTGCACATCTTCGAGCCCTTCTACACTACAAAGGAAAGTGGACGCGGCACCGGTCTGGGTCTCTCTACCGTTTACGGCATCGTCAAACAAAGCGGCGGCTACATCTGGGTGTACAGCGAGCTCGGCAAGGGCAGCACCTTTAAGGTCTACCTGCCCCGTGTCGACGGCCCCGTGGAGGAACCCGGCGTCGCGCAACCGCGAGCCCTCTCCCAGCGCGGCGCGGAGACCATTCTCCTCGTCGAGGATGAAGAGGCGGTTCGCGACCTAATCCATACGGTTTTGGCCGAAAACGGCTACGACGTCATTCCCGCGCGCGATCCCCAGCACGCCGAACAACTCGCCGCCACTTATGCCCGCGAGATTCACCTGCTCCTAACGGATGTGGTCATGCCCGGCACCAGTGGACGCGAACTGGCCTCCCGGATCACTCCCCACCGCCCCGGCATCCGCGTGCTCTTCATGTCTGGCTACACCGAAAATGTCATCACCAGCGGCGGCATGCTGGAAAAGGGGCTGGCGTTTCTCCAAAAGCCTTTTACTCCCGCCGTGCTCGTGGAGAAAGTCCGCGAAGTCCTCAACCACACGCCCGCCATCTGAGCGAGAGCGCTGTCGAGTAAAACTCTTATTGGGGATGAAAAACGGGCAGGCTTGTCAGAGAATCTAATCCTATGCAACCCGGAAGAGGTGCACTCCATCAAGGTTTCGATGCGTTCTCGAGGGGTTCTTTCGGCTTGTTGATCGTGCTCAACGTCTCCACGTTGAATCGCTTGTAGTCGGAATAGCGGTTCACCACGTTCACCTTGATGCCCTTCACCAGCAGTACCCGCACCCCTACGTGCGCTTCCACATAAGTCGGCAGCCACACTTCGTTGTTCAGGTAGGCCTGCTCAAAGGAAAAGCTCGTACCCTTTTGCAGATTGGCCAGCAGGCCCCCGCCGATTTTTACGTCACCCACAAAATAGGCCTCCAGCCGCGCCACATCATGCGCCTTTTCGTCCACCCACACGACACCGGCGAGCTCCTTCACCACTCGCTCTTCCATGTTTTTGGGCTTGTATTCGGGATTCGGCTCGAAATCAAATACCAGCACGTCCTGGCCGCGGAAGCGCTCCCTGCGCGGGTTCACGAACTGGGAGACCCGCAAGAAAACTTCGATCCCGGGGTCATCGTCTTTCTTCGCCTCTTTCCCTTCCTCTTTGGCTTTTTCTTCTTTCGCTTCCTTCTTCTTTTCGTTCTTTTGAATCTCTTCAATGCGCTTCTGCGTCTTTTCGTTTTCCTTTTTCTGCTCATCGCCGCTCAGAGGCTTGCCGTCTTTCTTCATCAGCGTCGAAACCTCTTCGCCATTCAGGTAGAAAAAGGTGTACTCCTTCACTTCTGTTTTCGTTACCTTCCCGGTCTTGTCGAATTCCGTCTCTTCCTCGACATTCGTTCCCGCGTAATTCTCCTTGATTTTGTCGATCTGCTTTTGGTTGCCATCAATTTCCGCGAATAGCTTTTTCAAGTCCGGGAGCTGCACCTGGGACTTCTTCGGAAAGTCGAAGACGCGCTCGCCCACGATCTCGTTCACTGCCGCGCGCGTTACGTTCACGGCATAGGTGTCGTTCCCGCGGCGCACTTCCAGTTTGTACGGCAGCTTTACCCCATCCACAGTCCGGTAATCGTCATAAAAAATGTCCTGCGGAATCCCCGCGATCGCGGCCTTCTCTTCCACGATTAGATGGGTTTGCGGATCAAAATAGACTTCCCACTGCACTCCCGTGGGATAGGTCAGCTCCACCTGCAGCGCATCCCGGCCGTGCACCTGCGCATGCCCCTTGAACGCCGCGCCGGTCTTCCGTTTAGACAGCGCCTGCAGCCGCGCGTTGTAATACTGAGCCGCCGCTTCCATTTCCAACGCCTGCGGCCCCAAAAGAGTGGCGATCTCGCCAGTCTCGGCCTGGTGCCAGGCGGACTTGCCGTTGTAGGACTCGATCAGCGTTTTGCCTTCGCTTTGAATCTCTGTGTAGAAGCGGTTGGGCTGCTTGGCCCGGAAAGTGTACGTTCCGGGTTTCGCTTCTGACCCGTTGCCGAACGCTCCATCTATGGAAACTGTCTGAATCCGCGAAATGGACTTATTTCCGCCGGCCGCTTTCAGGTATTGCTCGATGATTTTGCTGGCATCCTGCGCGAGGATGCCCCCGGCCGCGGCGAGGGAAAGAGTGAGTGTGAACACAACATGAGTGAGTCGGCGCATAATATCTCTCAGTAGGTACGCAAGTCCCGGCAAAAAGTTGCTCGGGACTTATGATGCATCTTGGGCTGCGCTGGCAACATACTCCAAGGGGCAGACGAGCTATGACTGGCCGCCACTCTTACTTGGTCGCGGCAGGCCGATTCAGATATCTTTCGTATAAATCTTTTTGCTTGTTATCCGTGGACGTGAGCTGCCCCTTGATGAAGAGATAGCGCACCTCGGTGGTCAGCTCCAGCGGGTCGCCGTTGGTCACGATCAGATTGGCGATCTTGCCCGTTTCCAGCGTCCCCAGCTCGCCGTCCAACCCCAGGATTTGCGCGGGGTACAGCGTGACCGCCTTTAACCCATCCTCATACGCCAGGCCGTGGGCGACGGCATTGGCGGCCTGCTGCCCCAAGCGTCTCGCGAAGCTATTGTCGAAGCTGCCAAACGCAATTTTCACGCCCGCGGCCAGGAGTTCCGCGGGCTGCGTCATCAGCCGGTCGTACGCGTCGTCATCTTCTATCGGATAGTCCAGCGTCGGCCGCAAGATCACCGGCACACTCTTCGAGCGCAGCAGGTCTTTCACCTTCCACGCTTCGGAGCCGCCGGCCAGAATCATCTTCAGATTCTGTTTCTGGCAAAACTCCACGGCGTTGCGGATGTCCCGCGCCTTGTCCGCGAAAACCAGCACGGGCATATCACCGCGCACCACCGGAATCATCGCTTCCAGCTTGACATCGCGATCGTAGACTGCCCCGCTGGTTGCCGCGACCTGCGCGTAATGCCGCGACTCCTCGATCCAATTCGCTAGCTGGTCCACGGCCTTGTCGTAGTCTTTCTTCGCGTCGCTGAAGGGCTTCTCCTTCCTGGAAAACGTCGAAAAATCGAACGATTGCGTCGCAATCTCCGGCCAATCCATCACCATCGCCGCGTTTTTGCGGATCACCATCTCCGCGGCCGTCCAACCCGCCAAGTGGATGGCCGAAGCCTGCCCGCCAATCAGGTTGGTGGCGCCGGAGGAATCAAATCCGCCGCTCGCCGGAACCGCGAGCACCTCCGTGATGCCCACCGCCCGCGTCACCGGGATGTGCGCGCTGGACGGCAGCACCGCCGTCGCGGCAACCAAATCCGGATTGATGGAGCCCGTCTCCGTGGTGTCTACCGTTGCGTGCACGGCGCCGATCTCGCTCAAGCCCATCTGTGTGACCGGATCGAACAGCCCTGGGTAGACCTGCAGCCCCTTCGCATCAATCACTTTCGCCCCGGCGGGAATGCTTACGTTTGCACCCACAGCCGCGATCTTTCCGTCGTGAATGACAACAGTACCGTCTTCGATCGGCGCTCCCGCTAAGGTGAAAATCTTCGCGTGCGTGATTGCCGTGTCCGTTGCCGCAGTAGGCCCCGTTTGACCAAGCGCCATCCCCGCAATCAACAAGCAGCCTGCAAAAAGAATTGGTAGGCGCAACTCCATCCAGCTCGGCTTCATTGCGCACCTCCCTCATCCATCCGCTCTTGCGGCGGCTTGGCCTTTTCTTCCGGCTTCTTTTCCTGCGGCTTTTTCTCTTCGGCTTTCTTTTCGTCCGCCTTTTTCTCCGCGCTCTTCCTGGCCTTCTCCAGAAGCTCCTTCTTCTCCTGCTCCAGCGCCGCGCGCCCCGCCAGATCTTTTTCGCGGTCAAAGTACACGCGCCCGTCAATCAGCGTTTTCTGCACCACCGCGTACGCGCTCAAAGGATCGCGGTTGTAGATCGCCAGGTCCGCGTCTTTTCCCACCTCGATCGACCCCACGCGCTTCTCGATGCCCAACTGGATCGCGGGATTCAGCGTCACCAGCTTCAACGCTTCGTCGTGCGTCAAGCCTCCGTAGCGCATGGATTTCGCCGCTTCCTGGTTCAGGTGCGTCGCTTCCGCCGCGTCATCCGAATTCACACTGACCACCACACCGCGCCGCGTCATCAGCGCAGCGTTGTACGGGATCGCGTCGTACGCCTCCACCTTGTAGGCCCACCAATCCGAGAATGTCGAAGCCCCTGTGCCGGCCGCGGCAATTTCATCCGCCACCTTGTAGCCTTCCAAGGCGTGCTGGAGCGTCTGCACGCGGAACCCGAACTCCTTCGCCACGCGCAGGAGCATCAGGATTTCGTCTTCGCGGTAGCAGTGCGCGTGCACGTAGCGCTTCCCTTCCAGCACCTCCACGAGCGGGTCCAGTTTCAAATCGCGCCGTGGCGGAATCAGATTCTTTTCTCCCGCCGCTAATCGCTTGTTGTAGTCGTCCCAGCTTTTCTTGTAGTCGCGCGCTTCGGTGAATGCTGCGCGAATGGTCTCTTCCACACCCATGCGCGTCGCCGGGTACCGCTCCAGCGAACCGAATCCGCCGAAATTCGAGCGTTTGGGATTTTCTCCCAAAGCAAACTTGATTCCTGGCAGCGCGCCCTCAAACGGGAGTTTCGCCGCCGGCTGCCCCCAGCGCAGTTTGATCACCACCGTCTGCCCGCCGATGGAATTCGCCGAACCGTGCAGAATATTCGCCGCCGTGACGCCGCCCGCCAGGTCACGGTAAATCGCGGGATCATCCGAATTCAGCACATCGGCAATGTTCACCATCGAGGAGACCGACACGCTTCCTTCGTTCACATCTCCATCCACGGCAATATGCGAGTGGCAATCGATAATTCCGGGCATGACAAATTGCCCGCTGGCATCGATCACCTGCGCGTCCGCTGGCGCCTTCAAGCCGCTGCCCACGGCCGCGATTTTCCCATCCTTAATAAGGATGTCGCCCTTCTCGAGCGTCCCGTGCGTCACGGTGAGAATCGTGGCATTGCGAATCAGCAGCGCCGTCGCTGGATTCGCCGCTGCACTGGCCTTCGCCTCTTTCTCGCGGGCCACTCCGTTCGCTCCAGAAAGCAAACCAAGCAGCGCCACAACCGCGACTCCAAAACTTACTCTGCGCCGGTTCATCGCGCACCTCCCGCCGCCGCGCCCGGTTTTGTGCCGGTGAACTCAAAGGTGTAACCCAACACGCTGATCGAACCCTTCATCGAATTGCCCTCAAACGTTCCCGTGAACCGCACATCCGCCGGATTCCCCTCAATCGGCAGATTGATCGTGAAGCTGAATTTCTCCTCGCTTACGTATCCGCTGAAAATGCTTCCCGTGCCCCGTTGCGGGCTGCTCACCGTCCCGGTCAACGTGCCATCCGTCTCCATCGACAGGTCCGCTGTCAATTCTTCTGCTCCGTCCGGGGTGGACGTGGACAATTTCCACTTCCCCGTCAAGTCGCCCTTCGGCGGCTCGCTTGGCCGCAGCGGTTCGCGCACTTCAAACTTCCGCCCGTCCACAAACACCATTTTCACTTTTGTTTTCTTGTCGAACAGGTCGCCGTCCGTCACCACCAGGTTTGCGATCTTGCCCTTCTCGATCGAACCCAGCACATCGGCCACGCCAAAAATCTCTGCCGTCGATAGCGTCAGTGCGCGCAGAGCCGCGTCGGGACTCAATCCCGCATCGATCGACTTCTTTACCGCCGGCAAAATGTCATTGGCCGCCGTTATCCCTCCGGAATAGAATGCGAATTTCACTCCGGCTTTTTCCAGCGCCGCGGGCGACGACGGCGCGCGGTCCCGGAACCTCAGCGTCCGCAATGACGGCACGTCCTCAGGATCGCCATCCTTCGCCGCTTCCGGCCATTTTAAATCCACCAGCACTGGCACCTTCCTGGCCGCAATCTCCGCCGCCACTTCGTAGCCCATCTGCCCGCCGTAAATGACGCTGTTGACTTTCCATTCCTCTCCGAGCACCAACGCCCGCCGAATCTCCAGCGAACTATTCCCCGGAATCAGCACCACGGCATGTTTCTGGAGCGCTTCGACCAGCGCGTTCGTGCTCTGGTCGTATCTCGGGCGTTCCACCCCGCGCGGATTTTTTTCGTAGATGGCCTCCGCCTGTGCGCTCCAGTTCGCGTCCAGCCAGACCTGCCGCACATACGCAATTGCGCCCATCAGTGAACCCGGATAGCTCCGGAAGCCTCCCGGCGCCTGCAAGGAAACCGGCACGGCCACGGGCGCCTTCACTACCAGATTCCCCGCTCGTTCGCCGGCCAAATTCAGCACCGCGGCCTGGCCCGGAAACATTCCGCTCTTGGGAGCAGAGACCGTGGTCGTGAATCCAGCGCTGCGCCAACTCTCAATCCGCGCATCTCCCAAATTGATTTCATCCGCGGCATTGCGCCACGGAGTTGTCGCCGGCCGGTCCTCGGGCCCTTTCGAAATCGGAGGCTTGGCGTTGCCCTCGCCGCCTCCGCTGCTCGCCGGCGCTGCTGCTACGCCCACGTCCGTGAACGCATCCACCAGCCCCGGATACACCGCCAGACCCTTTCCTTCGATCACCCAGGCGTCCGCGGGAATGGCTACATTCGTTCCCACCGCCGTGATCACTCCGCGCGACACCAGCACGGTGGCGTTCTCCAGCGGCGCGCCCGATACCGGCACGACTTTCGCACCGCGAATCGCGAAGCTCCGCGGCTCTCCGCCCTGGGCCGCCACCCGCCCGGCACCGGACAAACTCAGACAGAGAGCAGCAAACACAACGATTTCCGGGCGCTTGCGAACGCTTATAAGACTCATCCTTGACTCCTTGTATTTCGTGCTAAAGCCGCGATCGATTCCCAATCCGCGCAGACTCCTGAGGCTAGTGGGAACTCGCCCCAACGTCAAGCGCCTCAGTAAAAAACTGGGACAGGCTTCGCAACCTGTCCCAGTTGTCTTTTCCCATAGGAAACCGCACTACGGTTTCTTCTTCCCGCCAAACAACCCGCCTAATTGGCCCGCGACGCCTGCCGTGCCCTTGCCACCGGCAGAACCCGCCAGACCAGACAGGCTTTCCACCGATCCACCCGCGCAGGTCAATTCCGATTTCATCAGGCTGGCAGTCGCACCTCCAATATCGGGCGTGAATTGCGGATTCGCGGTCGTGCCGTGAATTTGCAGCGGCACCTTGATTCCGCCGTTCTTGCAGCTCGCGCCACCACCCAGCAATTTTCCCGCGGCACCGCCAACTATACCGCCCGCCGATCCCCCCGTTGCGGCCAGCACGGAGATGTTCACCGTCGCCACGAGTTTGAAGTCCATATTGTTCTTCGCATCCAGCGTCCCGCCGCCCGCCAAAATTCCGATAAATTCCTTCTCGACCCAGTTGGGTTTCGCGGTCAATTGTGTGGAATTACTTCCCAATGCGCGCAAAATCCGACCAGGAAAATCGTGCTAAAATCATTTTGCGGGGCCGTTGCTTAAATGGATAAAGCACAGGTTTCCTAAACCTGCAATCCCGGTTCAAGTCCGGGCGGTCCCACCAGCGAATTCCAAATCACTGGCGCCAGTAAACAAGGAAGTTGATTGGGGCGTGTGGCCCGGATTGCTGCCTCTTTCTTCTTAAGCAATCGTGCTAAGTGATTGGAAACAATGGTGCCCGGGGTGGGAGTCGAACCCCTCGGGGGGATTGATCCCACGCAACTTATTGATTCTACGAAACGACAAAATAGAGAAAAACTGCAAAGACGCCTAACCGGGGTACACGCCGGGTACACGAGATGATTCAGGAGATTCTCTCGTTTTCTGGGTCGAAATCCCGCCGATTGCATCGGCGACATCGTGCAGATGATTCTGCAAGCCAGTCCTTGCGCCTCCTGCGTAATATTTCGGTCAACCTGTTCCCTTCCTGCTCTCCTGTGGCCGACACGATCTGTTCAACGATGAACTCCTCCTGCTGCAAGGCTGGTCTCGCTTCCCCGTACTCCCGGGGTTGCCGACAACTTTCCCGCAGCTTCACGAGCCCCATCCGTTTTTTGAGATCACCGCTTTCAGCATGTCGTTGTCGTGCCTCGTTCACATCCAGCCCGCCGAACTTCGCCTTCCTGCGTAAATGGTCTGCTTTGAACCTCTTCTCCCGTCACAGATCTGGACGGGCGCATGGAAGCTTTCCGTCACTCCCGTCAGTTGACAATTAGAGTGAGCGTCGTCGAGTGAGTTGTATTGCCAGAAGTACCACTCACGGTAACGGCATAGGTTCCGGCGGGGGTCCCTACTTGCGGTGGTGGCGAGCCAGATCCTCCACCCCCGCAGCCCACTGCTTGCAGGATCAAGAAAAGGGCCAAGACCATGAAAGGAAGCGCCCCCGCGAGCCGCTCGCGGCGTGCGCGCGCAGTGAACTGAAGGAATGAAATCAACAGAAGGATTGCACAGAGCAGTGCAATCAGCGGTCGCCAACTGATGTGGCGGATTCGAGAAGAGGGGACGGCGAAGCCTCGCGCAGTGGTAGTCACCGTGAGCGTGGCGGTACCCGTTCCTGAGGCGAGGCTGCTCGGGCTGAGGCTGCAAGTTGTCGCCGAGGCAGACAAGGAACAGCTCAAATTGACTTGGGAAGTAAAACCATTCAGCGGTGAAACAGAAATGGCGTTGGAGAAGACCGCGATTTGGCCGGCCCTTATCGTTTGGGTCGTCACGCCCGAAGACGTAAGGGAGAAATCTGGAGGAGAGGAAACCACGTTTTCAATGAGGTTTCCAGAAGATGGCAGGTAGTTTTGGTCGCCATTGTAGGTGGCCTGTATCTGGTATGACCCCAGAGTAGTGAAGCTCGTCGTAATCTGGGATTGGTTGTTCACGACGATCTGGCCCCCGCCGATGTTCGTACCGTTGGCCGTGAATTGCACCGAGCCTGAGGGCGGTGCGTAACCCATCTGGGCAGGAGAGATATGCGCAGTGAATGTCACGCTCGCATTCTGCCCTGTGGTGGGATTTGAGGAGGTCACTAACGTGGTGGTGCCGATCTGCGCGAAAGTCTGGGTAAATGTCCCCGTGGAACTTGCGTAATAGTTGTCGCCACTATACTTCGCGCTCAGAAACATGCTACCTGCTGAATTCGGCGGAATGTTGATTTGCGCCTGACTGTTGCTTACCGCTACGGTTGCGTAGACATAGCCATCCATGTTGAACACCACATTTCCGGTGGGTGCGGAACCGGCAGACTGACTCGGAATGATCTGCGCCGTTATTGTGACCGGCTGACCATTCGGGACAGTGGGTGCCGAGGATGTAAGCGCCGTTTGCGTAGGGTACACTTCGTCCACAGGAAACGGACCAGAGGTGCAGGGTGAGTAGTTTGCATCCCCGGAATAGTTCAACGTCAACATGTGAGTACCTGGAGGACCGGGCACCGTTGTATTCAGATTTCCGCTGATTGTTACCCAGACATATCGTGAATTGGGCGCAGGGTAGATGACTCCGTTCCCGATATCCCCAACGGTTGAGGGAAGCTGATTGTTGCCATCGAAAATGGTGAACGTTCCACTCGGGGGCACAGGGAAATTGCCGACATTACTGCTCCGCGCCATAACACCGAAGGTAAATGGTCCGATAGGCACGGGCACGGGAGATTGGGATTCCCCGCCCATGATGGTGGGCGCGGGAGTCACCGTAATGGAATCCGTGGAAGAGCTCGCCAAGTAACTGCTATCGCCGCTGTAACTTCCCTGGAAGTTGTGGGGCCCCCCCGTCAATGGTACGCTCTGGTTCTCAGCATAACCTTGGCTGTTCAAAGCCGCGGTCCCCGGCGTCAAGGGACTGCCGTCGAGTGTGAAGGAAACCGTACCGGTTGGACATGCATAGAGCACAGATTCGCTAGTTGGGCTGAGACAAAACGCACCGGAACTATTGGTGATGTCCGCCCGCACAACCGAAAGCGACCCGTATTGAATTGAGATCGCATTGGAATTCGTAACCTGGCCTGTGAGCGCGTCCACAATTGCAACGTGAACATCGGTCTGGCTAGCCTCCGGGCTCACGCTGACGGTAACGGGGCTGGAATCGCTTGGCGCGTAATTTGCATCGCCCGCATAGTGCGCCTGCACACTGTACAACGTGCCACCCGGCAGCATGTTCGTAGTACCTGAAGCCGTGCCGTTGTCCACTGTCAGAAGGTCGAAACCGGTGTTCCCTGCTCCCTGCGTGGCCGCCAGAGAAGCGTAACCACTTGGTTGTGGTGAATTGGGAGACACCGAGACCGCGACACTCACGGGTGTCCCGTGGGCGATTTTGACAGGATTGCCGCCATTCAATGTCAGCGAAGTCGTGGAAAGAGCGCGACCCGCGGAATTCCAGTTGTTCACCAGGTTACTGGCATTCACAGAGCCGAGACCTGTGGCCAAGTCGTAGCCCGCACCGGCTTGATAACCGGAGAGTAGCCCAATCTGATCACCAGTGATTGAGGTCGTACAATTCAGGCTGCCAGCAACACACGGCGTCGCGATCGTTCCCGAAGTGATGTCATTGAACACGCACGTTGACGCGGGGCCGGTGCTCGAATTGCAGCTCGACGCAGATTGCTTCGCGGCCAATTTATAAAGAACATAGTTGGCGTTGCCTTGGCGCGATCCGGTCTTTTGATTCGTCAGCGCCTGCAGCCCGGCAAAGGCGGGCGAAGAGGCGGACGTGCCGCCGACCCCTGCGAAGGTGTTGATATCGCATGGAACGCCATTGGTAATGTCTGCTTCACAGAGGATGTAAAAGGTGTCGAAGAAACCGCCGCTCGCAAACAGGGACACATCCGGTATGTCCCGTTTTCCGTCCGTGGGGACGCCTGGTGCTGCCTGCCATCCGGGTTTGGTGTAACCCCCGCCACAGGTCGATACCGTTGTGCCGCTAGGCGTGGTGCAATTACTCTTGCCTCCGCTTCCGCCGCTTGCAACCACAAGTTCGAGTATGCCTGAGTTATTACAATTGGTTTCGGGATTCGTGCTCAGTCCGAAACGAGCATCTTCAAAAAAGGCGTTGGCGCAAGAAGCGTTCCAGGTGGTTTCGGGGATATAACCAATCGCGGATTCGTGCGTCGTGGCGTCACTCGTTGCCTTCCAATAGGTTGGCGCGGTGAAATAATCGTTGAAATCCGTGCCACCTACGGCGACGTTGTAGGGCGTGGACGCAATCCCGCTAACCTGCAAACCGTACTGTGCCGGTTGCGGCGGCTGAAGCCCCTGGTCCAACTCGAAGTCGCAACCGGCTGAACCGTTGTCGCCGGAAGACACAAAAGCCGTAATGCCCTGCGCCGCCGCTTGCTGCCACAGGTTGTTGTAGAACTGGTTGCCGGTAGCCCCCATATTGAACTCGCATTGCCCATAACTCTCACTCATTATCGGAGCAAGATTGTGATCCACGATGTAAAGAGCAGATAGATCCACGCCATCGGTTGTCTCTGTTGATTCAGAAACAACCAGCTCGATGGTCGCTCCCTTGGCCACGGCCCCTGACCATTCCACATCCAGATCAGCTTCGGTTTCGTCACCTCGGACAAGACCCGGATCTGGCCCGTCCAGAATGACCTGTGGGGTATTTGCAGGCATGCCGAAAAGAGTTCGAAAATCGCTCACGTCCTGCAAGTCGATGTTTGTACGCGCCACAATTGCGATCGTTTGCCCCGTACCGTCGATTGGCGTGGCCGCGTTCCATAGGGGCAAGACGTTGTAGATCGTGGCAAAGTCGTACGGCCCAAGCGGGTAGCACGATGCGGACTGGCCAGGAAACGCGCCGAATATACTCGTCAAAAAATCAACGCAATTGAAAGTGTATTCAGGACCCGCCTGCTGACCCGCCTGAGGGGCCTTCGACGGCTTGGACATGCCTGCCAACCGGTACAGCGGCTTTTTGCGGAAATCGTGCAGGCTGGCGATCCCAGCAACGGCCGGTTTGAGAGCCTCCGGAATCTGCGGATCGCTGGAGTTTGCCAGGTGCTCTTCGCCATTGACCAGATAGCGGTGAATCTGGGTGTGGAATGCGTTGCGGACATTGGCGACGTTGCCTGAAAATTCGATCACAGTTTGCCCTGCGCCCACCTTGATATCCGTGAATCCCTTTGCTTTGAGCCACTGCGTCAGAGTCTGAATGTCAGCATCTGCTGGACCGAATTGTTTGCCGAACTGCTCCGGCGTCAGCCAGGTGTGAAAGTTCGCCGAGGATTTGTCCTGCTGTTCGTCGAGCAGAGCTTGCAGTGCTGCCTCTTGCTCGGGACTTCGCTGCAGGACCAGGAGGATCCTGCGCAGCGGTTGGGAGTCGGGCACCGGCCCACGGTCATACTCCAGCCGCGCAAGCGCGTGGACGTTTCCCTGTAACGCAACGAGCTTTCTTTCGTCTACAGCCTGAGTGAGGCGCGCGGAGACGTTCATTGTCGTATTCGTCCGGTGAACCC
>PMES01000002.1 GCA_003154775.1 Acidobacteriota bacterium | reverse complement strand
TTTTTTGACGCCAAATACGCTACATGCTTTATGGAAATGCTCTAATGTTGCCACGATCCCTCCGCTTCGAGCCCGCAGAAGGCGCGGGCTCTCCGGTCGGGATGACAAATCCGGGTCAGGTAACAAGCGGAAGCAGGGATCTTGAGGAGAGAAAAGCGAAGAGAAGGGCGAAGCGAGGGGAAAGGATTCGGGTATGATGCGAGATTCCCGCGGGGAGAGAAAGAGGATGGGGATGGCAAGAGAGATAGCGAAGATATTGGAGAGCACGGTGGTGTATGCGGGGCCGGTGTTTGGGGTGCGGCGGGATGAGGTGCTGGAACCGGGGGGGCTGCGAACTACACGAGAGGTAGTCACGCATCCGGGGTCGGTGGTGGTACTACCAGTGCTGGATGATGGGAGGGTGGTGCTGATCCGGCAATACCGGCATGCGACGCGGCAGTATTTGTGGGAATTGGTGGCGGGGCGGATGGATCCGGGAGAGACGCCGAAACGGGCAGCGGCGCGGGAGTTGCTGGAAGAAACGGGCTACCGGGCGAAGCGGTTTTCCGTGTTTCTGGACGTGTTTCCGACGCCGGGGTTCCTGGAAGAGCGGATGTTTATCCTGCTGGCGGAAGGGTTGACGGCGGGGGAAGCGCAACCGGAGGAGGACGAGAAGATCGAGGCGCGGGCGTACAGTTTGAAGGAGCTGAAACAAATGATTTATATGGGGAAACTGCGGGATGCGAAATCGGTTGCGGGGATCCTTTATTACGTCACATTTTTGCGCAAAGAGAGATGAAGGTGGAGTTGAACCGTTTTTACAAAGGGAAAAGATGAACATTTTTGAACGGTAGGTTTGCGGCACTCTTGACTCCGAGTTCCATTTTGATACACTCCGCGCAATTCGTGCTCATGGCGGCGTCTGGAAGTAATCCGCCCCCAGGAGTCACCGTCCAAAGGAGACACGAAGTGCAAGGAACAGTAAAGTGGTTCAATAATTCGAAAGGATACGGATTCATTGGCCGAGAAGACGGGCCCGATGTGTTCGTTCACTATTCCGCGATCACCGGGGATGGCTACCGGTCACTGCAGGAAGGGGATCCGGTCGAATTTGAAATTGTGGAAGGCCCGAAAGGACCACAGGCGGCCAATGTGAGTAAGGCGGTCTGAGAGAAGTCGTGTGTTGGAACCTGCCGGCGGAGGCGAGAGCTTCCGCCGGTTGTTTTTTTAAGGAAGTTATCAGCGATCAGATATCAGCGATCAGGAGGCAGGAAAAAGACAACGCCCCGACCGGGTCGGGGTGAACGCCGGTGCGGAGTTCGCAGAGGAGCGCAGAGAAGCGCGGAGAAGAGGAACCCAAGAGCACAGACAAGAGTGTCTGTGCCACGTTGCGCAGGGAAAAGAAAGGCGAAGAAAAAAACTTACCACAGAGGTGGCAGAGTCGCCGCCCCGACCGGGTCGGAGTAAACGCCGGGAACTGAGAGTTCCGAGGGAACACGGAGAAGAGAGCACAGCGAAGAGGGATTCCTCGCTTCGCGGACTTCGCTCGGAATGACGGCGCGCGGCTTGGGGCTGTGAAAGGCCTCAGGCCTGAAGGCCTGAGCTACAGGGGCCTGAGCGCAGGAGAGAGCGGGAGGGGATTATAATGGCGGGCATGGAAAACAAACGGATTGCGGGGATATTGCGGGAAACGGCGCGCTTGCTGGAGATTGATGGAGCCATCATCGGGCGCTACCGGAGCTATGAGAAGGCGGCGGAGCTGATTGAGGGGCTGCCGGAATCGGTGGAGCAACTGATGGCCACGCCGGAGAAACTGACGGAATTGCCGGGGATTGGCGACCGCATGGTGGAGCATTTGAAGGAGATTGTGGAGACGGGCGATTACAGTTTGCGGAAAAAGCTGCTGAAGAAATATCCGGAGACGATACTGGACCTGCTGGAGCTGCAATCACTGGGGCCGAAAAAGGTGGCGGTGTTGTGGAAGACGTTCAAGGCAGGGACGGTGGCGGACGTCGAGAAATTGGCGAAGGAAGGCAAGCTACGGGACCTGGCGGGATTTGGAGAGAAGAGCGAGCAGAATATTTTGAAGGCGGTGGAGGTGTTCAAGAAGTCGTCGGGAAGATTCCTGATCAGCACGGCGGAAGAAGCGGCGCTGGCGATTATCGAGCACATCAAGAAGGCGGGGAAGGCGGTGGAGTCGCTGACACCGGCGGGGTCGTTGCGGCGGGGGAAGGAGACGGTGGGAGATTTGGATTTGTTGTTGACGTTGGCGGAGGGGCACACGAAGCAGAAGGACGTGGATGCGGTGGCGAAACATATTTTGACGTATGCGGGAATTGACCAGACGCTAGCGCATGGCGAGAACAAGGTGAGCTTCACGCTGGAGAATGGGCTGCAGGTGGATGTGCGGCTGCTGGAGAAGGAGAACTTTGGGGCGGCGTTGCTGTATTTCACGGGGTCGAAGGAACACAACGTGGCATTGCGCGGGCGAGCGAATGAGATGGGGTACACGTTGAATGAGTATGAGTTGGCGACGTTGGGGGAGGGGGAAGCGAGCGAGGAAAAAAGCAACCCCAAGAGAGAAAAGCGCCCGCCTCAGAAGGCGGCCGCTACGGAAGACGGAAAAGGCAAGCCCAAGAGCGCGGGACGGCGGGTGGCGGGGAGGACGGAGGAGGAGATTTACGGGAAGTTGAAGCTGGAGTTTATTGCGCCGGAATTGCGGGAGAACACCGGGGAGATTGCGGCGGCGGAAGCGCACAAGCTGCCGAAGTTGATTGAGCTGCGGGACATCAAGGGCGACCTGCAGATGCACACGACGGCGAGCGATGGGAAGAATTCGATTGAGGAGATGGCGGAGGCGGCGCGGGCGCTGGGGCATGAGTACATCGCGATCACGGACCATTCGAAAGCGGTGACGGTGGCGAACGGGTTGGATGAGAAGCGCATGGCGGCGCACATCAAGAAGATTCATGCGGCGAACGAGAAAGGGCTGGGGATTCGCGTGCTGGCGGGGGCGGAGGTGGACATTCTGAAGGGTGGGGCGCTGGACTATTCGGATGAGTTGCTGGCGCAACTGGATGTGGTGGTGTGCTCGATCCATTCGTATTTTAATTTGGAGCGGGAGGCGATGACAGAGCGGATGCTGGCGGCGATTGAGAATCCTTATGCGCAAATTATTGGGCACCCGACGGGACGCGTGCTGCTGCGGCGAGAGGCGATTGATTACGACATGGAGAAGGTGCTGGCGGCTTGCGGGAAACATGGCGTGGCGATGGAGTGTAATTCGTACCCGGACCGGCTGGATTTGAAGGATGTGTATTTGAGGATGTGCAAGGAACGCGGAGTGAAGGTGGTGATTTCGACGGATGCGCACAATGCGGGGAATTTGAGCTTGATCCGGTATGGGGTGAGGATGGCGCGGCGGGGGTGGCTGGAGAAGAGGGATGTGATCAATACGCTGGGTGTGGGGGAGTTTTTGGGGGCGCTGCGGGGGAGGAAGAGAGCGGCGGAGAGATAGGAAAGGCAAAAAGAAAGGCTTACGCAGAGGGCACAGAGTACACAGAGAAGAGAAAGGCGACGGAGAGATTCATCGCACAAAATACGTGCGATGGAAAAGCGTACCTCGCCCCGACGAAGCGTACGGGGCGCAAAACCCGCGCTTCGCGGAGTACGCTTGGAATGAGGGCGTGTTGTGGGAGCGCAGAGGAGGCTGAGAAGAGAAACCCAAGAGCACAGACAGGAGTGTCTGTGCCACAGAGGACGCGGAGAGCTCCAAAAAAAAGCGAGAAAGCAGATCCCTCCAAGGCGGGCCGCAAAAGCAGCGGCCCTCCGGTCGGGATGACAAATCGGGACATGGGGTGGGGTGGAGCGGAGTGGGGAACATTTTGGGGGGCTGGTGCGTTACATGGGTAGAGGCGGTTCAGGGAGGCAATGCGTATGAACATGAGAACTTGGCGGAGGGGGAGTGCCCTGCCCTTCCTGGCGGGCGTGCTGGTGTTGGGAAGCGCGGCGGGGGTGCGGGCGGAGGAAGTGACGAAGACGTTTACCGTAAGCGGCCATGCGCGCGTGAAGGTGGAGACGGACGATGGCAGCGTGCGCGTCTCGACGGGCGATATTAAGCAGGTGGAAGTGCGCGTGATTTATTCGGGGTACAAACTGGATAAGGATTTGCGGGTGAGCGCGACACAGAGCGGGGATACGGTGGAAGTGGCCGCAAAGACCTCGAACCATATCAGCGTGGCGCGCTACTGGTGCCTGTTCTGCGTGGACCCGAATGCTCACTTGCAGGTCGAGGTGCATATGCCGAAGGACGCGGATTTGACGGTGAGTTCGGGCGATGGGTCGGTGGAAGCGGAATCGATCAATGGGAACTTGGATGTGCATACCGGCGACGGGAGCATCGCGGTGCAGGGCGCCAAGGGAGAGATACGGCTGCGCACCGGGGATGGCTCGATTGAAGGGCGGGACCTGGATGGGCGCGTGGATGTGACGACCGGGGACGGGCACGTGAACCTGGAGGGACGCTTCGACGTGCTGCATATCAAAACGGGCGACGGGAGCGTGACGGCGCGGGCACACGGCGGGTCGAAGGTGCAGAGTAGTTGGAACATTCAAACCGGCGACGGGAGCATTGACCTGGAATTGCCGGGGGAGATTCAGGCGAATCTGGACGTGAGCACGCATGACGGGCACATCAGCCTGGGGTTTCCGGTGACGGTGGAAGGGACGTTCAGCTCGTCAAGGATTAGCGGGAAGATGAATGGCGGCGGGGCTCCGATCATGGTGAGGACGGGGGACGGGTCGATCCACCTTAATAAGACATAGACGGATTTGGAGTTTTTGACGGGATTGGGAAAGCTTTAGAGAGCGTGGAAAAGAGGCAACGGGTGTCCGAAAAACGGGACACCCGTTTTCCATTTAAGGCTGTAAGTGATTGAACAGAAAGGATGGGGATTGGAGACCGACCTGCACGGAAGTACAGGGAGGGGAGGTTGGGGCCTTGATTGTCATAATCTTGACCTGTGCCGTTTTGGGACTATTTGTGATTAGCCTGACGAGTTCGTTTATGGCGAACCAGAAGAGGCGGTCGTAGTTCCCTGCCCGGGTGGTGGCGGGGGTGGTTGGGGCAGCAGCAAGGCTATTTGGGAGTGGAGTGGGCGTCGACGGCGTCCATGGCGCGTAGGGAGTAGATGAGGGCGGCACCGGCGTTCATGGCCATGGCAACCCCGAGAGCTTCGGAGATTTCCTCGCGGGTGGCGCCGGCTTTCAGGGCGGCGTCGGTGTGGACGGTGATGCAACCGTCGCAACGTGTGGTAACGGCCACGGCAAGCGAGATGAGTTGGCGGGTTTTTTCGCCGAGGTGGGAGTCTTTGGCGTTGGCGTTGGAGAGGGTCTGGTAGCCGCGGACCGAGTCGGGCGTGAGCTTCATGAAGTGAGCGAGCTGTGCGCCGATCTGTTTCTGATAATCATTCCAATTGAGCATCATGGGGAAGCCTCCTGTCGGAAGTGAGATGGGTGAGTGGAGGAGTATACGACAAGGGGCGGGTTGTGGTGCAATCGGCGGTTGCGGGGTTGATGGATTGTGGAAAAAAACGAAGCAAGAAAGCGTTACGCAGAGGTCGCCCCGACCGGGTCCCCGAGATGCTCGGGGCGGAGCGGGGTAAACGCCGAGCACAGAGTTCGCAGAGAAGAGAAAGCCATCAAGAGTCACCCTCAAGAAGCGAGGGTGAGGTACGCACGGAAAACCCAAGAAGGAAGAGAAGAGGGTCGTGGCGTTAGAGCGTCAGAGCCCACCTTTCGCTTAAGGCGCGAAGGATGGGGCGCCCTCAAGCTTAGGGATGGGCGACGGTGAAAACATTAAGAAAAAGAGGAATTCAAGACGCGAAGGTGTGCAGGGATGGGGGCGGGAGAGGGATTATGGTTTGTCGGCGGAGGTTGCAATTGTAAAAGCGGCGGCAAGCCGCCGCACTCCAAAGGGGCGTGACCCGAGAGCGCGGAAGGTGTGACGGATGGGCCAGGCGCGCGTAGGGGCCAGACTGAGTTGGGCGGAGTTCCACCCGCCAATCGCGGGAGATTGGCGTTCCCGGCGGGGTTTCGAGGAATGGCGTGGGTGTGATATGGTTTTTGGATTCGCAGAACGAGCCGGAGTGTACAAGGTGGTGCGAGGAAAACACCGCGGAGATTGATGGACGTCTGTTGGTTGGCGAGATGGGGTCCAGCGGTGCTGGACCCCTACAAGGGCAAGAGGAACCCATGAGGTACAGGCAAGAGAAACCCAAGAGCACAGGCCCTTCGAGGCTCAGAGTAAACAAGAGCGGTTGCGCTACATGGGAAAGGCGCCCGCTTCAGAAAGCGGCCGCTACAAAGGCAAGAAAAGCCTCAGGCCTGAAGGCCTGAGCTACAGGGAGATGGAAGGATGAAAAGCGCGTATAACGGGGTGGCGGTGCCGGGCGAGGGGAAGGCGATTGGGTATGGCGGCGGAGTGCTGCAGGTGCCGGACAATCCGATCATTCCGTTTATTGAGGGAGATGGGACGGGAAGAGATATTTGGAAGGCGTCGCGGCGGGTGTTTGATGCGGCGGTGGAGAAGGCGTATGGCGGGAAGCGGCGCGTGGCGTGGTTTGAAGTGTTTGCGGGAGAGAAGGCGTTCAAGACATTCAAGCAATGGCTGCCGGACGACACGGTGGAAGCGGCGCGGGATTTTCGCGTGAGCATCAAGGGGCCGCTGACGACGCCAGTGGGCGGAGGAATACGTTCGCTGAACGTGGCGCTGCGGCAGATTTTGGATTTGTATGCGTGCGTGCGACCAGTGCGGTATTTCAAGGGAGTTCCCTCCCCTGTAAAGGAGCCGGAAAAGATGGATGTGGTGATTTTCCGGGAGAATACGGAGGACGTGTACATCGGGATCGAGTGGAAGAGCGGGTCGGCCGAGGCGAAGAAGCTGCTGGAGTTTCTGAACCACGAGATGCTGAAAGACGGGAAGAAGCAGATCCGGTGGGATTCGGCGGTGGGAATCAAGCCGATTTCGCCATTCGGCACGAAGCGGCTGGTGCGGCGAGCGATTCAGTATGCGCTGGAGCACAAACGGCCGAGCGTGACGATTGTACATAAGGGGAATATTCAGAAGTTTACCGAGGGGGGATTCCGGGACTGGGGGTACGAACTGGCGCGGGAAGAGTTTCGCGGGGAGACGGTGACGGAGCGGGAGAGCTGGATCCTGGATAACCTGGACAAGAATGCGGCGCTGACGGTGGAACAGAATGCGGCGCTGATCGAGCCGGGGCTGGAGCGGGCGACGGAGGAGTTCAAGAAGACGGTTTATGCGGAAGTGAAGGCGACGCTGGAGGCGATTGGGGCGACGCATGGGAAGGGTCAGTGGAAGTCGAAGCTGATGATCAATGACCGGATCGCGGATTCGGTGTTTCAGCAGATGCTGCTGCGGCCGAATGAGTACAGCGTGCTGGCCACGTCGAACTTAAATGGAGATTATTTGAGCGATGCGTGCGCGGCGCAGGTGGGAGGATTGGGGATTGCGCCGGGATCGAATATCGGGGATGGGTACGGGGTGTTTGAAGCGACGCATGGAACGGCGCCGAAGTACGCGGATAAGGATGTGATCAATCCGAGCTCGCTGATGCTGAGCGGGGCGATGATGTTCGAGTTTTTGGGATGGAAGGAAGCGGCGCGGTTGATTGAGGAAGGGACTGCGAAGACGATCCAGCAGAAGCGGGTGACTTACGATTTGGAGCGGCTGATGACGGGGGCGACGAAGCTGGGGACGGGGGCGTTTGCATCGGCGATTATTGAGAATATGTAGGGGGGGGGAGAGATACCAGATATCAGATATCAGCAATCAGGGAGCGAAGAAGGTTGAAAGTTAAAAGTTGAAAGTTCAAGAAGACTGTAATCGCTGTGTGCTAGACGAGAACAGGGTGGGTCAGGGCGATCGAAGGAAGGCAAAAGAAAGAATCTACGCAGAGGTCGCCCCGACCGGGTCGGGGTAAACGCCGAGCGCAGAGGTCACAGAGAAGAGAAAGGCGGCGGAGAGATCCCTCGACCCCGGCGAAGCGCCCGGGGCGCACAAATCGCGCTGCGCGACCCGACGCGCCAGATAACGGCGCGAAAGACAGAATCGGGTCGCTCCGCTCGGGATGACATTTTCGCTGGTGGGGGGCGAAGAGGGACGTGGGGTGGGTTGGGGTGAACGCCGACGCTGAGAACGCAGAGGAAACGTGGAGAGGAAAAACCCAAGAGCACAGACAGGAGTGTCTGTGCCACAGAGAGCACAGAGAAGAGAACCGCTAGAGAACTGGATTGACGGCCTGGGAATTTGATGGATTTGAGGGGTGGGAGCGGTTGTAAAAGCGGCAGCAAGCTACCGCACTCCAAAGGAGAAAGAGATGAGCAGGAAGAAAGTGACGGTGGTGGGGGGCGGGTTCGTGGGGTCGACGCTGGCGCAACGCATCGTCGACTTTGAGCTGGCGGACGTGGTGTTGACGGACATTCTGGAAGGGCCGCCGCAAGGAAAAGCGCTGGACATGATGCAGGCGGCGAAGATCACGGGAACGAGCGCCTACATCAGGGGGATTTCGACGGCGAACGGCGATTACAGCGCGACGGCGGGAAGCGACGTGGTGGTGATCACGGCGGGATTTCCGCGGAAGCCGGGGATGAGCCGGGACGATTTGCTGAAGGCGAATTATGAGGTGGTGAAGAGTGTCGTCGAGCAGATCGTGAAGCATTCGCCGGACTGCATCATCGTGGTGGTGACGAATCCGCTGGACGCGATGACGCAGGCGGCGTGGAAGGTGAGCGGATTTCCGAAGCAACGCGTGCTGGGGATGGCGGGGGTGCTGGATGCGGCGCGGATGAGCGCGTTTGTGGCCATGGAGTATGGAGTGAGCGTGGAGAACGTGCAAGCGTTTGTGCTAGGCGGACACGGGGATGAAATGGTGCCGATACCGCGGTATACGACGATCGCGGGGATTCCGCTGCCGGAGCTGCTGCCGAAGGAAAAGATTGACGCCATCGTGGAACGCACGCGGAAGGGCGGGGCGGAGATTGTGAACCTGCTGAAGATGGGATCAGCGTATTATGCGCCGTCGGCGGCGGCGATGGCGATGGTGGAAGCGATTTTGCAGGATAAAAAGAAGATTCTACCTTGCGCGGCGTATTTGGAAGGCGAGTATGGGATCCATGGATTGTTTGTGGGCGTGCTGGTGAAATTGGGCGCGAAGGGCGCGGAGGAAATTATTCAGATCAAGCTGCTGCCGGAAGAGCATGCGGCGCTGCAGAAGTCGGCGGCGGCGGTGAGGGAGTTGGTGACGGTGCTGGGGCTCTAAGTGACTGGATGAGGCGTCAACAACGCTTTATCTGACGGAACGGGTGGCGCAGCCGCTTGGCTGAACTTTGGAACGAACCTGTGGATACTGAGCAAGAGTTCATGCGCTATCTGGCGGATGCAGGCGGGTTCAGGCCTGCCATCGAGCGCTGTGCCGATATCTCCTGTCCTAAACTCCCAGCCGAGGGAGTTGGCGCGTGATAGAGCCAAGTACTGCTTGTCGAGTTCGGGGTCGACGTGTGCCCCCGCTATCAGCAAAGCAAGTCTGAGACCAAAGGGCGCCTCTCTTCTGCCAGACGCAGAAGAGTTGGGCAACATGGATCACGGCAGGACTGAAGTTCGGAACTCTTCGGACAAAAAAAACAAAAACGAGGACGGAAAAGAACATGGGTGACGTTTGATCGTCAGCGCCCACCCTTCGCAAACTTCGCGAAGGATGGGGCACCCTCAAGTACAAGGATTGGGCGGCGTGAGAGGGAAAACCCAAGAGGGGACGATGTAACGTGCCCATACTGGTGGAAGAGTTAGTCGAGGACGGTTGCGACCGTGAAAGCGGCGGCCCTTCGAAGGTCAGGGTAAATAGGGCTCGCACTCCGCATTCACACAGAGAAATTGATGTGGGTGGCAATCACGCCACGATCCCTCCACTGCGCGACCCGACGCGCCAAAAGGCGGCGCGGAAGAGAAAGATCGGGCCGCTCCGGTCGGGATGACACGGGGGCTTACAGCTTGCCGAGATGGGGTCCAGCGTGCTGGACCCCTACACGTGCAGGAGCAACCCAAGAACCGACCCCGCAGGGCGGGGTCGGCCACTACAAAGGCGAACTCAAGAGGAGCGATTAGGGGTTGGAGGCAGCCGACGCGGCGGAGGCGGGTGCAGCAGTGGCCGCGGGGCCGACGATGGTGGCGTGCTTGATGACGTCGAGCTTGGGATATTTTTTATCGAGAAAGGCCTTGCCCTGCGTCTGGATGGGCCCTTGATCGTTGGTAGGAGCCTCGGCATATCCATCGTAGAGCTTGTCGACGACCTTCATGCCTTCCTTGTTGACGGTGGCAAAGGGAGCGAAGCCCTTGGAATCGAGGAAGGCATTGTCCTTGGGATTGGTGCTGATGAAGATTTGCGTGGTGCGGGTGTCGGGGCCGCCCGTGGCGAAGGTGACGTAGCCGCGCTTGTTGCTTTTCAGGACGGGATCATCCTTGATCGTAGCTTCGATCCAAGCGGCGGAAACCACAGGATAGGAGCTGATGCCGAACTGCACGACGAAGCCAGGGGCGACACGGAAAATGACCATGTTGTCGTAGAAATGGTGGCGGACGAGATTGTAGAAGCGGTCGACGCCGTTGGGAGCCCAGGCGCGGGTAACGTCCATGACGAAGTCGCCGCGCGTGGTTTCAAATTTGACCTCGAAGGTATCGGGAGCCTTCTCCTTGAGGAGAGAGGGCTTCAGGAGCGTGCGGTCGTATTCGGAAGCGGCGGCTTTGGGTTGCGCGGGGGCTTGCGCCGGAGCGGGAGTTTGCGCGGGTAAGGATGCAACGAGAAAAAGTGCGGTTGCGACGGCGAGAACGGAATTGGTGAAACGCATGATTGTAGTGTCCTCCAAAGATTGGGAGCGATAGGTGGTGCAGAGATTTTATGAAGAGATTGTATATCGAAATGGGGGAAGACAGGAATGGGTGAAGGAAAAGAGGGACGGTAACACAGAGTTCACCCTTCGCACAAAGCGCTCTGGGCAAGCAGAGGGAAGAACACAGAGGGCACTGAGGTAGGAGAAGAAAGAAAGAAAGAAAGAAAAGAAAGAAAAGAGAGAAGAAAGAGAAAAGAGAAGGAAGAGAAGAGAAAGGCAAAAGGGAAGAGAGATTGAGGCGTTAGAACGTGAGAGCCCACCCTTCGCAAAAAACGCGAAGGATGGGGCACCCTCAAGTTCAAGGATGGGCGGCGCTATCGGGGGGAACTGGATTGGGCGGCGAGTTGGACATCGTGGAGGAGGCGGAGGGTGTTTTCGCCGAGGATTTTGCGGATGTCGGAATCGGAGTAGCCCTTTTGGAGGAGGGCTTCGGTGATTTGGGGGAGATGGGAGGCGTCTTCCATGCCGAATGGCATGGAGGCGCCATCGAAGTCGGAGCCGAGGCCGACATGATCGATGCCGGCGACTTTTACGGCGTGATCAATGTGCTCGATGATTTTGGTCCAGTCCACGCGGGGGAGCTTGCCGGATTGCATGTATTCGTGGACGATCTGGTCGCCAACGATTGAGGAGCAGGCCTCATCATCGCCACAGCGCTTTTTGATTTCAGCTTCCACTTGCTTCTCGAGGTCGGGGTGGGCTTTTTCGATGTCGCGGAATTCCTGGCTGAGGAAGCCGACGTAGTAATTGATCTGAATTACGCCGCCGTGTTTGGCGAGATCGCGAATCATGTCATCGGTCATGTTGCGGGCAGCGTCGCAAAGAGCACGGCAGGAGGAATGAGAGGCGAAGACGGGGGCTTTGGAGGTGGCGAGAACATTGTAAAAAGTTTTGTCGCTGATGTGAGAGACGTCCACGATGACGCCGAGGCGATTCATTTCGCGGACGACATCCTTGCCGAAATCGGTGAGGCCGTTGTGCTCGGGCTTGTCAGTGGAAGAATCGGCCCATTCGGTGTTGCCCATGTGGGTGAGGGTCATGTAACGAACACCGAGAGCGGCGAAGGAGCGCAGGACACCGAGATCGTTGCCCATCATATGGCCGCCTTCGACGCCGATGAGGGCGGCGATTTTGTTTTGCTGGCGGGCGGCACGGATTTCGTCGGCAGTGGTGGCGAGGACGAGATCGTTGGGATGCTTGCGGACGGTTTCGCGGACGGCGTCGATTTGATCGAGAGCGAGCTTGACGGCTTGCGGGCCGGTGATCTTGCTGGGAATCCAGATGGAGAAGAAAAGGGCGGAGAGGCCGCCATCGCGCATGCGGGGGATGTCAATGCTGCCGTCGGAGTGGCGAATGCCGAGATCGAATTTGGGGTCGAGGAGGCGCTGGGTGGTGTCGTCGTGGGTATCGATGACGATGGAGGAGAAGTGGAGAGATTTGGCTTTATCGGAGATGGGGGCGGCGGACATCAGGACGACGCCTACAGAGAGAAAGGCAATTATGCAGACGACACGAAGCATGGAACCTCCAAGGATGAAGGATGGAGTTTAACAAAAAGCGGGGTGGGGAGTGGAAGAGAAAGGCGAAAAGCTTACACAGAGTTCGCCCCGACCGGGTCGGGGTGAACGCCGGACACAGAGGTCACAGAGAAGAGAAAGGCAAGAGAAGAGAGAATGTGGCGTTGGGGCGGAAGAACCCACCCTTTTTGCAAAGTGCGCAAAAAGGATGGGGCACCCGGGGCGGCGTGACAAAGAGAAAGGCGCCCGCCTCGGAAGGCGGCCGCTACTAAAGAAAAGGCAAAGGCGCCGATCGGGAGATCGGCGTTCCCGGGTTAGCCTGCGCCGGCGGATGTGGAATCGGGGCGCTCTGTGAAGGCGGCTTTGATGTAATCGCGGTTGGTGCGGGCGATGACTTCGAGCTTGATGTCCTTGGGGCAGGCGGCTTCGCATTCGCCGATATTGGTGCAGTTGGCGAAGCCCTCGATGTTCATCTGCTGAACCATGGCGAGGGCGCGGCGGTCGCGCTCGACCTTTCCTTGCGGCAGGTGGCCAAGGTGGGAGATCTTGGCGCCGACGAAGAGAGCCGCGGCCGCGTTGGGGCAGGCGGCGACGCAGGCGCCACAACCGATGCAGGCGGCGGCGTCCATGGCCAGGTCGGCGTCCTGCTTCCTGATGGGTATGGCGTTGCCGTCCGGGGCGCTGCCGGTGGGAACGGAGATGAAGCCGCCGGCGGCGATGATGCGGTCGAAAGAGGCGCGGTTAACGGCGAGATCCTTGATGACAGGGAAGGCCTTGGCGCGCCAGGGCTCGAGGTAGATCACGTCGCCGTCTTTGAAGTGGCGCATGTGAACCTGGCAGACGGTGGTGCCCGGGAAGCCGCCGTGGGCCTTGCCATTGATCATCATGCCGCACATGCCGCAGATGCCTTCGCGGCAATCGTGGTCGAAGGCGATGGGGTCCTGGCCCTTTTCGATGAGGGACTCGTTGAGGACGTCGAGCATTTCAAGGAAGGACATGTGTTCGTTGACGTTGGGGACGTCATAGCGGACCATGCCGCCGGTGTCCTGCGCGTTTTTCTGTCTCCAGACGTGAAGTGTGAGTTTCATATCTATTTGTGGCTCCAATGATAGAGGGAGTGCACAGCCAGGAAGGGCTGTGCCACGAAAAGCGCCGGCAGGGATGCCGGCGCTACTAAGAGAGTGCGCCAATCGGGAGATTGGCGTTCCCGGGGGATCACTTGTAGCTCCGTTGAGAAGGCTTCACGTAGTTAAACGTCAAAGGCTCTTTTGTGAGGGCGGGGGCGCGATCTTGTCCCTGGTACTCCCAGGCGGCGACGTAGGAGTAGTTGGCGTCGTCGCGGAGGGCTTCGCCTTCGGGGGTCTGATACTCTTCGCGGAAGTGGCCGCCGCAGGATTCCCGGCGGTCGAGCGCGTCGAGACACATGAGTTCGGCAAGCTCAAAGAAGTCGGCGACGCGGCCGGCGCGTTCGAGGGATTGGTTGAACTCTTCGTTGGCGCCGAGGACGCGGACATTTTTCCAGAAGTCTTCGCGCAAGGCGGGGATTTGGGCGAGGGCCTTCTTGAGGCCGGCCTCATTGCGTGCCATGCCGCAGTTGTCCCAGACGATCTTGCCAAGTTCGCGGTGGAAGGAGTCCACGGTGCGGTTGCCGTTGGCGTTCAGCAGCTTTTTGGTGATGGCGGTGGCGTTCGCGACGGCTTCCTTGGCCGCGGGCGCATCGACGGCAACTTGAGCGGGCTTGGCGGTGGCGAGGTAATCGCCGATGGCATAGGGAATGATGAAGTAGCCGTCAGCCAGGCCTTGCATGAGCGCGCTGGCGCCGAGACGGTTGGCGCCGTGATCGGAAAAATTGGCTTCGCCGAGAACGAACAGGCCGGGAATCGTGGACATCAAGTTGTAGTCCACCCAAAGGCCGCCCATGACGTAGTGGCTGGCGGGATAGATGCGCATAGGCACCTTGTACGGATCCTCGCCGGTAATGCGCTCGTACATTTCGATAAGGTTACCGTAGCGCTCGGCGATGGTGCGTTTTCCGAGGCGTTGGATGGAATCGGCGAGATCGAGATAGACGCCGAGACCGGTTTCGCCGACGCCGCGGCCTGCATCGCACTCGGCCTTGGCAGCGCGGGAAGCGATGTCGCGTGGCACGAGGTTGCCGAAACTGGGGTAGCGGCGCTCGAGGTAGTAGTCGCGCTCGCTTTCTGGAATAGAGCCGGGGGCGCGCTTGTCGCCGGGCTGTTTGGGAACCCAGATGCGGCCGTCGTTGCGGAGCGACTCTGACATCAGGGTGAGCTTGGACTGATACTCACCGGCGACGGGGATGCAGGTGGGGTGGATCTGGGTAAAGCAGGGGTTGGCAAAGAGTGCACCACGCTTGTAGGCGCGCCAGATGGCGGTGGCGTTGCAACCTTTGGCGTTGGTCGAAAGGTAGAAGACGTTGGCGTAGCCGCCGGTGGCAAGGATTACGGCGTCGGCCATGTGGACTTCGATCTTGCCATCGTACAGGCTGCGGGTGACGATGCCGCGGGCCTGGCCGTCGACGACGATCAGGTCCAGCATGTCCATGCGCGGGTGCATTTTCACGGCGCCGAGGCCGATCTGGCGTTCGAGGGCCTGGTAGGCACCGAGAAGGAGCTGCTGGCCGGTCTGGCCGCGGGCGTAAAAGGTGCGCGAGACCTGCGCGCCGCCGAAGGAGCGGTTGTCGAGGAGGCCGCCGTACTCGCGTGCGAAGGGCACGCCCTGAGCGACGCACTGGTCGATAATGTTGACGCTGACCTGCGCAAGACGGTAGACGTTGGCTTCGCGGGAGCGGAAGTCGCCGCCCTTGACGGTGTCGTAGAAGAGGCGGTAAATGCTGTCGCCGTCATTGTGATAATTCTTGGCGGCGTTGATGCCGCCCTGTGCGGCGATGGAGTGGGCGCGGCGGGGGCTGTCCTGATAGCAGAAGCACTGGACGTTGTAGCCGAGCTCCCCGAGGCTGGCGGCGGCAGCGCCGCCAGCGAGGCCCGAGCCCACGACGATGATGTTGTACTTGCGCTTGTTGGCCGGATTGATCAGCTTGAGATCGAACTTGTGCTTGTCCCAGGACTGCTCAATCGGGCCGGTGGGGGCATTGGATATTAATTCCATGGAATCGGGCTCCCTAGACAGGCTTGATGAACCCGGCCAGAACGGCGACGGGGATCGAAATGTTGCCGGCCGCGATGAGGATAGCGACAAGCTTCGCGAAGCGCTGCAGCCAGGGGGTGTAGACAGGATGGCTGAAGCCGAGCGATTGGAACATGCTCCACAAGCCGTGATAGAGGTGATAGCAAAGCATGATCATCGCGACGATGTAGAAGAGAGACACGGGCCAGACTTGGAAGCCGGTGACCACGTTGTTGTAGACGTTGTGTTCGTCGAAGGGCCCGCCGGGGTGCACGGTACCGAAGGTAAAGTGCAGGAGGTGGAAGATGAGGAAGGCCAGGATGATGGGCCCGCTCCACAACATGGTCCGGGAAGCGTAGGTGGAATTGAGATTGGCCTTCTTGACGTATTTTATGGGCCGGGCGTCGCGCTGCAGGAGCCAGAGCTGGAAGGACGACCAGATGTGCAGGCCGACGGCAAGGAGCAGTGTGATCCGCGCGCCCCACAAGAGGGCGGGGAGAGATTTCAGCGTCGCCGAGTAATGATTGATTTTTTCGGGTGGCAGGAAGATCTGCAGATTGCCGAGCAGGTGGCCGACGATGAAGCCGAACAGGATGAAGCCGGTGATGGCCATGATCGCTTTCTTGCCGACGGTGGTCTGCCAGAAATGCAAGCTGCCGGCCGGAAGACTTACCGCAGTAGCGCTCATGGAATGTATTGGCCCTTCTGTTTGCAGTGAATGATGCCGGATAAGGAGTGAAGTTTGCGCAGAAGATAACTGCTGTCCGGTTGGGTTGCCGTGGAAGACATGCCCTCTCCGCCGCAAGATTCCCCGAGAGATGAAAGGAGCGCGAGACGCAGGGTACGAAGGGAACGCGGCTCAAACAGTATAGGTAGTAAAGAAAAGTGATGCAAGCGGGGCTATCGATTTGGAGGGCACAGACGGCTGGAAATTTTCTTGCGAGGAGGCGCGGGAATGGGGAACATGGGAATAGAAATTAGAGATTCTCCAAGGCAGGGTCCCGCTTCTCCCCTGTAACCCGACGGAGAAAGAAACAGGAAGACTATGGCAACGAACCTTCTGAGCGAACTGGAGCAGATGGCTGCGGCGCTGGATCAAGAGGGAGTGACGGTGGAGAATTCCCTGCTGGCGGTGGGTGAAAAAATCGCCAAAGAACTGGGCGTGAAGGCGGATGAAGTGGCGATCCTGGCGGTGTCCACGAGGTGGCGGCATTTGCATTTTTTGGTGCCGCAGCCGCTGAAGAATGTCGGGTTCATTCCACTGACGAGCAATTCGGCGCTGGCGGCGCGGACGGCGCGGGAAAGCCGGCCGGAGATCAACAACAATTTTTCGGGGGTGCGGCACGCAACGGTGTTTGAAGGGGTGCGCACGGCAATGACCTCCGGGGAATCCATCCACAAAATCATCAGCGCGCCGATCTTGTATGAAGGAAAAGTGGTGGGGGTGATGCAGATCAGCCGGAAAGGGACGAGCGCGGAAACGTCGGGGCCGGACTTCACGGCGGAGGACCTGGGGAAGGTGCTGGCGTTGTGCCGACCGCTGGGGAGATTGGTGCATCATTTTGGCGGGGAGTGAGCGGGGAGCAGGTGTAAGTAATGAGTTTTTAGTTTTCAGTTTTAAGTTCAAGAAAAAGAGTAAGGATAACGCCCCGACCGGGTCGGGGT
The DNA here is from genome assembly GCA_003154775.1 of Acidobacteriota bacterium. Lineage (GTDB taxonomy): Bacteria > Acidobacteriota > Terriglobia > Acidiferrales > UBA7541 > Acidiferrum. The sequence goes on along the minus strand of PMES01000002.1, from coordinate 15,583 downwards.
AAACGCCGGCGCTGAGGACGCAGAGGAAGAAAGAGGGACGGTAACACCCCGACCGGGCCGGGGCAGGCGCCGTTCACAGAGGGAAGAACACAGTGGGCACAGAGAAAGAACGATGAAGACAAAAGCGGCGGAGGGATCCCTCCACTCCGCAACGGCAGAAGGCGCCGTTGCTCCGGTCGGGATGACAGGTTTGGATGACGCGCCAGAATTCGGCGCGCAAGAGAAAACCGGGCCGCTCCGCTCCCTTCGACTTCGCTCAGGGCAGGCGGGATGACAGTGCTCACCTGATCTCCCTACTATGAACACGCGGGCGGGGACAATCACGGAAAATTTGGCGGGAGCAGGAGGAAACATTTCAGGGTGGAAGTGTTTGTATTCGATTGACAGTGCAAGACCTTCTTGTTACTTTTCAACAAGCGAGATATTTTTCACGCGAGAAATTGATTACGGAGGCCGGCACAAGCCGCTATGGCGTTCGTCGCAAAGAAAATTTTCCTGACCAAGGGCGTGGGAAAACATCGCGAGAGATTGTCGAGCTTCGAGCTGGCGCTGCGCAATGCGGGGATCGCCGCGTGCAACATCGTGCGGGTATCCTCGATATTTCCGCCGAACTGCAAATTGATATCGCGGAGCGAGGGATTGAAGCTGATCAAGCCGGGGCAAGTGGCGTTCACGGTGATCAGCGAGAATTCGACGAAAGAGCCGCACCGGCTGATCGCGGCGAGCATCGGATTGGCGCTGCCGGCGGAACGGCCGATGTACGGATACTTGAGCGAGCATCATTCGTTTGGAGAGACGGAAGAGGTGGCCGGCGAGTACGCGGAAGAGCTGGCGGCGGAGATGCTGGCGACGACGCTGAACGTGGAATTCGATCCGGACTTGTCGTGGGACGAGAAAAAAGAGGTTTACCGGATTTCGAACAAGATTGTGCGGACGATGAACATCACGCAGTCGGCGGTGGGGGACAAGCACGGGTTGTGGAGCACCGTGCTGACGGCGGCGGTATTGATTGGCGACGACGATTAAGCCGTCTCGATTCCCTTCTCAATTGACAATTGGAGGTGCGTTTTGCGAATCCATTTCTTGGGAATTCTGGCGTGCGCATGCCTGTGCGCCGGCGCGGTTCCCTGCCGGGCGCAGGACCGCGTGACGATTCTTTATGATGCCTTTGGAGAAGCCAAGGAGTTGACGAAGGACTGGGGATATTCCGCGTTCGTGGAACACCAGGGCAAGCGCATTTTGTTCGATGCAGGGAATAATGCCGCGACATTCGAGCACAACGTCAAGGCGCTGGGGGTGGACCTGACGAAACTGGACTTTGTGGTGATTTCGCATCGCCACACGGACCATACATCAGGCTTGCGCTACGTGCTGAGAGTGAATCCAAACGTAACGGTCTATGTTCCCGCGGATGGTGCGAACGGCTTTGGGGGAGTAGCGACCCCGAAGACATTTTTGCGGGCGGATGAAAGTTTGCCCGCAAAGATGCGGTATTACGGCGGAGCAGAGCCGGAGCATTTTGCCGCGGGGAAGCTCTATGACACGGGGAATTTCGTGCTTGTGGATAAAACAACGGAGGTGGCGCCGGGGATCTACCTGCTGCGGACGGTTTCGCAGAAGAAAGGGACCCTGGAGCTGCCGGAATTGACCTTGGCGATCCGCAGGCCGAAAGGACTGCTGCTGGTGGATGGATGCTCGCACGCAGGAATTGAAGCGATCCTGCAAGAGGCCAGCACGGTGGATGCAAGAACGGAGATCGTGTGGGGCGGTTTGCATCTGGTCACAACGCCGCTGGAGGAGATTGATAGGTTAGTCGACGACCTGAAGAACAAATGGAAGGTGCAGCGGATTGCGCCGGGGCATTGCACCGGGGAGCCTGCCTTTGCGAGATTGAAGAAAGTATATGGGGAGAACTATGTGTATGCGGGGCTGGGAACAGTGAGCGTCATGGAGTGAGAGAGGCGCGGTGTGTGGAGTAGGGTGCTGACGGCGGCGGTTTTGATTGGCGACGATGAGTGAGGCCGTAATTCCCTTTTCAAATTGAGTTTTGGTTGTGGGTGAGATACGCATTGGTGTGTCTTGGGAGATGACGGATGTAAAGGCAATCACCACAGAGGACACAAAGAGCACAGAGGAAGAGAATACGTGACGTCGGATCGTAAGAGCCCACCCTTACAAACCAAGGGTGGGGCACCCTCAAGTAAGGCAGCGTGCGCCGTCACACGAGGAACCCAAGAGCACAGTCAGGAGTGACTGTGCCACAAGAGAAACCCAAGAACCGACTTGAAGGTCGGCCACTACAAAGACAAGAGAAGGCTAGCGGCGAAAATAGTTGAGGCGCTCGAGGACGGCGCCGACGATTAAAGGAAGGGCGACGGTGGCGTCTTCCAGGACTTCGGCGAAGCGGCCGCCTTCTTCGGGGGGAACGAATTTGCCCCAGGAGACGGCTTCGGTGTAGGTGCTGCCGCTGAGGCCGCCCCAGTGCACGGGCTCGGGACAGATGCGCAGGCCGTAGCTGTAACGTTTGAGCGGAATATTTTTGTAACCGCGTCGCGCCATGAGTTCGGCGTAGACACCGAATTGCTGAGACCAATTGCGCGGAACGCCGCCGCCGATGGTGAAGATGCCCATTTTTTTGGTAGCCATCATGGTGTCAGCGAAGGTCTGAAAATCCTCGAAGGGATCGTAGCGCAGGAGCGGGCGCTTATCGCGCTGGCGGGCGTATTTGTTGAGGGTGAAGTCGAGGCCGAGTTCGGAATCGCTGAAGGCGGGAACGAAGACGGGAACATTTTTTTCGAAGGCGGAGCGGAGAATGCCGCGGCCCTTGGTGTTTTTAACAAGGAATTCGCCGATGCGCTTGTGAAGCTTCCAACTGCAGACGACTTCGTTGGGATCCCATTTTTCGAGGATGGCTTCGACGACTTCCTCGACGTGATCGAGATTAGTTTCCGGCTCGAGGGAATCGTAGACGCGGTTGTAGCCGGCGAGGAAGAGTTGGTTGTCGTCCATCTTGGAGGGGTCGTAGCGGAAATGGGAGAGGCCGGTGGCTTCGACGAGGCCGTGGGCCATGAGAGCGCCGGTGGAGACGACGGCTTTGACGATGCCGGATTCGATGAGATCGCAGAAGATGAGACCCATTTTGCCGACAGTGAGAGCGCCAGCGAGGGTCATGACGACGAAGCAGTCTTTGTCGCGGGCCATGGCTTCCAGGACGTCGGCGGCATCGCCGATTTGGCGAGCGGTGTAGGCGGTGTCGGCCATGGCGCGGACGAGGTCGTCGATGGTGTGGATTTTGGAGAGGTCGAGAGGAAAGATGGGGCGGAGCTTGTCCTTGACGGGATCGTGAAGCACGCGGCCGGTGACGGTTTTGGAGGATTGTTTGGCCATCGAATCTCCTGGCTTGCGAGAATAAGTGCGGTATTGCAGGGAAATTATTTTTCGTGGATTTAGTGTACTCGAATTTGGGCGAGGGATATCAGAAATCAGCGATCAGGAGGCAAAGAGGAAATCGGAAAATGCGATGCAGAAGAGAATTTTCTCCGTGCTAAGATGGCGGGGATGTGGACGAAGATTTTCACAGAGAGGTTGTGGCGAGACCACAAATTCGGGAACGAATAGCTCGCGCTTGTTGAGCGGGCGCGGGTCGAAGGGGGGAAAAAGATAATGCAGAGGCGCCCCGACCGGGTCGGGGTAGACGCCGGACGCGGAGATTCGCAGAGGTAAGGGGAAGAAAAAGATTAACACAGAGGTAGCAGAGGGGCCGCCCCGACCGGGTCGGGGTAAACGCCGGGAACGGAGAGAGTGAGGTTGAGTAGAGGTTGAGGTCCTTCGGCCCCAAAAGCAGGGGCCTCAGGATGACAGGCGATTATTTTGGGGACGGGGATACACACGCTTGCTGACCGGGTCGGGGTAAACGCCGGACGCAGAGTTCACAGAGAAGAGAAAGGCGGGGGAGGGATCCCTCGACCCCGGCGAAGCNNCGCACGGGGCGCACAAATCGCGCTATGCGGCCCGACGCGCCAAACTGCGGCGCGGAAGAACAAATCGGGCCGCTCCGCTCCCTTCGACTTCGCTCAGGGCAGGCGGGATGACAGTGTTTGAGATGGTGGAGGGGACACAGGGTTAGCAGAGGAAAGCGTAACCCAAGACCCAGGTAGAAAATCGAACCTGGGGCACCCAAAACCAAGACCCAGGCACACGGCAGAGGGAACGGAGAGATTGCGGGAAGTTTGAGGGAGAGGGATGGGGCGATGGCGGATAAATTTACGGTGGGGCTGGTGCAGATGCGGTGCACTAGCGACAAGGAAGAGAATTTGACTCGGGCTGCGGAGAAGATTGGCGAGGCGGCGGCGCGTGGGGCGCAGATTATTTGCCTGCACGAACTGTTTGCGGGGGAATACTTTTGCCGGAGCGAGGATGCGGAGCTGTTTGGGCTGGCGGAGGCGGTGCCGGGACCTACGACGGAGCGGCTGGCGGCGGTGGCAAAAGAGAAGAAGGTCGCGCTGGTGGTGTCTGTGTTCGAGCGGCGGGCGGCGGGCGTGTATCACAACACGTGCGCGATTCTGGATGCGGACGGGGCGTACGTGGGGAAATACCGGAAGATGCATATACCGGATGATCCGCTGTACTACGAGAAATTTTATTTTACGCCGGGGGATTTGGGATTTTTGAATTTCGACACGAAGTATGCGCGGATCGGCGTGCAAATCTGCTGGGACCAGTGGTATCCGGAGGGTTCGCGGATCACGGCGATGCGCGGGGCGCAGGTGATTTTTTATCCGACGAGCATCGGATGGCACCCGCACGAGAAAGCGGAGTTTGGGGCGGCGCAGTTGGATGCTTGGCGGACGATACAGCGGGCGCATGCGGTGGCGAACGGAATTTATGTGGCGGTGGTGAACCGCGTGGGATTCGAGGGGAAGCCGGAGAAGGGCGATGCGGGGCTGGAGTTCTGGGGAAATTCGTTTGTGGCGGATCCGTTTGGGGTGGTGGTGGCGGAGGCTTCGCGGGAGAAGGAAGAGATTCTGGTGGTGGAGTGCGATCCGGGGAAGAGCGAGGAGACGCGGAGGAATTGGCCGTTTTTCCGGGATAGACGGGTGGATGCGTTTGGGGGGATTTTGGAGAGGTGGTTGGGGGAGAAGTGAGAAGTGAGTTCAAAGTTAAAAGTTAAAAGGCAAGAGAAAGGCGAAGAGTTTACGCAGAGGACGCAGAGTTCACAGAGAAGAGGAGGGCAAGAACTTTAACACAGAGGTAGCAGAGGGGCCGCCCCGACCGGGTCGGAGTAAACGCCGGGAACGGAGAGTGCGGAGATGAGAATATGACGAGGGCGCTGAGGAGCGCAGGGGAAGAACGGAGAAGAGAAAAGCGGAAGAGGGATTCCTCTCTACGCGACCCGACGCGCCAAACTGCGGCGCGAAAGAGAAAATCGGGTCGCTCCGCTCGGAATGACGGTGCGGGTGGTGGACGCACAAAGGGATGACGGCGTGTGGGATGGGGCGTTGGTTGGGACAAGCATGAGCGCGAGGGGGAAACGGGGATGGGATGGCGGATGCCGGCGGAGTGGGAGGGGCATGAGGCTACGTGGCTAGGGTGGCCGCATGAGCTGACGGACTGGCCGGGAAAGTTTGCGCCAATCCCGTGGGCGTTCGCGGAAATTGTGCGGCAGCTGACGCGGGTGGAGCGGGTGTTTCTGCTGGTGGAGAATCGCGAGGCGGAAGCGCGAGTGCGGGCGATTTTGAAGAAGGCGGGGGCTGCGCTGGAGGCGGTGGAATTTTTTCGCGTGGCGACGGATCGCGTATGGTTGCGGGATTCGGGGCCGATTTGCGTGAAGAACGCGGCGGGCGAGGTGGCGTACAACAATTTTGTGTTTAATGGATGGGCAAAGTACGCGAGTCATAAGAAGGATGCGGCGGTGGTGGCGAAGGCGAACCAACGGCTGAAGCGGCGCATGTTTCTGCCGGAGTATAAAGGGCGGCGGGTGGCGCTGGAGGGCGGGTCGATTGACGTGAATGGAAAAGGGACGCTGCTGACGACGGAAGAGTGTTTGTTGAGCGAGACGCAGCAGCGAAACCCGGGATTTGCGCGGGAAGATTACGAGGCGATGTTCCGCAAATATTTGGGAGTGACGCATGTTTTGTGGCTGGGAAATGGGATTGCGGGGGACGACACGCACGGGCATGTGGACGATTTGACGCGGTTCGTGAACGCGACGACGGTTGTGACGATTGTGGAGGAGGACCGGCGGGATGCGAACTATGAGGCGCTGCAGGAGAATTTGGCGCGGCTTCGGGGCATGAAGGATCAAGATGGACGGCCGCTGCAGGTGGAGACGCTGCCGATGCCTGCGCCGGTGTATTTTGATGGGCAGAGGCTGCCGGCGAGCTACGGCAATTTTTATATTGCGAATAAATTGGTGCTGGCGCCGACGTTTAATGATGCGAATGACCGAGTGGCGCTGGATGTGTTGGGGAAAGTGTTTCCGGGGCGCGAGGTGGTGGGGATACACTGTCGGGATTTGGTGCTGGGCTTGGGAACGATACACTGCATGACGCAGCAGGAACCGGCTGCGGGATAAAAGAGGAGGAACTCAAAATGTTGGCTACGATGGCGATGATGATGATGCAACAGAGGGAAGTGGAACGGAACCTCCGGAACATGTGGATTCAAACTCCCCATGGACTCTTGTGGTGGATCATTCTGGGATTGATTGCGGGGTGGCTGGCGGGGAAATTGGGGCGCGGGCGGGGATTTGGGTGCATCGGGGATATTCTGCTGGGCTTGATCGGGTCCGTGGTGGGCGGATGGATTTTCACGAAGCTGGGGATTGTGCACGAGAATACGTTTTTGCTTTCGTTGGCGGCGGCGACGGTGGGGGCGGTGGTGCTGGTGGCGGTTGCACATTTGTTTTTTGGGGGGAAAGGGAGATAGGGGAAGGATTTGAGACTGCGGACGGAAGGAAAAGAGAAGAGGTTTAAGAGTTGAAGAGTGTAAGAGTTTAAGAGTCCCGAGCTCATCGAAATCGGGGTAAACGCCGGGAACGGAGACTGCGGAGATGAAAAGAGAGCGGGGACGCTGAGGTTCGCGGAGAAGAAAAAGGCGGCGGCGGGATCCCTCTCTACGCGGCCCGACGCGCCAGAATGCGGCGCGGAAGAAAAAAATCCGGCCGCTGCGCTAGGGATAACGGGTTTGGGTAGGACGCCGCAAAGGCGCCCGCTTCGGAAAGCGGCCGCTACAAAAGCAAGAGAAACCCAAGAGAAAAGGCTGGGGATAGAAGGATTGCGCTGTGGCAGGGGAAAGGCTTGGGCCTGAAGGCCTGAGCTACAGGGGAAGACCCAAGAGCACAGTCCCTTCGCAGCTCAGGGCAAGCCGGAGTGTGTGGGTTAGCAAACCCAAGAGCACAGTCAGGAGTGACTGTGCCACAAGCTGGTGAAGCGCGGCGGGAACAGGGAAGGGCGCAGAGGGAAGCGGCGTGTGTAGTGTGATACGATTCAAGGTTGGTTTGTGGAGAAAAAACTTACTTGAGCAAGACTAATCAGACATTGACGGTTATTCCCCTTGGGGGACTTGGCGAATTTGGAATGAACATGATGGTGTTGCGCTATGGCGACGACATCATCGTGATCGATGCGGGAATGATGTTCCCGGAGTCGGAATTGCTGGGCGTGGACCTGGTGATTCCGGACACCACCTATTTGAAGCAGAACCGGGAGCACGTGCGCGCGATTGTGTTGACGCACGGGCATGAAGACCACATCGGGGCGCTGTCGTACATTTTGCGGGACCTGAACGTGCCGATTTATGGGACGCGATTCACGCTGGCGCTGGTAAAGAAGCGGCTGGAAGAAGCGGGACTGATGGAGGTGGCGAAGCTGTTTGAAGTGGTGCCGGGGCGGCGGATCGAGATCGGGCCGTACGAGATCGAGTTTATCCCGGTGACGCACAGCACGCTGGATTGCGTGGCGCTGGCGATCCGCACACCGCTGGGCGTGATCATCCATACCGGCGACTTCAAGATCGACCAAACACCGGTGGACGATTACCGGATGGACCTGCACACATTTGCGCGCTATGGAAGCGAAGGGGTGCTGGCGCTGTTCAGCGATTCGACGAACGTGGAGCGGCCGGGGTTCACGCCATCGGAGCGCACGGTGGTGCCGCGGATCGAGGAATTGGCAAGATCGGCGCCGCGACGGGTAGTGCTGTCGTGCTTTGCGTCTTCGATCCATCGGATTCAGCAGGTGATTGATATTGCGGAGCGGGTGGGGAGGAAGGTGGCGTTCGTCGGGCGCAGCATGATTGACAACGTGGAGATTGCGCACGACCTGGACTATTTGCGGATTCCAGACGGGATCGTGGTGCGTCCGCAGGAGATACGGAGTTACGAGCCGCGGAAGCTGATTGTGCTGGCGAGCGGGTCGCAAGCGGAGCCGATGTCGTCGATGTCGCGGATCGCGGTGGACAGCCACCGGTTTGTGACGATCGATGAAAATGACACGGTGATTCTGTCGGCGCGGATTATTCCGGGGAATGAGAAGGCGATTTTCCGGATGCTGGATCACATGTTCCGGCGGCGGGCGCTGGTGTACTACGACAATGAGGGAGGACCGATCCACGTTTCGGGGCACGCGAGCCAGGAGGAGCAGAAACTGATCCTGCAACTGGTGAGGCCGAAATATTTTGTGCCGGTACACGGGGAATACCGGCATTTGTTCCGGCACGCGGCGCTGGCGCACTCGCTGGGCGTGGTGAGCGGAGAGATATTGCTGCTGGAGAACGGGAAGCGGATCGAGTTCACGGAGGATGGGGCGTACCGGCGCGATGCGGTGCAAGCGGGACGCGTGCTGGTGGATTCGGGGTCGCTGGAAGAGATTGAGGCAGTGGTGGTGCGCGACCGGAAACATTTATCGGAAGAGGGCGTGGTGATTCCGATTATCGCGATCGACAAGAATACGGGCAGGATCGAGTCCGCGCCGGAAATCGTGTCGCGGGGGTTGATGAGCGAAAATGGGAGCGAGTTTCTGGAGGGAGCGCGGGCCGTGGTGAGCCGGACGGTGGAAACGTCCAATATGGAGGAGCGGGCGGATTGGTCCGTGATTAAAGAGAAGATCCGGGTGGATTTGAAGAGGTATATCAGCAAGCAGACGTCGAAGAGGCCGCTGATCTTGCCGGTGATCTTGGAGATTTGATTTGCGGAGAAGAGAAGAGGGACGGTAACACCCCGACCAGGTCGGGGCAGGCGCCGGTCACAAAGGGAAGAACACAGAGGACACAGAGAAGAGAGGTTGTGGCGTTAGAGCGTAAGAGCGTCTCGCTGACGGGTGATCCCTCCGCCTTCCTGAGAACATGATATTGTGTAGTTCGCAGGGGATAAGGCAAGAGGATTCGTGCCATGGATCTCTTCGGTCTTCTGCTGTGTCGAGTCAGTTTGCTTTTCCTGCTAGCCGCTAACCCACCGGCAATTCTCGCTAGCGCACACCCTCAAGTTCATTGTATCTGAGACTTACCGAGGGAAAGCCAAGAGCGAAGAGAAGAAGGTGGGTGGCGTTAGAGGGTAAGAGCCCACCCTAACAAACCTAGGGTGGGGCACCCTCAAGTACTTGCCTGAGTGACTTACCGAGGGAAACCCAAGAGCGAAGAGAAGAAGGTGGGTGACGTTAGAGGGTAAGAGCCCACCCTTCGCAAAAGGCGCGAAGGATGGGGCACCCTCAAGTACTTGCCTGAGCGACGTAACGAGGGAAACCCGAGAGAAAATCAAGAAGGTGATGGGGAGAATCGGAATCTTGCGTCCATCGGGGAGTAGGTATAGGCTTTCTTGACCCAGCGAGGAGGAAAGCCATGGCGACTGCAACGACAGTGATGGAACCGAATGTGGAGATTTCCGCTTCGAAGCTTTTGATCAACAACAAATGGGTGGAGGCGAGTTCGGGGAAAACTTTCCCGACGATTAATCCGTCCACGGGCGAGGTCATTACGCAGGTGGCCGAAGCCGATGCGGCGGATGTGGACAAGGCGGTGGCGGCGGCGCCGTTTGGAGGATTCAAGCAATCGGGGATTGGACGAGAGTTGGGAGAGTATGGGTTGGCGAATTATACGGAAGTCAAGACGGTGACGATCAAGTTGTAGAGGGTGCGATAGGAGCTGACGGTTAACGGTTATCAGCGATCAGATATCAGCGATCAGGAGGCGGGGCGAGGCGATAGGCACGACGTTCCTCTTGGGATGACCGGTGCGCGGATGGGGAGCACGAAGTAAGGATAACGCAGAGACGCCCCGACCGGGCCGGGGTAAACGCGGGACACGGGGGAGCGCAGAGCAAGAGGGGGGAGAAGCAGATCCCTCGACTTCGCGACCCGACGCGCCAAACTACGGCGCGGAAGAAAAAATCGGGTCGCTCCGCTCGGGATGACAAACTGTAGGGGACGCAGTGGGGGAAAAGTTGCGGGTGGGGGTGGTGGTTAAAGAGAATGGGCGGGCCACGGTGGATGCCACGACCGTGAAGGCGCTGGGGTTGAACATGCCGGTGCGGCCGCACTTCGATGACGGCACAGAAGAAGCGCACCCATGCCCGCGACGATCCGACCTTACGAAGCGCGCGATTTTCCCGCGATCCATAAATTGGATTTGGCGTGTTTTGTGCCGGGAATTTCGTACAGCAAATGGACGCTGCAGCATTTCTTGGATTTGGATTCGTCGGATTGCCTGATCGCGGAAGAGGGTAAGCAGTTGGCGGGATTCATTTTGGCGGAAAGCAATCCGCCGCTGGCGCACATTATCACGCTGGATATTGCGGCGGCACACCGGCGGAAGGGCGTGGGGTCGGCGCTGCTGCGGGAGATGGAGCAGCATTTTGCGTATCACGGAGTGCTTTCGGTGCTGCTGGAGACGGCGGTGGACAATGGGAGCGCGGTTGCCTTCTGGGGGCGGCACGGTTATTCTGCGGAGGCGGTACTGAAACGGTATTATCTGGGGAGTGTGGATGCGTATGAGATGAGGAAGCGGCTGGGGAGTGGGAAGTAGGCAGGATTGAGTCTTCAGTAGTCAGTTTTAAGTTTTTGTAAGCCATCCCGAATCTGGCCATGCCCCGTTGGTGAGGAGTAGGGGGAGGAAAACCCAAGAGCACAGGCAGGAGTGCCTGTGCCAAGAAACCAGGAGCGGAAGCGTGAGCGATTACTTGTTGAGCGTGATTTTGGGAATTGTGGAAGGGTTGACGGAGTTTATTCCGGTGAGTTCGACGGCGCATTTGCGGATCGCGGAGGCGCTGCTGCACCTTCATTATTCGCAGCTCAGCCTGGAGAGCGGGTATTGGAAGATGTACTCGATCGTGATCCAGTTGGGGGCAATTTTGACGCTGCCGATTTATTTCCGGCACCGGATCGCGAAGTTCTTTTCGACATTTCCCCGCGGGGAGCGCGGCGAGCGGACGATTCTGACGCATCCGCTGAGCCTGGTGATGATTGCGTTTGTGGTGACGGCGATACCGTCATTTCTGCTGATCAAGGTGATTGGGAAACATCTGGAGAGCCCCTATGTGATTGGGACGGCGTTGCTGGTGGGCGGGATTGTGATGTGGTTCATCGATGCGCGGAATGGCAAGGCGGAGGCAGCGGGAGAGGCGGCGGCAGGCGGGTTGATTCACACGTGGCACATGGAAGAGATGAGTTTGTTGCAGGCGGTGTGGATTGGGGCATGCCAGATTCTATCGGCGGTGTTTCCGGGCACGTCGCGGTCGATGTCCACGATCGCGGCGGGGCAGATGGCGGGGATGTCGCGGGCGAGCGCGCTGGAGTTTTCGTTTTTCCTGTCGATACCGACGATGGTGATGGCGACGGCGTACACGTTGTGGAAGTCGCTGCGTGGGAAGGATGGGAATCCGATCGGGGTGGCGAGGATTGATGCGCATGGATGGATCGTGCTGGCGATCGGGTTTGTGGTGTCGTTTATCGTGGCGTATGGAAGCGTGGCGTGGTTTATGGCGTATGTGAGGCGAAGAGGGTTTGGGCCGTTCGCGATTTACCGAATTATTGTGGGGATATTGGTGTTGTTTTTTGCGGCGAGATTGGCGGGTTAAGAGAAGAGGCTTACACAGAGACCACAGAGGTCGCAAAGAAGCGAAAAACGAAGAGGGATTTCTCACTTCGCGGACTCCGTTCGAAATGACGGGGAGGAAGGCGAAGACTAACGCAAGGGGGCTGAGAACGCAGAGAGTCACAGAGAAGAGTGGCAGGTTGACAGTTCAGAGTTGACAGTTCACGGCTGGAAAACCAACGCAAGAGCCCAGGTGCAAAACCGACACCTGGGGCACCCGCTGAAAAACAGACCGAGGGCACAGTCAGGAGTGACTGTGCCACAGGTAGATTTTGCCGCGATCCCTCCACTGCGCAACGGCAGAAGGCGCCGTTGCTTCGGTCGGGATGACACCAGGCCAACCTTGGCGACGGGGGTCGCGGAGATTGAGCCGGGATGGAGGACGGGAGTGGAATTGCGGTTTGGTGGCGGCTGCTGCAACCGTAAAAGCGGCGGCAAGCCGCCGCACTCCACAGATATGGAAACTTGCGACGAAGATGGACTTGTGCGGGGCTTGCGGTTTGGTATGATTTGGGCGTTCCTCCAAGTCGGGGCGCACCAGCGCCGCGCCCCATGCGGCACTCAGCCTTCCCCAAAAAGCTGAGGAGAATTCCGTGCGCTTCCTGACACCAACAGAAAATAAGCGGCTCAACGAGCTGATTGGGTTTTTGTGCATCATGACGGCGGTCCTGATGGGACTGTCGCTTCTGACGTATAACCCGCGGGATGTGGCGTTCAATGTGAGCGCCGCTGCGGGCGAGCAGAATCCGACGAGGAATTGGATTGGGCCGGCGGGAGCCTATTCGGCGGACGTGCTATTTCAGGCATTTGGATTCGCGGCGTTTCTGCTGCCGGTGGCGATTGGGCTGCTGGGGTACCGGTGGTGCCGCAGCCGGGCGATCGATTCGCAGGTGGCGACGATTGCGGGATATGTGCTGCTACTGATGTCTCTGCCTTCGCTGCTCTCGCTGTGGCACTTCCCTTCGGTGAGGGAAGCGTTGCCGGCGGGAGGGTTGCTGGGGACGCTGATGTCGCACGGGCTGCGGACGGGATTCAACGTGTGGGGCGCGAACCTGGTGGCGATTGCGCTGCTGGTGGTGGCGGTGTTTTTGACCACGACTTTTTCGTTTAGCGGGGCGCACGCATGGGCCAGCGGCGCGAAGGGGCCTATCGGGCGCATGGAGAAGCTGGGGATTTTGCAGCGGGCGCAGGCGCGGTGGCACGCGTGGCAGGATGAACGCGAGCAGAGGCGGATGCGACGGGAAGTGGAGGAGCGGCGGATGGCGGGGCGTAAGCCGGTGACGCCGCAAATCGTGGGTAAGCCGGAAACTGAGGAGGGACACAAGGCGCTTCGCTTGGGTGATGAGAGCGACGTCTTTCGCGGGAAGAGAACAGGTGTGGAAGAGGCCGAGCCGAGGGAAGAAGAGACACCGCACAGGGCGCCGATTCTGTTTTTGAATAATGAAAAGGGCTTAGCGGACGTTCCGGGCAGAGCGAAGAAGCCTGACCCAAAGATTGCCAAGATGAATACCAATTATAAGTTGCCGTCGATCAGCCTGCTGAAGGAGGGCGAAGGCAGCCAGAAGCTGGACGAAGACGAATTGAAAATGCGGGCGCGGGCGATTGAAGCGAAATGCCACGAGTTCGAGGTGGAAGGGCGCGTGACGCAGATCAATCCCGGGCCGGTGGTGACGACGTTTGAGTTCAAGCCGGAAGCAGGAATCAAGTACAGCCGGATTATCAGCCTGACGGAAGATTTGTGCCTGGCGCTGAAGGCGGAATCGATACTGATCGAACGGATACCGGGAAAATCGACGATCGGCATTGAAGTGCCAAACGACCGGCGGGAGACCATCGCGTTGCGCGAAATCCTGGAGGCGACGGAGTTCACGAATTCGCCGAGCAAGTTGACGCTGGGGATGGGGCGAGACCTGCACGGGAGAATCCGAGTGACGGACCTGGCGGCGATGCCGCACCTGCTGATTGCGGGGTCGACGGGCACGGGGAAGAGCGTGTTCATCAATTCGCTGATGATTTCGATGTTGTATAAGGCGACGCCGGACGAAGTGAAGATGGTGCTGGTGGACCCGAAGCGGCTGGAATTGAGCTTGTATGGAGGGATTCCGCACCTGCTGGCGCCGGTGGTGACGGACCCGAAGGTGGCGTCGAACGTATTGCGGAACGCAACGAAGGAGATGGAGAACCGGCTGAAATTGCTGGCGCAGCGTGGCGTGCGCAACATCGATCAGTACAACCGCTCGTGCCAGAAGCAGCAGTCACTTTCGCTGTTTGACAACTTGGAAGAAGCGGAGCACAAGCCACTTCCCTACCTGGTGATTATTATCGATGAGTTGGCGGACTTGATGATGGTGGACACGAACAGCGTGGAGGAGTCCATCACGCGGCTGGCGCAGATGGCGCGGGCGGTGGGGATTCACCTGATCCTGGCGACGCAGCGGCCGTCGGTGGACGTGATTACGGGGTTGATCAAAGCGAACTTCCCCGCGCGGATATCTTTCAGGGTGGCGAGCAAAGTGGACTCGCGGACAATTCTGGATGCCAATGGATCGGAATCGCTGCTGGGCAAGGGCGACATGCTGTATTTGCCGGCGGGTTCGGCGAGGTTGCACCGGATTCACGGGCCGCTGGTGACCGAGGATGAGATTACCGCGGTGTGCGACTTTTGGAGGCAGCAGGCACCGGCGAAATACAACGAACAGTTGCTGGAAGCGCCGAAGGAAGATAGTACGGAGAAGACGGGCGGCGCGGCGGATGGCGCGGAAGACCGGGAGGGCTCGGACGATGAGCTGTATCAGGACGCGGTGCGGGTGTGCTGCGAGATGGGGCGAGCGTCGACGTCAACGCTGCAGCGGCGGTTGCGGATCGGGTACGGGCGAGCGGCGCATTTGATCGATTTGATGGAGAAGGATGGGATTGTGGGGCCGCCGGACGGGACGCGCCCGAGAGAGGTGTTGAAGGGGCGGGATTGGATGAAGGAGTTTGAGGATTCGCAGGGAGCGTAGGGAGGCAGGGTTCGGTGGGGGTGCCCGCGCGTTTTGAGCGGGAGCGGAAGGTTATCAGCGATCAGGAAACGAAGAAGAGCGGCCCTGCGCGGTTGGAGTTGTCGGCTGATAAAGAGTCCAATGCACAATTGGGAACTGCTGTTCGACCCCAGCCTGGACTTCTCACAAGCTTCGATTCATCCGAAGTCCAAGTTCCGCAACCCTTAGTCATGCTTCGGCGATCCGATGGGGATCGCCGAAGGACCTTAACATGCAAGATTGTTCACGATCTGTCAGTTGAGATCTTTCGGGGCGCAAACGGCGCGCCCCTCAAGATGACAGGGTTCTGCGCCGTTTGGATAACGTCAAAACTGCAGCTCACCAGAAAGTCCAGCCAGGTAAGCCATAGACACTCGCAGGGGGAAAATCGTGGAGGGCTGGGCGCGGCAGTGGTGTGGCCATGGACAAAAAAAACAGCGATCAAGTGTGAGGATGTTAGCCCAAGTTCGTCACGAGAC
>PMES01000074.1 GCA_003154775.1 Acidobacteriota bacterium | reverse complement strand
CACAGATTCCCCGGACGAGGCAAGAGTTTAAGAGTTTAAGAGTGCAAGAGTTCAACGTGGAGGGAGCTAAAGTTGGATGGGAAGTTGCAACGATCCCTCCATCCCGGCGAAGCGCACGGGACGCAAACGACGCGCTGCGTGGCGCAAACTGCGCGGCACTCCGGTCGGGATGACAGTGTGGGCGTGCGGCAAACTGCGCGGCACTCCGGTCGCCTCGAAGCTCGGGGCGAGCGGGATGACAAAGCGGGGATTGGTGGGGAAAGGCCTCACCCCTGAAGGGGTGAGCTACAGGCGGGGGGATTTGGTGGCGGGGGCGGAGTTGGAGATTAGGGAGAGGAAATGTTTGTGGACGGTGGGGTCGTTGGTTAGTTCGGGGTGGAAGGTGGCGGCGAGGAGATTGTTTTTTTGGACTAGGGTGGGGGAGCCATGGAGTTTGGCGAGGACGGTGATGCCCGGAGCGATGCTTTCGATGATGGGGCCGCGGATGAAAACCATTTCGAGCGGATCTTTTTTCAGAGTGCAGGGGCCGAAGAAGACGTCGCTGGCGAGTTGGCGGCCGTAGCCATTGCGGAGGATGGTCATGTCCAGCAAGGCGAGGGAGGGTTGGGGGGGATTTTTGACGTGGGTGGCGAGGAGGATGGCGCCGGCGCAGGTGCCGAAAATGGGGCGGCCTTTGGCGGCGAATTGGCAGATCGCGTCGAAGAGGCCTTCTTCCTGAAGGAATTGAAGTTGCGTGGTGCTTTCGCCGCCGGGGAGGATGAGAGCGTCGGATTGGCGGAGATCGGCGACGGTGCGGACTTCGAGGGATTGGGCGCCGAGTGTTTGGAGAACGGCGGCGTGTGCGGCGAAGTCGCCTTGGATGGAGAGGATGCCGATGATCATGGAGAAGTTATCAGTTTTCAGTTTTCAGTTTTCAGCTTTTTAGTTTTTAGTCAGCACAACGCTAGAGCCCTTGCCGGGCTGAAGCCCGGCACCTACAAAAGCAAATACGGCCGGAAAAACAGATTCCTCACCCGCAAAAAACGCGGGTTCGGAATGACAAATTGTTTGCGCCTTGCCTAGCAGGGGCGCCCGCCTTCGGCGGGTGCTGCGCCCCTACAAAGGAAAACCCAAGACCCACTCTCAAACGACGAGGGTGGGGCACCCCAAAAGCAAGCGGAAGAGCCCACCCTTTGCAAAAACCGCAAAGGGTAGGCCACCCGGGAAAAACTAAGAGCGGCCTCGACAAGCGAGCGATCTTGCCGAGATGGGGTCCAGCGTGCTGAACCCCTACAAAGCAGAGCAAACCCAAGAGCACAGTCACTTCGAAGCTACCCTCTAGGATCGGGGCAAGCAGGGTACACAAGAGTGACTGTGCCACTACCAGCCACGGGTGGAAAAAAGATCTTTTTCATCGAGTTGGCGGACGTCGATGCCGGGCATGGCTTCGCCTAATTCTTCACTGGCTTCGAGAACGGCTTTGGCGTCTTCGAAGTGGGTATTGGCCTTGACGATGGCTTTGGCGCGGGCTTCGGGATCGCTGCTCTTGAAAATGCCGGAGCCGACGAAAATAGCTTCAGCGCCGAGTTTGCGAACGAGCGCGGCATCGGCGGGCGTGGCGATGCCTCCGGCGGAAAAATTGGGAACGGGGAGCTTGCCGGTCTTGGCGATTTCGCGAATGAGATCGAGAGGAGCGCCGAGTTCCTTGGCTTCCTTCATGATTTCGTCGTCGCGAAGAGTGGTGAGGCGCTTCATTTGGCTGACGATGGCGCGCATGTGGCGGACGGCTTCGACAACGTTGCCGGAGCCGGCTTCACCCTTGGTGCGGATCATGGCGGCGCCTTCGGCAATGCGGCGGACGGCTTCACCGAGATTTCGCGCGCCACAGACGAAGGGCACGCGATAATCGTGCTTCCAGATGTGATTTTCCTCGTCGGCGGGGGTGAGGACTTCACTCTCGTCGATGAAGTCGACTTCGAGGGCCTGGAGAACTTCGGCTTCGGCGAAGTGGCCGATGCGGACCTTGGCCATGACGGGGATGGTGACGGTCTTCATGATTTCGCGGATGACCTTGATGGCGGCCATGCGGGCGACGCCGCCTTCCTTGCGGATGTCCGCAGGAACGCGTTCGAGGGCCATGACGGCGCAAGCGCCGGCTTTTTCGGCGATGCGGGCTTGTTCGGCGTTGGTGACGTCCATGATGACGCCACCTTTGAGCATTTCGGCGAGGCCGACCTTGACGCGCCATTCGTTGGAGGCTTTGGCGCCGTCGTTGGGGGCGCTGCCGTTTGGTTTCTTGATTGACATGAGTGCTTCTCCTCTCAGAATTCGGAAGTCGAAAAGAAAATTTTCTTGCTGGCCGATCTAAAGATCGGCCACTACAAGCAAACTCAAGAACTAAGGCGCCCGCCCCCCCGACCAGGTCGGGGTAAACGCCAGGCGGCCGCTACAAGAGCAAAAACAAACCCAAGAACCGACCTAAAGGTCGGCCACTACAAAACCAAGAGCGGGCTCGACAAATTTACGAGCTTGCCGAGATGGGGCGCAGCGTGCTGCTCCCCTACAAAAGCAAGAAACCCAGGAGCGCTACATTACCGGGCTAAAGCCCGGCTACTACAAAACCAAGAGCTACATCGCCGGGCCTATTACTACGAAGCGGCCCTTGCCACGCGCTAGCAGATTGCCTTGGGCGTCGCGAATTTCGGCGACACGGAAACGGTTGCGTTCGC
The DNA here is from genome assembly GCA_003154775.1 of Acidobacteriota bacterium. Lineage (GTDB taxonomy): Bacteria > Acidobacteriota > Terriglobia > Acidiferrales > UBA7541 > Acidiferrum. The sequence goes on along the minus strand of PMES01000074.1, from coordinate 2,515 downwards.
GTGCGTCCTCCTGCCAGCCTTCGGCGAAAATTTCCTGATCCACGGGGACGGGCTTGCGGTACTCGATGGAGATTTCGGCGGTGACGGCGCGCTCGCCGGTCAATTTGGAAAGCTTGCCCATGGCTTCATCGAGGACGACGGCGATGATGCCACCGTGAGCGAAGCCAGCGCCACCGGCGTAGTTGGGGCCGAGAGTGAAGCGGCCGCGGGTGCGGTGCGCGTCGAGATCCAATTCGAAGGGCAATTTCATACCGGCTTCATTGGCGGCGCCACAACCGAAACAGCGGTTGGTGGGTTGCGGATCGAGTTTGAGTACGTTGGGCATTTTATTTTGCGGCTAGACCAAGGCCACGTGGGCGCGATGCGTGCCGCGCTGGCGCTTGCGCATTTCGATGCGCAGGAGCTCGGCGAGGATGGCGATGCCGCGGGCGATTTGTTTTTCGTTGAGGCTGGCAAAGCCAAGACGCAGGGTGTTGGGAAGCGGCGACTGCACGTAGAAATAGCGGCCGGGAGCGAAGAGGACGCCGCGTTCCCGGGAGTGGATCATGAGTTCGCTGGCATCAAAGCCGGGGGGCAATTCGAGCCAGAGACACATGCCGCCTTCGGGACGCGTCCAGCGCGTGCCTTCGGGCATGAGTTTACGAAGGGAGTCGTCCAGGGCCTGGAGGCGATCGGCGTAGACCTTGCGCATGCGGGCGAGATGCTTGTGGAACAGGCCGCGACGTAAGAATTCGGCGAGCGTGGCTTGGGCGAGCTGATCGGTGTGGAGATCAGTCATTTGCTTGACGAGGCGGAGCCGTTCGATAGCGGCGGGAGGCGCGACAATCCAGCCGACGCGGAGGCCGGGGAAAGCGACCTTGGAAAAGCTGTCAATGTGAATGACGAGATTGGACTGGTCGAGCTGCTTGAGCGAAGGAACGCGGACATCGCGGGCGTGGAGACGCGCGTAGATGTGGTCTTCGACGACGGGAACCTGATGGCGGGCGGCGAGTTCCAGAAGGCGGCGGCGTGAATCGAGCGGCATGGAGGTGCCGGTGGGATTTTGAAAATCGGGAGTGAGGACGATGAGCTTGACGCGATTGGCGGCGAGCGTGGCTTCGAGGGCTTCGATATCGATGCCCAGTGGTTTGCCGGGTTCGGGGTGGGTGCGCACGGGAACGCCGAGGCAACGCGCGCGAACGCCATGGAAAACGGCGGTGGCGCCGGGATAGGTGGGGTTTTCGAGGATGACGGTGTCGCCAGAGCGCACAAAGGCTTTGGCGATGAGGTCGAGAGCTTGCTGGCATCCGGCGGTGACGAGGAGAGTTTCGTCCCTGGCGGGAATGCCGTCGTGGTGGAGAAGTTCGAGGAGCGCCTCCTTGAGGGGTGCGTAACCGTCGGAAGGGCCGAGATTGAGGATTTCGGGGCCTTCGCGGCGGAGGGCGGCATGGGAGCAGGTCTGCAATTCTTCCACGGGGAAAAATTCGGGAGCGGGGCGCGCCATGACGAAGGAGAGCGCGTCCTCCGGAGCAGAAGCAGTGAGGCGGGTGAGGATTTCTTCGCTGCGTTCATCGGCGAAGAGAAGTTCCCAGCGGAGGCCATCGCCATTGTGGAGGACAGGCAGCGGGGGCGGAGAAATTTTCAGGCCGTTGCCATTGGCGCGGATAAAGGTACCGCGGCCGACGTGGCCCTGGATGAGGCCCTCGGATTCGAGTTCGGCGTAGGCGTTGGCGACGGTGGTGCGATGTACGCCGAGGGTGAGAGCGAGTTCGCGGCTGGCGGGGATGCGGTCACCGGGACGAAGATCGCCGGCATGGACCAGGGAACGTAGCTGGTCGCGGAGCTGGATATAGAGGGGGATGTGGCTTTCGGGCTGAAGGTGTAATGGCAGCATTGTCTCTCACCCCAGGGAATATTCTAACAGGGAATGGACTGATGGAAGAGCCAAATTGTCTCCTCTCGGAGGGCGAGAAAGAAAAGGGCTTTAACACAGAGGTAACAGAGGGGCCGCAGAGGGAGCGGAGAGTTCGGGAAGGAATTTTCAAGGCAGAGGTAAGAAAAGAAAGAGGGAAAGAAGAGGCTTGCACAGGGGCGCCCCGACCGGGTCGGGGTAAACGCCGAACGCAGAGATTTGCAGAGGAAGAGGGACGGCAACACAGAGTTCACGGAGGGCGCAGAGAAGAGGTCGAAGAGTTGAAAGTTAAAAGCTGAAGGGCCGCAGACGCGTTGCGTGGTGACGGGAAGAGGGATTTCTCTCTTCGCGGCCCGACGCGCCATAAAGCGGCGCGAAAGAGAAAATCGGGTCGCTCCGTTCGAAATGACGGGCTGGGGATGGGTGCAGGGTGCGTACCAGGGAGCGGGGACTCGGTTTACGATACAGGGGGAAAACCCAAGAGTACAGGCCCTTCGAGGCTCAGGGTAAACAGATGGGATGAGAAGGCCGGTCTCCAGCGGGATGCGATACGCTCCCTATGTTTCGACGTGCTCAAGGCACAAAGAATAAGGAGACCGGCAATGAAGAAGATTAGCACTGTGC
>PMES01000067.1 GCA_003154775.1 Acidobacteriota bacterium | reverse complement strand
CTTCGCGAATAAAGCGGGTTAGTGTAGCGCTCCGTTTCCTTCAGATACTTCTCGCGCAATTGTTCGGCCTTCTCCTTATCAACGGTGGTGAAGGTGCCGAGCATGTCCGCGCCGGTCTGCATGCCATGCAGCCCGCTATTCTTCGCCTGGAAAAAGGCCCACTGATCGGCTTCCTGGGTTTGCAGAAGAAGCTCTTCCTTTGCGGCGCGATGGCCGAAGAGAGTGGCGATTGCGACCAGGACGGCCAGGATCGAGAGCGTGACCGAGACCGGGATGGTGAACGGGCCTTCCTCGTGCCCGCCGTGTCCCTCGTGACCTTCCAGAACTTCATGCATTGCTTCCTTCTCCTTTTGCTGGATTTATGTAGACGGCTGTGCGGCAATCGCTTGCAACGCATCCGCCGCAGCGGAGATCGTGCGGTCGATGTCCGCGGACGTGTGAGCGGCCGAAACAAAAGCGGCTTCGAATTGCGAAGGCGCCAGAAAAATGCCGCGCTGCAGCATATCACGGAAGAAGCGCGCGAACAGTTTGGTGTCGGAGCGCTTGGCGCCGGTGTAATCGGTCACGGGTTGCGATGCAAAAAAGATCGTGGAAAGCGAACCGATGCTGTTCACTTGCGCGGCGATGCCCGTGTCCTTCAGGGCCTGCTGCAAACCGGCGGCGAGGTTCTTGGCGAGGGCATTGAGGCCTTCGTATAGGCCGGGCTTGCTCAGCTCTTTTAGAGTGGCGATGCCTGCGCGCATGGCCAGAGGATTGCCGGCCAGCGTCCCGGCCTGGTAGACCGGGCCGAGCGGGGCGACATGATCCATGAGTTCCGCGCTGCCAGCATACGCCGCCACCGGAACGCCACCGCCAATTATCTTACCCATGGTGGTGAGGTCGCCCTGCACATCGAAGATTTGCTGCGCGGTGCCGTAGTGCAGGCGGAAGCCGGTGATGACTTCATCCATGATCAGGAGCGCACCATGCTTGCGCGTGATTTCGCGGAGTCCCTTCAGGAAGCCATCCTTGGGAAGGACGACGCCCATGTTGGCGGCAACGGGTTCGACGATAACCGCGGCGATTTTATCTTTGTGCTGCGCGAAGATTTGCTCCACGGCGTTGAGGTCGTTGTACGGAACATTGAGAGTCAGCGCGGCCAGGGCTTGCGGAACTCCCGGGCATTCGGCAATGCCGAGCGTGGCCAAGCCGGAGCCGGCCTGGGAGAGGAAACTATCGGCATGGCCGTGATAGCAGCCCTCGAATTTGACGATGAAATCGCGTTTGGTGACGCCGCGGGCCAGGCGCACGGCGCTCATGGTGGCTTCGGTGCCGCTGGAAACGAAGCGGATTTTCTCGAGGAACGGAATGGCTTTGGTGATGAGGGTGGCGAGTTCGAGTTCCAGTTCGGTGGTTACGCCAAAGCTGGTGCCACGCTGCGCCTGATCGGCGATCGCCGCGCTGACGGCGGGATGCGCGTGGCCGAGAAGTATGGCGCCCCAGGAGCAGACGTAATCGAGCAGAGCGTTGCCGTCGGCGTCGTAAAGGTGCTGGCCGCTACCCATTTCGATGATGAGCGGCTCTCCGCCAACGGAGCGGAAGGCGCGGACGGGGCTGTTAACCCCACCGACGAGGACCTTCTCGGCCTTCTCAAAGATTTCTCGCGAGCGGTGCCGGTCGGGAATGGAGCGGCGTTGCGTTGCACTCATGTGCGCACCTTGGCGTTCAGGATTTCAACCATCGAGCCGCATCCTTGGCGTGGTAGGTGAGGATGATGTCCGCGCCGGCCCGCTGAATGCCCGTAAGAATTTCCAGGACGACGCGCTTTTCGTCAATCCAGCCGTTGCGCGCCGCCGCCTTTACCATCGCGTATTCGCCGCTGACGTTGTATGCGCCCACGGGCACATCAAAGCGATCCCGCACCCTGCGCACGATGTCGAGATAAGCGAGCGCCGGCTTGACCATGACCATGTCCGCGCCTTCCTCGATGTCCAGCGCGACTTCTTTCAGGGCTTCGCGCGCGTTCGCGGGGTCCATCTGATAGCTGCGGCGATCGCCATGCTGCGGCGCGGATTGTGCGGCTTCGCGGAAAGGGCCGTAGAAGCCGGAGCAGTATTTCGCGGCGTACGCCAGGATAGAGATGTTTTCAAAATTGTGCTGGTCGAGTTTTTTGCGGATGGCGGCAACGCGGCCGTCCATCATGTCCGAAGGGGCCACGATGTCGGCGCCGGCCCGCGCGTGAGAGAGCGCTTGCTGCGCGAGAATATCGAGCGTCGGATCATTGGCGATTTCGCCGCGTTCGATCACGCCGCAGTGGCCGTGATCGGTGTATTCGCAAAGGCAGACGTCCGTGATGACCAGGAGTTGTAAACCGGCCTTGCGGATGGCTTCGATGGCCTTTTGAACGACGCCCTCGGAGGAATACGAAATGGCGCCGCGCGGGTCCTTCGATTCCGGCAAGCCAAAGAGAATGACCGCAGGGATGCCTAGCGACTCGACCTCGCGGCATTCTTCGACGATCTGATCCACCGATTGCTGGTGAACGCCCGGCATGGAGCTGACTTCCTGGCGCACCTTCGTGCCAGGGCAGACGAACATGGGATAGATAAAGCCGGCGGTGGAGAGGCGAGTTTCGCGCACCAAGCCGCGCAGGGCTTCGGTGCGGCGGAGTCGCCGCGGACGATGTGTGGGGAAGCTCATCGGTGTTTCACTCCTGCGGGCAAGCTGTGCCCAGAATTCACGAAGAAATTTGCGAGGGATTCGAGGATGGCGGAAGCGGAGGTATCGGAGGCGACGATCAGGCGCTGCACACCCGCTTCACGGAGGGCGCGCTCCGTGACAGGACCGATCGCGGCGAAGGCGCTCTTCTCTGCCAGGTTTTGAAATGACTGCGGGCCGAGGAGTTCCCGCAGGTGGTGCACGGCGGAGGGGCTGAAAAACACGACGGCATCGGGAACGTCCTGAAGGATGTTTTCCAGATTGTGCGCGTCGTCGGAAGCGGGGCGGAGGGTTTTGTAGGCGACGATTTCCGTGACGTGCGCGCCGAGGCGTTGCAAGGTTTCTACCAGGTCGTGATTGGCACGGTCGCTGCGTGGGAGGAGCACGCGCTTGCCACGAACTTCGGACTGCAATTCCTGCGCGAGGGCGACGCCGTTGTGTTCCTTGGCGACATAGGTGATAGCGAGGCCCGCGGCCCGCGCTGCTTCCGCGGTAGCTGGGCCGACAGCGGCGATTTGCGCGGTCGCAACGGCATCGCGCAGGGAAACCTTGAGGTGCTCGGAGCGCTCTTGGAGGGCGCGCACGGCGTTCTGGCTGGTGAAGAAGACCCAGTGATACTCGCGCAAGTGGCGGAGGAAGTCGTCCAGCGCCACCAAATCATCCGGCGGCGCGAACGCGACCATGGGCAGCAGAATCGGCTGTGCGCCCCGTTCGCGCAAAGCGGCGAGCAGAGCCTGGCTCTGCTCCGCGGCGCGGGTAACCACGATGCGCTTGCCTGAGAGTGCGCTGAGAAAAGATTCAACCACGGGAGCGTTGCACCTCTTCAAGAATGCCACGAGCGCCGCCTTCGACAAGCAGCTTGGCCATGTGCTCGCCGAGTTGCGCGGCCTGATCCGGCGGAGCCGTGACACGCTGGCGAACATACTGAACGCCATCCACGGAGCAGACCACCGCGTCCATCACGAGTTCGCTACGTTCCATGCGCGCCCACGCGCCAAGGGGCACCTGGCAACCGCCCTGCAGAGCGGAAAGCAGGGCGCGTTCGGCGATGATGGCGGTGCGCGTTTCGGCATCATCAAGCTTGCCAAGAATGTCCGCGGCTTCCGTGTCTTTCACGCGGGACTCGATGGCGATGGCGCCCTGCCCCACAGCAGGCAAGAAAATATCGGGAGAGAGGGCTTCGGTGATTTTCTGGCTCCAGCCGAGGCGGTCGAGACCCGCCTTGGAGAGCACGATGGCGTCGTATTCGCCGCTTTCCACTTTGCGGAGGCGCGTGTCCACGTTGCCTCTGAGTTCGCGAATATCGAGATCGGGGCGGTGATGGCGTAATTGGGCCTGGCGGCGGAGGCTGCTGGTGCCGACGCGCGCGCCCTGCTTAAGATTGGCGAGCGTCGCGCCTTTATGGGATACGAGGCAATCGCGCACGTCATCGCGGCGGCAAACCGCGGGGAAAAAGAGCCGCCCGGGCGTTTCCGTGGGAATGTCTTTCACGCTGTGAACGGCGAGATCCACGGTTTCCTCGAGCAAAGCTTCTTCAAGCTCCTTGATGAAAATGCCTTTCCCCCCGATTTGCGTCAGCGGCGCCTGCTGCATTTTGTCGCCGGAAGTCTTGATGATGATGATCTCGGCTTCGACGCCGGCGACTTGAAAGAGCTGCTTGCGGACGAATTCCGCCTGCCAGCGCGCCAGGATGCTGCCTCTGCTGCCGATTCGGAGGGGCCTCACGGTTTCTCCCGGTCGGATAGATAGAGTTCACGGATAGCTTCGACGTTCTGAATCTTCTTGCGCAGCTCTTTTTCGGCGCGCAGGCGTTCCGCGGGGGCGATCAGCAGTTTTTCGAGCAGCTCGTCCATGAGCGCGCCGATGTGTTCGCGGTCTTCGTTGCTGAAGTGATTCATTCCGGCAAGTTTCTCATGAAGGAAGGCGGCGCGGCGTTCTTTCAAGCTGCCGCGCAAGGTATCGAGCACGCCGATCAGTTCGACGCTGGCCTGCCAGGAGATAAACTTGGCCACATGCTCTTCCACCAGGACTTCGGCCTTGGGAACTTCATTCTCTCGCGCGCTGCGGTTCTGCTGCACGATTTCGCTGAGGTCCTCCATGGTGTAGAGGTAGCAGTTGTAGAGTTCGCTGACGGTAGGATCGATGTTGCGGGGCATGCCCAGGTCCATGAGGAAAAGAGCGCGGTTGCCGCGAGCAGCCATGGAGCGCTCGATCAGCGGTTTTGTGAGGAGAGCTTCCTGGACGCCGACGGCGGAAACGATGACGTCGGGCAACTTCAGTGTGCTGTCCCAGTTGCCCCAATCGAGCACTTCCCCTTTATATTGCTTGGCGAAATCCTCGGCTTTTTCGCGGGAGCGATTGGAAAGGTAAAGCCGGCCGATGTTGCGGTCGCGAAGTTGCGAGACGACCTGTTCACTGATGGTGCCGGCGCCGAGAACGAGCGCGGTGCGATCGTTGAGCTTGCCAAAAATACGCTCGGCGAGCTTCATGCCCGCGGAAGCGACACCCATGGGACGCGTGCCGAGCTCGGTTTCCGCGCGCACGCGCTTGCCAATCTCGAGTGCGGCTTGAAACAGGCGGTTTAGCACGGGGCCAGTAGCATGCGCGGCGTGGGCCCGCAGATAGGCTTCACGGACCTGGCCGAGAATTTCGGCTTCGCCTAGCAGCATCGATTCCAGCCCGGCAGAAACGCGGAAGAGATGCCGGACGGCGTCGTGATCGTAGTGGTGATAAAGCGAAGGACTGAGCAGCTCGGGTTGGATGGAGTGAAAGTTGCTCAGAAAGTTGACAAGCGCGGCGGCCGAGGCGCGTTTCGCGGTGGGATGGACGCCGTAAATCTCGCTGCGGTTGCACGTGGAAAGAACCAGCGTTTCTTCCAGGATGCCCTGCGCACGGAGCTCCTCGGCGGCGCGCTGCGCCTGTTCGGTGGAAAAAGACACCTTTTCCCGCACCTCCACAGGCGCCGTACGAAAGTTCAGGCCGACGAGGACAATCTCCATGCAGTGTTCCACGCGCTCCTAGAAATAGCGGTGGTGCTGGGAAAAGAAGAGATTCACCACCCAGAAGTTCACAACCACCAGAACAAAGTTGAAGACGCACAATTTGGAGGCCCGAGCGCCGCGCCAGGCTGCCGTGCGCGCCAAGCGAAAATAGACGATGTACAGCAAGAGCACGAACAACGTAAAGATGTATTTCGGATCGAAATAGGAGTAATGCTCCGCGATGTTGCGATCCACGGCGATAAATCCGAGCGACGTGCCGACGAGGATGGTGACCAGCCCAACCATGACGCTGGTGTGGCTCATGCGCTCCAGCAGTTCGAGGGGCGGCAAGCGCCAAACCACATCACCGAGTCGCCGGATGCGCAGCAAGCGTTCCTCGCCCAGATAGATGAGGCTGAGGACGCAGGATAGAGCGAAGGCAGCGTAGGCGAGAATGCTCAGCGTGACGTGTAGGGCAAAGACGACGCCATGAACGGGCGCCGTGGCGTGCGGACGGGTAGGCATAAGGTTGGCGATGAAGAAAAAAATAAGAATGACGGGCATGACGAAGGCGCCGACGGTTCGCTGCCGGTGGTAGATTTCCACGCAGAGATAGGTGACGGCGAGCAGCCAGCCGAACAGCGACATGGCCCCCTGGAGGTCATGATAAGGGACCGTATGGCTGGCGCGGGCGCTCATCAGCAGGGCCAGGTAATGCGTGCCTAAACCCAGGAACATCAGCAAGGTAGCTAGGCGCCCGGTGAGTTCCTTGCCGGTGTAGAGGAATTGGACGTACAAGCCCATGCTGAGCAGGTACGCCAGGACGGTCAGGATAACAAACGTGTGATTCATCGGCCTTGTCCACGCCGGTCAGGAACGATTCGGGGGCGCGAAGTTCCTTGCATGGCGTGTTTCACGAGATATTTCGAGTATAGCGCACTCGCCCGTGAGCCGCATGGTTGGCCACTATACGAATCCGCTTGACTTGCTGGATGGTGGCTTCGCGGGCACGTCAAACCTGGCCTTCTACACCACGAACGGCACCCGGGACGTGGAGAATCACGATGTCCCGCCTGACGTTGAAGTGGAATATGAACTGCAGGCGGTGCGCGCGGGCCACGATCCGCAATTGGAATAGGCTGTCGAGTTGGTGATGGACCTCCTGAAGGAGAACCCACCCCCTCCAGCGCCGCAACACCCGCCTTTTCCGAACTTCCAAAAAAGCGCGCCCTAGGCCGGCCGCATGGTGCAGGCGATCTTCTCTGGAACTGCAGCAGGCAGAGTTTTCGGAGTCCTAAAAAGAAAGCCTGGCGCTCAACTGCATTTCGCGTCCCGGCGTCATGGCCATGGTGATGGTGCCGAACTGGGGTTCGTTGACATAGCGGTTCGGCGTGCCCAGGTTGACTTTGTTCAAGGCGTTGAAAGCCTCTGCACGGAATTGGAAGTTCGCTCTTTCGCTGAGGCGGAAGGCGCGCTGCAAGGCAATGTCCATGCTCTGCATTCCGGGCCCATAAACCGAGTTTCGCCCGACGTCGCCAAAGGTATAGGCAGGCGGCGCGGCAAAAGCCTCGGGATTAAACCATTCCGCTGCGGTGTGTGTTCCTGGACCGAAGATGGGCAGCCCCGTGGTGTTGGCTCGAATGGGGTTCTCGCCCAAGACCGTTCCCGAGTTTGCCGTGTCGCCGAACACAGAAATCGTGAAGGGCATCCCCGTCTGATACTGGTAGATCGTCGAAAAACTCCAATTCTGCGTCGCGAAGCGCGTCCAAGCCGCGCGCCGGTACGCGGGAATGGCGTACACGGCACTCAGGGCAAACCGATGGCGGATATCGCAGCCGGGCCCTTTTTCGGCGCCAAGGTCATTGTCGTTTTGTGGAATGGAGGATTCGTCCATGGGCGAGCGGAAGTCCGGCGCGTTGGTCAAATTCTTCGCAAAGGTGTAGTTCGCCAGCAAGCTGAGGCCGTGCGAATACCGCCGACGCACGTTCACGTATCCCGCGTCGTACCAGCTCTGTGCGGTGTCCTCCAGCAGGTTGATCGTGCTGACCGGAAACGTCTGGCTCTGGATCACCGCCTCCGTGCTGCTTGGGTGCAAAACCGTGTCCGGCACGAACGACAGCGTCTTGAATGGGCGGCGCGGTCCGAGCGGCCCCGGCCCCGGCGGCGCGTTGTTGATCAGGTGCGCTCGCTGCAAGTGAAAGCCGCGCGCGCCCAGGTAGCCAATCTCCAGCGTCGTGTCCTTCCCGAGGCTCTTCTGCACCGACGCGTTCCATTGCTGGACGTACTGCGCCGGCGCATGCGGGTCGAATGCCGTGAAACTCACCGTTGTGGGTGTCAGCGCGCCGGTACCCAGCACTGGCGTGCCGAAATTCAGCTCACTCGTATAAAGCGACGCCGGCGGAGTGTAATTATCCGCCTGTTGCGTCTCCGGGAATACGAATGGCACGTTATGCCGCTCATTGCACCAAGTGTTCAGGTCCACCGGTGTGTAGAAAATCCCGTACGCCGCATGGAGCACCAGCCCAAATCTCGGCAGGCTCTTGGCGATGCCCAGCCTTGGGGCAAAATCATGCTTGTTCGAGTACATCAGCCCCTTCGGGTATCCATTCTCTCCTCCGACGAAGACCGAGGGCACGCCGTTATTGAACACCAGGTTCGTGTTGGTGTTGTCCTTGTCCCACAACGGAGCCATAAATTCGTAGCGCAGGCCCAGACTCAGCGTCGTCGTACGTGTAATCTGCCACGCATCCTCGATGAACGCGGAGGTCCCCCAGTTCTTCAAATTCATCTGTGGAATCCCGGCCTGACGCTGTTTCACCGTTGGAAGGCTCAGGAGCAAGCTCGCCAGCGCCGAGCCAGTGCCATCGTTGATTCCTTCGTCCGACGTGTATCCGTTGGTGTACTGGTAGTAGCCGCGATTCTGGAAGAAGCCCCACATCGGCCAGGTGTACCAGTGATAATCTCCGCCAAACTTGATGGCGTGGCGCCCGAGCTGCCAGGCGTACATGTCCCGGAACTCGTATGTCGTGTTCCACATGTGCATGGGCGTCGCCACATAGGTGTCGCCAATCCCCGTGTACCCCTGCACCGCAAACCACGGCGCGCCCCACGCGTTCTCCCCGCCGAAACCTATGCCCTGAATTCCCAGGTCGCCAACGATGTTGTTCACCCCGTCGTTTTGCGACGTGCGGAACATGGACAGGCGCGACACTGCGATCGTTGCCGTGTTCACTTTCGTGCTCGAGAAAATGTGGTTCCAGGAAATCACCCCTTGCTGCGAGCGGTTGTTGAAGTTCGCCCCGAATCCCGGGAGATTTTCCGACGTGGAAGTCGTCCCGCTGCTCGGCGAGAATCCATTTTCATCGCCGATCGAGTAGCGCCCGAAAAGAGTGTCGCCGCGCGAGAAGTTGTGGTCCAGGCGTATGGTGCCCTGGTCCTGAAAATGAGATTCATTTCGTATGTCCAGGTAGTTGTTGGAATCCACGCCTCCCCCCATCATGTTCATGTTTGGCTGAGGGATGTACTTCAGCAGGAAAGCTTCCAGTTGCGGATTGATCCGGCCTGCCGGAATCTGGTTGTTGGGAAACTGAGAGCGCGTGTAGGGATAATTTGCGGGACCCGTCGGCTTGGTTGGATCATAGTTCGGATTTGGAACCGCGGTCGTGGGGTCGTAGATTTTGACGTTGCTCATGCTGAAATCGCCCTGAATTTCGGCCGGGGTTGGAACCGTCAGATCCTGTGCGTCTGCCTGGGCCAGCCGTAAGCCCTCGTAATTAGCGAAGAAGAAGGTATTCTTCCGGATCAGCGGTCCGCCCACCGATGCCCCATAATTGTTCTGCACCAGCTGATTGTTCCCCATCGAACCAAACGTGCTCGCATCAAAAGCCCCGTTGCGCAGGAATTCGTACAACGTTCCGTGCAATTGGCTGGAGCCGGAGTGCGTCACGATATTGATTTGTCCGCCGCCCGCGCCGCCCATATCCGCCGTGTAGCTGCTCGTTTCCACCTGGAACTCCTTCACCGCGTCCGGCGATGGGCTCAGATTCTGCGTGTTGAATGTGGGATCGGTGTTGGTGGCGCCGTCGAGGAGAAAAAAGTTGGCGTTCGGGCGGCTGCCGCCGACGACCACGGCAGAACGCTGCCCAGGGCGCCAATAGAGGGGATTCGAGCTTCCGGTTTGCGCACCGAAACCCACGTGAGTGCCGGGCACAGTGAGCACGAGGTCAATCAACATGCGCCCATTCAAGGGCAGTTCGCGAATGGAGGTGGGCTCGACGACGGCGCCCACGCTTGCATCGCTCGTCTGCAAAACTTCGGCAGCGGCCAATACCTGGACTCCTTCGCTGACGGAAGCGACCGCCAGGGTGATATCCACGCTTAGTTTTTGGCCTACCTCCAGCCGCAGGGACTGCTTTGCCGTTGCAAAACCAACTGATTCGACTTTCAGTTCGTAATCATCTGGCAAGAGTGCTGGAGCCTCGAAATGTCCATCCTGGTTTGTCACCAAGCGCCGCACTGCGCCCGTGTTCGCGGCAGTGAGCTGGACCGTGGCCCCCGCGACGGGGAGATGCTGCTGGTCGCTCACGACACCCGTGAGGGCAGCGAAGTTGCTCTGGCCATACGCCGGCAGCGCGAGGCCCAGAAGAAAAAGAACGAGGCGGAATCGCTTCATGATGGTTGTCCCTCCAGAAAAAATGCACGCTGAATGATGCAGCGCGTGGCTTTCCGGGTCCAAGGAGCGAACCGCTCGAGTGACACAAGCTGAGAATTGAGTCCCGGTTGTTGGAGACGCTAACTCTGTAGAAAAGCGATAGCAATACTTGAAAAGTATTAGAAAGCGTGTATTTCTCCCGAATATTTACTGTGCCAGGTCGAATCTACCTAGCTATGAGTTTTCAGGCTTGGCCACTAATGGATGGCCACATGCCAGACCCGCGTTGTCGGACAACCGGAGACTGAACCACCAATTACAGCGAAGGCAGGATTTGCCGGGATTTGTTATTCTTGTTGGATATCGCTATGACTACTCAGGCCCCCGCATTGACCCGGAAAGAACTCTTCCTGCGAGCTGCGCGTTGCGAACCTGTGCCGCGTCTTCCGGTGTGGATGATGCGGCAAGCAGGGCGTTACCTGCCGGAATACCGCGAAATTCGCGCGAAACATTCGTTTCTGGAGGTCTGCAAGACGCCGGATCTGGCCGTGGAGGTGTCCCTGCAACCCTTTCGTCGCCTCGGCGTGGACGCGATCATCATTTTTTCAGACATCCTCATCCCCGCGGAGGCGATGGGCTTGCCGCTGGAATTGGGCGATGCCGGGCCGAACCTGCCGGAGCCGGTGCGCACCGAGGCAGACGTCAAGAAGTTGCGCATCTTTGACCCGGAAGTGGAAACCGGGTTCCTGATGGAGGCGCTGCGACGCACGGTGAAGCAGGCCGGGCCGGACGTGCCGGTGCTGGGCTTCGCGGCATCTCCGTGGACGCTGGCTTGCTACATGGTGGAAGGACGGACGAAAGAAGGCTTCGCCACGGTGAAGGAATTTCTTTACCGCGAGCCAAAGGTTTTTCGAGATTTGTTGCACAAGATCGCCCAGGCGACCATTCTTTATTTGAAGGGACAGATTGCCGCGGGAGTTTGCGCGGTGCAATTGTTCGATACCTGGTGCGGCGAATTGGATTTGCATGACTACACGGAATTCGTGTTGCCTGCGGTGCAAGAGATTATTGCCGGGCTGGGCGGGAGCGTGCCGGTGATTTACTACACCAAGGCGTCACACCATTTGCTGGCGGCGATTGTGCGAGCGGGTGCGAATGTCTTGAGCGTGGATTGGCGCATTCCGCTCGGGAAAGTGCGCGAACTGGCTGGGCCGCGCGTCGCGGTGCAGGGCAATCTCGATCCCGCGGTGCTGTTTGCGCCGCCAGAACAAATCAGGCGGGCCACGCTGGAAATCGCCGATGAGCTTGGCGGGCGCGGCCACATTCTGAATTTGGGTCATGGCATCTTGCAGCACACGCCCGTCGAACACGCACAACTGTTCATCCACACCGGGCAACAGGCGGAATTTTTGCAGTCACAGCCGGCCGGGAAGTCGCGCTCATAATTGCGCAGGAGGGAGGCGCCGTGGCAGTGATGAATCCAAACTTGCGGGAAATGCGCGATGCACTCTCCGTGGGCGAAGAGTTTGTGAACCGCTACAACAAGCCGGGACCCCGTTACACCAGCTACCCCACGGCACCGGTGTGGACCGACGCCTTCGGACCAAAAGAATACGAAGCAGCGCTGGCCGCGGCGGAGGAAAAGCGCAGCCCCGTTTCGCTGTACATGCATCTTCCCTTCTGCGAAAGCCTGTGCCTGTTCTGCGCGTGTAACGTAATCATCCAAAAAGACAAGAGAGTTGCGCCGCCGTATCTGGACGTGTTGAAAAAGGAGACTGATCACATCAGCCATAGCGTTTCGCGCGAGCGCAAGGTGGCGCAGTTTCACTGGGGCGGCGGAACGCCGACGTATCTTTCCCCCGAGCAGATCGAGGACCTGTTCACCTACACGCGGGAGCGCTTCACGTTTGCGCCGGACGCGGAGATCGGGATCGAGGTAGATCCGCGTGTGACCACGCGCGCGCACCTGGAGACGGTGCGCAAGATGGGCTTCAACCGGCTGAGCATGGGCATTCAGGACTTCAAGCCCGAGGTGCAGAAAGCGGTGCACCGGATTCAACCCTATGAAGTGACGCGCGACCTGATCGCCAACGCGCGCGAACTGGGATTCGACAGCATCAACGTGGACTTGATCTACGGCTTGCCCTACCAGACCGCCGAGAGTTTCAAGCACACGGTGGAGCAGATCGTAGGGCTCTCGCCGGACCGCATCGCCATGTTCAGCTATGCACACGTGCCGTGGCTGAAAAAGCAACAGGGCTCGTTTGTGGCGCACCTGCCCGAGGGCATGAAGAAGTTTGAGATTTTCCGCAGCGGCTTGCTGGCATTTGTGGAAGCCGGATACCTGTATATCGGCATGGACCACTTCGCAAAGGACAACGACGAGCTGGCTGTTTCGCAGCGCAACCGCACGCTGCACCGCAATTTTCAGGGCTACACGACGAAGGCGGGCGCCGATCTTTATGGCATCGGCATCACCGCAATCAGCGGGATTCAGGACTGCTACGCGCAAAACTTCCGAGACATTCCCTCGTGGGAAAAGGCCGTGAACGAGCGCGGCATCGCCACCATGCGCGGCTACCGCTTGTCGCAGGACGATATTTTGCGCCGCGAGGTGATCAGCCGGCTGCTGTGCCACACCGTGATTGTGAAGGACGAGATTTCGCAAAAGTTTGCAATTGATTTTGACCAATACTTCGCTCCCGAACTGGAACGCCTGAAGCTGCCGCAGGAGGACGGGTTGGTGGTGGTGAACGAAAAGGAGATTCGCACCGCGTGGCTGGGACGCATCTTCATTCGCAACCTGGCTATGGTGTTTGACCCGTACCTGGAAAAGCAGCAACTGGCGTCTCGTCCGCTATTCTCGAAAACTCTGTAGGAATTTGGTCAGACTAGAGACTGCGGCCGCCCCGCTCGCGAGGGGTGACCGCCATTTTGCCGAGGGGCAACGTTTATGTCCACGCAGGTCCAGGCTCTTGTGGTTGGCGCGGGAATTTCGGGCCTCGCTACCGCCTTTGCGCTGCAGAAAGCACGCGTCTCCACGCTGATTGTAGAGGCATCGGCGCGGCCGGGCGGCGTGATCCGGTCGGCTCAGCGCGATGGCTACTTGCTCGAGTGCGGCCCGCAGAGCTTCAGCGGGAATAGCGCCATCACCGCGATTTGCAGCGACCTGGAAATCCTGGAAGAACGCGTGTTGGCTGATCCCAAGGCCCCACGGTTTGTGCTCATCAATGGAGCACTGCAAGCGGTTCCCATGAATCCGCTGGGACTGCTGGCTTCGCCTCTGCTCGGCGGCGGCACGAAGCGGGCCATCCTGCGCGATCTTCTGGGCAAGAGTGTGGCGCCGGAGCCGGACGAATCCGTTGCGAATTTCATTCGCCGGAAATTTTCAGACAGATTGCTTGACCGGCTGGTGGGCCCGTTTGTTTCCGGGATCTACGCGGGTGATCCGGAAAAGCTGAGCTTGCGCGCGGCGTTTCCGATTTTGCACGAGGCGGAGAAGGCTTCCGGAAGCATCCTTCGCGGTATTTTCCC
This sequence comes from Acidobacteriota bacterium, assembly GCA_003154775.1. Lineage (GTDB taxonomy): Bacteria > Acidobacteriota > Terriglobia > Acidiferrales > UBA7541 > Acidiferrum. The sequence continues at coordinate 17,268 of PMES01000067.1, read as the reverse complement.
TGCGATTAAGGCGCGAGCGGCCAAACGGCCTAAGGGGCCCAAAGGTCCGCGCGAGCGGCCAACGCTGCAGACATTTAGCGAAGGAAACGAAATGCTGATCAAAGCGCTTGCGTTGAATCTCGGCGAGCGCTTGCAGTGCGGCGTGGAAGTTACGGGGATGGAGCATCTCGATCCGGGTCATGATGCCCAGACGCCCCGATTCCGCGTTGCAGTGCGGACTGCGCAAGGCGAGGAAACTGTGGAGGCAGAGCGCCTGGTTCTGGCGGTGCCGACGAATGTTGCCGGGAAACTGCTGGGCGCGCTGGACGGGGAGTTTGAGCAGCAGTTGGGTGGCGTCGAGTATGCGGGGGTGGCCGTGGTTTCGCTGGGCTACCGGAAAAAGGATGTGAGCCACTCGCTGGAGGGATTCGGATTCCTGGTGCCGCGGTCTTCGGGATTGAACGATCTCGGCACGGTGTGGAACTCTTCGCTGTTTCCGGGGCGCGCGCCGGAGGGCGAAGCGCTGCTGACGAGTTTTGTGGGAGGCGCGACGAATCCTGGCGCGCTGCAACAATCGGAAGCGGCTCTGGCGGATATGATTCACAAAGAGATTACGCCGCTCCTCGGAATTCGCCAGGAGCCGGTCTTTTCCCATGTGACGCTCTGGCCGCGCGCTTTGCCGCAGTACAACCTGGGCCACACCGCGCGGCTCGCTGCCTTGGAAGAGTTGCGCGGAAACTTTCCGGGTCTCTATTTTGCGGGAAATTTCCAGAATGGCCCGGCCATCGGTACCTGCGTCGAGCAGGCATTAAAGGTAGCAGATGAGATTCGCGTGAGTTTCGCGAACTGAGGCGATTTCCCGCAAACTACAATTTGTCCGTCGTTCAAGTTTAGCCAGCCATTGTCATCCTGAGGCGATCCGATGAGGATCGCCGAAGGACCTCAACCAAAATTGCGCACGGCGTCTCAGTTGAGATCCTTCGGGGCGCAAACGGCGCGCCTCTCAGGATGACAGCGTGCCGTGTTGATTGAATTACAGACACAATTGCATCTCAGGAGAAAGCCCGTGGGAGCGGATTCTTCGCCACAGGGCGGCAAACTAGTGTTTTTTCGCGTGGCGGTGCGCCAGGCGAATTTCGCGGCGCTTGGCGGCTTCGCGCCAGCGGTGACGTTCCGCGGCGGTGCGCAGGATGAGTGGCGGAACGCGCTTGGGCTGGCGCGTGTGCTCATCAATGGCCACGAACGTCACGTACGCGGTGGTGGTCTGCTTGCGTTCACCAGTGAGAATGTCCTCGGAATAAACCTCGACGCCAACTTCGAGTGAAGTGTGGAACACGCGGTTGACGTGCGACTTCAACATGACGATTTCGCCCAGATTCACGGGATTCTGGAAATCGATGTAGTCCACCGAAGCCGTGACCATGTAACTGTTGGCGTGGCGGCTGGCAGCCATGGCCGCAACGATATCAACAAGGTGCATCACGTGGCCGCCGAGTAGTTTTCCCAAGGCGTTCGTTTGCGCGGGCAGCACCACCTCCGCCATTTCGGAGGCCGAGGCGCTCACCGGCTTCCCCTTCATCTCCACGTCCGCATTAACTATTATTTTCGCATCGCGTGTTCGCTTCATGATTGTCCTCGTTTGTGCCAGCCACACCTCTGCGTATCATACGAAACGCTGCCCTGACGGTACAAAGGAAAAGCTGCCGGCAGAGATGCACCGGTTCCCCGGCCACAAATCGCGGCGACGCCTTCTGTGCCTCCAGCGCGGCGCCCTACGTCGCTCGTCCAGGCTAAGTCTGACGCGGCTGAACTCCATGCTAAGATTCCCGCCGAGGTGTTCGCATGACGGACGTCGCCCCTCCCTCTGTCCACGATCAGTCTTCAGAGAACATGCGCATGGCGTGGGTTTTCGGCGCATGCGCATTCCTCCTCCAGATGGCCACGAACGGCCGCTACGGCTATTTTCGCGACGAACTCTACTACCTCGCGTGCAGCGATCATCTGGCGTTTGGTTATGTGGATCTCGCTCCGCTGATCGCCTGGCTGGCGCGTGGCAGCCGCGTGATTTTTGGTGATTCGCTCCATGCCATTCGATTGTTGCCTGCCTTGGCTTTTGGCGCGGAGATCGCGCTGACGGGATTCCTCACCCGCGAATTGGGAGGCAGGAAATGGGCCATTTTCCTGGCATGCGTTTCTGTTTTGCTCGCGCCCACCATTCTCGGCAATGGCACACGCCTGGCCATGAATCCGCTGGAGCCACTGTTTTGGATGGGCTGTCTCTACGTTCTTCTCGCCGCGGTGAATCGGCAACAGCCGGCTCTTCTTCTCTACTGTGGTGTGCTTCTGGGATTCGGCCTGCTGAACAAGCATTCCACGGTGTTTTTTCTCTCCGCGCTGGTTGTGGGCTTGGCGCTCACTCCGGAGCGCCGCCTTTTCGCTTCGAAATGGTTTTGGGCGGCGGCCGCCATCGCGTTTCTGATTGCGCTTCCCAACGTCGTCTGGCAATACGCGCACCATTTCCCCACGCTCGAGGATTTGCGAAACGTCAAAGCCACTCACAAAAACATCGAGCTCCCGCCGCTGCCCTTCCTCAAGCAGCAAATTATGATGCTCAACCCGATTACGGATCTTGTTTGGATTGCCGGCCTCGCGCATCTCTTTTTACACCGGAATGCCAAGCGTTTTCGTTATGTGGGATTCACGTATCTCGCTTTTCTTGCGGTGATGATGGCATTGAAGGGAAAGGACTACTACCTCGCACCGATATACCCCATGCTCTTCGCCGCAGGTGGCGTATTCTGGGAAATGCTTACGGCCAATCGCCCGCGACTTCGTTGGATACGCGTGGCGTTACCGGTCGTTGTCATCGCCGTCTGTCTTATTTCTGTCCCGCTCGCCCTGCCCGTTCTTCCTCCGGACAAAATCGTGCCGTACATGCAAGCTCTTGGCCTGAATGTGACCCGCACGGAAACGTCCATGAAAGGCATTCTTCCGCAATACTTCGCAGACGAATTCGGATGGGAAGAGATGGTCGGGGAGGTCGCCCAGGTTTACAACGCGCTTCCCGCGGAGGAACGCTCCAAGACCGCGATCCTTGCCGGAAACTATGGCGGAGCGGGAGCGATCGACTTCTTCGGTGCGCGCTACGCTTTGCCCAAATCCATCTCCGCTCATCAAAACTATTACTTTTGGGGTCCGCGCGATTACACGGGCGAGCGGGTCATTTTGCTGGAATGGAGCATGAAGGATGCACAGTACTGGTGTGGGAGTGTGGAGGAAGGGCCGCGCGTTGCTCCCTATTACGGCATGGGTTGGGAGCACTATGACATCCTGGTCTGCCATGACTTCAAGGTCCCGCTTTCCGAAGCCTGGCCAAAGCTCAAGACATGGGATTGAAATGTGTTCGGATGGCTCAGCCGAGAGGGCTCGGAGCTGGCGTCCAGGCAGCAGGCGGAGTTTGGACCGACCGCACCTCCACGTATAATACGGGACGTGGCCATGACCGACCAAAAGAAAAGTCGCCGGCAAAGGCTGGAAGAATTTGTCGCGCAAAACCCTAAGGATACGTTTTCACGCTACGGCCTGGCACTGGAATGCCTGAGAGAGGGAGACAAAGCCGGGGCCGAGGCGCAATTTCGCACGCTGATTGAGGATCACGCGGATTACGTGCCCGGGTTTCAGATGTACGCCCAGATGCTGGCACAAGAGGACCGGCGCGAGGAGGCCAAGTCCATACTGACGGCCGGAATCGCCGCGGCAACTCGCGTGGGGAATGCGCACGCGCGGTCGGAGATGGAAGGACTGCTCGCGGAGTTGGAGGCAGGATGAAATTTGCGAAGATTGTATTTTTGATGGCGGGTATTTGAGGCGTGCTGGTGCTTGCGCCGCTGTATTTCATGTTTGACCTGATTGGGCAGAAGGATCCCCCGGCGATCACGCATCCGGGATTTTTCTACGGGTTCGCGGGCGTGGGGCTGGCGTGGCAAATTGCGTTCCTATTCATTGCCCGGGATCCGGTCCGATTCCGCCCGCTCATGATCCCCTCAATGGTGGAAAAATTCAGTTACGGAATCACGGTGGTGATATTGGTGCTGCAGGCGACGATGCACGCGTCCGACCTGGTCTTTGCAGGCACGGACTTGTTGTTGGGTGTCCTGTTTGTGGTGGCGTATTTGCGCACGCCCGCGCGTTCCGCCTGATCTGGCGGTGACCAAAAATCGGAATGAGCCAGATGCGGTCCGAGTGAGAGCCGCTCAAGCTGAAGGTCTAGGTGAGTACATGAGTCCGCGGCGCATGCTCCGCGATGATTGTGAGCAAATCATTCCGGTTGATTGGTTTGGCGATGTATCCATCCATGCCAACTTGCAGACAGCGCTCGCGATCGCCCTTCATGGCATGCGCCGTCATCGCAATGATGGGAATGTGCGCGTGCGTATGAAGCTCGAAATCGCGGATCGCTGCCGTAGCCTCGAAGCCATCCATTTCGGGCATCTGCACGTCCATCAGGACCAGGTCGAATCGCTGTGACTGAACCATTGCCAGCGCCTGCGATCCATTCTCCGCGACAGCAACCGTGTGCCCCGCCTTCTCGAGAAGGCGAACCGCAAGCCGCCGGTTGATCGCGTTGTCTTCCGCCAACAGAATTCGCAGCGCGCGCTGGCCGGCATGAATTTCAGGCTGTTCAGTCCGTTCGGCCAAGCGGCGTGTGGCCTGCCGGTCAGCCGGCAAAGCTTGCAAGATGGCTTTCAGGAGTTCCGCTGCGCGAATCGGCTTGACCAAGTGGGCCGTGATTCCGAGTTTCTCACAACGGCAGATGTCCCCGTGCAGCTCGCCCGAGGTGAGCATCATGATGTTAAAGCACGTGAACTCCGGGTTGCTGCGGATCCTCTCAGCCAATTCGAACCCATCCATCCCCGGCATGTGTCCATCAATCAGGATCAGCGGAAAGGGATGGCCGCACTGGCAGGCCGACTCGATTTGCCGCAGCGCATCCAGGCCACCCTCCGCGGTGGTTGGCCGCATACCCCATTTGCGCAAGAAGCGATCCAGGATCTTCCGGTTGACAACATCGTCGTCGACGATGAGGGCCGACATCCCGTTCAGCCGTACAGAACTCGTTTCAATGCCGGGAGGAGCGGCGCCACTGGCGGCGAACTCCGCCGTGAAATGGAAAGTGCTACCCATCCCCAGTGCGCTTTCCACCCAAATGCGCCCCTGCATCATCTCCACAATGCGGGCAGAGATGGTAAGTCCAAGGCCCGTGCCGCCATGTTTGCGTGTCGTGGAACTGTCCGCCTGGGAAAAGGGCTGAAATATGTGCGCCTGTTTGTCCGTGGCGATGCCCACCCCGGTGTCGCGAACTTGAAAATGAACTACGAAATTTTGCCCGGCCGCGCTTTCCAAGCAAGCATCCACTGTGATTTTGCCGCTTTCCGTGAACTTGATCGCGTTACTCACCAGGTTGATCAGGATTTGCCGCAAGCGGAGGGGATCACCTGACAGGAGTGGAGGGATGTCGTCGCCCAGGTCGTACAATAATTCCAGGTTTTTTTCGTGTGCCCGGAGTGCCAGGAATTTCATCGTTTCCCCGAGAAGCTCTTCCAGACTGAACACCGTTGCTTCCAGATCCATCCTGCCGGCTTCGATTTTGGAGAAATCCAGCACCTCGTTGATGACATTCAGGAGGGCCTCGGCCGATTGTTTCACGGTGCTGAGGTAATCGTGCTGCTCCTCGGTCAGGTGGGTGTCCAAGGCCAGCTCGGTCATCCCGATGATGCCGTTCATCGGTGTGCGAATTTCGTGGCTCATGTTGGCCAGGAACTCGCTCTTCGCTCGATTGGCAACCTCCGCGAGGTCTTTGGCATTCATCAACTCAGATTCGATCCGCTTGCGCTCGGAGATATCCTGTTTGATCGCAACAAAATTTGTGATCTCGCCAGTTATGGAGCGCACCGGCGAAATGGTCATCTCCTCGATGTAAAGTTGCCCATCCTTCCTGAGATTCCTGATTTCGCCCGTCCACACGTTTCCGGAAAGAATCGTTTCCCATAAACTCTTGTAAAAGGCCCGATCCTGCATTCCGGATTTCAAAATTCGAGGATTCTGGCCGACGGCTTCTTCCAGAGAGTAGCCAGTAAGCCGGGTAAACTCAGGGTTCACCCATTGAATGGTGCCGTGGGTGTCGGTAATGACAATCGCGTTGGCCGCGCATTCCAGAGCCGCGGACTGGAGGCGGATTTGCTCTTCCGCTCGCTTCATCTTGCTGATATCAATGGCCACTGCGAGGACACTCGGAGCATTTTCAAAAATGAAGCGCACCCCTTTCAAGTAGCAGTAGATCTTTGCTCCGCTTTTCGTCACCAGCCATGCCTCGCCCTCACTCGTGCCCTTTTCGAAAGCGCACATCATCGTTCGCTGGACGTCATTAAGGCTTTCCGGCGCGACGGTGCACACAATTCCGGCACCCAGCATTTCAGAGGCTGGATAGCCCAAGAAATTCTGGTTCCATCGCCGAACCGTGGCAGAGACATCGATGATGGCAACGACTCCGGGGAGACTCGCGTTCAATGCTTCGGAGAGCGCCAAGGCCCCACGCAGCTTTTCCTGCGTACCTTGTTCGCGCCGGAGCAGCACCCCAGCCAGAAAGAAAACGGCGGTAGCAAAGAACAGGATTGCCAGAGCGTGCGACTGCCACTTTGTGAGACCTCCGAAGGCCACCCAATCGTTTCCCTCGGAGACAGCCATGACGAGCACTCCGGCCAATGCCGCGCCCGCTGCCCTGTAGATATCGGACCTCTTGAACATTCTCGCTAACGTGACGACCTCTGGACGCTCAGACTCATGCCTAACGAGGATCCTGCCAAAAATGGACTGCTAGTGAACTCCGACTGCATCGCCTCAGGCGAAATGGGCGAGCCGCGTTTACCTTGGCAAACGGCAGCCTTTTCCCCGTCCTGTTTCTATGAATCCCGCGCTAACCCGGATGCTGCGCCAATGACAGTCGTCGCGAACACTCGGGCAAGCCTGCGGATGCGAACCGTGCAACCGCACTACGCCACTTTTGAAGGGTGCAAGACCAGGTCCAATTTTGCGGCACTGGGAAATGGCCAATGGCCGCATTTAGAGGAACTTGCAAGGACTCGGCGGCCAGGCGTGGAAGAAATAGGTTGGAGGTCTGTGCCGCTTCGATACACTTTCTGCATTTTGGACTGCGACTCCAGCCGAGTGCCAGAGGCCGGTCGGCGGGCAGCATTCTGCAGGACCTTCTGGTATCCTTTGGGCTGGGACCCATGCGGCCGGAACGCATTCCGCTTTTTCCACTCAACGTCGTCCTGTTCCCCGGCGAACAACTTCCCCTGCACATATTCGAACCGCGCTACCGCCGAATGGTGCGCAACTGTCTGGAGGCCAAGTCGCCATTCGGCATGCTGCTGGCGCTGCCGAATGGCGTGGTGCGCGTGGGCTGCACCGCGGAAATTGTGGACATCGTCAAAAAGTATGAGGACGGGCGCATGGACATCCTTACCGTGGGCAGAGAGCCGTTCCGCATCCTTGAGCTATTTAGCGACGACCCGCTGCTCCACGGACAGATCGATTACCTGGAAGACCATGATCCCCCGCTGGAAGCTCCCAGCCGGCAGCGACTCATTGAGGCCTACGAAACCTGCCACACGCTCTTGTTCTCCGAAATCCCGCGCAATTTCGAGGGAATTGTCCCCGAACAACTGGCCTATGCCGTCGCCGCAGCCCTGCCCCTCGATCTCCTGTGGAAGCAGCAGATTCTGGAGCTGCGCTCTGAGGCGGAGCGCCAGGAGCGGTTGCTCGCGTATCTCCGGGACTGGGCGCCGCATCTACAGAAAGCAGAGGCTTTGCGCCAGCGCGCCGGCGGCAATGGGCACGGACTAAACTGAAGAGTGGCGGGCCATCCTTGATGGCCTGGGCTGGGGGGGGCCTATGACAGCAAGCACTTCGCTACATCCCGCGGCACATTCCAGGCCGCGCACCATCGGCCAGTGGAAACGCATCCCGGACTTCGATGCGCGCGCCACTTCCCTGTCCGTAAAGAACGAGATTCGGCGCAATCTGTTGCGCGCCATTGAGCGCAACGACCCACTCTTCCCCGGCGTGCACGGCTACGAGGACAGCGTGATTCCGCAAATCGTGAACGCGCTGCTTTCCCGCCACAATTTTATTTTGCTGGGATTGCGCGGCCAGGCGAAGAGCCGCATCCTCCGCGGGCTGATTCAATTGCTGGACACGGAAATTCCCGTCATTGCTGGCTGCGAAATCAATGACAACCCGCTGCAGCCGATCTGCCCCTCCTGCCGCGAAAGGGTGGCCGCGGAGGGCGACAACACGCCGATTGCCTGGCTGCCGCGGGACCAGCGCTACGTGGAGAAACTGGCCACTCCCGACGTGACTATCGCGGACATCATCGGAGACGTTGACCCCATCCGCGCCGCTCGTGGAGGCCGCGACCTTTCCGACGAGCTTACCATCCACTACGGATTGCTGCCCCGCGCCAACCGCGGAATCTTTGCCATCAACGAATTGCCTGATCTGGCCGGCAAAATCCAGGTGGGCCTTTTCAACATCATGCAGGAAGGGGACATCCAGATTAAGGGTTATCCGTTGCGGCTGCCCCTGGATGTACTGCTGGTGTTCACGGCAAACCCGGAAGACTACACGGCGCGGGGGAAGATCATCACCCCGCTGAAGGACCGCATCGGCGCGGAGATCCGCACGCAATATCCGGGCGATACGCTGAGCCTGGTGCTATTCCACGATTCGGCGGAGGAAGTTCCGCTGAACGAACTGGCGCGCGTGCAGGTTGGCCCGTACTACACAAACACGCGCGAAGGCTTGCGCATGGCGCGGCGGATTTTGTTGCGGCAACGCAAGGATATGCGCCAGATCGTGATGATCACGGATGGCAAGCCGTCTACTCTTACGCTGGAGGATGGCAGGATTTACAAGAATGCCTTTGGCCTCGATCCATTCGTGGTGGGAGAGACGCTGGAGGAAGTGAACAAGTGCAAGCGCGCCGGAATCATGATCAACACCTTCATGCTGGCAACGGATTATAGCCTGGTGCACTTCGTGCAAAAAATCACCGAAATGTGCAAGGGCAAAGCGTACTTCACCACGCCGTACAACCTGGGGCAGTATCTGCTGATGGATTACATGCAGAGGAAGACCAAGACGATTCACTAAATCCTATCTTGCCGCGATGCGGTAAAATGAAGCTATGGCATTATTGAAACGGCTTTCGCGGCTGATTGGCCTGGAGGCTCCCTTGACGCATATTGAATCGGGACACACGGCGCCGGGTTTTTCCTTGGAGGCGCTGGATGGCAAAGAATACTCGCTGGAGAAATTGCTGGAGCGCGGCCCCGCGGTTGTCGCGTTTTTCAAGATTTCCTGCCCGGTATGCCAGTTCACATTTCCATTTCTACAGCGCCTGCACGAGCGCTACGCGGGGGAAGCCGCCACGGTGATTGGCGTCTCGCAGGATGATGCGAAGGGCACAAAAGAGTTCAACCAGGAATATGGGGTGACGTTCCCCACGCTGGTGGACAGCGCGGGGTATCCCGCATCCAATGCTTACGGGCTGACCAACGTGCCGACCATTTTCCTGATCGCGCCGGACGGCAAGGTCCAAGTAAGCTGCATGGGTTTCAGCAAGGGCGATTTGGAGAAGATCGCTTCGGAGCTTTCGCTATACAAAAAGATGCGACCGGCGCCGCTTTTCCGGACGGACGAAATCGTTCCCGCATACAAACCCGGTTGAGGCAGCAAAAACTAGGTCCGGTCGGACCTGAAAAAAGTCAAGATTAGAGCGGGCAACAAAGCGAGCACTTCTTCTCAGACTTCTTCGTGAAGCAAATCCTTCCTGTGTTTGGGCGGCTTTTTCCGCTTGTTCGCAACGACGCGGGTCGCCGCGGGAGACAAACCGGAATTTCGCGCGCGGCGGCGAGCTTCCACGCCTTTGTCCAGTTTGTGTTTGCGTTTCCGTTTCATCCCAAACTCACACTCGCTGCGATATCGCAATCAGAACGTGAAGGTCACCTGAAGATCAAGACGGCGATTCGAGGTGGAGTCGCTGTAAGGTCTGCCCGTGAGGCCGTTGGACTCACCAAAGAGAGGCGAACCCAGATTGCCGATGGGCGTGGCCAGGTTCACGTTGTTGAAGACGTTTCGCGCGTTCACGGAGAACGTGAGTGCGTAGCGGTGATTGGTCGCCCCGGCATCCGGGCCGCCACGCCCGCCCGGGCCGCCTCTGGGACCGCCTCCGCCGGGACGCCCGAACGTGCCGCCGCCCATGGGACCCCCGCCTCCCCCGGACGCACCTTCAAGGACCGGGCCAAATCCAAAAGTCTTGCTCAGCCGGAGATTCAGAGAAAATCTGCCCGGTCCATCGCCGTAATTGACGGGGATCGGCGTGTATGTGGCAAGGTCCGCAAGGTCCGCCGCCGTCGGGATGACAAAGCAGCCGAATTTCGTTTGAATTGCGGGCGTGCAGGTGGCGAAAGTTGGCCGCAAATTGTACTGATCGTTTTGATTTTGGTAAGGATCGGTGCCGCTGGTGATATTAAACGGAATGCCGGAACTCGCGATCAGGAAGGGGCTCAAGCGGAAACCGCGCGGCAAGCCGATCGTGCCGCCTACGAACAGACGATGGCGAATATCGTAACTCGCGCGGCCGTAATCTTCCTGTAGTTCGCCCGGAATCGAGGGAAAACTCCCCGCGCCGGACGTGTCACTGTTGGCGTAGTTCAGCGTGTAGTAGCCGAAGAGCGAGAGCTTGGCGCCCATGCGGATGCTGCCGTTGACGATCACTTGGTTCTGCTTAAAGATGCCTTCGGATTGATACTGAAAAATGTTACCCGCCTCCGGAAAATTCACACGTTGGCCCGTCGTTGGGTCGACAGGGTTCAGGTTGTCGGTATAAAACTGATGTACGCCGCAGGAATTGAGATAGGTGACGGCCAGGTTGGCGGTCTTGGTGAGCTGGCGCTCCAGCGTCACCCCGGTCTGAATCGTGTAGGGAGCGTGCAGATTCGGATTGTTCTGGTAGACGTTCGTGCTGGCGGTAGCGGAAGTTATGTCCGGTGCCTGCGGCGGGAGAAAGAACTGGGGATTTGCCACCTGATATTCGTTCTGCAGGCTGCCATTAACGTTGTAGCGAAGCTGCTGGAGTTCCAGGTTGTACGCAAAGCGGTCGTAGAACATCCCAAAGCCCGCCCGCAGCACCGTCTTGGGAGGGTTTTTAGCGTTGCCGCCGATGCCCCAGGCAACACCCAGGCGCGGTGCAAAATCGTGGGTATCGCTGAAGTGGTTTTGCGTTTCAAAGCGCAAGCCATAGCTCACGGTAATGTTCTGCCGCACTTTCCAGTCATCCTGAACAAACAGGCCCGCATCCACGAGCGTGACGGTCGCGCCGGGCGTGCCCGTTGTCTGCGTATAGAAACTCGCGCCTCCGCCCTGGCTCTGAATGTAGGGAATCAATTGACCCTGAGCGAGCAGGGATTCCGTGATCTGGTAGGCTTCGATCGGCGTGATGATGCAGTTGTTGTTCGCCGCGGAGGGGACGCAAGTGGTATCGGGATTCGGGCGTGAGCCGAAGACGTATTGCCCAACGAAATTACTCTGGGTCGAATTATTGTCGGCAGTGGAACGCAGCCTGCCGCCGAATTTCCAGGAGTGCTTGCGGAAATTCTTGTAGACGATGTCCTGGACCTCGTAGCGGTTCTGGGTATCCGAAATGTTCCCTCCGCCGCTGCCGTTGCCGTTAAATGCTCCGCCCACATTGACGTTTATGGCAGTGTTCACAGGAGTAGTGAGATCGCTGTCGTGGACATACTGGAACCGAATCTCGTTGATGGTGCTGGCGTTGATGGTCTGCGTGTCGGTCACTTGCAGCGTGTGTTCGGTGCTTAAAGAATTCGTCCCCACTTCGGCCAGATTGAATTGTCCAACGCTGTCGTTCGACTCCGAATCGCGCCAGAATTGATAGCGCGCTGTCAGCGTGTTGCTCGGGGTCAGTTGATAGTCGATTCGCGGGCTCAAGTTGGTCCTGGTTTGGGGATTCGCAACTGCGGCGCTGTAAGGAATAATGCTGAACTGGGCCTCCGCGGAAGGGCATGGAATCAAGAGATTCGGATCTCCGCAAATTACGGTCGAACTGACGATGTTCAATGCTTCGATGTCCCGCTGCTCGATATTGAAGAAAAATGACGCTTTCTTGTTGATGGCGCCGCCGATGTTCCCGCTATATTGTTCGGAATGATAGCCCGGTGCCGCGGTATTCGGCGGCAATATTTCAAAGGGATTGCGCGCATTGAAAGCGGCGTCATTCCCGCTGATCATGAACTGCCCGTGGAGCGTGTCCGTGCCGGGCTTGGTGAAGATTTCGACGCGGCCGTAGCCCAGGCGGTCGTACTCCGAGGAAAACGGATTTTGGTTGATGCGAATTTCGCGGATGGAGGCTTTCGGAGGGAGTTGTCCGGCAGTGAAGCCGTCAATGTAAATCTGCCCGCCGTTGGGGCCGGCGGAGGGACCCGCGAGAGCCTGGAGTTCCGACTCCAGTTCGTCGGGGTCGTCCGAGAGGGCCTCAAGGTCCTTGCCTTGTAAGACGATGGTGTTGGCGTTGTTGGTGGGATTGACGTCCACCTGAGTGGTGGTGTCATTCACGAGAACCTTTTCCTGCTGTACTTCCAGGGCGAGCGGAAGATTGACGCGAAGCGATTGATCAGCACCGAGGGCAATGCCGCTTTTGTCGAACTGCGCAAAACCCTTGGCCACGGCCTTGATTTCATAGCTGCCGGGCGCAAGGTCCTTGAACTCGTAGAAACCCTCCTGGTTGGTGACGGTGTCCATGGAACCCCCGGAGGGCGTGGTCAAGAGCACGGTGACTCCGGTCACCGCGGCCCCGGAGGGATCCGTCACCTGGCCATGAATAGAAGCGGTTGGAGATTGCGCGGCCAGAGCACCGGCGGCGCAGAAAAACAGGAGGCCCGCGAAGCAGGCGAGGAATGCAGCTTTTTTCCAAAATCGAGAAATCATCCGGGGTGTCGTTCCCTTTCTAAGGATTGCTGGTGCTTGCCGGGCATCACGGCGTGCCGGCGGCAGCGGCGTCGCCGCCACCGTTGTTCAGGCTCCACGGGGAAAGAATCGAAGCAGCCTGCGCTTGCGGTGAGGCTTGCAGGATGGGTTCAACGCCTCCCAAAACCGTGATGGCCGTCGTCTTCGATGCGTCATGATCGGCAGTTGCCACGATCATGACCGCATCGCCTTTCTGAAAATCCGCCAAGGAATTCGCGGGGAGCCGGCTGAGCATCTGCTGGAGATCACCGCTGCCCGCGCGTCCTGCGCCATTCATTCCGCCACCGAAGCCGCCGCTCCCACCTGCGCCCATTCCCGGTTGTACTTGCGGGGCGGGTGCAGTGGAAGGAGCTGAAGGTGCCGCACCCGGTTTCGCCGCGCCGCCGGGGCCCGAAGCGTCTGCAGAGGCGCCCTTCAAGCCTATGGCGATGCGCTGCGCCATGGGTTGAGGCAATTTGCGAAGTTGCGAATCCGCGAGGAGCTTCACCTCAACATTTTTCTTTGTGGCGAGATCATTGACCGTGAACGAGCCCCCTGCGCCATCGATTGACACAATCATGCCGGCGATGTTGCGGAACGCGCCGGAGACGATTTCTTCGGCCGTGAATTCGGAGCCATCGGCGCTGCGCGTGCCGCGAGCGCGCAATTGATCGCCGGTCTTGATTTCGGCGAGGGTGCTGGGCTTGGCATCGTCGAATTTGACGGACCCCGGGGCATACCGGCGCAGGATCGTGGTGGAAGCGGCGTGAATGGCGATGTCCTTGTTGCCCGTGGCCGTCGTCGTGCCAATCGTGATTACACCGGAGGAGGCATCCACCGAGCGCACCAGACCCCCAATGCCGTGGCGTTGCCATTCTTCGCGCTCGTGGGATTGTTTTTCGGCGATCTCGGTTTTCTTCATGGCCACCACGGACGAGGCCACCATCGAGTTGGGATCGTCACCGGGCTTGCCGCGAACCAGTATGCGATCTCCCGCTTGAAGATCGGCGAATTGCAACGGAGCGGCTTCCTTCAAGTCTTTGGAGCCCGGGGGCACGCGAAGAAGTTTGGCGTCCGCGGATACAACAACCTTTATTTCAGCGCCGGCGTCCGTGGTCAAAGTGAGGGTGTTGCCGGAAATAGTTTTGATGGTGCCCAGGGCCGGCGGTGATTTGGGCGCGGGTGTTGCCGGCGCTCCCTGTCCCGCGCGAACGGAAAAAGAAGAGGCCCCAATCAGGCAAAAGCTGAGCACGACGCCACACAAACGCCAGTTCTTCGGACGGACTCTGCTCACAACTACTGTTCCCATCGAACTCTCCTCAAGTTCCCCTTCGGCCGTGGCAGCGCTAAGCGAAATCGCAGGCACACTTCCAACGTCGTCCTGGAGCAAGGCTCATCCACTTAGACGCTCCGAAGGGGAGGATGCGTTACACCCATCTTACACAACATCACCGGGAGCCCCTATGGGCTAAGGCGTGGCCAAATAAACGCACATTTCTGAGTATGAGGAATGGCGATGCGAGAAAAGTTGTATCCTCCCGCGCCAGGAGCCGGCTCGCATTTGCGTCGGACAGCAGCACCAAGCCGTCGAGGGTCCCACTCGAGAGAAAGAATTAGGGGAAGCAGGTTGCTTCCGCGGTGAAGGAGCACACAATCCGCAGTCGCTGCGACAAAATGGAAATCCCCGTTTAGACATAGTCTGGAATACAAATGGTTGCGCCACCCAGGGGAGGCGGTCGGGCTTATACTTGCGGATGGCCGGGAAGGCACAATCGAGAGTACGGCCTATAGGAGACTAGACATGAAGAAGACGACACTCTTGGGGGTCGCGCTCGCACTCCTGTTGGCATCGCCGGGCAAAAGTTGGTGCCAGGGCGCGGCCTCGGCGCCGCCCCAGGCCGATGGGAAGGCTGCTGCCGCACACTACCCTTGCTCGGAGTCCGACATCGCGCACTACACGGCACGCCGGGCCACAGGCCCCATCCGCGTGGATGGATTGCTCGACGAGCCCGACTGGCAAAAAGCGGAAAAGTCGCCGCGCTTCGTGGATATGGCCACGGGCGAGCCCGCCATTTACGGCACGCGGGCCGCGGTACTCTGGGACGACCAGAATCTCTATATCGCTTTCTGGATCGAGGAGCCCTTTGTTCAGGCCAAGCTCACCGAAAAAAACTCGCTGATCTTCAACGAGAATGACGCCGAAGTGTTCATTGACGGCGGCGATACCTATTACGAATTCGAAACCAACGCTCGCGGCACCACTTATCAGATGTTTTACATCTGGCGCGACGCTTACAAGAAAGGCGGACGCTTTGACGTGCCGGAATTCGACGTTGTTAAGAACAACGCCATGACTTTCGGCGGCGACTACGACCGCCAGGCGCCCACCTTCTGGAAAGGGACGAATCCACGCGGGCTTCGCTGGGTGTACTTCGGCCGGGGTTTCCCCGGGCTCCAGAGCGCCACGCACGTGGACGGCACGCTCAACGACAACTCCGACGTCGACAAGGGTTGGACCGTCGAGCTGGCGTTTCCGTGGAAGGACGCCAAGTGGCTGGCTGGAGACCGGCCCTTGCCCCCCAAGGAAGGGGACACCTGGAAGATTTTCTTCGGGCGTTTCGAGTTGCTGCGCGTCGCGGGCGCCGAAGTCCAGCCCCACCCAGGCTGGGCGTGGAACCGCCACGGCGTTTACGACACCCACCTCCCCCAGTGCTGGACCGCCGTGCAGTTTTCCACCCGTCCGGTGCAATAGCCTTAGGCCACGAGTACTACATTTATAGCTACATGAAGCGTTATGATGCAGTGGGTGCCCCACCCTCGTAGTGTGAGGGTGGGCCTTGGGTCTTCTGTTGCTTGGGGTTTCCGATGCCCGAAGGATTGAAGCGCTACTACGGCCGCGGCCATCTGCACTTTCTTACGTTTAGTTGTTATCGTCGCTTGCCGCTGCTGGCAACGGTGCACGCACGTCAACTATTTTTGCGGGAGCTTGCGCGGGTTCGCGCGGAGTATGGGTTTTCGCTCGTGGGCTATGTGGTCATGCCGGAACATGTGCATTTGTTGATCAGCGAGCCGAAGAAAGGGACGCCTTCAACGGTGCTGCAAATGCTGAAACAGCGCGTGTCACAAAAGATGCGCAAGAAGCAGCGAGACGCAAATGAGAAACAAGCGCGGGTGGCATTTCCGCAGCCGGGGAAACATTCCCGTAGCTTCTGGCAGCCGCGTTTTTATGATTTCAACGTGTACACAAACGGGAAGAAGCGAGAGAAGTTGGAGTATATGCATAGCAACCCGGTGACGCGGGGATTGGTGAAACATCCGAAGGATTGGCCGTGGAGCAGTTGGTCGTTCTACGCGGAAGGCAAGGCCGGACTGGTCGGGATTGATGTCGTCCCGGAATGAGAAGAAGGGAGAACCCAAGACCCACCCTCACACTACGAGGGTGGGGCACCCAGAGTCATCTTCGCACCTATGGCCTGGGCCACCCGTCAACTCCGTTGACTTTCAACCGTAGCGAGCCCTATAAAACATTATGCCTACCAAAGATCTGCTCATCTCGCGGAAGCTAAAATGTTTTGTGGCGATGGCATTCGAGAGAACGGACACGGATGCAATTTATGGCCGTTCAATAGAGCCGTGTCTGAACAAACTCTCGGTTAAGCCCATTCGCGTTGACCGGATCGAACATAATGACGACATAGATGACAAGATTCTTGAAGAGTTGGAGGATTGTGCACTTGCGGTCGTGGACCTGACCTACGCGCGACCCTCGGTATATTTTGAAGCAGGTTACGCTCAGCGAAAAGTCCCGGTCATCTACACGGCCCGAAAGGACCATTTCCGCCCAAAACCAGACGATGAATTTGGAACTTTTCGCGTTCACTTTGACCTTCAAATGAGGAACATAATCGGCTGGAGAAGTCCCTCTGACAAGTCATTTCCGAAAAGACTTTTCAGCAGAATCCGTTACGTTATCAGACCCCTACTAAAAGACAGAAAGAGGTCCGAGAGCATCAGTAAGGAAATGACGGAGTTCGGCGCTTTGTCGCCCCGTGATAAAGCGCAGGCTATCAAGCAGACTGTTGCCTCAGCACTTTCGAGTGCAGGGTACAAAGCTCGTAAAAGAGATTCCGAGGATTCAAATACCAGCTATCGAGAGCGGGGAGAAGACTCGGCGGCTTGGACCGGTCGGGCAAAAAACTCCTCCAA
>PMES01000001.1:991-8163 GCA_003154775.1 Acidobacteriota bacterium | reverse complement strand
TGCCTATCGGGCCAGAGTGTCTGGCTCACTTGTCGTTCGATGTCCTTGACGCTTGTGAAATCCGAGGGGAACAAGCTCCGGGGATGGACTGGCGAGCGAAGCAGTCCTTTTACAGCAAGCCCATCCTAGACGTTATCAAGATGCAAGTCTGTTCACTTGTGCACAGATAGGCGGATTGTTGGCGGGGCGCGGGCTGTGTCGAAGGAGAGTGCCGGGGCGGGTGAATAGGATGCATGCCAGGCATGCATTGCATGCATAAACTGCGCTTGCCAGGAGCAATAGAGTTGGGGTATTTTCAGAATGTACTTGAATATGCTTGAGCAGCAAGGCTGGTTCGATCATCTCGTATATCAGGTATGCCGAGAGCAATAGCCAAGAAGACCAGGACCACTCCTCCAAGGAAGCTCCCGTTCGATTTGCGCGTTTTTCTGGAAACGGCCGGGGTAGCACGGCAAATCGTAAAGTACCGGAGATGCGAGAAAATCCACTCGCAAGGCGATCCCGCCAAAGGCGTGAAATACATTCAAAAAGGCGGGGTGAAACTCTCCGTAATCAATGAGGAGGGCAAAGAGGCGGTGGTGGCGATGCTGGGAGCGCGCGATTTTTTTGGCGAGGGATGCCTGGCGGGCCAGCCTGTTTGCATGGCGACGGCCACCGCAATGGTGCCCACGTCCGTGCTCTTCATTGAAAAAAACGAGATGATGCGCGTACTGCACACGGAACATGCGTTCTCTGACCTGTTCATCGCGCATATGCTGACCAGGAACATGCGCGTGGAGGAGGATCTCGTGGATCAGCTTTTCAACTCGAGCGAAAAGCGCCTGGCGCGGACACTGCTGTTGCTGGCGCGTTACGGCAAGGAGGACGAACCGCAAGGGGTGCTCCCCAAAATATCGCAAGAAACACTGGCGGGGATGATCGGGGCGACGCGCTCGCGAGTGAATTTTTTCATGAACAAATTCAAAAAGCTGGGGTTCATCAAGTACAACGAGGGGCTGCAGGTGAACACTTCGCTATTGAGCGTGGTGCTGCACGACTGACGCAAACCGCCGCGGCCTGAAGGTCGCGGCTGACACACCTGGTCATGCACTTTGACGCGCGGCGAGAAGGGGCCGTGGGTTTTGTGATTTCATGGCATAGAGAGCCTTGTCCGCGGTCTGGAGAAGGGTTCCGATGCCATCGGCGTCAGCCGGATAACTGGCAATTCCCACGCTCACCGAAAGCAGCGGCTGCTCGGCTTCCGCTTCAAGAAGCTCAAAAATCCGGCGCGCTACCAAGGCGGCGGCGGCCGCGCCTGTCTCCGGCAGGACCACGGCAAATTCGTCCCCGCCGTGGCGGGCGGCGGTGTCGATGGAGCGGCAGCAGTCCTTGAGTATCTGCGCGAGCCTGCAGAGCGAGCGGTTTCCCGCCAGATGACCGAATTGGTCGTTGATGTTTTTCAAGCCATCGAGGTCGAGGAGCACAATCGAGAATTCCCGCCGGGTGCGCTTGGACCGGGAGACCTCCGCATGCAAGACATCGAGAAGACGGCCATGATTGGCCAAGCCGGTCAGGGAATCGGTGGAGGCCTGGAGGCGGAGCTGTGCCTCCAGCCTGCGCTGTTCGGTGATGTCGACAGCGATGATTTCGCAGCCGTTGAAATTTCCGTGCTCGTCAAAGGCATCGCGGCCGCTAAGCCTGGCTTTGAGGATGGTGCCGTTTTTCCTTTTCCACTCGACTTCGATGGGCTCGCCGCGGGCCGGATCGCGGGAGACTCCGGCCAAGGACATGCGCAGGCCAAGATCCAGGGCGAGTTCCGACTCACGATTCGCCGCAAGAAGTTCCTCGTTGGAATCGTAGCCCAGCATGGTCAAAAAAGCGCGGTTGACGTCAAGGAGCTTGCCCGCCGCATCGCAGCGGCATATTCCATAGGCAGGATTTTCCAGCAGCGCGCGGTAGAGGGATTGCGAGTGGCGCAAAGTCTTCTCCGCCTCCGCGAGATCGGAGCGCAGTTTTTTTTCGTTGAGGGCGCGGCGAACGCCCATGGGCAATTGAGCAATATGCTCACGTTGCACGTACTCGAAAGCATCTTGAGCGGCTAACACGGCGAACGCTTCGCTGGCCATGCCAGCAACCAGAAAGATCAGGGGGATCTCCCGGGCGGCCTGTCGAAAGAGTTGCAAGGCGCCCGGGCCTTTGAAGCTGCGACCGAGATACTCGGCGACGATGAGATCATAGGGCTGGGACCGGAGGTGTTCGGTGCACTGTGTCCAGTTCAAAACAGAATCATGGGAGACAATGAATTGCCCCTTCTTGAGCTCTTGCAGGCAGGAATCAATCGCTTGCGGATCGCGATGAACGAAAAGAACGCGGAGGGGGCGGCTGCGGTGGGAAGGCGCGCGCTCTGGGCGCACAGTCTCCAGATAAGACTGGTCTCCGCTTTTAGTCGAGTGTGACATCGAAGCCTCATCGGGGATTTGCGGGACGGACAACGAAGGGTAGAGGGAGAGTCCAAGAGCGTAGACCCTTATTAGAGAATTGTACGTGGGGGCTGAGGCGGTGTCCGTCTTGTTTTGTACATGCACCGTAAGAGTAACTAGCGAGGGGGGCTGGGTGGAGCTTGGAAAGCAGGCGCTGAAGTTTGACTAAGTGCAAACGGATGAGGCAGTTAGAGCGAACCGTTCAGAATTGGACAGGCAACGAGGGTTTCCTGGGGGGGAACCTCATTTGGATAATGGTCACACCATGCTGTTCGTGTGAACATTGCGCTGCGGCCGGTGCGAGCGGCGGTCAACGATGGGCGATCAGGGAACAAGAGGAAGACAACGCACCGACCGGGTCGGGGTAAACGCCGGCGAAGAGAACGCGGAGGTTCACAGAGAAGTGCGGAGGGAAGAATGAGAGGAGATAACGCCGAGATGCGGAGATTTTTAGGGGACGTGGGGCGACGGAGAACTTCGGGTTTGTCGGCGGGGGATGCAGCCGTAAAAGCGGCGGCAAGCCGCCGCACTCCAGATGAGCCGAGGCAGAGATCGCTTAAGGCGCGGAGGAGATGGCTTCTGGGGGGCGTAGAGGTTCGCGGCTTTTTGTCGGGAGGTTGTTCGATATACTTAGCAAATGAGCGCCGGTGCCGCTGATTCCCTGCCGGAGACTTGGAACATGCAAAGCCCATGAGCCTGCTGCAAGACCTGAGAACGCAATGGAGTGAGAAGTCGAGCGCTTGGCTCATCCGCCGCAACACCATGCTGGGCCCCGCACGCATCCAGAACCTCTCGCGTTTGGCCCAGCGGATCGAAGACGAGCAGATTCCCGGGGACGTGGTGGAATGCGGCGTGTACCGCGGCGGAAGCGCGGCGATCCTTGCGCGGAGGGCGACGCACTCGCGGCTGGCGCGCACCGTGTGGCTCTTCGATGCCTTTCAGGGCATGCCTCCCGCGACGGCCAGCGATGGACCGGAGGCCGGGAGTTGGGTGGGGAATCTCAGGTCCAGCCCGCGGCGCGTGGAACGGCTGCTGCGGCGGACTGGGGCGAACATGTCTCGCGTGCGCATCGTTCCGGGGCTGTTCCAGGAAACGTTTCGCGCGACGCACATTGCCCAGATAGCGCTTTTGAATATTGATGCGGACTGGTACGAGTCTGTCAAATTGTGTTTGGAGACGTTTTACGATGCGGTGGCGCCGGGGGGAATTGTCTCCGTAGACGACTATGGGCTGTGGCCGGGTTGCCGGCAGGCCGTGGATGAGTTTATCCAGAATCGGCAGCTTGCGATTCGGATGGAGCGGGTGGACGAAACCGCGGGGTGGTTTCAGAAGAACTGAGCGGCAGGTTAGCGGCTGCGGGCGGCTTCGATGTAGTAGACGCCGGCGAGGGCGAAGAGGCCGCCGAAGAGTTCGAGCCAGGAGCCGCGTTCACCGAGGAAGAGGATGCCGAGGGCGGTGGCGGCAACGGGCAAGAGATAGGTGAAGGAAGCGAGTTGCGAGGCTTCGAGGTAACGCAGAACCCAAAAGTAGAGGACGTAGGCGATGGCGGAACTGAATAGGGCCATGTAGACCATGCAGGCCCAGACCGGCCAGGGGAAGGCGCGCCAGTGGGCGAAGGAGCCGAGGAGAATGGCGCGATGGATGGCGATGGGGAGGACGATGAGCGCGCCGAAGATGCAGTTGAAGGTGGTCATGGTGAGGGAGTCGTAGCGGGCGGCGACGCGTTTGCCGAGGACGACGTAGGCGGCGAATCCGAGGGAGCCGGTGAGCGTGATGACGTCGCCGAGAAGCGCGGGCGAATGACGGCTGATGCCCGCGCCCGCGGCCATGAGCGCGACACCGGCTAGAGCGACGCCCATGCCAAGGACTTTGCGGAGCGTGGCGCTTTCCAGGCGGAAGAGCACGGCGAGGACGAGGGTGTAGAGGGGCGACAGTGAGCCGATGATCGCGGAATGGATCACCGAGGTGTAGCGCAGACCAACGGTGAAGCAGAACTGGTTGATGGTCACGCCGAAGAAGCCGAGATAGAGAAAGATCCAGAGGTCGCGGCGGGACCAGCCGGCGCGGCGGGCGCGGGCGGCTTCGGCGAAGGCGGGCAGGCGCAGGCAGAAAAGGTAGATGAGGACCATGAAGATGCCGGCGAGGACGAGGCGGAAAGAGGCGAAGGTGAGCGGCTCAATGTAGCGGAGAGCGATTTTGGCGGCGAGGAAGTTGAAGGCCCAGACGGCGATGAGAAAGGCGATGGTGGCCGTGAGTACACGGCGGCTGGGGGGCTTGCCGGTGCTGGCGTCAACGCGCACGAAAGATTCCCTGGGGAAGAGGAGTCGAACCATTATACGTGGGAAGGAACGGCGAATTCGAAGAGAAAAGATTACACAGAGATCACAGAGGGCACAGAGAAGAATGAAGAGAAAAGATAACGCCCCGACCGGGTCCCCGAGATGCTCGGGGCGGAGCGGGGTAAACGCCGGACGCGGAGTTCGCAGAGAAGAGGAACCCAAGAGCACAGTCAGGAGTGACTGTGCCACGGCGGGCGCGCTGTCGGTTGAGGATTAGGAGCCGGGGGAAGAGGCGAGATTTTTCAGGCGGTGGACTTCCCTTTCGGTGAGCGGGCGGAATTTGCCGGGGGGGATGTCGAGGGTGAGGGGGCCGAGCTGGGTGCGCTTGATTTTTTCGACTAGGAAGCCGATTTGTTGGAACATGCGGCGGATTTGGCGATTGCGGCCTTCGATGAGGACGACTTCGTACCACGGGTTGGGAGCGTCTTCGACTAAGCGGATTTTGGCGGGAGAGGTTTTGACGCGGCGGCCGTCGTCGAGAGCGATGGTGATGCCGGCGCGCAGACGCTGGATAACTTTTTCGCCAGGCTTGCCGCTGATTTTGACGAGATAGGTTTTGGGGATGTGGGAGCCGGCTTTGGTGAGTTTTTGGGCGAGGGCGCCATCGTTGGTGAGGAGGAGAAGGCCTTCGCTGGCGTAGTCGAGACGGCCGACGGGATAGACGCGCTCGCGGAGTTCACCGAGAAGTTGCATGACGGTGGGGCGTCCTTCAGGGTCGCTGACGGTGGTGACGTAGCCTTTCGGTTTGTTTAACAGAAAATAGACGAAACGTTGCGGGTGGTGGAGGGGCTTGCCGTCGACGCAGATGGTGTCGGTTAGCGGGTCGGCTTTGGTTCCCTGCTCGGTGACGATTTGGCCGTTGAGGGTGACGCGGCCGGCGGCGATGATCTCTTCGGCTTTGCGGCGAGAGGCAATGCCGGCGGCGGCTAGGATTTTTTGTAGGCGGGTGGGCATGGTCGATGGGTCAGGTTGGTTGCTTGATAGCGGAAGGATATCAGCGATCAGATATCAGCGATCGGGAACCCTTGCTCCTTGGGATTGGAGATGCGAGGGATATTCTACGATGAGATTGGATGGGTGGAGGGAGGAGAAGCAAAGAGGGGCAAAGATAACGCCCCGACCGGGTCCCCGAGATGCTCGGGGCGGAGCGGGGTAAACGCCGACGCGAAGTTCGCAGAGCAGACGCAGAGGAAGAAAGAAAAGGCTTACGCAGAGTTCACCCCGACAGGGTCGGGGTAAACGCCGGACGCGGAGTTCGCAGAGAAGAGTTAAGAGAAGAGAGGTTGCGGCGATTGAGCGTAAGAGCCCACCCTTCGCAANNACCCAAGAGCACAGTCAGGAGTTACTGTGCCACAAGAGCGGCTAAAGGTTAGCGGGGCGATTTAGGTTTTGGGGGGCGCGTGGGATGACGATGGGATTTCGTGGGGCGACTAAAAGGGCCAGAGGGTTTTGGTGCGAGTTGCAGATGGCGGAGGGGGTCGGCTTGGCGGGTGTCGAGGAGGTGGTAGCGGCCTTGGGGGATGCCTTCGAGAGTGAGATGGCCGAGGGCGATGCGTTTCACTTTTTCTACGGGATGGAGTTCCTTGAAGAGGGTGCGGCGGAGAATATCGAGTTTGGCGCCGGTGGTGTGGGCTTCGTACCAGAAATTGGCGGCGCGGCCACGGGTGGAATCGGGTTGACGTACGGTGCGGAGGCGGGTGCCCGTTTCCTTGCCGAGACGATCGAGTTCTTCGAGGGTGAGGCGGCCCTTGATCTTGATGTGATAGACCTGCGGGAGAATGGACCAGGATTTGAGCATGGCGGAGGTGAGATCGCCATCGTTGGTGAGAAAAACGAGGCCGGAGTCGGCATAGTCGAGGGAGCCGACGGGATAGACGCGTTTGGGAAAGCCGCGCAGGAAATTGCGGAGGGTCTTGCGGCCCTCGGGATCGGCGAGGGAGGAGACGACTTCGGGAGGTTTGTGGAGGACGAGATAAACGTGATCCTCTTCGGCTTCGATGAGGCGGCCGGCGGCTTCGATCTTGTCCTTGGAGGGATCGGCCTTGGAGCCTAGTTCGGTGACGACGATGCCATTGACGCGAACCTGGCCGGAAAGGATGAGCTGTTCGGCGTGGCGGCGAGAAGCGATGCCGGCGTGGGCGATGATTTTTTGGAGGCGGTCGAGCATGGGAGTGGTGTAGTTGAGTTGGTCGCTGGACGAATGAAGGATATCAGCGATCAGAGATCAGCGATCAGGAGGCGGCTCCTTTCAGGTGGCGGAGATATTCTATAACGAGATGGGTACGGGTGTGGGGAGAGAAGAGAGAAAGATGGAAAGAAAAGAAGGGAAGAAAAAAGAGCAAAGATAACGCTCCGACCGGGTCCCCGAGATGCT
>PMES01000001.1:364-909 GCA_003154775.1 Acidobacteriota bacterium | reverse complement strand
CGCCACAATTCGGCGCGGAAGAAAAGGTCGGGCCGCTCCGTCGGGATGACATTTTAAGCTTAGCTATTTAGAGGCGGAGGCGGAGTGGGGGGAGGGGGGCTGGGGATCTTCGTCGAGCTGGCCGCTAGGCATGCCTTCGTTGGTGGCGGTGACTTCTTCTTCGCGGAGGGCTTCGGCTTCGAGGAGTTTTTGCTCTAGCGGGGCCAGGCTGGCGGAATCTTCGGGGGCGGGAAGATTTTCCAGGGTGTCGGCGGGAGCGGCGTCGAGGACGGATTCGTCGGTGGCGGGAGCTACGCCTTCGTCCGCGCCGAGGGCTTCGCGAGCGAGGGCTTCGAACTCTTTGAGGCTGGGGAGTTCGTCGAGATCGCTTAGGCCGAAGCGCATTAGAAATTCCTTGGAGGATTTGTAGAGGATGGGGCGGCCCATGACTTCCTTGCGGCCGGCAGTGGTGATGAGCTTTTTGTCGAGGAGGGTGGAGATGACGCCAGAGGCGTTGACGCCGCGAATGTCGGAAATTTCGGGGGCGGTGACGGGCTGCTTGTAGG
>PMES01000001.1:0-357 GCA_003154775.1 Acidobacteriota bacterium | reverse complement strand
GGCGGCGACGAGTTCGTCGAGGGCGGATTGTACGACGAGCTTTTCTTCGCCGAGAACGGCGGCGAGCTGGTCGAGGGTGGCGGGCTCGTCGGCGGCGTAGATGATGGCTTCGAGGGCGGCTTTGCGGTCGTCAGTGTTCATGTGTCGGTTGTCAGTTAACGGCGATCAGCGATCAGGAACCTGGTCTGGGTGCATTCGAATTGGGACATGGAATCATACAACAAATTGTCGCGAGGAGGGCGGTGGAGACGGTTGAGAGTTGCAAGCTAAAAGGCGAGAGAGCTGCAAGAAAGAGAAAACTTACGCAGAGGGCGCAGAGGACACAGAGTTCGCAAAGAAGAAAGAGAAACCCAAGAC
>PMES01000025.1 GCA_003154775.1 Acidobacteriota bacterium | reverse complement strand
GACGAGCGCGGAAGTTAGGCTAAAGCAAGGACTTTCCGCTGAGATCCTTCGCCCATCCACAACGCATGGGCTCAGGATGACAAAACTCACCATGATTACGATGCTATTGCATTACCACTTGGCGCGGATGCGATACGTCAGCACCGATTCGCCGTTGGCCTTCACCGGAACGTCGAATTGCGCGGCCCAGGCGGAAGTTTTCGTGTACTTGTAAGAAGAACTGAGCATCTCCCAGTCGCCGCCAATGGGCTCGTTCACCTGAACGGTCACCGGCGTGTCCTTGTGATTGCGCAGGGTGATTTCAAACTCCATTTCCCAGACGTGAGTGGCAATGCTCTTGTAGTCGGTCTGCTTGCGTTCGCACACCACATCGAACGCGTTGCCGATTTTCACGTTGATGAATTCATCCTTGGGTGTGTGGCCGATGCGATCTTCTCCGATGAAAAGCACCCCGCCCTTGGAATCTTTCTGATAGACGCGCAGGTTGCCCGCGGGTAGCGGGATGCCCAGCCCGGCCTTCTCTTCATTCTTGAATTTGTAGAAGACCATGACGGGATCCTTAAGGGGCGCGCCCGGATTCTGGGCGTTGTGATAGTAGTAGTTCTGGCCATTGACGACGAAGAGTTTTTCCACCGGGACGCCGCTGCCCTGCAACAGGCTGATCTGCTTGGTCTCCTTGTCCTCAACAGATGTACGCCGGCCCAGCGAATACAGGTGGTATTCGCTGAAGCTCTCCTGCTGGAATTGCGCTTGTCCTTTATCTGCCCCTGTCAATGCCATCGCCTCCATTTTGCGGGCCACGGTGCGTTCGGGAAGGCGGTTCAAATCTCCGGCGACGAGCTGAAGCTTGGCATTGTGAAATGCCGTGCCGGAATTGTTGACGAGGGTGACCCAGCCGTCGAGATCGGCGGCTTTGTCGTCGCGGGTAACGGTGAGCACATAATCGGCATTCCAGGACAAATTGTTGGCCAGGTAGGAAGTCTCAATGCTCTGCTTGCGCGCACCGGAATTTTCCAGAGACATCAAGAGCGTGGGCCGGTCGTAGAGATTGGCCGGCACTTCCGGAAAGCGGTAGCCGTCGCTCGAGAGACCCGTGACGATCTCATTGCCGATGCGCCAGACGGGGCCGTTGTTATTGGCGAGCAGTATGGCCTTGATCTCTTCGTGCTTGGTGGTGTTGTTGTCCATGTAGGTGCGCACCAGGGTCACTTCCTTGCCGACATATTTGTTCAGCAGTTTGGCGGGCTCCAGCAAATCGTATTCGTAATTCTGCTCGATGACGCCGAGTTTTTCCGGATCGGTGAGAGACCGGAAATGCACCGTGGCGGGATTCACCGTCGCAGCGATATCCATGAACTTCAGGCGGAATCCGCCGGAAGGCAATTGCAATTGGCGCACATCGCGGACCAGGGCGATGTTGGAGTTGTAAACGGTCACGGCGAGATCGGTCTGGTCGTTCAGCGTGGTGGTCTGATCGGCCGTGGCCACGCGGCTTGCTTCCTTGTCTTGTGGATCGGCCTTCTTCCCCGCGTAATAGGAGGGAACGAAAGCGGCAGTGCCAGCGAGAGCGATGGCTGCGCCTATGGCCGCCCAGCGGGAAGAGATTCGCTTGGAGTTTGGCAGAGTGTTCATGAATTCACCTCGACTTGAATTTGCCTTCTCGATTAGAACGAGGCCAGCGAAATTTCTTGCAGGCGGCTCTATTGGTTAGCAACCGGCTTCCATGTGAGCCCGCCATCGCTGGTTTCAAAGCTTTTGCGCCGGGAGACGTCCCAGACGGAAGCGTGTTGCGCGTCCAGGGCGTGGACACCGCCCAGATCCTCAGTGATTGGCGAAGCAACTTGCTTCCAGTGTTTGCCGCCGTCCGTGGTCAGAAGCAGAGTGCCAGCTTTGCCGGCGATCCAGCAGACCTTTTCGGAAGGAGCGGAACCCACGAGGAGATCAGCAGTCACGCCGCTTTCTTGCGGTTTCCAGGTTTTGCCCGCATCGTTGGAGCGCTCGATTTTCCCCGCGGGGCCGACGCGCCAGGCTTGCTTTTTGTTCGGCGAAACAATGAGATTGCGATCCAGCACCTGCAACATAGAAAAGTTACGGCTGGCAATGGGCGTCTCTGGTGCACTGACCTCGACACTCTCCGTTGTCAAGTAGACAGAGGGAGCTTCGCTCTTTTGTTTTTGCGCTTGCCGTAAGTCTTTCTTTTCCTCGGCGGCAGGCTGGTTCGTGGCCTGATCAGTGACTTGATTCGTAGCCGGATTCGGGGCCTGATTCGCGTTTTGCGTCACGTTCTGATTCTGCATTTGATTCTGCATCTGATTCGCCACCAGCGGCCCGCCAGCGCGGCCGGCTGCGGCCTTAGGCACAACTGGAGCGGCAGCCACTGCCCGTTTGCCGGCGACAATCCGCGAAGCAGAGGCGGCGCCGGAGGAAACGGAGGGCTCACCCGCATTGAGTTGTGCAAGTTTGTCCTGTTCTGCGCTTTGCAACTCCTGCGGAGCCGGAGGCGGCACCGCCAGGCGAGTCATAGGCGGCGCTTGTGCGTGCAGCGCGGGGCTCGTAAGAGCGGCGGAGGGCTTACGATCCACACGATCTCCCGGCTGCAAACTGTAAGAGCCTTCGTCGCGCGGCTCAGCTTTCCCGGATTGCGGAGCAGCCGACGAGGCGGGCGGTGAGGTTTCGCGGTTTTCGGCAACCTGAACCCTGGCCTTCTCCTGCATCGAG
Organism: Acidobacteriota bacterium; assembly: GCA_003154775.1. Lineage (GTDB taxonomy): Bacteria > Acidobacteriota > Terriglobia > Acidiferrales > UBA7541 > Acidiferrum. The sequence goes on along the minus strand of PMES01000025.1, from coordinate 42,702 downwards.
AATCTAGGTCCTTCATGCACAACTACCCAGACCAGCAGACCCGCAGCCAACGCGCCCGTGGGGACAACAATGCTCCAAGGCACGCGGCGGCGCGTTCGCGCGGCACCGCTGGGTGCGCCGAGAATTTCGACAGGAGCAGTCGCAGCGCCGGCCGCAAGCATATCCGTGCCGGACTTTTCTTCCGCGATGTCTTTCCCCGCTGACAAGGATCTGCTGGCCTGCAGCGCCGCCGGCACTTCCCCTTTTTCCCAGTCATTCGCGGCAACGGAATCGGTTTGTCCCAGCAGCGCCAGCGTCTCCTGGCAACGCGAGCAGGAGGCAATGTGCGCTTTCCAGTGCGCCATCTCTTCCAGCGAGAGGGAGCGCTCGTGATAGGCGGCGAGAATTTCCGCGTCCGGGCATGCCGCATCCGGAGAGGCGCTTCGCAGGTGGCGCGCGAGGGCGCGGTCGAATTGCTGATCGCGATCGTCAGACGGCATGGCGCTCTCCCTTCTGAGAACGTTTCGGGAACCGTTTCTTGCAGGAACTCACGACGATTCCTTTCTGCCAAGACCGGGTTTGCCGGGCTGCTTCTCCGGAAACAGATTCCGGAAATCAATGGGAGCGTCTTCGGCGGCGTATTGAAAGCAAAGCGCAATTTCCGCTTCGCTGAGGGCCGGCTCGCTATGCAGATGTTCCTCGATGCGCGCGCGCAATTCATGCCGAATGCGTTCCAAATTGCGCGAGACGCTGGACTCGTGTTCGCCAATCTGGCGTCCGATTTCCGCCAGGGTCTTTTGCCGCGCGTAGTACAGCTCCAGGCGCTGGCGATCACTGCGATCGAGCGAGGCCAGGGAGAGTTGCAGCGCCGCTACAAATCGCCGCAGGTAGCGTTCGCGATGCGGGTCTAGAGAAGGAGGGGCTACATGGCGTTCTGGAAGCGGCTTGGGCTCCTCGCCGTCGCCCTGATCGAAGGATTCCCAGCGGCGGCTCTCGCGAAGGCGATCAACGTGGCGCTGCGCCAATACGGCGCGCAGCCATGTTTTCAGCGAACTCCGCCCGTGAAAATAGCGGAAGAGCGAACGTTCACCGCGCTTGCCATCCACCAGGCCGTAGAGTTCCGCGAACAACGAATCGGCGAGTTCCTGAGCATTGGCACCCGCGCGGCTGCCTTTCGTTATGGCACCAGCGGCCGCCCGCAGGGGCGAACGATATTCGCGCACAAAATATTCCCAGGCCGATTCGGAACCTTCGAGGCAGGCCGCAGCAAGGGCCAAGTCCCGAAGGTAGAGGGTCTGCAGATACTCGACCAGGTGATCTCTGGCAGGAGAAATATCCGCGAAGCGTTTGCGCAGGCTGCGCTCGAGGGCCGCTGCAAATTGTGCCAGGGTGAGGCCCCACTGCTCGGCACTCGATTCGAGGTACAAGGAATCCAGGATCGCTGCGGAAACCCCGCGGAGGTACGCCGGATCGCGGTGTTCGGGGTCCGGGCGGCCATGGGGACGATGGGGCACAGAACTCCTGTATTGCATCTAACCACCCTATTTCTATACCCTAGCATGCCCATGTGACAACCAACGGCCAGCCTGTTGGGTGCATCAAAGGGATTACCCCCCTGGGAGCAACCGGTGCAGAAAACAGCGATAGCCTGTGTCTCTGGATGCGGTATCCTATGGGGTGTTGCGCCCCCCGTCCGCAACGAATTCCGCCTCGGCGGGTTTGACCCGGCAAAGAAGGCGTGTGGAAAGCGCACTCGCAAAGGCATTAGCGAATACGCGACGATAGTACGAAAGTCCTATTCGGACGACTCTGGCCGCCAAAGTACTCTCGTACCGGTACAACACACGTCCCGATTTCGAACAACTCGGTTCCTTTGGAACAGAGCTGTCGGGATAAACATATGCGCGAGGCGGCCAGCGGATGACTACGATGATTGCTGATCCACCACCGAGAACCTCGTTAGGGGTAGGCTTTAACCCAAACCGCGGGCGTACTGCGAGCTCGGAAGCCTGGAAGCAGCACATGGGCAACAGGCAGGTGCCTGCCCGCCTTGCCCTGCTTCCCGACGCCGAACCCCGCTGGGACCGCGTTGGTCTGAGCGCGGTGGCGCAAGTTTCCATTCTGCTATTCCTGCTCCTGGTGCCCCTGATGTATCCGGAACAGATGAAAACGGGGCTGAAATTCGTCAGTGTGGAGATTGCTCAACCCCTAACCGAAATACCAGTGGCCCCGGAGCCCCCGCCGCCACCCAAGGTAAAAGCCGTGGTGCCAAAGGCGGAACTCAAGCCGACTCCCGTGGAGCCGGTCAAGCTCAACCCGGCACAGCCGCATATCTTCGCGAACCTGGCGAAGCCCAAGCCGGTGGCACCCAAAGTGGAAAAGATCGACGTCAAAGCGCCGGACGTGAAGCCGACGTTTGAGGCCGCCAAGATTGATGTCCGGGAAAACGGCCCGAAGCGTCCGAAGGACGATGTAAAGGTCGGCAACCTGGGCTCGGGCAGCGCGGCGCTGGCGACGGTGGTTGCGCCTCTCAACAAAGTGCAGACCGGCGGGTTTGGCGATCCCAACGGCTTACCCGGAAAGGGTGACCCGAATCACGGGGCGAACGTGAACCGTCTGGGTTCTCCGGCGCTCCCGAATGGCGAAGGCTACGGGAATGGCACCGGAGGAAAAGAAGGAATTCGCGGCACGGTGGCGAGCACAGGATTTGGGAACGGGATAGCCATTCCACCAGTGAGTGCCGCGCCAAAGAAGAGCACGATAGTTTCCGGAGGATTCAGCGATGCCGCTGCGGTAACCGCGGAAGCGCCGAAGAAAAAGGTGGCGGCAGGCGGTCCGGCGGATACTACCCCGGACATTTTGGAAAAGCCCCGGCCCGAATATACGGCGGAGGGGCGTAGTCTGAGAGTGGAAGGCGATGTCGTCATCGACCTGGTATTCCTGGCGAACGGCAGTATTCAAATCAATCGTGTAGTCAGCGGCCTGGGGCACGGCCTCGACGAGTCGGCGATGCGAGCGGCACAACAAATCAAATTCAAGCCGGCGAAGCGCGAGAGCCAGCCGGTGGATTTTCCGGCCCGGGTTCGCATTGAGTTCCGGTTGGCCTATTGAGGGAGAGATGATCATGAGAAAGCTGTCGAACCAAATTCTCGTGCTGGCGCTTTGCGCTTGCACAGTTGTGCCGGCTATCGCCGCGGCGGCTCCAGCGGCCGATCAGCCGCGCACGCCGGAACAGGTGATTGACCGTGTGGTCAGCAACGAGCAGCGGCTCTATTCCCAGATTCGCAACTACTCCCCGCTCGTGGAGACTTATATTCAGAATCTCAAGGCCGACAAGGATCTGGGGCAGGTGCCGGCCGGGGACAAATATTTTCTGGGCCGCGCGAACTTTGCGAAGGGTGTCAGCCTGGTGCCACTGAGCGAAACCCAGAGCAAGGGCAAGAGAGTTTTCGGCTCCGTCGGAAACTTCTTCAGCTTCGCGATGCAGTTCCTGCCGGACGGCTTCCTGCAGATGATTTTCATCGATACCAATGGATTCGACCGGCAGCACTACAAGTTTGATTATGTGCGCCGCGAATTTCTTGGCGAGGTGCGCTGCCTGGTGTTCGACGTGACGCCGACGGGGAAGAACAACCGCGGGCGATTCATGGGGCGCATCTGGGTGGAAGACCAGGATTTCCACATCGTGCGTTTCAATGGCGCCTACAACGGCAACGGCCACTCCAGTTGGTACTTCCATTTCGACAGTTGGCGGACCAATGTGCAGCCGGGGCTTTGGCTGCCCACGTTCGTGTACAGCGAGGAAAAAGACCTGCACTATGCCATCAGCAAGAAGCTGGATTTCAAGGCGCAGACGCGCCTGTGGGGCTACAACCTGGGCGGCGCCAGCCAGGAACAGGAGTTGAGCAAGATTCTGGTGGAAACGCCGGTGCAGGACGATACCAAGACCGCGAACGACCTTTCGCCGATTCAGGCGCAGCGGTCGTGGGATCACCAGGCGGAAGACAACGTCATTGACCGTTTGGAGCGCATTGGCCTGATTGCGCCAAAGGGTGAAGTCGACAAGGTTCTGGAAACGGTCATCAATAACCTGGAAGTGACCAATAACATTGACGTCGAGCCCGAAGTGCGCTGCCGTATCCTGATGACTTCCACGCTCGAATCCTTCACTGTGGGACACACCATTATACTGAGCCGCGGTCTGGTGGACGTGCTCCCGGATGAAGCCAGCCTCGCGACCATCCTGGCGCATGAATTGAGCCACGTGGTTCTTGGGCACCGCATGGATTCCCAGTATGCCTTCTTCGACCAGTTGATGGTGGAAGACAAGGACACCTTCCGCCACTTTGGTTTCGCGCGTACCAACGACGAGGAGCACCAGGCCAACGAAAAGGCCATTCAGATACTTAACAATTCGCCGTACAAGAATCAGTTGGGCAATGCCGGACTCTTTCTGCAAGCGTTGGACAGCCGCCAGAAGGAAATTCCCAATTTGATCAGCGGCCATCTGGGCAATCGCGTGCCGCAGATCAGCGACCTGAAATCCACGGCGCCCCTTGATCCCAAGCAGAATCCGCAGAAGATCGCGGCCCTGCCGCTCGGCGGGCGCGTCAAGATCGATCCGTGGAACGACCAGCTTTCTTTGATCAAGAGCAAGCCGGTGGGAACGGTGGCAGAACGAGAGAAAATGCCGTTTGAAGTGACCCCGTTCATGCCCTACCTGACCAGGTTCGGCTCCGACACCGTGAAACCCGTCGCCGCGAGCGCTGTGGCACCCTCCGATGTAAAACCCGGTGACGCACCGGACCCGGCAAAACCCTGACAGTTTTCCATTTCAGCGGCAGAAAGGCCCCCGGACTCGTCGGGGGCCTTTTACTTTTCAGCTCGCTGGTTTTCGCGTCCTGCCAAACTCGGATTTCTCATGAGATACAATTGTGCACGTTACCCAGACACAGGAACACGCTGTCATCCTGAGGGGCGCGTCGTTTGCGCGCCGAAGGATCTCAACCACGACTCCCCGCATGATTCCAAAGTTGAGGTCCTTCGACGATCCTCATCGGATCGTCTCAGGATGAAAGTGCATTGCTCAACTCGAACAGGGGATCAGATCTGGCACGTGAGAAAGCCCGGCGGACTCGATTACTTGGAAGTCGCGAGTTCCTTCAGGAAGCGGTGCGTGAACTCGACGCCATCGTAGAAATCCTCCACGACCACGCGTTCGTCTTTGCCGTGGGAGCGGTCATCCTCTGAATCGAAGAACATGCAGGCGATGCCATACGTGGGTATGCCGGCAATGCGCAGATATTTGCCGTCCGTGGCTCCCGTGGACATCGAGGGCACCACCGGCAGCCCCGGCCACATCGTGGCCAGCGTGCGCTCCAACGTGGCATGCAATTCCGGCAGAAGAGGGGAAGGGGGCACGGCCACGATGGGGATGAGTTTCCCGTCGGAGGTCTTCTCCGGCACGAAGGTGATTTTGAGTTTGGGATCCGCCACGACTCGCTCCAACGTCCTTCGTACTTCCTCGGGATCTTCGCCGGGGAACACGCGGCAATTGACGTTGGCGCGGGCCGTTTGCGGCAGTGCGTTGGGGGCATGGCCGCCGGATAGCATGGTGGCGACACAGGTGGTGCGCAGAAGCGAATTGTAATAGGGGTTCGTGGAGAGGCGCTTGACCGTGTCCGGGTCTGGCGGGTCTTTGGAGACGCCACTTAGATCGGCGGCCATCGAGCCTGCGCTGAGCGTCGCGGTGTGCGCGAAATAATTCCGTGTAATTTCGCTGAGTTTGACGGGGAACGAAAAGCCCTGGAGCTTCGTCAGGGCAGCGCCTAGTTCATAGATGGCGTTTTCCGGCCCGGGAACCGAGCTGTGGCCGCCGGGATTGTTCGCTTCAAATTGAAAATCAACGTAGACCTTTTCGCTGGCCTGCAGGCCGGCAAGCAGCCGCTTCCCTTTCACCTTTTCAAATTCGCCACCATCGAGATTGATGCAATACTCGGCATCGATCCAGTCCCTGTGCTCTTTGAGCAGCCAATCCACGCCGTTGTAGTCGCCGCCCTCTTCGTCAGCGGTAAGGGCAAGGATCAGGTCGCGGTCGGGCACAAATCCTTCGCGCTTCAGGCGGATAAAGGTTGTCACCAGGAGCGCGTCGCCTTCCTTCATGTCTTGCGTGCCACGGCCGTAGAAGTAGCCGTCCTGCTCGATGAATTGAAATGGATCCATGGTCCAGTCTTCGCGGCGCGCCTCCACGACGTCCAGGTGGCCGATGAATAAGATGGGTTTCTTCTGCCCCGTTCCGCGGTAGCGCGCGACGAGGTTCTTCTTGCGATCGGTTGGGCCAGCAACGCGGATGTCCTGCGGGGGAAAGCCGGCGGCCAGCAGGCGATGAGCCATGGCTTCGGCGGCGGTTGTGACGTTGCCGACGGAATCGGTGGTGTTGATCTCGATGAGCTCTTTGAGGATGGCGCGGGCTTCCTGGTTCGCGGCCTCGCGATTCTGGGCGCTGGCAGAATCTCCCAGGAACAAGCTGGTACACAGAGCAATGGCGCACCCGAGCATTCGATGCATTGGTATCTCCTCTATGGTTCCGAGAGTAAACGCACCGGCGTGCGGCGTCAAATTCCACGTAGTTGCCGCCTCTCGCGGAGTCGCTTAGACTGAACGGGTTTTCTCTCAGGGAGGAACGTCATGCCTTTTGCGAATCGCCGCATCGTGCCGATGCTCTGCGCCGCATTGCTGTTTCTTGCGGGAATTGCCGTGGGGAGCGTGCTGACGCGCCACGTTTCCGCCATCAACAAATTTGGCCAGCCCAGAACGGTGGTGCACGTTGTGGCTTACAAATTCCGCGACGCCACTTCCTTAAATGACCAGGAACAGGCCATTGCCGGAATCAAGGACATGGCCGCGAAAATTCCGGGCATCAAGAATATCTGGCTGAAGACGGAGCGCAACCAGCTCCGCGATTTCAGCGGCGTCTACGTGCTTGAGTTCATCAGCCCCGAAGCCGCTGCCGATTACGCGGAAAGTCTCATTCACGATGCGTGGCGAAAGAAGTGGGAACAGTTGCGCGAAAACAGCCTGTCGTTTCAGGTTTCCAATTAGCCCGCGCTACTCATCGCGAAGAATGCCGTACTTGCGGCGCAGGAACGAATCCAGCAGGGTATCCGGTAGAATGCGCCGGCCGAAGGATGCCCATTTCGCCAAGGGAGTGACCGGATAGCGCGCCTTGGGATGGGGCGATTCGATGGCTTCCTGGATGACGCGCGCGCAATCTTCCGGCGTGGTCTTGGAATCACCGCGGCCCCTGTTCGCCCCGTTCCACGCTCCCGCATAGACTTTCGCGTACGGCCCCGCTTTTGCCGCTTCGATGTAAGGTTCGGCCAGCGCCTTGGTCGTCTGCTGAAAATTCGTAACGATGTAGCCCGGCTCGATCAGGATAACTTCGACGTTAAACGGGAACATCTCCAGGCGCAGGGCGTTGGAGAGCGCTTCGAGGGCGTGCTTGCTGCTGCTGTAGGCGCCATAGGTCGGCGGCGTAAGGAGGCCGGCGACGCTGCTCGTCATCAGGATGCGGCCGCGGCGGCGCTCGCGCATGTGCGGAAGGACGGCTTGGGTAACGCGCAGAACGCCGAAAACGTTGGTTTCAAATTGGCGGCGCAGGTCATCGAGTCGCAAGTCTTCAATCACCGCCATGTAGCCGACACCGGCGTTGTTGATGAGCACGTCGATGGCGCCGGCCTTCTGCAAAACGCTTTGCACGGCGCGCTGGACGGAAGCGTCGTCGCAGACATCCAATTCCAGTGTTTCAATGGGGAGTTTCTTCTCCGCTGCCAGGCGGTCGACGTCAGCGCGTTTCTCCGCAGACCGCCCGGCAGCGAAAACGCGATAGCCGCGCTCCGCTAGCAAAATGGCGGCGGCCCGGCCAAGTCCGTCGGTGCCGCCCGTAATCAAAACCGTTTGTGGGGTGTCGCTCATATGCTTCCTTGGGAAGGGCTCATTGTACGCACCTCGGCCGCAGGATGCCAGCATTTGGCATAGACCGGAGCCTCTCCAGCAACAAATTCTCCGCCCTGCTTCTTGCGGTGATATCAGAGGCTGGCAATCAATTGCTCGGCGGTTATGCCGGCATCGCGCAAAATCCTCCGGAGGGTGCCGAAGGCGATTTCATTGTGCAATGGAATTGTAACGGGAAGCTTTTTGGTATCCGTTGGATGACGCATGCGAACGTGACTGCCCTTCTGCCGTACTGCTTCGTATCAGAACTTGGCCAAAGCGCGGACCAACTCGTTCCCAGAAATGACGGGAAGCCGGCGGTTCATCGAGTTACGACAACACTGCCAACCAGAACTTCGCTGGGATCGGGAATTTCCTCGCCGCGGCTTCCCATGTCCTCGAGGACCAGTTCGATTGCTTCGCGGATGTTGGCGAGCGCTTCGGAAACGGTCTTTCCCTGGGAGTAGCATCCCGGGAGAGGAGGACACACAACAACGTAGCCGCCATACTCCGCGTCCGGTTCGAGAAAGACATTGAAGTCGTGGGTAACCATAGTTGACATCCTAGCCGAGCGGATTTGGCATCACAAGGCCGGTTTGCAGGCACCGCCAGTCGTTACGGCTTGCGGGCCACATAGGTGCTGCTTCCATAGGTTTTGCGAAGAATTTGGACGGCTTCGAGGGCAGGCCAGAGCATACGGTCCACCACCGACGCCGGAGAATAAGCCAAGTATTTCAAGCCAGCCGTGATTCCGCGCTGCAAGTGATGCACCTTGCGAAATTCCTTGCTGCTGAGAGGTTTATCCTTGTAGGTAAACGACTTTCGCTGCAGCCGCGTCCTGACCATGTAAGGCAACCAGCTTGCCGGCGACGACCGGTAAACATTCCCGCGATTGTCTTCTTGCTCCAAAACGAGCCCCGTTTTCTCCAGGTATTGTGCAACGGTTTCTCTCGTGTAGAAGTACAAGTGCCGGGGAACGTCTTCCCAGAAAAGGCAGCGGGAAGCGGTGCTTACAAAATTCGGCATTTGAAAAACAAAGAGGCCGCCCTTCTTCAACACTTGCGACGCCTTTTGGAAGTACGCCATGGGATCGTGAACATGTTCAAGCACGGCCCAGGCAGTGATCGCGTCATAGGCAGGCGCATGGACAGGAATCTCGTTGAATTCCTCTGTGAAGACAGGAAATTCGGTGATCCGTAGCGAGGCCTCGGAAATCTCCACACCGGAGACATCCCATCCGCGCGCAGCCATAAAGCGTGGAAATTCTCCGTTAAAACAGCCCACATCCAGCAGCTTCCTGGGGCCGGGCCGCTCTTCCACCTCTTTCAGATAGCGCGCTTGTTGCGTGAAACGCTTCCGAAGATAGCGCGCAAAACTAGCGGACTCCTCGTTTTGGTAGTAGTCCCGCGGATAATACTTCTGAATTTCCTGGCGATCCGGCCGTGGATTGACGAAGCCGAGGCCGCACTCGTTACATTCCACCACGGTGAAGTATTCGTCTGGAAACAGGCGCACGTCCGGCATTTCGTATACCGTTGTGTAGCGGCGTGATCCGCACAGATTGCATGCGACGGTTTCCAAAGTGACCTTTTCTTCCGTTTTCGGGCGACGGATAGCGCGCGCATAAAAGCTCTGCGCGATGACGCCAGAGACAGAAAGCGCCAACTCGGGACACCCGATAGCCGGAGTTTCAGAAAATCGCGAGCGGGACCTGGACCCCAATCATATATGAACCCTGGCTGCAGCCTAAGCGGAAGGAATCAATCCTCTTCGTGAATGGTCACGAGCCGCACAACCTCAAATTCTTTCTCGCCGGCCGGCGTGGCGACGTGGACTTCGTCCCCCACCTTGCGATTGAGCAGAGCGCGGCCGATCGGGGAGGTGGTCGAGATGAGCCCCTTTTCGACATCGGCTTCCTCGCTGCTAACCAGCTTGTACTCGACCTCGACGCTGCGCTGCACATCCACAACCACGACGCGCGAGCCGTAGCCGGTACGGTCCCTGGGAATGTTCGTGAGGTTGAGCATGCCAAGATCGCCCATGCGCTTCTTGAGATGGTGAATCTTGGCGTTAACGTACCCCTGGCGCTCCTTGGCGAATTTGTATTCCGCGTTTTCGGAGAGGTCGCCGTGCGCACGGGCAACAGCGATCTCCTTGGGGAGTTCGACGTTGAGCTCGCGCTCGAGCGTGTCAATCTCCGTTTGGAGCTTCCTCTTAATTTTTGCAAGCGGATCGGACATAACTTTCCGGGTTAAAGAAAAACGATGCGGAGCTCGGCCGGGCCGAACTCCGCTCCTCACATTATAGATGGGAGAGAAATGAGAGAACAAGGGGGTAGGGTGGGAAGGGGGCCGGAGGCGTGCTCTGCCTGTCAGAATGACCCCGTATTGTGTTGTAAATAAAAGGTTTATCTAACAGACAAGCCGTCAACGAACTTTCACTTCCACGTTGTTCGTGGCAGTCTTCCCATTGGCGTCAGTGACGGTAAGGGTGTAGGTGGTGGTCCGTTTGGGCGAGACCCCGAAACACCGCGTGTGCGATGGCCAAACTTCCGCCACAGGCGGATCGAGGCTGACGGTCTTCGCGTTGACGACGTCATAGCAGACCTGTGCGGATTGCCCGCGCCGGATAACCGGGGGATTAGCGTAAAGAGCGCGGATGCCGAACCCTGGGCCACCGAGCTGTTGAATGGTGAGCTGATCCTCTGCGCGATGCTGCTGGTTTAACATCTCGGTGTTGCGCTGCTCGAATTCGCGGGCCGCTTGATGACGGGAGATCAGAAGGAAAACGAAATAGACAACAACGACGACAACCCCAATCACCGCATAAACCAGCAGCTTGTTTAGATGAGCCTTGCGCTCCATCTGTGGATCGGAGTCCATTCGACACCTCCGGTGCATCTCTACCTGACGGAGGAATGATTGCTCCGAAAGGATTCGGGCAACTGTAAACATTATTGTACTCGATTCAGGGAAGAGAAGGAACGCGAAGACCGCGAGCGTGAGCGAAACTAAGGCGCGACCTCAGAAGGAAAAGAGGCCGGGCAAAAGCTCACCCGCTTTGCCAAGAAAGCACTCGTCAAACAAGGAGCGGTTGGCGGGCGCTTCGGGACCTACATAGAAAGTTCTGGCGCGCCCAGCCACGTGGCCGGCAAAACTGGCGGCAGGCTCAACGCTGCCGGAGGTACCAATAGCGATGAAGATGGAACAATCATCGAGTGCTTGAAGGATCTGCTCGAGCTCAAAAGGAGTCTCGCCGAACCAGCAAATGTGCGGGCGGATTTTGCCCCCGCAGGAGCAGCGTGGGAGCTCGCCGGGTGATTCGTGGAGTGAGGTGTCTGCGAAGGGCGGGAGGGAACAGGAGTCGCAACGGCTCTTGAAGAGTTCGCCGTGCATGTGGAGAACGCGCCGCGCGCCCGCCTGCTCGTGAAGATTGTCGACGTTTTGCGTGCAGACAAAAAGGCGGTCGTGGAGAGCCTGTTCGAGAGATGCGAGGGCAATATGGCCGAGATTTGGCTTGGCGGCGGATGCGACTTTGCGGCGCATGGAGTAGAAATCCCAGACGAGGCGTGGATCACGCCGCCAGGCTTGAGGGGAAGCAACTTCTTCGATTCGATAATTACGCCAGAGTCCGCCGGCATCGCGAAAAGTGGGAATACCGCTTTCGGCGCTGATGCCGGCACCGGTAAGAACAAAAACGCGGTCTGCGGTAGAGATGGCGACTTTTGGCATAGGCGATACCAGAGAGACTCTAGCACGCCTCACTCTACAGATTGCCCTAGGGTCCGCAGCAGGTTCCGTGCGGAGGAATCGCCGGCTCAGGCGATGCGCGCGGACTTGAGGCCGGCAAGCCCGCGGATTTCGGCGAGGATGCTGGAGACGACCCCCGGAACGCTTGCGGCGACTTCCGGAGACAACGAGGTCCCAGCGGAAAAATCGAGGCCTTCGATGCCGTAAACAATGAGAGAAGGAGGCAATTCGCCGATGGTGCGCGCAAGTTCGATGGCTTCGGCCACTCCGAAGGCGTGCGTGGAACAATGGGAAAACCACTTGGGAAGCTTTTCGGTGGCGGCGTCGAGCCGGTGAATGGTGCCGGGAGCGACACCGGATTGCACCGCATCCACCAGGATGACCGCGGAAGCACCCTTCCAGGCTTCCAGCAATTCGGCGCCGTCGCCAGTTTCCTCCACGATCGTGAAGCCCGGGAGATTCTGGCCGCGCAGGCGGCGAATGACGACACCACCCACACCGTCGTCGCCGCGGAAGGGGTTGCCCACCCCGATCAGCAGCGCGCTGCTGAGGGGCGCGGTCATTCGCGCTCTACCCGGAGTTTCAGGAAGTGCGTAGCGCAGGAGATGCAGGGATCGTAGTTGCGGATGGCTTGTTCGCATTGCCATTGCAGGCGATCGTTGGGGAGATGCAGACGCGCGCTGACAAACTCGGAGAGATCTTCCTCGATGGTTTTCAGGTTCTGGGAGGTCGGAGGAACGATCTTGGCGTTCGAGATGAGGCCGCGATCGTCGTAACGATAGCGGTGATAGAGGATCCCGCGAGGCGCTTCGGTGCAGCCATGTCCAATGGAGACACGGGGCGTGACATCCACGTAAGGCTTATCGGGCACTTCGTAATGGGCGATGATGCGCAAGGCCTCTTCGCAGGCATACACGGTTTCCACCGCGCGCACAAGAATTCCCTGGAAGGGATTGCGGCATGTAGCGGTCAGACCTGCGGTACGCGCCGCTTTCTGCGCCAGGGGCGTGAGTTTATCGAAATTCAAATTGTAACGGGCCAGCGGGCCAACAAAGTAGGAGCCGCGCTCGAGTAGAACGGAATGCAAGGCGTTGGAATGCTTGCGGTGCTCTTCGGCGAAGTGCTGCTCGTATTCCTGGATGGGAATATCGAGCCCCTTGCTGGAAACGAGGCGCCCTTCGTTCAAAGGATACTCATCCGGGTGACGCAAGGCGACAAATTCGTAATCACGCTGAAAATCGGGAAACGTGAACGTGGAAACCCAGCGGCAAGTTTCCACGGCGGCGTCACGCGCCCACTTCAGATCCTCGGTCAGACCTTTGAGCTGCTGCTTGGACGGCGCTTTATAGAATCCACCGACGCGCACGTTGATGGGATGGATTTCGCGGCCGCCTACCACAGTCATGATTTGGTTGCCGATTTTCTTCAGGCGCAACCCACGCTGCACGGCGTCCGGATGATCCTTGGCCATTTGGATGACATCCTCGTAGCCGAGAAAATCCGGGGCATGGAGCAGATAGATGTGCAGCGCGTGGCTTTCAATCCACTCGCCGCAGTAAAGCAGGCGGCGCAGTTCGCGAATGGGGCCGTCGATGTGGACCCCGAAAGCGTCTTCGGCAGCGTGGCAGGAACTCATTTGATAGGCGACCGGGCAGATGCCGCAGATGCGCGCGGTGATATCGGGAGCTTCGCTGAATTTGCGGCCCCGGAGGAAAGCTTCAAAGAAGCGCGGCGGTTCGAAGATGTTGAGCTTCACTTCCGTGACGCGCTGATCGCGCACCCGGACGAACAAGCCGCCCTCACCCTCGACGCGTGCAAGGACATCGACCTTGATGGTCTTAGCGTTCATGCGCTTCGCTCTCTTTCCGGAACGCTTCGGCGTAAGCATTGAAGGAACGGAAGGCGCGCATAAGTTCCGGCTCGGTGACGCCCAGGGCGGTCCAGCCCGCGCTCATCGAAGTGGTATTGGGTGTTTCCTTTGGTCCAAAGCACCCGTAGCAGCCGCGATCGTAGGCGGGGCAAAGGGCGCCGCACCCGGCCAAGGTAACGGGACCCAGACACGGCGTGCCGTTCGCGACCATGACGCAAACGGTCCCGCGCCGCTTGCACTCCATGCACACGCCATGCGCCGGGGTCACCGGTTTCCTGCGGTTCAGGAAGGCGTTTAGAACTTCGACGAGCTGCAGTTTGTTGATGGGGCAGCCGCGCAATTGAAAATCGACGAAGACGTGGTCGTTGATCGGGGTGGATTTGCTGAGCGTTTTAATGTATTCCGGCTTGGCGTACACCATCGGGATGAAATCGGCGACGTTCTTGAAATTACGCAAGGCCTGGATGCCGCCGGAAGTGGCGCACGCGCCGATGGTGATCAGCAGCTTGGAAGAGCGGCGAATCGTGTGAATGCGTTCTTCGTCGTGCGGGGTAGTGATGGAGCCTTCGACGAGAGAAATATCGTAAGGGCCTTTGACGACGGCGCGGGTAGCTTCGGGGAAATTGGCGATTTCGACGGCGCCGACGACGGAAAGAAGTTCGTCCTCGCAGTCCAGCAGGCTCAACTGGCATCCGTCGCAGGAGGCGAACTTCCAAACGGCAATCTTGGGTTTGCGCACGGCAGCCATTTCAGACCTCCGACTTGCCAAAAACTGAGACAATCTGGTCAAAGCGGTAAACGGGTCCATCCTTGCAGACAAAGCCGGGGCCGTACTGGCAGTGCCCGCAATAGCCCAGCGCGCACTTCATATTGCGCTCCATCGAAAGGTATATCCGGTCGTGGGGGACGCCGCGCTTCTGCAGCTCCATGACGGCAAAGCGCATCATCACCTCGGGGCCGCAGAGGAGTGCAACGGTGTTGGATGGATCGAAGGGGGCACGGGCAACTAGCGGCGTCACGACACCCACGTTTCCGCGCCAGCCGCTGGCGGCGCGATCCACGGTGACTTGTACCTCCAGGTCGAACTTGCCGCGCCAGCGCTCCAGCTCTTTCTTGAAGAGAATATCTTCGGGCGCGCGCGCGCCGTACAGCAAAACGATCTTGCGATATTTTTCGCGCTGCGCCATCAGGAAATACAGCACAGGACGCAACGGCGCCAGCCCGATGCCGCCGGATATGATCACCAAGTCGCGGCCATTTTCTTCGTTCAGGGGCCAGTGGCTGCCGAACGGCCCGCGAACGCCGATTTGGTCCCCGGGTTTCAGCAGGCACATGGCCTTGGTGACGATGCCCACGCTGCGCGTGGTGTGTTCCAGCACGGAGGTCAGCGCGGGATTGCCGCTGATGGAAATGGGCACCTCGCCGGTTCCAAAAACATAAAGCATGTTGAACTGGCCGGGGAGGAAGGAGATCTTAGCCTCACCGTTTTCGGGAACCAGGCTAAACGTGAAAGTGTCGTCCGTTTCATCCCGCACCCGGTCAACGCGGTAGAGCTGCGGAATCATGGGGTCCGCGTTGAGTCCCTGGGGGACTTCATTTTCAATCATTGTGGCCATAAATATCCAATAGCTGCAGGCGTGTCGCATCGAGCCGCGACGTGATGATGCTGGCAAAACGCTTCAACATTTCGTAGCCCAGGTTATGGTCTTCCTCGCACTTGGCGCGGAGGCACTTTGCGTCGAAGACCAGCGCGCGCGTGCGCTTCAGTGTCTTGGCATTAAAATGCCAGCGGTATGGCGGCGAAACCCACGACCAGCCGAGAATCTCGCCTTCGCCGAGGGTCTGCACCGTGGTTGCGCCAAGGTGGGGAATCACCATCTCGACCGAAACCATGCCTTCGCGGATGAAATAGAACTCGTCGGCGGGATCCCCTTCCAGAAAAATAAAATGCTTTTCCGGGAACTGGACATTTTTCGCGCAGCCGGTGATGAACGACAAATGTTCTTCAGGGAAGTCATGGAAGAATGGATGTTCCCTGATGACGGTCTCCAGCGTGTGAATCATTAGCACTCCTCCTCACCCGGCGGCGCTGGCGGGCGTCTCGCCTTCGCGAATCACGCGCGCCTCTTCGGTGATATCAATCCCCACAGGGCACCAGGTGATGCAACGTCCGCATCCCACGCACCCCGAAATGCCAAACTGGTCGATCCAATAAGCCAGCTTATGCATCATCCACTGGCGATATTTGGATCGCGGCGTCGAGCGCACGCTGCTGCCGTGGATATAGGAGAAATCGGTCGTAAAGCAGGAATCCCATTTGCGCCAGCGCTCCGCCTGCTGCCCGGACAAATCGGTGAGATCTTCGACCGTGGAACAGAAACACGTCGGGCACACCATCGTGCAGTTGGAGCAACTCAAGCACCGGTCCGCCACTTGATCCCAGCGCACATGCTCGATATTGCGGTAGAGCATTTCCTTGATGCCGTTGACGTCGAGGCTGCGGCCCATATGTTTGGCGGCTTCGGCAACAAGGTTTTCGGCAAACTCCACGTCGGCCGCCGTCGCTTCCTCGTGCGCAACCTGCGAGAGCAGATCGGCCCCTGCCTTTGTGCCGATGCGCACGATGAAATGGTGACGCCCCTCGTGGAGAACTTCGGTGAGCGCCAGGTCGAAACCCGCACCGGCTTTGGGGCCTGTGTTCATGGACGCGCAGAAGCACGTGCCACCCGCCTGGACACAATCCACCGCGACGATGAATATATTTTCGCGATGCAATTTATAGACAGTATCGACGTAGGGACCCTTCAGAAATACTTTGTCCTGGATGCTCAGGGCGTGCAGTTCACACGCGCGCACGCCGATGAAGGCGAACTTGGTGGCCTTGCGCGTCTCCGGCACGATTTGGAAAAGCCCGTTAGAGCGGTGGGCCTGCCACAAGCGCATGGCCGGCGGGAAAACAAATTTCTTCCAGGAATGTGCTCCGCCGACGAATCCAAATAGCGCGTCGTCCTCGCGGCGCTTCAGCCGGTATTTTCCGCCAGCCTGTTCGTCGGTCCAACCAGCAGGGAGGTCCTTCGTCGAGCCCACATGGTCGTACACCACGGCGCCTTCGCGGATGGTGGGACCCAGGACTTCGTAATCCCGTTTGATCAGAACCTGAAGCAATTGGTCCAATTGCTGCGGGCTCAGTACAGCGCAGTTGTTAAATCTAGGAGCCTTGGGAGTCATTCTCGCTCCCTACTGCTCCGGGCTGGAGCGCTGCCCGGCGCTCGTGCAAATTCACACCAATATCACCTGCAGTTCGTATACTCCTTCCCGCTTTTCATTGCAACGGCACGCGTCACCGTCTCGCATGAGAATTCTGTCGTGGTGCTCAACTAGTGTGGAAGGGCAGACGGATTCTCGAAAAGAAGTGCAAAAGAGTGAGACGGCGGCCAGCAGTGAGGGCGACATTGTGACGGGGGTCACTGCGCGCTATGACTATCGTCACAAATCCTTGATTCTAATGCTTTTGCATTATTGTTCCCGTTCCACCCCTGTCGTTAAGTGGATGCTATCGAACGTCGCGCCGCACTTGGTTTGGGTAGGAAAGTGGCAACCGGCGCATCCGCTTTTTCGTGGCATCACTTTTGAAAGCGGTCAGGAAGAATCCAGACTCGGGGTGTTTCGGTGGTTCGTGGGGTGCGCCAAGGGAAGTTCTTCGCCTGCCTTCCTAAAACGATCGCAGTCGCACTTTGCCTGTTCCCCGCGAGCTTGCTCTTCGGGTCCACAGGTGAAGCAGCACAGCCACAGAGGACCGCCAGGCTGTCACCGAGACCCGACCTTCTCTTTGTCCAAGCGGAGACAATTCTTGACGGGAATGCACCGCAGCGTTTCCCGCGCGGAAGCCGAATCGCGCGCCTGCCCTCTGAATCCAAACGGCCCCTCGAACTGACACCTGAGTTCTTTGCGGCGGCGGACCCGCAAATCGATTTCAGCGGCGCGAAGATACTTTTTTCGGCCCAGAAAAATGCCGGCGCGAAATGGCAGATCTGGGAGATGAACGCGGACGGTTCGGAGAAACGCCAAATCACGAATTGCACTGAGGATTGCCTGCGCGCTGCGTATCTCCCGGACGGGGAAATCGTCTTCACTGTGGAGAGCCTGAAGAGCGGGCGGCCCGAGTCTTATCTGGCGGTTTCCAAAACGGATGGATCGCAGATGCATCGCATCACTTTCGGCCCCGGCAATTTCTGGCTGGAAACCGTTCTGCGCGATGGGCGCGTGCTCGCTTCCGCTTCCTCTCCCTTGCAGGAGAGCGAGGCAGCGGGGAAGACGCGCTTGCTCTATACCTTGCTGCCAGACGGCGCCGCGCTGGAAACCCTTCGCTGCGAACACCAATCTTCAGTCACAAGAGACGACGCTGCGGAACTCGAAGACGGTTCCGTCATCTTTGTGAGGAGAAGCAACGCCGGCCAGACCTCGGGCGGCGCCTTAGCCGAGGTGCGCAAGGGTGATCCCGGCGAGTCTGCTGTGGGCAGCCACGCGGCGAAATATCGATCGCCGCGGCCCTTGTCCGCCGGCAGCCTGATTGTCTCCCGAAATAGCGCATCGCAAGGGGCAGCGCAAGCGAAATTCGACTTGTACACCTTCGATCTGAAAAAGCAAATGGATGGGGATCTGATCTACAGCGACGCAAAGCTATCGAGCATCCAGGCCGTGCCGCTCGTCGCCAATCCGGTGCCTAAGCGATTCTGGAGCATGCTGAATATGGAGTCCAAGTCCGGCTACTTCATTTCGTTGAACAGCTACGTTTCTTCGGAAGGCATAAAGGGGCGGCTGGCGGCAGCGATTGCGCGCGTGCGCGTGATTTCGTTGCAAAGCACGGGCGCCCGGGAGCGCAGCCTGGGCGAAGCACCAGTTGAGAAGGACGGGTCTTTCTACGTGGAAGTGCCGGCGAACCAACCGGTGCGTTTCGAGCTCCTGGATGCCAACGGGCAAACGATTGTGGCGGAACGTAGTTGGATCTGGACGCGCCCCGGGGAACAGCACGGGTGCCCCGGATGCCACGGCGACAAGGCGCTGGCGCCAGAAAACCGCTGGCCACTCACATTGAAGCGTTTTGATACACCAACTGCGCTTTTGGAGAAGAATGATGCGGCAGAAGCAGCACACGCGCACTAAGTTTTCGCGCCGCCTTTGTTTGTTTGGCTTGACGGCGATGGCAGGGCTGGCATTCGCATCGCTCGCGCTGGCGCAAAAGGTCACTGCACCGCCAAGCGTGCCTGCCAGCGCTGTTTCAAAGTATCCCACTTACGAGGATGTGACCGATAAAGCGCACTTGAACTTTGTGAATTCGTTTGGCGAGCAGAAACTGAGTTCGGTTCTGGAATCCGCGGGACAAGGTTGCGCCTGGTTTGACTACAACAATGATGGCCTCCTGGACCTCTACGTTCTCAGCGGCCGCTACCTCGAAGGCGTTACGGATCATTCCAAGCCGGATGGCAAGGACGCGACGAACCACCTCTACCGCAACAATGGCGACGGCACTTTTACCGATGTCACGCAAGAAGCGGGCGTGGCCGGCAAGGGTTTTGCCATGGGCGTGACCGTCGGGGATTACGACAACGACGGCTACGAAGACATCTATGTCACCAATTGGAACTCCTCGATTCTCTACCACAACAACGGCGACGGCACGTTTACCGATGTAACCGAAAAAGCCGGCGTGCAAAACAACCATTGGGGAATCGGCGCGGCGTTTGTGGACTACGACCGTGACGGCAAGTTGGACCTGTTCGTCGGCAATTACCTGAAATTCGATCCGAAAGTCAAAAAGGTCTTTTATTCGGCCGAAGCGTTTGCCGGCCCGCTGGATTACGAAGGGGACTCGAACCGACTATTCCACAACAATGGCGATGGCACGTTTACCGACGTGTCCGAACGCGCGGGAATCGCGAATCCTCCCGGGAGAGCGATGGGCGTGACCGTGGGCGATTTTGATGGTGACGGCTGGCCGGACATCTATGTGGCTAACGACCAGATGGAAAGCTACCTCTACCACAACAATCATGACGGCACTTTCACGAACGTAGCGCTCGAGCAAAACGTGGCGTATGGCACCAATGGCGATACGCCTTCGGCCATGGGACCCATCTTCGCGGACTATGACAACCACGGCGCGCTGGACCTCTTCGTCTCCGACATGCGCTATCACCGCCTGTTCCGGAATTCCCCCAAGGAAGGATTCTTCATCGACACAACGGCGGATGCAGGCATCGCGCGGGTTGCCGGCCAATATGTGGGCTGGGGCGACGGGTTCCTGGATTTCGACAATGACGGCTGGAAAGACCTGTTCATCGTCAATGGCGGACTGCACTGGCTCATCCCGATGGAAGATTCTCTGCTTCACAATAACGGCAATGGGACGTTTACGGATATTTCCGATGAATCCGGGAGCTACTTCAGGACCAAGAAAGTCGGACGGGGCGCATGCTTCGCGGACTATGACAACGACGGCTACGTTGATGCGTTCATCGTCGTTTTGGGCGGCAAAGGTATTTTGCTGCACGCGAAACCTCCGGCGGGCAGCGCGCGGAACCACTGGCTGACATTGAAGCTGACAGGAACGAAGAGCAATCGCGATGGTTTTGGAGCGCGCATCGAAGCGGTGGCGGGCGATCTCCGGCAAATGGTGGAGAATGTGCCGCAATCGGGATACCTCTCGCAAAACGATCCGCGGCCCCATTTTGGTTTGGGTTCGCATACGCAAGTGGATCGACTGACAATCCATTGGCCGAGTGGAACCGTGCAAACACTGGAAAACGTCAAAGCAGACCAGATTCTGCCCATTACCGAGCCGGGTGAACGTCTAGCGGCGACTCCTGGAGGTTCCAGCCGGTGAGCGCGAAACTCACAACTCGATTGCGGAGGCTTGGCGCTCTGGCGGGCTCCCTGGTTCTCGCCAGCGCCATTGTGGCGACATTCGGAATTTCACGGCTGTATGCCGCACAGGCGGGGACACCGTCGGCAGCAAGTGCTTCACAAGAGAATTACCTCACCCCGGTGGAACTGAAATTCTCCCATGACGGCACGAAGCTCTACGTTGTTTGTGAAGACGACGATTCGTTGCTGGCCGTGGACGTGCGCACGCGGCGCGTGGTCGCGAAGGTGAAGGTGGGCCACAAGCCGAAAGACGTTGCCGTTTCGCCGGACGGCCGCACGCTCTACGTTTCCAACGAGTGGGACGACACCGTGAGCGAAATCGATGCCGCGAGCTTTACGCAGCGGCGAACGTTTGCGACAGGTTGGGGTCCGGTGGGCGTGACGACCGATCGCTCCGGGAAGGTGCTGTACGTCGCCAACAGCATGGGGAACGACGTGTCGCTGCTGGATCTGACCATCGGCGCGGAAATCAAGCGGCTGGCGTCGTGGCGTTCGCCGCATCATTTGTCGTTGTCTCTGGACGGGCGCCGCGTGTACGTTGCGAACCTGCTGGGGCACCTGGGCTCGCCGAATGAGCCGCCGGTTTCTGAACTGGTGGTGATTGACACCGCAAAGCAGCGGGTCGCTGAGCGCATAGAGATTCCGGGAGTGCTGGAGTTGCGGCACATCGCCGAGGCGCCGGGACCCAAGGGTGGGTATCTCCTGGTGCCGTTCATACGGCCGAAGAATTTGAACCCGCTGATTCAGGTGGCGCAAGGCTGGATATTAACCCATGGGATGGCGGTTGTGCGGGTCGCTGGAACGAACGGCGCCACGCAAACGAAATCCAGCGTGACCCAAATTTTGCTGGACGATGTGGATTCCTACTATGCGGGAACGAACGGTGTGGCGTTCACGCCGGATGGGCGGCACGCCCTGGTGACCTCATCCGAAGCCGACACTGTTTCGGCGGTCGATACGGCGAAGCTGGAACGCCGGCTGCACCAGGTGCCCGCCGAGGAGTTGGCGAACCGGCTGGATTCGGCGAGGGAAATTGTAGAGCGCCGTCTGGAAACGGGAGCGAACCCGATGGGGATTGCGATCTCTCCCGACGGACGGTCTGCGTATGTCGTAAACCGCTTGAGCGATAGCTTGACGGTGGTGGACATTCCGCGCTTGCAGGTGCGCGGAACAATTGATCTCGGTGGCCCGAAGCAGTTGACCCAATTGCGCCGGGGCGAGCAGATGTTTCATGCCGCGCGCTTTTGTTTTCAGGGCCAGTTTGCCTGCGCCACCTGCCACCCCGACAACCATATCGATGGAGTCGCGTGGAATCTGGAAACACCGCAACTGGGGCGCGACCGCGTGGCCAATCGCACGTTGCGAGGAATAGCGGAGACGGCACCCTACAAATGGAACGGCCACAATCCCGACCTGGAAACGCAGTGCGGGCCGCGCATCGCCAAGTTCCTGTTTCATTCCGAGGGGTTCAACACCACGCAATTAGCAGACCTGGTTGCGTTCATCAAATCCATCCCGCTGCCACCCAGTCGCCATCTTGCGGCGAATGGCGAGTTGACGCCGGCGCAGGAGCGCGGCCGAGCGATCTTTTTCCGGAAGAATTGCGACACCTGCCATACACCGGCGACACATTACACGGCAAGAACGAGCTTTGACGTGGGCACAGCCAATCAGTACGACACCTCGGGGTTATTTGACGTGCCCCAGCTTGACCGCATCGTGCAGCGGCCTCCTTATATGCACAGCGGAGAGGCGAAGTCGCTCGAGGAACTCTGGACTACTTACAACCCAGAGGACAAACACGGTGTGACTTCGGACATGTCCAAGGAAGAGTTGAACGATCTGATCGAGTTCTTGAAGTCTCTGTAGAGAGCAGATTTTGGCGGAAATGAGAAGCACGTGATTTTGGAGTCAAGCATGAAGAGCAAACAGATGTGGCGGTGGTTTCTTGGAGTGGTCGGATCCTTGGCGCTGTTGGGGCCAGCATGCGCTCAAAAGCCTCCGCTTTATACCCATTGGGAAAACTTCACCACGGCAAATGGCATGCCCGACGAAAAAGTGCTGAGTGTTGCAGTGGATGGCGACCGCGTTTGGGCGGGTACCGAGAATGGCTTGGTCCTGATCGAGAAGGGCAAGATCCAGAAAGTCTATAAGCCGGAAGACGGGCTAGCGAACCGCGTGGTAACGGGTATCGCCGTCGACCCGGCCTCGGGTGATGTCTGGCTCGCGACGTTCGGCGGGCTGAGCCGCCTTTCGGGAGGGCACTTCCACAATTACACGAACCTGACCAGCGGATTGGCAAACGACATTACTTACGGCGTGGCTATTCAGGATGAGTACGTATGGGTGGCAACGACGGCCGGCACCAACCGGTTCAACACCCGGACGGGGGAATGGTCCATCTTCAGCGAGAAAAATGCGCCCATTCAAGAACCATGGTCTTACGGCATCGCTGTCGCCGAGAAAAAAGTGTACGTGGCCATCTGGGGCGGCGGAATCCTGGAGTACGACATTGCTGGCGGTTATTGGAAACCGTATACGGACCCCGACGGGGAAATGGAGATTGTGCTGTTTAAGAACCAGGGTTTGATTCACATCATCGTCAGCAACATTGCCTGGAACAAAGACACCCAGATGTTCTGGGCGTCCACTTACTTTGGACTCAGCGGATATGACGGACGGAATTGGCACAACTACCTGTCCATGGACAGCGGTCTGGCCTCCGACTTCATCAACGCGCCCAAGTCTCGCGGCGATGAAGTCTGGGCCTGCACGGACAAAGGCCTGAGTTATTTGAACTTCAAGACCAACACCTGGGTCACCTACCGGCCCAACGCAAAAACCGGCCGCGGAGAGATCGTCATTACTGCGCCGGACAAAAAAGTGACGACGATGGAAACGTCCACTTCCCTCGCGCACAACTACATCCTGAATATGGATTTTCAGGGCGACGACATCTGGGTGGCCACAGCGACGGGTCTGAGCCACGGCATCCGGGAAACCACTCGTGAATCCAACAAGGAAGGGAAAGTCCATGAGCACACCACAGCTAGCCGTTGAACCAATCGAGAAGGAAACGGAAGTTGTCACCAAGAAGGCCATCACCAACCACTCCGTGTTGAACGAGGCCTTCGATTACGCCAAGCCGTCTTCGTTCTCGCGCGGGCTGCGGCTGGACATCAAGGGAGTCACCATCCTCCTGATCTCCGGCACGGCCAGCATTGATGAGAACGGCAAGACCGTTCATGAAGGCGATTTCCGGGCGCAGACCATACGGACCTACCAGAACATTACCGGCCTGCTGGCTGCCGAGGGCGCAACCTGGAAGGACGTAGTCCGCACCACCTGCTACCTGCGGGACATCGAGCGCGACTACGCCGCCTTTAACGAAACCCGCACGCAGTTTTTCAAGGAACAAGGATTGGATCCCTTGCCGGCTTCCACAGGCATTCAGGCCATTCTCTGCCGGCCGGATTTGCTCGTCGAGATGGAAGCGATGGCCATCTTCGACGCCAGCAAGCGGTAACACCGGCCGTTGGATTCAGGATTGCCCGTGGCAACCACGGGCCACGGGCCGAACAGGCGAGCCGAATCCTCAAGGGCCCACCTGTTTCGGGAGAACGAGAAGTCGAGGAAAGGTAGATTCCGATGAAGATCGCAGGAATTGTTCGGTTAGAAGATATTTCCAAAATCTGCCCGCTCATCAGCCGCAAGACCGATAGTTTTGCCGGCGAAAACGCGGAGACCAGGACGGTGCAGGTCGGACGAGTTTGTTTCGGCGGCCCGCGGCCGGTGGTGATTGCGGGTCCGTGCTCGGTCGAGAGCTTCGAGCAGACACTCGAAGTGGCCCGCGCGGTGAAGACGGCTGGCGCGGACATGCTCCGTGGCGGCGCATTTAAGCCGCGAACTTCGCCGCACGATTTTCAGGGACTTGGCCTCGAGGGACTGCGGATTCTGCGCGAAGTGTCCCGGGAGACGGGGCTGCCGGTAGTTACCGAAGTGATGGACGCCCGGCAGATCGAGCAAGTCGCCGAACACGCCGATATGCTGCAAATCGGTTCGCGCAATATGCAGAACTACACCTTGCTGGTGGAAGCTGGCCGCAGCGGCAAGCCCGTGCTGTTGAAACGCGGAATGGCGGCAAACCTTTGCGAATGGCTCGGCGCGGCGGAATACCTCGCCAAGGAAGGAAATTTCAATATTGTCCTGTGTGAGAGGGGAATCAAGGCATATCCCTCGGGCGAATACTCGCGGTACGTCCTTGACTTGAACGTCATTCCCGCGGTGAAGGAGCACACATTCCTGCCGGTCATCGTGGATCCGAGCCATGCCACGGGTGTGTCCGCCATGGTCGAGCCGGCCAGCCGCGCAGCGGTGGAATTCGGGTGCCACGGATTGATCATCGAAGTGGCGAGCGACCGGCTCGATGCGCCCAAACCGAAGTGCGATGCGGCGCAAGCCATTGGTCCGGCGACACTGGCAAGGATTGTCAAATTCGCGGCTGCGCACAGCGTCGAGCCGCTGAAGGAGAAAGCCCATGCTGTCTAAGGTTGCCAGGAAAATCGTGCGCAGAATCGTGTTCGCGGGAGTTCCCTTCTTCTTTGTGTTCGCCTGCTCCGCGCTGCCGCAATCGGCTGAGCCGCAGAAACCTGCCACTGAAGCCCCGCCCGCACATCGCTATGCCAACATGCCGGACGAAGCAGTTCCGTATGGGAAGTTCAGCAAGCCGTACAAGGAATGGTACGTCGACAACGACACGCTCGATTACTTCGGAGCGGCGCGCGAGCGCGTTGTGCAAGAGATCGATACATCCAAGACGGTGAACATCGGATTCCTCGGTCCGCTGGAAAACAACTATGAAGCGCCGTACGGACAGGCCATGCTGCACGGCGCGCAGATGGCATTGGAGGAAGCCAACGCGCGCGGCGGGTATGGAGCAAGCGGGATGTCGCGCGGCAGGCCCTACGCGTTGAAAATTCATAACGACTCGGCGCAATGGGGCGCCTCGTCCACCGAAGCAGTGAAGATGCTGTTCGATGAGCACGTGGTTGCGGTGCTGGGAAGCATTGACGGCGCCTCCACGCACATCATGCTGCGCGTCTCTCTGAAGCTGGAATTCCCCATCATGGACACTGGCACCACCGACCCGACGGTGACGGAAACGCGCGTCCCCTGGCTGATGCACACGTTTCCTGACGACCGGCAGCAGGGGTACACGTTGGCGGACTATGTCTTCAAACAGTTGAAGCTCAAGAAAATCGGGGTGTTCCGCACGCACTCGCGATATGCGCGCATCGGCGTCGAAAAATTCTTTGACGAAGCAAAGCGCATGGGCCGCGTGCCTCCGCTGGAAGTGAAATTCGAGCGCGGCGACCAGGATTTTTCCACGCAGCTCCGCATGTTGCAGAACGCCCACATCGAGGGACTGGTAATCTGGGGCGAAGCGCCCGATGCCGCGCGCATTCTGAAGCAGATGCGTTCCATGGGGATGAAGCAGCCGGTTTTTGGCTCCAGCCGCATGGCCTATCCCGCGCTGCTCGAGATCGCCGGAAGCGCCGCGGAAGGCGTCGTTACGACCAGTCCGTTGGATCCGACGCGCACCGACCCGCAATGGCAGGAATTCCGGAAAAAGTATCAAGCGAAATTCAATGAAGAACCCGATGCTTACGCCGCGTACGCCTACGATGGAATGAACATCCTCATCGGCGCGATCGAGAAAAAGGGGCTCAACCGCGGAAAGATCATGGACGGCCTCCGCGAGTATTATGGCAAGACCTATGACGGCGTGGGTGAACGCGAAGAGTTCGACTACACCCTGAACAACATCGCTCCCCTTGCGCTGGCCAAAGTGGATGGCGGAAAGTTTGTCTATTTGCCGGCGCAACGCCGCGAGTCCAGCGCCGCGCACTCGGGGGCTGGAGCGCCCTGATGACAGCGGTCGTACCGCCGGGCCGCTGCTTCCACAAACGCGGCCGTTCCGCGCAGCGGCCGGTTGCATTCCTGGTGAGATTCGCAGCGTTGTTGCTTCTGGGCATGGCTTCGCTCCCCAATTCTGCTGCGGCCCAAGATGAAATCACTCCGCAAACTCCCTATGCAACTCTCGACCGCAACGCCGTCGCTTATCGCGGGCCCGGCCGGGAAAACGCTGCCAATCTTCAGGGCGCAACGGTGAAGATCGGACTGCTCCTTCCGCTTCAGGGCGCAAATGCGGCGGAAGGCCAATCTTTGCTGGAAGCCGCGAACATGGCGCTGGCGGAGGAAGAGGCTGCGGGGCCGCTCGCGGACGGGCGTCACCTGGCGCTCGCGGTACGCAACCAGACGGAACAATGGGGCCAGGCCAGCAGCGAAATGGTCCAGTTGATCGCCGAAGAGCGGGTTGCGGCGCTGATTACCTCTTCTGACGGCAATATCGCGCATCAGGCTGAGCAGATCGCGAACAAGATCGGCATTCCGATTGTCACGCTGGCGAGCGACGCGACGACCACGCAAATCAACATTCCGTGGATTTTTCGCCTTGGGCCCAGCGATGAGGATCAAGCGCGCGCCATCGCTTCGCGGATTTATCAAACCGCACTCTCGAGGAAGGTTTTGTTGCTCGTGGAAACGGATCATGATGGCCGGGTCGGCGGAGATGAATTCGAGAAAGCCGCGAAGCATCTGCGCGGAATTCCGCCCGAGCGCTTGGAGATTTCTTCCTCAAGCGCGGCCCTGGAAGCGACTGCCGCGCGAGCCCAGGCGAGTGCACCGGATGCGATTGTTCTTTGGATGAGCTCGCCGTTGGCCGCACGGCTTCTTCCGCTGCTCGGCGCAAACAAATTCGCCCGGCCGGTTTATCTTTGCCGTAAGGCGGTCGCGTCCGTTGCAGGCAATGCGTTTGACATTGCCGATGGCGGCACGCCTGCCCCGAGCGGACTTCCGCAAGGCACTTGGGTAACGGCTTCGGCCGCGGGCGCAACGCGCCGCGACACGCTGGCGTTCCAGGAACGCTATCGTGCGAAAACCGGCGCTTGGCCAAGTTTCGCGGCGATGCAAACGTACGATGCCGTGCATCTGGTGGCACAGGCGTTGCGCGTGGCCGGAGCGAACCGTTCCCGCCTGCGAGACTATTTGGCCGCGGGCAATCGATTCGCCGGCGTCAGCGGAGCCATTGCGTTCGATCCCGCCGGCAACACCCTCGGGGACACCCATTTGATTCGCATTGCGTCCACCAGCAGACCACCCGCTCTGTGAACACGCTTTTATTGTGCCGGCGCGTTTCACACCGCTGTCTTTCTTGTAATATTTGTATGCGAACTGCGCGTGCGCGCCGGAGGAAGAATGGGCGGCACTCCAGACGGCTTCAGGAGGAATACCATGGGCTCCAGGCTGAGCGGTAAAAGCGCCATAATCACCGCCGCGGGCCAGGGCATCGGCCGCGCCGCGTCGCTGCAATTCGCTGCGGAGGGCGCGCGCGTTCTGGCGACCGATATCAGTGAAGCGGCACTCTCCAGACTGGCGGCCGAGTCGCCCGCCATTCAGACCGCCCGATTGGATGTCACCGATGCCGAAGCCATCCGGCAATTTGCGGCCCATCATCCTGCGCCAGACATTCTGTTCAATTGTGCCGGTTGGGTGCATCAAGGCACGATCCTCGATTGCGACGAAGCAGCATGGGAAAAGAGCTTCGATCTTAACGTGCGCTCGATGTACCGGCTAATTCGCGCGTTTCTGCCCGCCATGATCAAACGCCGCAGCGGCAGCATCATCAACATGGCCTCGGTCGCCTCCAGCATCAAGGGAGCGCCCAACCGCTTTGTGTACGGCACCACCAAGGGCGCCGTGATCGGCTTGACGCGTTGCCTGGCAGCCGATGTCGTGCAGCACGGAATCAGAGTCAACGCCATCTGCCCCGGAACCGTGGAAACGCCCTCCCTCGAAGAGCGCATCAATGTGAATGCCGATCCCGTGGCGGCACGGGCAGCCTTCATTGCGCGCCAGCCGATGGGCCGCATCGGCACTGCGGAGGAAGTCGCCCATCTGGCGGTTTACCTCGCGTCCGACGAATCTTCCTATACCACCGGCACAATTCACATCATTGACGGCGGCTGGAGCAATTAGCCGCGCAGCTTCCTTCTTTCTTTTGTAGTGGCCGATCTTCAGATCGGTTCTTGGGTTTTTCTTATCCTTGTAGGCGCGCAGGACTCCTGCGCCCCATGTCCGCACAATCCCATGATCTTGGCCCCGCATCCCGCCATTCTCCCGCCCGTAGGGGCACGATACACCTGTCCCGACTCCCGTCGGGATCGTGCCCGCGGCCCCCCAGGCCGCTCTTGCCGTTTCTTGCCTTTGTCATCCCGAGCGGAGCGAGGGATCTGCTTTTCGTAAAAGTCCAAGGAAAAAGCAGATTCCTCACCCCGTTCAAAAAGCGAACGGGGCTCGGAATGACAATTGTGTGTATTTTCCCTGCAGCCTCCTCAGTCGTGCCTTCCTGCGGGGCTAAAGCCCCACACCTACAACCGCAGGGTGCGCCAGCGCCCACAACCGTCCCGCCGGTGTGCTTGCTGTGGAGCGTGCGCTGTGGTTGAATCTGACGGAGAAGGTGCCGATGCGACAACTGCCCGCGCTCATTGCGGAATTTCTGAGCGGAAAGCGTATCGCCGTCGCGGGCGTATCTCGCGGGCCATATAGCGCCGCGAACTCCGTGTTCCGCAAACTGCGCAACTCCGGTTACGAAGTGTTTCCCGTTAACCCGAACGCCTCCGAAGTCGCAGGCGTAAAATGCTATCCGGACCTTGCCAGCATACCCGGTGATCTGGATGGCCTCGTCATCGCCACGCACCCCGGCGTCGCGGAGCAAGTCGTTCGGCAGGCCGCTGACCGGAACGTCAGGCGTATCTGGTTCCACCGCTCCTTTGGCCAAGGGAGCGTCTCGGCGGCGGCAACGCAGGAGTGCGCGCGCGCTGGCATATCGTGCATCGTGGGAGGCTGCCCGCTGATGTATTGTGAGCCCGTTGATTTCGCGCATCGCTGCATGTGCGCCTGGCTCCGCTGGCGAGGACAAGTCCCCCGCTGAGCCACCCGCGGCGTCCGCCACGCCCTCTAACCTTCGAGATTGGTACCCTCGCACCGTGAATCGCAGCCAGATCATAGAGGCTGCACTACCCGCCAGGGCTAATTGCTACCAATTACTTTGCCTTTCGTTCTTGGGTTGAGATAATGCTCGAAAGCTTTCTCGAGAAACTGATCTCTTCTTTTGATCGCATATGGTTCGACAGACGCCTGAGAGATATACTTGTGGAACTCTTCAAGGATCGTCGTATTTGCGGGCTTCTCGAAATCGCGCAAGAGTTTTAGATTATCTTTAATCTGGCCGAGCAAAGCGACGAAGAATTCGACGAAGCGCGGTATCAGGTTGGATTTATTACGGACAAATAAACCCTCGACAGACAAGTACGCTGAGACAGCTACCGCCCTGCTGGAGATGCAGTCAGCTCTTTCTCCGAAATGTTTGTCCATTATCTTGAGTACTTCCCTGATTCGTACGAGGTTTTCATCCTTCTTGTCTAATTTGTATTTTTCTTTAAAAAAGTCCTCGAGATCATCGTATCGCGCCCTCACGAAGTCCCCGGTTTCGCTGCGTGCAAAAGAGTTGATGCAAATCTGTGCAAGGGTAAACTGCCTTGAAAATCGCTTTTCTGACAGTTTCGTAAGCCTAAGGAAAGGAGCGTCCTTTCCCATTTCCTTGTAGACGAAGTCCCGAAGAGTGCCTGAATAAGTCTTCAACAACTCACCGGAATTAAGCCTCACTCCAAGTTGCAGGCGTCTAAATATTTCCCGAATAAGTTCTTCCTCAAGATCTTCAGGATAGATAACAAACGACAATTCGAAATCGTCAACTTTGCGGGCAAGCGTCGGAAGTTCACTCTTCAGCCGTTCATAAGTGTAGCGTTCGGCGGCAATGTCCACCGTGAGCGGGTTGTCCCCAGTCGGTTCCGGCTTGTAGAAATTTAATAGCGTCGCCATCCTTTGCTTTCCATCAATACACTCAAAATCGAAATTCTCACTGTCTTTCACGCGCGCGAGATAAATCTTGGGTATGTCGATATTCTTGATAATCGAATCGACGAGTTTTTCTTGAGCTTCCCTTGACCACACCTTTTCCCGTTGATAGTCAGCGTCTAAATCTATGCGATAGACGTAGTCAGTAATGAATTCCTTTACCGGAATTGATTTCAGTTCTCGCGTAGTTCGCGATGGGGCTTTCGTGGGCATGTTTTTTTACTCACCTAACGACCTTTTTTAGATACTGTGTCCCTTCTATGCCTCCCTCAAGCATGGCGATGCTCTTATATTTGAGCCAGGTCTTGAAAGGGTTGAGGGGATCTGCCTCTGGGATTAAGTTTCCCTCAATTTTCGTCAGCGTCTTGATTCCAGGGAAAAACCCATAGTTTTTCTGGATTCCTTCGCCCGCTGCGTCGCTGCTTATGATTTCTATGTCGAACGCCTCGACTCTCTCCAAGTGCGCTTTGAACAGCAGATCGATCAAATGAGCGTCATCTTGGCTTAAAGAGCAACCGATTACTCGAAGCGTATGGCATTCTATCAAAATCTCAAGGGCCCGATTCCAAATGAAGATGTAGGGTGCATGCAGGTAGGTTTTGTTGGAGCCCATGGGAATGATTTCAATATTTCTCATTCTTCCCCGTATGCGTTGCCTTCTCCAGTTGAATGACCCATGCAGTTTCAGCAAAGGGATGGGTTTCAATGACGGCGCATCTCGTTCAAGGGAGAAACAGTAGTTTGGGTCTCCAAAGAACCTTTTGCATGCTTGGTCAAGAACATCATCGTAGTTCAAGGAAATAAGGCCGATCAATTTCTCGTTTTCGGATGTTATCGGGTGCTCATGAAATTCCAGCAGCCCTTTGTGAAGGTAGAAGCGCCTGGTCCGACCTTCAATTAGGATGTTCTCAATATCCTCCTTGACCAAATGTTTTAGACGCCTAGTCTTGTATTCCCATCCGTGGATCTTGCTGTTTTCGATTAGGCTTATCAGCAATTCTATGTTGAGCGACCCCGAAGTTCCTGAAACCAATTCCACGCCCTCGCGGTATGCTGGGTAGCGCCTGGCTCTTTCAATGACCCTAGAGGAGACATGCCTGATTAGGAGTCCCCGTCCTTTCTCGATTAGAGTTGTGTCAAGGTTAGCAAGTTCTGCGTGAGTTGCACCCGCACCGAACAAGTACACAACTTTCTTTGGTATGGGCTGTGGCATATGTGGCAATTCAAATTTACAGCAGTCCCAAATGTCTAGCTCGACCTTCGAGTTCCTGCAATTGCTGTGGCGCGTGCCAATAGAGATGCAATAAACTTCTCGAACGTAAGTTCGGAAGCTGGTTCACGATAATCGCCCTTCGCACCGTGCTTCGCATCGGAAAGCAAAAAACACGCCGAATCGTACAGGCGCTCCCTCACCAGCTTGGTGAGCAGAATCTCGTATCGTTTTCCGTAGGAGGCGTCACTAAACTCAGGGAAGACCTTGAAGTGCGGTTCTTTCGCCTTGACGGGTCGCATCGAGCCTGGTGCTTCCTCGAGAAGCATCATGTAGCCTAGCCACGGACGAGAAGACGGCTTAAAGGCACCTTCGCGGTAGGCTGCCCAGATATCGGTCGCACTGCCGATGGCCTCTTCGGTGCGGTTATTGAAGTTGTTTCCGAAGGACCCAACTTGTGATTTGAACTCGATCCCGGCTAGCAATTCACCTCCCGCGACGACCAGTAAATCCCACTGTTTTTCCGGTCGATACCAACCCGGCAGCTCCACTGCTCTGTTGCAGTAAACCTGTGTTCTCGGAAGACCATTGGCGCACAAATACTCCCGGACCAGGTTGACGAACCCGTCCATCTGATGCCCGCCCGTCACAGCGGTCCTTGCGCCGGCGTCGCGCGAGCCTGACTTGGAACCCTGTTTTTTGGCTTGTGAATCACGGGTCGACCAGAAATGCCTTATGGCACGGCGCAGTTTCTTTTCAATCTCGGGATGAAGGGCCATAGTCTGGGCTAAGAAGAATGAATCGAGTTGATAGTCGCCGTACTGAATAGGGAGGATGTCTCCTCCGAAATGCGCTTTTGGGCCAGCTTGTAATAGTGGCGGTCGATTTCAAATCCGATGCTGTTTCTTCCCCACTTCGCGGCGGCAACGGTGGTCGTGCCAGTGCCCATAAAGGGATCGAGAACCGTGTCACCGACGAAACTGAACATGCGCACGAGCCTTTCGGCAAGCTCGAGGGGGTATGGCGCGGGATGCTGTTTTGTCGATGCCCCCGTGACACCGCTCCAGATCTGCTGGAACCATTTCTTGTGGTTTTCCGTCGAAATTACACTCAAGACTTTCGTGGAAATGTCGGGGGAACGGTAGCCCCCGGGCTTCCGCTCCATCAGAATGAATTCTATGTCATTTTTTATGACTGCGTTTGGCTCGTAAGGTTTGCCGAGGAAAGTAGATCCACCTTCCACCTCGTAAGTGGCATTGGAAATCTTGTGCCAGATGATGGGTGCAAGGTTGTCAAATCCCAGCTTTCGGCAGTGCTCTTGAATTGACGAATGGAGGGGCACAACTGTGTGTCGTCCGCCGTTTTCTTTTCTCGAGAGGCATACATCGCCAACAACACAGATCATCCGACCGCCGGGAACCAACGCCTGGAAACACTGTTTCCAGACCTTATCTAATTCTTGAAGAAACTGGTCGTAATCCTCGACATGACCGAGTTGACCTTCCGAATCCCGATACTCTTTGAGCGTCCAGTACGGTGGCGAAGTCAGCACCAGGTGGACGCTGTGTGGCTCCAAACCCGGCATGTCCCGCGCATCTCCGCGATAAATCGAGTGTGACGTAGGAACTTGATGGACTGCCCTTTCAATCAGACCGATGGATTGAGCGTCCTTCGCTATGCGCGGGATAGCAGTCTGGGGGTCATCCAATTTCGCAAGTTCCTCGGGGACATATCGAGAAAGGTCAGCATTCTTTAGGGCTGGCTGGTCGTTCAGAATCTTGCGCTTGGCGGCTACTTGCATTCGCTTGGCCTATTATCCACGATTCGTCGCTCGCTTAGAAGAATCCCCGGGTGCCTTTACCGAGGTTGTTGATGACGGAACTTGGGGTCTCCGAATTGTCCAGGGCGGCTTCCTTCACTCTGAGAGCTTACCCCAAACCCTTTTCAGAGTGAAATACTACCTCACAATATCTATTGACAGTTGGTAAATAGTGTGGTATGATGCGTTGTGAATACTCGGCACAAGCCCGCCCGCGCTCCGCAGATCTCCAGCACATCCACTCGCTGCACCAACAGTGCACATCCATATCAAAACAAAAGGTTTGCGAATCAAAACAGTGAGTTTTTAAGTCCCTTGTTTTCACATTGTTGCGCACTGTTGCGCCTGCAACCCCTTTGTTTTGACATGCTTCACAAAAACACCCGGGGGGAGGAGGTTACTCCGGTGGCAACAGTTCCTTCCCGAATTGGGAGGGGTGGCGGGGCGAGACACGAGGAGGAAGAGGGATCCCTCGCGTTGCTCGGGATGACAAAGCGGGAAGGCAGGGGCAATCTCGCGAACTGACCTGGGAACGCCATTCTCCTGAATGGCGGTTTGAAGGACGCTGAGGAGGCCAATCGGGAGATTGGCGTTCCCGGGGGAAGAAAGGGATGACGGCGAGGAGAAGAGCCAAGAGAAACCCAAGAACCGGTCTGAAGACCGGCCACTACATAAGAAAGAGAGGAGCAGAGCGGCCCGCCTCAGAAGGCGGCCCCTACATAAGAAAGAGAGAGGCGGGCACGATGTATCATGCCCCTACGGCGGCAAGGATGGTGGGGCTAATCGGAGGCGGCTGGGGTGGAGATGGCGGGGGCGGGATGAGGAACGGCTTCGCGGATGAGCAGCGGAAACCGAGGGAAGGAAAAACTGCCGGCGACGTCGTCGATCACGTTTACCTGGCAGAGATACAGGCCGGGCTTCAAGGATTGCAGCGGCAAGTCCATCTGGAAGATGACGGCTTTGCGATCGGGCGCGGTGACTTCGTTGGCCACGACCGGCTTGGATTCATAGACCTTCGTGGCGCCCTGAATGAATTCGATGCTGGTGAGGACGCGGACGGAGTTAGGCGCAGGCTTTGCGGCTGCGGGCGGTTTGGCCGCCTCTTGCTGGTCCGTGACGGCGGGAGCCGCTGCGGTTGGCGCGGAGTTCTTGCCCTTAGCGGGATCATAGACCTCGTACTGCAGGTACAGATGCTGATCCGGCGTGAAGACGTGCGTGATATTGGGAACGAGCTCCATTTGGTCGCGCACCAGCGGATTGACGCCCGTCTTTTTGGCGGTGGCCGGGACGCGCAGGCTGCTCAACACCACGGAGCTCATTTTCATGGGCGACTTGCGCAGGTCCGGGATGCGCACATCGGTCTCAAACGAGCCCATGCGTCCGGTCTGATTTTCACGGATCACGAATTTCAGGTGGTAGCTGCCGGGAGCCAGGAGGAAGCCGGTGTTGTACTGAACGTTTTTGCGGCGGACCTCGCGCGTGCTTTCGACGGCGAGTTTCACGGTGTCGCGCAAGCGGCCGACGGGGAATTTGCCGCTCTCGAGAGCTTCACCGATGATGTCAATGGTGGCGTTGTCCTTGTCCTTTTCGGTGACGAAGGGGATTTGCGAGCCGGGGATGACCAGGGAAACGGCGAGATAGTAGTGGGAATCGTCCTTGCGGAAATAAGAGGCGCCGGCATAGAGAGGCACATCCACGCGGGGCAACTGGGCGGCCAGCTCGTCTTCGAGCTGCTCTTCGCGGTCGGCGCGATTCAGGTGCTCGAAGTCGCGGCCTGCGTAATAGCCGGAGCGGAAATCAAGCTTCAAGTCAGGCCTCTTCACCGTGACTTTCAGATGCCGGAACCTGCCGTCTTTTGCCGGATTGTTGCTGGTGAAGCCCAGAACGTAATAGACGGAACTGTCTTTCTGCACCTGGGAGAAGATGCCGCTGAAATCGTTGGAATCGAAGAAAGCTTTGCCGCCGGTGTCCGCGGAGAGCGTAGCGAGGGTGTCTTGTGAAGCGGCGTTGCCGTTCAAATCGTTCATGATGGACGCGCCCGTGTAGGCCGATTGCCCGTGCAAGCTGGCGTTTTGCGCCTGGCCGCCTGGAGGAAAGGCTTGCAGGCCGCGGACGTCGAGGGAATAAATGGAGGCGTTCGCCTTTACGGCGGCGGCCGTTGCGGCGCGCAATGCAGACTGGTTATCCACGCCGGACTGCGTGATGCCATTGCTGAAATAAATGACGCTCTTTTTTTGCGGGAGCTTGCCGAGCGCCTGCATCAGGGACTGAATGGCGAGGAGCTTGAAATCGGCGTTGAACGTGTTGAGATCGGTATCGTCTTCGGTGAAAGAGCCGCCGGTCTCCGCGGCGCCCTCGGAGCTTCCCGTGGCGCCGTTGTCGAAGCCCTGCCCTTCGCCGGAATTGTAACTGGAGAGCACGGAGGCGAGCTTCTCCTGATCATCGGTGAAATCGCAGTCCACGTGCATGTTGGTGGCAAGCGAAACGATGGCGATCAGATCCGCGGGCTGCATCTTCTCGTGAATGAATTTCTTCGCCGCGTCCACCGAGCGGTCAATCTCCTCGGGTTGCATGGCGGAAAAGTCGAAGAAGAGGAGGATCAGGCGGCGATCGCGAGCATCGAGCGTTGGCGGAGCTTTCTTGCTGGAGTGCAGTAGTGTGCCCGGCGTTCCCGGCGCCGCGCCAGAGACGGTTGGGCCGGCAGTGCTCGGCAATTGATCCACGTCCTCAAAATCGAAGCTGGAGATAGCCTGCTTTTTGCCGTCTTCGTAAAGAGTAAAGTCCTCTTTCTTCAGATCTTTGATTAAGTTTCCCTTCTTATCGCGAGCGACGACATTCACGAGGACGAGTTCGGTAGTGACGCGAATGCGGCCCTGCGCGGCGACGGGCTGGCTGGGTTCCTGGGCGACAAGCGGAGCGCCCTGCGCGAGCAGCGCCGCGGCGGTCAGCATCGAGAGAATGTTTCGTGTGCGTAGCATCGGTGTTATTTCTCAAAAGCGAAAACGGGCTTGCATCGTGACACGACGCATACCCCCCGCCGCAGTGACTTCACCAAAGGTCAGCGAGTTCACGGCCATGCTGATGGAAGTGTAGTTCACGTGATTGAAGACATTGCCGGCTGTCAGGCGCAAATCGAGAGAGCGCGACTCCTTGAGCGGAATGGTGCGATTGATGGTCATGTCCAAGGTAACTGTGCCCGGACCCTCGATGGAGTTGCGTGTGGCATCGCCGTAGGGCGAGTCGCTCGGGTTGGTGCAGTTGATTCCCGGCGTGCAGAACGCGGCGGTATTGAACCATTCCCGCGCCGTTGGATTTGGAAGTGAAATGGATTGCCCTGGGACAAGGTTGGCACGCTGCGATCCGCTGACGCCGCGCGCGATATCCACGGAGCCGCCGAGCACGCTGGGAGTGAAGTAGAGACCCGAAGCGACGGTGAAGTCGCCACTCCATTGCCAGTTGGAAAGGGCGTGAGACCAGACACCTTTTTGGGCGAAGCGGCGGTTCTCGCCGAAGGGAAGATCGTACATCCAGTTGCCGGTGAATTTGTGCGTCTGATTGAAACTGGAAAGCCCCCGGTCAGCCGAGATATCGAAGGGATTCTGAGCTACGACACCGCCACCGCCGCCGATGGAAGAGGCGTCATCAATGGACTTGGAGAACACGTACTGTGCGCTGACGCCGAGGCCTTTGGACATGCGCCTGCGAACGCGAACGGAAGCGGCATGGAGAATCGAGTTGCCCTCGGAGGATTCGTAAATGAAAGGCTGATTGCCCGCGACCACCAGGGCGCGCTCCGTGTCCAAGCGCGTGCCTTTGGCGCCGTTGTAGCCGACGTTGAGGACGACGCTGCCGGGCAATTCGCGCTGAAGATCGAGATTCCAGATCTGCACATAGCCCAGGGCGTAGTTGGGATCGACGGCGAAATTATTGGATACGGTGCCTTGGGTAAGGGCGGGGAAACCGTTTACGAGAGTGAGCGGGGCCGGGCCAATCAGGCCGGCGAGATTCGTGGCATTCGTGGCCGCGCTGGCAAAGGGAGGTTGAAACGCGAAGTTCTGAATCATGGTGCTGTATTGGGCGAGGTTGTAGTTGATGCCGTAGCCGGCGCGGACCACGGTTTTCTGGAGAGGTTTCCAGGCAATGCCGATGCGAGGGGCAAAATTGTTGCGGTCGGGTTGCAGAAGGGATGGATTGGAGGAGACGGCGAATGTCCCCGAACCCGGTGGCAGCACGGCGCCCGCCGGGACGACGGGTACTGCGGCGGCAAATCCCGGGCCGACTTGCAAATTGGCAATACGATCTTGAGCCTCGGTGTAGGGGCCGTTGTACTCGTAGCGCAGACCGAGATTCAGCGAGAGTTTTGAAAGAATGCGCCAATCGTCCTGGGCAAAAAAGTCGAAGGAGTTGGCGCGAAAACTGTAGGAAGTGGTGCCGAACTGCAAGGATGTTTGCTGAGGATAGCCAAGGAGGAAGTCCGCAAAATCGTAGCCCGTATCCGGCACAGGCTGCGTGCTGCCCGGTGCGTATTGAGAGGTGGCAAAGCCTGTAAAGACGAAACTGCCCTCCGCGTTTCTGGCGGAGTGAAAACTCTGAAGAATGCGACGGTAGTCTCCGCCAAAGCGCCAATTGTGCTTCCCATGATTCCAGGAAACGGTGTCGGAGACGGTGTAGGTTTGATCGAGTTCGCGGCGCGGCGTGGGATCGTTGAGCCCGCCAAATGAAGTGAAACTGATTCCCGGCAATCCCCAGTCAAACGGAACGTTCGAGATTCCACTGATTCCGGCGGCGCCCGGGCCTGCAACGTCGGTGACGTTGGAATAGAGATTCGTGGTGGCAACGTGATTGTGGTTATAGTTCACGCGGAAGATATTGGTCATGCGATTTTTGCCGTAAGTCCAGCCAGCGCTGGCGTTCAAGCCTTGCGTTCCCGTGCCTCCTGCAAGTGAGGGAAAGGGATTCACGATATTGGTCGAGGTGCGCGCCCAATTGAGCCCGAAGTTAATGTTGTTTTGGCGGCGTCGCCCGCCACCCCTACCCCCGCCACCCCGTCCACCCGGACTGGGGGTGGGGGTTGATCCGAAATTGTGGACCAGACGCAGGATCACGGCGTCAGAGCTACTTGCGGCCGAAGTAAGGTACTGAAAATTCTGACCGGACGCAGTGGGCGGCATGTTTGGCAGGGGGATGAACTGCAGAAGAGCTTTCGCAGCGGAACTGATCAAGGATGGATCCAACTGGTTAGGGACGCCATTGAACTGATACTGCTGTCCGGTGGCAGGATTGAAAAGCTGGATCGGTGCGCCGTCGTTGTAGGTTGCCGCTGTAAAATTACCGTCGCGTTCGTCGCCAGTTGGCACTCTGGAGTATGCAACGTAAGGGGAATCTCCTCGCGATCCGTTCCAGCCAGCGAAGAAGAACCATTTGTTGCCACCGTCGTAAATCTTGGGAATCTTCAAGGGGCCCCCGACGTTTGCACCGAAGCGTGCCTGGTTGTATTGCGGTTTGGTGGCGGATGCGCCGGTAATCGAGTAGGGTGTGGCGTCGAGCGAGGCGTTGTCGTCCGAGAAATAAAGAAGGCCGTGGGGCTGGTTGATGTTGAACCCGCGGCCACCCATCCTACCAATAGCGATGGGTCCGCCTCCGCCGCCTCCGCCCGGACCACCGAAGCCAGGTCCGCCACCGAAGGGGCCGCCGCCACTTTGTACACGGTCGCGAAATTCCTGGATGCGCTGTTGCAGTTCATCTTCACTGCCGCCGCCGAAGTCCTGCGTGCGCCCCTGCGCGCCACTGATGCTGACAGATTCCGTGGGACCATCCGCGCCCGCGCCATTCATGGGGAGGCTGGAAAGATCATTGGTGTTTTGCGCAGCGCCGGGTGCGCCCGTTGCACCAAAGCCGGAATCACCGCCTGCCAGAGAAGAGAGTGTGCTGTCCACGGCCAGGCTCTGAAAGCCTCGGCCAGCAGCGACGCCGGCGCTGGCATTGTTCGATTGCTGTTGCTGTCGAGAGGCGAGGAGCAATTCGGCGTCCACTTTCGCGGAGGGACTCTGCGGATTGAGTACGAGTTCCTGGGTGAAGAGAGAGAAGCCCATGAACTCGATGCGTACAACGTAGCGGCCACGGAGGATGCCTGAGAAAGAGAACTTACCTTCGGCGTTGGTCACGGCTGCATATTTCTTGCCGGTCAAGGTGTTTGCGGCTGTGACCGCCGCGCCCGGCAGAGGAGTCTTGCCGCTGCGCGCGGATCCGGTGATTTCATAAGACGGTGCAGAGGCGCCCGGCGGAACGGAGATTACGGTTTCCTGTGCAGGTGCAACGGGCGCAGTCTCTTGCGCCTGCAAATGCAAGGCGAAGAGAATCGCCACCAATGCAATCGCCAATATGCCGTGAAGAATTGACTTCAAACTGCACTCCCTCGGTGAGCTAATGTTGGAGCGAATTGCCCGTGGGCGCGTTAGGGGGTGCATTTCCGGCAGGTCCTCCCCTAACACCAGCCATCTGCTGCATGCGCTGCCACTGTTCTGGGGAAAGGACCATTACGTTTTTGGGGACGAAAACATTATTTTGAGGCGCTCCGCGGATCACCACGTGGTCGCCGGGGTGAATGTCGGCCATGGTGATGCTGTCGCGGCCCTTGCGAAGTGAAGTGTCTTCGGTGAGTTCGAGGGTCTGGGTGACATTGTCGGTGCGCATGATGGTCAGCTTGGGTGCGTCGATGGACTTCACCTCGCCGGCGACAAAGTCCTTGCCCATTTCACCGAAGCCTGCACCACCACCGAATCCCCCTCCGCCACCTCCGGGGGCGTTGCCTGTGCGCGCCCCGATCATCTGAGCGGTCACAGTGTGGTCGGCATTTTCATCGCCGCGTACAAAAACAAGATCGCCGACCTTGAAGTCGGCAATTTTGGCGGGCTGGCGGTCCTTGCGAAATTCGGTTTTGTCGGTGAGCTTGACGGTCACGGATGTTCCGTCGGGCTTGGCCATCTCGAGCGAACCGCTGTTAATGGCGGTGATCTTTCCGGCGATACCGCGCCCCTCCATGGGCCCGCCACGTCCCTGCCCGCGGCTACCGCGAGGGGATGCGCCCTGCTCTTGAGCCTGGGACGAAGCATCGGGATTCTGTGCCGGGTTGGGGGTGGCGAGGACCAAAAACAGGAAACCAAATAAGTACAAGTGCTTATGGTGCATAGGTGTTCTTCCCTTCGTAACCTGCTCATTCTTAAAGACGCAGGCCCCGGTACTAAAGTTACGCTACCCAGACTCGTGAGGCTGGGGGATGGACTCTAACTTTACCTCTGTATTTCCGAGAAGGCAGGCAGAAAGTTCCCGGCGAATCCTGCGTGACAGCGTGAGCAGGATGCCATGAGGCAAACGGGTGAGGAGTCTCTGGCAGGTGATGTGGCGCGGGCATCAGGGCAGGGAGCATGAGGGCAACACTTACCGTGAGTCTGAAATCCGAAGTTGCAGAGGGATTCACCTACGACAATGGACTAAAACAGAAGGAGAGGTGCACGCCTGCAATTGGTCAAGCTCGGATTTAAGACTATGATTTGTCAGCGGGGCATGCAGCTGTAAAAGCGGCGGCCCTTCGAAGCTCAGGGTAAACAAGCCGCCGCACCCCAAATCACGCTGAAACGTGCCACGCGCACAGTGGAATGAATGCCTTCCGACCATCCTTGGTACACAGAACAGAAGAGGCAGGAAGTTGAGCTTCCTGCCTCTCGGAACTTCAAAACCGGGGAGCCTTATTTTCCCTGGAGGGATTCAATATAGCTCACCAGGTTGCTTATTCTTTGCTGCACAACGGATTCGTGGTACTTGTCCAATGACTTGAACAATGGACCCCAAACCGGCATATCGGCCGAGCCGTGGGAAGCGGGGCCGCTGCCAAACTTCAGTACGGAAGCCACGGAATTGGCTGGGTATTTGCCATCGAGTTGCTTGGCCAGTTGGGTCAGGTCGGTGGGCATCGTCTTCATCGATGACGCCGCGGGACCTGCACCCTTACCGTCGCTTCCATGACACGGAGCGCAGTACTGGCTGTACATCTCTTTACCAGACGCGGCACTCGTTTGCTTAATCGGGGTCTTCTTGACCACGGGTTGCGGGTCTGTTTTCTCTTGTGCCAGACAGAGGCTCGTTGCCACGAGCAGACTTCCCAGCAGGATCATGCTCTTTTTCAACATGAGATCCCCCTTTCGATTGGGGATAGAGAATAGGTGAGTGGACTGCCTGGTCTATCCGAATTGTCGCTAAAATGGACTATATCACGGCTGCCGACCAATAGGCTGTGATGTGTGTACAGTATGCAACATCCGCCAGAAGTGGCCCAGATCGGCCATTTTCCTGCGATTTACCCCAGAAAACCGGACTGGGACCCGCTCAGAAGTGGAAGACGACGCCGGCGACGCCTTGGAAGTCGTTCTGGTGCTGGCTGAAGAAGTTGTTGAACACGTAATCGCCTTCGGCCCGCAGGGACAATCGATCATTCACCCGGAAGTCCACGCCTCCGCCCGCCTGCACCATGAACGCGTTCCTGCTGCTGTCCTCCGTCTGCGGTTGCAGGTGCCCGCCACCCACCAGCGCGTGTCCCCAAGGCTCCCAACGCTCCCGCCGCGAGCCAATCCGTATGCCCCCGCCACCTCCAAAATACTTCACATGCTCCCGGTCGTAGATCTCCGGCGCAAAGCCTGTCACCAGGTTGCCCTCCACGGCAAACCAGCCGTTCGTGAAGTACGTCAGCGTCGTGTTCAGCCCCACCAGGCTCGCGTCGATGCGCGACGACTGGAACCGGAAAAACTCCACGCCCACTCCCAGTTGCCACCGGTAATCATCCCGGTCGCCAAACACGAACTTCGGCCGGGGCGTCGCCGCCGCAGGCTCCGCGGCCGCCGCGCTCGCCGCTGGAGCCGCCGGCGTTGCCAGCGCAAAACTCCGCGCCTCTTCGCCCGGCGCATACAAATTCACTTGCGCCGCCGAACTCTCAGCGAAACCAGCCGCCACATTCGTCGTGTCCTTGGCCGAGACTTCCCCCAAGCTCGCTTCCTGCGCCCCAGCGGCCCACGCCGCCATCAGCAGCACCAACACTCCCAGCAATCCTTTTCTCATATACATTTCCCTC
>PMES01000099.1 GCA_003154775.1 Acidobacteriota bacterium | reverse complement strand
CATCCGTCTCGGACCTGCACCAAATTCGCGGAAGACCCCAAATCAAGTTGACGAAAGCAACCGAGGGTTCTCCGACAGGTGACGCCGGATCCACAGGTGCCTGGACTAGCGCTTCCTTCCTTTTGGAACTCGTGTCCAGAGTTTCGTGAGCCGCTGCGCCCTGGCCTTTCACTACCCTCGACAGATTTCAAAGCAATTAACCGGCTCAGAATTGCCCAACTGAGAAAGTTGACTTCGTTTCATCGTGCGCCCTTTACCTGAAGTGGCAGGTTTAGAGATTCGGGAGCCGCCACCGACATGTGACATTATAATCTTACACAACAGCAGCTAAGATGTGTATAGTTAGCGTATTACAGATAATAGTGTCAAGTTTTTGTTAGATAATACTTGACCTAATTCAGTCCTTAGGGTATCCTCCGGGTTGTGGAGTTACCTATGTCTGTGGCCCGTACAGTTCTAAACCGAATCAAGAAAGGCGACGAGGATTGTCTCTGGACTTACAGGGATTTTGCCGATCTGCCAAGCCTTGCCGTAGCGGCAGCGTTGAGTCGCCTGAAAAAAAAAGGTTGTATTCGACGCGTCCGAAACGGTGTCTATTATGTCCCTCGCGTTACGCGGTTCGGAACGACCACCCCGGCCCCGCCGAGGGTTGCTGCTGCGGTCCTGACACGCCGAGGGATCGCTTGGAGCCCAACGGGCCCTGCCGCCTACAATCGCCTGGGTCTCACGACACAGGTCTCACCCACAACAACTTTTGCGGTAAGTCGGAAAGTCCGCTTGGCTTTTGCGGAGCCGAGTATAAGGCTAATTCTACGACCTGCCGCGGCCGTTCCCAGTGCCAGCGCCGACGAACGCGCAGTGCTCGACGCGTTGCGAGATCTGCGCTGGATTCCTGATACGACTCCGGAGAATGTAATCGCACGAGTTAGCGATCTCTTTCGATCCAACCGAATTTCCTTTGCGCGAGTTGCCCGTTTTGCTCGAAGAGAGCCTCCCCGTGTGCGAGCTGTGCTTGGCGCAATCGGGAGTAGTATCGTCGCAGACCCAAACATACTGGAAGAGTTAAAGGGATCATTGAACCCCATGACGCACTTTTCTCTGGGGCTTTCCGATAAGCTAGCAACTGCTCGCGAGTGGAACATCCGATGACGGCGTATGCTACTGATCTCCCTGATTTCACTGATCTCATCCGCGCGACTGCTAGTGCACTCGGCATACCTGCGCCCATCATTGAGAAAGACTACTACCTGACCAGGGCGCTGTTCTTCCTGTCCAGAGACCACGCCGGGCGCTTTCTATTGAAGGGAGGAACGAGCCTGACGAAAGGCTGGGATCTGCTTGACCGTTTTTCCGAGGATCTTGACCTACTTCTGAAAGTGGAATCCGAAGGCCGACCAATAAGCAAGGGGGAACGTGAACGGCGCCTGAAATCAATGTGCGCGACGATCTCCGGCGCGCCAGGGTTTTCAGCTGTACCAGGCCGGTTTCCCGTGGAAACGGGAGTTCACAGGACTGCGGAATTCATTTACCCCGGATCCGTAGAAGACCTGGCTGGTCTGAGTAAGGCAATCCGTTTAGAGATGGGGACAAGGGGAGGAGCTCATCCTTGCGTGAGGCGCACGGTCCTTTCTATGGTCGCGAAGCATGCGACGAGTCATAGTTTGAGCCATCTGGCAGAAGATCTGCAGGCATTTGAAGTTGAAATGCTGGATGCCAAGCGAACGTTCGTCGAAAAACTCTTCACCATCCATTCAGCCTATGAGCAGGACCGTGCTACCAACAAGACCCGCCACTACTATGATCTTTCCCGACTTTGCGGGTTGCCGGAAATCCGCGAGTTCGCAGGTACCGACGAGTACCGTGAAATCTTCAAGAGTGTGAGGCAGTACTCTCAAGAGAATTCCCCCGATGACCGCATGCCGAAGGAGGATTCATTCTCCAATTCTCCGGCTCTGAGCCCGGACCCAGAGGGGCTCGCCGCACTCAAAAGAAACTACGAAAGGGAGAAGCATCTCTTCTTTGCCAGGCCGCCAACAATGGATGAAATCCTGGGAGTGATTCATCCCCTTCTCCCAAAGTTGTAATTCCATATCGAGCTCTCCGCATAC
The DNA here is from genome assembly GCA_003154775.1 of Acidobacteriota bacterium. Lineage (GTDB taxonomy): Bacteria > Acidobacteriota > Terriglobia > Acidiferrales > UBA7541 > Acidiferrum. Next base: position 4,417 of record PMES01000099.1, on the reverse strand, counting down.
AGGTTTTAGAGAGAGACGGATGGCGTTGTCAATGGTGCGGGTCTCTTAGAAACCTGCAGGTCCATCACAGGAAATTTCGCAGCATGTTGGGGGACGACATGGCACAAAACCTCATCACACTGTGTGCCGACTGCCATCGAGCTGAGCACAAGTACCGCGATCGCCCCTAGACTGAGGCCATAAAACTGTGAATCAGCTACCTCCCATGGTTGGTCATTGAATTGCCGCCAAGCCCCGGAGGTCATTTCTATCCCCGTCGTCTGCTGCAGCGTCCACATGTTATTGAAGTCGGTCCGGAAGCCTTCGCCACAGGGGCCCAGCGCGCTTACCGGATAGCTGGGTACTAGCCGCCACTTTTCTGGTCATCCGACTTAAAGGAACCGGGGACATATGTCCAATTAACCCAGATTCCCAATTTGAACTTTCCCTACGAACCTTCGGATGTTCGGCGGCATCTGCATTTATGCGGGTTTGGACGGGGTGAGGACGGCTTGGAGATGCACACTCAGTGGGTGAGAAACAAAATCAGCCATTTCAGCTCTCTTCTAATGCTTCTTGGAAGGTCGATTTCCAAGGGTCGGGTGTCACTTCGGACGGTGGCCTGGTTCTCGTGCGGGAATTGGATGAGCGGTTGGGACTCAGCGAACTTATCGAACAACACTTGACCGACTCTCGGGGGAAGAACACACAGTTGCCGTTCGCGGACCTGTTGCGCCAGTCGGTGTACAGCCGCCTGGCGGGATAGGAAGACGTGAACGACGCGGAGCGCCTCTTCCAAGACCCCACATTTCGGCTGATCGGTTCAGAAAAGGTCTGGGAGCGCGGTGCAGCGCTGACTTCGAGTTTGCAGTCGCTCGAGACAGATCTACTGGCCCAAGAACACAATCTCGTCGGCCTGGCAGAGATCAACCGGGAGTTGGTCGCGAAGGCGAAGGCGGAGGCGATTGGTTCACCGCAGCGGGTAGTGCTGGATATGGACAGCACCGAGATTCCGGTCTACGGACAACAGGAGTACAGCGCCTACAAGAACTCGGCAAAGAAGTGGTGTTTCGAGGCGACGCCGCTTTTGCCAAACCGGAGATCTACGAGGCCCTGGAGGAGCGGGGCGTGAAGTATGCCATCCGCATCCCGGCGAACGACAGCCTGGGGCGGGACATCGCAGAGTTGTTGACGCGGCCGATAGGAAGACCCAGTCATAAACCCGTGTTCTGGTACAAGGGCTTTCTCTGCCGAGCGGCGAGTTGGAAGACGGCGCGGCGGGTGGTGAAAACAGGCGGACGCCTGATCAAGCACGCCCAATATTACTGGCTGCTGCTGGCGGAGAGTCACCTCACGCGGCGGCTGTTTGGGGGCATGCTGCGAAGGATTACGGCGCTCCCATCACTAGCAGGATAGGCGAGCCGTAGACCGAAACAGTTTTCGGTGCTGAGCGAGACCGGAGAAGGAAAAGTGTTTGTGGAATGGGTGGGAGAAGCGTCAGTTTTTGGCTTTGAGATTTTGCCGCGGCCGTCGGAAAGGCTCTGCATTCAAAAACCTGACTGGAGCATTGCATGCTGACGGGGTTGGGTGTACGTTATCGGTTGGCCGGGAAGTCAAAATGGAAATTCCGGCTTATTCAAGTTCCGGCGCTAAGCTACTCCCAGCCCAAGAAGCTGTCCCACGGCCTTTCTCTCCAGGCAATCCGCGTCAGCTTGGTCAGTTCTTGCTCTGTAGGCACCAACTGGTCTCAAATCGAATCACACCACGGGAGCCACGCCCTATGTCGCCATCTGCTCAAAGCAAAGAATCTGCCGTTCCGGCGGCCAGCCCAGCGTCGGCCGACCCTTCCAAGCCCGCGTTCGATTTCCTGGACCTCCGGGCACAGTTTGCCTCCATTCGGGAAGAAGTAATGGCTGCGGTCACGCGCGTCTTTGAGAGTCAGCATTTTATTCTTGGTTCAGAGGTGAAACTCCTCGAAGAGGAAGTGGCCGCGAAGCTCGGCGCTAGGTTTGCCGTTGGTTGTGCCTCGGGTACGGACGCTCTCATTCTCTCCCTGATGGCCGCGGGCATTGGTCCCGGCGACGAAGTCATCACTACGCCGTTCAGCTTTATTGCTGCGGCTGGTTCCATTGCCCACGTAGGCGCAAAGCCCGTCTTCGTGGACATCGATCTTGTCACCTTCAACATCAATCCGGCCCTGATCGCTGCAGCCATAACCCCAAGAACGCGCGCCATCATGCCCGTGCACCTCTTTGGATTGCCCGCCGATCTCGATCCCATCCTGGAAATCGCCAAGGCAAAAGGCCTCTTGGTTATTGAAGACGCCACGCAGGCCATCGGCTCCCACTACAACGATCGCTTCATCGGCACCATTGGCGATTTCGGATGCTTCAGCTTCTTCCCCTCGAAAAACCTGGGCGGTGCAGGCGACGGTGGCCTGATTACCACCAACGACCCGGCCACGGCGGAGCGCCTCCGGATGCTTCGCGGCCATGGCAGCAAGAAGAAGTACTACCACGACATCCTCGGTACCAATAGCCGGTTGGATGCCTTGCAAGCCGCCGTTCTGCGTGTAAAACTCCCCCACCTCGATTCTTGGGCTGCCGGCCGCCAAAATCGCGCCGAGCGCTACCGCAAGCTCTTTGAAGAGAGGGGACTGACTTCCTTTATCACGTCTCCGCCGCAACCCCCGGCGAAGTTCCACCATGTCTACAATCAGTTCACCATCCGCGTGCTGTTGCGCGACGATTTGAGAGAGTCTCTCCGTACTGCGGGCATCCCCACCGAAATCTACTATCCACTCTGCCTTCACCTTCAGCGGGCCTTCCGATACCTCGGCTATGAGCCTGGCGCCCTGCCTGTCGCGGAAAAAGCCAGCCAGGAAGTACTCTCCCTGCCCGTCTTCCCCGAGCTCAAGGATGCCCAGCAGGACCTCGTCGTCCAATCGATTGCGGCTTTCCGAACGATGAGGGGAGGCGCCTGAGGCTTGCATGGTGGCCTTTGGGACCCTCCAAAACAGTACCTCTCACATCTGCTAGCCCCCTTTTCGTCGCGGTTCCACAAACGTGCGTACAGTTTTCTGGCTCGCAACTCTTCCATGGAGTCCTGAGCGCCGGACCGTGCTGCAAAGTTAGTCACCCATTAATGTGTTTCCCGGGCAGTGAGCCAGCTTGCTACGGGAGATTCATTTACCCAGTCGCCATTTTTCTTTGAAGCAGTTTAGTCCTCGCGCGGCTGATACGCTCAACCGGTGGAGGCACAGCCATGAGGAGATATATTCCCGGCCTGCATTCGGGACAGCAGGATCTGGTCAGTAATCTCGATGGGCTCTTTTTGGTCAGGGTCGAACGGGCCTCCTACCGTTGGCATCCCCAGAAACCTTTCCTGGCACTGCGCTTCACCATCCTGGAGCCTGCCTTCAATCCGTTCCCATTTCCGCTTGACGTCAAACACATTTCCTGTTTTGTGAAAAACACTGCGAATATGCGCGCGGGCTTTACATCGGAAGGATTGGAGGTTGTTGATCTAGTAAGGGATACAAAGCATTCTTACACCAGGGTTGTGGAAGTTCAATTGCATCAATTAATAGAGCGTTCGTACATCTTCCTCTCATCGTTGAGATAGGCCGCCTGCCGGGGGTGGCTTCATGCAAACAAGCTTATCCTCTGTCGCCAATTCGCTTTGGTTCGTAGGTTCTGGACTCGCGCGGCGGTTGACCTGGCTGAAGGTTCACAGACAGCCTGAAATCCGGATAGGCGAGGTCCGAGTTCTAGCAAGTGCTGTAGTAATGGTAATCACAGGCTTATGGGTAGCCTCTCCGACATTCGGCCAAAGCTGCACTGATCCCCAGAATGCGACTCGAACACAAAATTGTATCTGGAGCAATTCCAGCGTGCCGCCAACGGTTGACGACGGCGGAACTACGGCGATGGAGGTTGGAGTAAAGTTCACTGCCGACACCGGTGGGTATATCACCGGGATCCGCTTCTACAAGGCCCCGGGCAATACAGGGACGCACGTAGGGGATTTGTGGACAACTGGAGGCATTCTGCTGGCGACTGCTACCTTCACTGGAGAAACGGCGTCGGGCTGGCAGCAGGTGGACTTTGCCCCGGTCGTGTTGATAGGCGCCAACACGACCTACATTGCCTCATATCATACCAATATTGGCCACACCAGCGATGACCACAACTACTTTACGAACGGCGGTGTTAACAACACCCCGCTACACGCGCTTCAGAGTGGGGTGAGCGGAGGCAACGGCGTTTACGTTTATAACGCAGGGATGGCCTTCCCCACCAACACCAATCTGGACAGCAATTACTGGGTGGACGTGGCGTTTGTTCCTACCCTCGCGGTTACGCCGGCCAATCCCTCCATCGCACAGGGCGCGACGCAGCAATTCACTGCCACCGAAACCTACAGCGACAGCAGCACG
>PMES01000041.1 GCA_003154775.1 Acidobacteriota bacterium | reverse complement strand
GGCAAGCCGCCGCACTCCAAGATTTACCTGAGCGGGATCAACGGGCGTCTTCCTCGGACTTATGGTTGCAGCAATCGCCCGGCGGAATGGGATTGCCGTGCGGGCACGTAGTGGGATGGCCCAGGAAAGAGCAGATGCGTTGGTCGAGTTCCGGGCTGATGATGTGCTCGAACTTGCACGCCTGGGTATGCGCCTCGTGATCGTCAATCCGGAAGGTGTCCTTGAACAATCTTTCCGCCAGGCGGTGACGCCTTACCACGTCGCGCGCGCGGCTCTCGCCACGTTCGGTCAATTGCACCTCGTGATCCTGCACGCGCACAAGCAGCAGATCTTCCATTCGCGCCAGAGTGCGCACGGGATCCACTCCGCCGGGCGTGCGGATGTGCGCCACGTCGGCCCTGTTGCCTTCCTCGCCGCACACCCAGATCTGCTCGAGCAGGTGATCGAAATGAATGCCATCGTCCATGGTGACGCGCTGGTCCACCGCCAGGTGCCCGTGGGCCAACTCGATGCGCCGGTCCGCCTGCTGCGCAATATCGGGATCGTGCGTCACCATCAGGATCGTGTGCCCCGCGCTGTGCAGTTCGCGGAACAATGCAAGCACAATCTCCTCGTTCGCTTCATCCAGGTTTCCCGTCGGCTCATCGGCNNTGGCCACGCGCTGCTGCTCGCCACCGGAAAGTTGCGAAGGCAGGTGCGTCATGCGGTGGCTGAGCCCCACGCGTTTCAGCGCTTCGGCGGCCTGCGCTTCGTCCGTGACGCTGTGAAAGTATTGCGCCAGCATGACGTTTTCGAGCGCGGTTAGGTATTGCACCAGATGAAACTGCTGGAACACAAAACCGATCTTTTCGGCACGGTAGCGCACCAGTTCGCTTTCGCCCAGGTTCGCCAGATCGACTCCATCCACTATCACGTGGCCCGAGGTCAGTGCATCCAAGCCGCCAAGAATATTGATCAACGTGGTCTTGCCGGAGCCCGACGGGCCCATCAGCGCCACCCACTCGCCCGCGTGGATCTTCACGGAAATGCCATCCAGCGCGCGCAGCGTCCCATACTCCTTCACCAGCGATTCGATCACGACCTGAGAGCTCACGCTTCACCTCGAAATACCGACGCGGGACGAATACTGGCGAGCCGCCGCAACGGAAACGCGCTGGCAATGGAAACAACCACGGTGATGGCCACAGAAAAAGGATACACAATCCAGCGCGGCTGCGCAGCCACGCCAAACACCGCTTTTCCCAGCCAGATCGATACGAGCAACCCGATCGCCGATCCCACCAAGCCCCCGACAATCCCCATGAGAATGGCTTCGGCGAGGAACAGCCGCACCACGCGGCGCACCGACCCGCCGATGGCCTTCATCAGGCCGACGTCGTTTTTGCGCTCGATGGCCACGTTGCTCATGCCCGCCATCACGCACAGCGAAGTCAAAATCAGAACGAGAATCACCGTCGCGGAAAGCAGCCCGCTGATGCGATTGTAGATGCGGCCTTCCGCTTCAGCGAGTTGCTTGATGCCGCGTACATCTACTCCCGGAAGGCTCTGCCCCAACCTCGCGATGAATCGGATCAACGAATCGGGGGTGCCCGTCACGCTGAGTTGGATCAAGCTGATGCGGCCGGGCAGATTCGCCAGGGCTTGCGCCGTGGAGAGGCGCGTGAAAATCTGCGTGTCTTCCGCCCCGCCCGTGGCCACCACTGCAAACACCTTGCAGCTCGCCGTGCGTCCCTCATTTCGGAGTTGCAGCGAGTCTCCCGCGTGAACCGCAAATTGCGTGGCGGCTTTAGCCCCGACTTCGCAGGCCTCCGGATCGCTCTCCAAGGCCGCAACGTACTCGCTCCGCCGGCCCGGGCGAATTTCCGTCAAGCCGTGGCCCTCTGTGCCCGCGATCACCGCCGGTTCGAAGTGAATCTCTCCTGCTTTGGCGATTTCCCCGATCACATACAGAAAAGCCACCGCCGGTACCAGCTTGCCTTCGTGATGCGCGGGTAGCTGCCCCAGCACGGCCTCGTCCAGCGTCGCGCCATTTCCGTCCGTGCCCGATTCGCGGGGCGCCACGATCACGTTCGCTCCCAGTGCGCGAAATTCCGTGGTCAAACGCCGCTTGGCGTCAATCTGCAGATTCAGCAGCGCCGACGTCACCGCCGCGCCCGCTCCCAGCGCCAGCAAAATCACGAAAAGCCGGGCATAATTCGCGGTCAGCAGCCGCCGCACAATGCGCCAGAACATTGCGGTGGTCGGCATCATTCGCCTCGCAAAATCGGCGCCGGATCGTAGCGCGAAGCCCGGCGGAGCGGAAACGCGCTGCCCAATAGCGTGATCACCGCCGCTAGCCCAAGAATAATCAGCAGTACAAACAGCTTGGGCGCCGGCGCAAATCCGAAAATCCGCTCGCCAAGCAAGCGCGCCAATACAATGCCCAGTGCGTACCCGATTCCGCCTCCCACAAACGCCAGCAGCAACTGTTCTGCGGCCAGCAGCACCCCAACAAGTCCCGAGCTCGCACCCAGCGCCTTCATGAGCCCAATCTCCGTGCGCCTCTCGATCACCGATGCCGCCGCCGAAGCTCCCACCGCCAATGCCGCCGCCAGCAGCGCCGCGAAAGTCACCAGCCACAGCAGCGTGCGCACCCGCGTCAAGATGTTGCCTTCGCCTTCGGCCACGCGCCGGATTACGCGCACGTCCGTGCCCTTCAGCTCCTCGCTGATCTGCAGCGCAATCGCACTGATGTACGGCGTGCAGTACCACGTGTCGAATTCCGCCGGCGTCATGGTCTTGGGATCTTTTCGCGCAAACGCGTCTTCCGGCTTCGTCAGCGCGCTCACATACAGCCGCCGGTATTGCCCGGGCTTGTTGGCCAGTTGTTGCGCCATGGCAAGCGAAACAACAATCGCATCATCCTCCGGCCCGCCTGTCGTCAAAATCCCGACAACGGTCAGCGCCATTCCGGTGGACTTGTCAGTCGCCGCCACATTCAGGACATCGCCCACCTTCACGCCGTATCTCTTGGCAAATCCGGCACCAACGACACAATCCGTGGAATTGTCTTTGAACCATTTCCCCTCCACATGCCACCAGGGATTCGTTTTCTCGATCCCCGTTTCGTAGGTGGTGCCGTCAGGAACGGGAACCTCTCGGTCGTGCCAAGTCCCAATGAGTGTCGTCCTGCCAATCGCTCGCAGCGGCCCAACCGCGCTGTTGTTCACTGCCACTGCGTCCACCGGCACGTCCAAGATTGGCGCGAAGGACATGATGTTGAAACGCCAGAAAATCGTTTTCAGTTTCCCCAGGTCGGCTTCCGGCAGGTACGCTCCCGCGTTCGCTGGGCGGTAATCCACGCCGCCAATCTCCAGCGGCAACGAATCCGCCTGCGGCGTCACCAACAGATTCGCTCCCAGGCTTCGGAATTCCTGGGCCAGACGGTCGCCTACGTCCAGCGACACGCTCAGCGCCGCCGTGGCCACGGCCATGCCCAGCGCGAGCGCGGCCATGGTCAACAACTTACGGCGTGGCCGGCGTGTAAATGAATCCGCTACAAGTCGAAGGAACATGGCACCTGGTCAGAAAGCCTGTGTCAGTTCAGAACAAAAAATCCCCTATCATGATGAAGCGGCCCCTGCGGCCAAATCCGGATTGAGGTCTGTGGCCGCGGCGTGCCAAGAAGGGGCTGCGGAAAAGGCTCAAAACCATTTCCTCAGGGGCTAAAGCCCTGTAATAGCCAAGCACTTAATGTCGGAGCTAAAGCTCCGACCCCCTGAACCGCGGAGTTGTGCAGCAAGCTGCCTAAACGACGGCTCCTTCCCTACTTCGGTACCTCCTCCGCGGCTTTGCTCAGCGCCGAAGCATCAATCACGATCGTGTCGCCATCCACATGCGATGCGAAACCGATGGGATTGCAGCCGCCTTTTTGCCCGATCGAAGGAATGTAGATGGCCGAGGCGCAACGCCGGCAAATGACGTTCTGCCCTTCCTGGCGGTAGCCGTCCGCGCCGCAGATGAGGCAGGCATCCAGCGCCGTGCCGTAGCCGCCCGGCTTCTTGATCACCAGGAACCGGATGGCCTGGCCATTGACGTTGATCGAAAACAAATGGAGATTGCCATCCTGCACTTCCGCCACAGGAATGCGCACAAGATCGTTCACCGCTTCCACGGGTTTCGCCTGCACCGGAGCCGCATTCACCCGCGCATAAATAAAATCGGCCGTCAGCGCCAGGATCACGCTCAGGCTCATCGCGGCGGCCGCAATCATCCAGCGCCGCTGCCGCCGGTTCTGCGCTTCCAGGAGGCGCCGCTCCGCGTCAGTTGTCGCCGTGGTCGCCGCCTTAGCATGCGAGGCCGATTGCCACTCGCGGAAAATCATCAGCGCCGCAGCGCCAAAGACAAAAACAAAGAAAAACAACTCATTGGCCACGATCGGCCCCAGCACCGCCATCTCGGCTTTGCTGGACGGCAGCCAGCGCGCTTCGCTCAATTCGTGCAAACCCGTAACCGCCAGTTGAATCGCCACCAGGATCAGTATCGCGCTGGTCACGGCGAAAAACCGGTGCAGCGGCACCTTTAGTGTCCCCTTGAAAAAGAAAACTCCCACCGCCACCGCCGCGCCAATCCCCACGCCTGTGCCAATCCACGTTTGCAGCCCTTCCGTGGACATCTCCACCGCGCGCAGAATCAGCGCGAGTTCCGCTCCTTCGCGCAGCACCATCAGGAAAACGAATAGCGCGATACCCCACCCAGCGGCCTTGCCCGCGCGCTCCGCGTAACTCTCCACCTTTTGCTCAATTTCCTTTTTCAGGTGCCGCGCCACGCGGTTCATCCAGAAGATCATGGTGACCACAAAGACGGCAGCCACCAGCAGCAGCAACCCTTCAAACCCGTCCTCGCTGATCTGGAATCGCTCTAAAGCAATTGCAGCCGCAAGACTTAGCGCCACGGCACTGGCCACCCCGCCCCAAACGTAGCGCGCCAGATGGGCGCGCCCGGTGCGCGACAGATAGACGAGGATGATACCGACGACTAGGGCGGCTTCGACGCCTTCACGAAGGGCAATGAGGAAAGCGGAGAGCAAGGGATCTCCAGTTGAAAATCATTTGCAACAACACTATGAGTTTACCCCTCACCCTTTCCCTCGTCAAGCTCACCCTTCCTGCCCTTTCCTCACGGTAGAATAGACTCTTGCGTCTAACCATGAGAATGCTTGCTGCCACCTTGCGCCCTGGTCTTTCGCTTTTGCTCTCCGGGCTGCTCCTTTGTGGGCAATTGCCCGCGCAATCCGGCTCTTCTGCCGGGCAGCCCGCGCAGGATCCATTCGCCATCATGAAGCCGGACCCAAAACTGGCAAAAAAACTCGTCGAACTCGCTGCCAAAGCCGAAGCCGCCGGCGATGACGAAGCAGCCCTGCGAGCTTACGAAGAGGCGGCACGCTACGCCCCGTTTGATGTCACCATCGTGAGTAAAGGCGCAGCCTTGCGCTCGAAGCTCGTTCGCGCCCACGTGGACAACGCCGAACGCCTTGCGCTCGATGAAAACTTCCAGGCAGCCACTATGGAACTTGGCGCCGCTCTGCATATCGACCCCGGCAACACTATTGTTGAAGAACGTTTGCGGCAATTTCAGGCTCGTGGCAACGAGAAAGAGGAACTTCAGCGCGAAGAACCTCCCACGGGTTTGCCCGTCCTCCAGCCGCAAAAAGCCACCCGCAGCTTCAACCTGCGCGGCGATGTCCGCAGCGCTTACGAGCAAATCGCGTCCGCCTATGGCATCAAGGCCAGCTTCGACACCGATCTACCCGCGCGCAACGTCAGCTTGCGCCTGGAAAACGCCGATTTCGATACCGCCATGAAGGTGCTCCTGCTGGAATCGGGCACCTCCTGGCGCGCGCTGAATCCGAAGCTCATGTTCGTGTTCGCCGATACCGCCGAAAAGCGCAAGCAGTACGAACCCGAAATCGAAGAGACCTTCCGGTTGCCGGTCTCCCTCGAAGCCACCGAAATGACGGAGATCTTTCGCATCGTTCGCGAACTCACGGGCTCCCAGCACATGCAGCAGTCCGTGGCATCGCGTTCCCTGACCATCCGCGACACCGTGCCGCGGGTGCGTCTTGCCGGAGAGATCATCCGGCAGTTGGAGCACGATCATGGCGAAGTGCTTCTGGAAATCGATCTTCTTGAAGTGGACCGCACCCTCGGTTCAAACCTCGGGATCACGCCGCCCTCCAGTGTCACTATGTCTGCGATTCCGCCAAACCTCATTCAGCAGATACGCAGCGCACCCAGCCTCACGGCTTTGCTGACCCTGCTCGCTACCATTTTCGGCAGCTCTGCCGGTGCCTCCTCCGCGACTAGCATTACCAGTCTGGCCTCCGCTATCCCCGCGCTGATCGCACTTGGGGGAGGAAAATCGACTTTCCTGCTGACCCTGCCCACGGCTTCCGCCCAGTTCTCCCAAGCCCTTTCGCTGGTACACAGCGGCCGGCAGGTTCTGCTCCGCGCGCAGGATGGCAAGCCGGCCACATTCTTCGTGGGTGATCGCTACCCCATCACGCTCTCCTTACTCTCCGGCAGCCTCGGCAGCACGGGTTTCACTGGCAATCCTGGCGGAATTGGCACCGCGATTCCAACGCAGCAGTTCACCGTCGGCCAATCTCCTGTCGCTCTCGTTACCGCCGATTTCCGTCTCGTCGGCACGCAAGATCTCGCGGTCCTCAACCAGGCGGATAACTCCATCACCATTCTTCTGAATCAGGGACCCAACTCCGTCTCCCAGTTCGCCCAAGCAAATGGCTCACCCTTTCTCCTGGCGGGAGGAGCGCCAGGAAACACGCAGGGCATCGTGAGTCCTGCCGTGAATCTCACCGTAACCTCGGCCACCTTGGCCTCCATTGCCGTCACACCCGCCAACTCTTCCATTGCCAAGGGAGCTACCCTGCAACTCACGGCCACAGGCACTTTCAGCGACGGCACCACTCAGGACATCACGCACGCCGCCTCCTGGTCCTCCTCCAACACTTCGATTGCGGCGATCAACCCGGCTTCGGGAATCGCGCTTGGTCTGCTGGCGGGTACGGCAAACATCACGGCTTCGCTCGGCGGCATCACCAGCCCAGCCGTGCCGCTGAACATCACTTCCGCCACTTTGCAGTCCATCAGCGTGGCCCCCGCGACTCCCTCCATTGCTCTCGGCACCACGCAGCAATTTACGGCCACCGGAACCTATAGCGACCTGAGCACGGCAAACATCACCACGAGCGCGACCTGGGCTTCTTCCGTGCCCGCCACGGCCTCGATCGGCGCAGGCACCGGGCTGGCCCGCGGCCTCGTGGCTGGCACCACGCAAATTACCGCTACGCTTGGCACCGTGGCCAGCGGCTCGATACCGCTCAAGATCACCACGGCAACCCTCAAATCCATTGCCGTCGCTCCCGCAACCCCATCCATCGGGCTGAATGCAACACAGCAGTTTTCCGCCACTGGCACCTACAGCGACGGCACCACCCAGGACATTTCCGGCAATGTCCTCTGGACTTCTTCCAACACGTCCGCCGCAACTATCAATGCGAGCAGCGGCCTCGCCACCGGCGTCGGCGCCGGCACCGCGCAGATCACCGCCACGCAAGGCGGCGCAGGCATCCCTGCGGCACTGGTGGTTGGTAGCTTGAACACGGCAACCGATTCGTTCCCCGATTTGCTCGTCGCGTCGCAGGTCACCAATTCGGTGAGCGTTCTCCTTGGGAATGGGGACGGCACCTTCAGCAACCCCACGACCTCCGTCAGATATACCGTTGGCAGAAGGCCCACCGCCATTGCCGCCGGCGAGATCAACACGAATACCGACAGCAATCTCGGCTTCGTGGTCACCAATTTCGACGACAACAGCTACTCCGTGTTTACCGGCAACGGCGACGGCACATTCGCCCAGGTGAAGGGCTCGCCCTTCGCACTTCCCAATGTCGTGGCTAATTCCGAACAAGGCCCCGTCGCCGTCACCGTCACTGATTTCAATGGCGACGGCATTCAGGACCTCGCCATCGTCAACCAGACGAGTAATACGGTGACTGTACTCAAAGGGAATGGCAACGGCACCTTCAGCGAGTTTCCCAAGTCGCCCATCACCGTTGGCACGACTCCCGTGGCCATTGCTTCGGGAACTTTGAGCGCCAGCACCGGCCCGGCCCTGGTCGTCGCGAATCAGGCCGATGGCACCATTTCCGTCCTACTCGGCAATGGCGACGGCACCTTCACTTATTCTGCACAAACTCCCATTGCCGTGGGCACTTCACCCAGCGCTGTGGCGATCGGCAGCTTCCTGGAGGGTTCCAGCGGAGTTGCTATCGCCGATGCCGGCGCGGACGCCGTATCCATATTTGTGGATGCGGGCAGCGGGATTCTAGTCAGCGCTATCGAGCCCGCTGCAGGGACAAATCCCGTCGCACTCCTCGCTGGCGATTTTACCAGCAGCACCTTCCCGGACATCGTCGTGGCCAACAATATACCACTCGTTTCCGGGCAAGTCACCGATGGCCTGGTCACCCTGCTCACCAGCCCCACCAGCCTCATCTCCAATCCGGCCATCAGCCAGCAACCCTACCCGGGTTCGGAATACGAAGACATCGGCTTGAAAGTGAAAGCCACTCCCACGTTGCATCCCAACAAGGAAGTCACCCTGCAACTCGAGTTCGACATCAAGGCCCTTGCGGGGTCGAGCGTCAACGGAATTCCGGTAATCACCAACCGCACCCTCACGCAGGTGGTTCGCTTAAAGGAAGACGAAACCTCCATCCTTACCGGTTTGCTGGACCTGGAAGAGACGCGCACCATCACCGGGCTTCCCGGCTTCGCTCAAATCCCCGGCGTCGGCTACGCCTTTGGTGCGCACAACAACTCCTTTACGAATTCTGAACTGCTAATCCTGATTACGCCCCGGTGCGTGCGTTTGCCCTTCCGCGAAAGTCACGATATTTACGCGGGTCGTGGCGACGCGACTGGCCGCGGTTCCAGCGGCGCCAACGTGCCTCTGGCGCCTCCTCCGGAACCGCCGCAACCCGCGCCGGAGCCCGCGCAACCTGCGGGCGAGCAACCCGCTACTCCGCCGGGGCAGCCTCCGGTGCCCGCACCAAATCCTCCGGAGACGCCGGATCAGTCCAATCCGCGCCAGCGGATGCCCGACCAGCCCGCGCCCAATCAGCCTCCACCCACGCGCCCCGAGTTCTGAGCCAGGAGGAAGCCTGCTCTGTCGGCGCCGGGCGAGACGCGACTTATGTGCAGGGGGCGAGCATCGCCCCATCTCAGCGCCACGTTAAGGCTGGGAAATTCCCAGCATTTTTGGCAGGCCGAGGCGTCAGTTACTGAAGAACCGTTGCGCTTTTTAGCCCGAAATCCGAAGTCGAAGAGGGATTCCTCCGCTCCGGGGCGCCCAAAACCGCCGTCCCTCCGGTCGGAATGACAGATTTTGGGTGGTGGTTGCCGTTGGAAAACTCAACTTCGGCGAAGTTGGATTCTTCGGCGACAATCGATTGAAACAAAAGAAGATGCTTTTGCCTGTAATTGGCCAACTTCGGATTTCAGGTTTAGGATTTCTGGTGCAGGCGGACGTGACGAAATTCTAACGGGAATCAGTGGACCCAAGCCAAAATGCCCCGCTAGGGCAGCGGATCGAACACCACGATTGGCTGGTACGTCCGCGGCACAACGGCTTCCGCGATGGCGATCAGTTTGTTCTCCTGGCTCAGCACCCGCAGCCTCGGCGCACTCGGCCCATTGGCATCGAGTTCCGCCGTCGCTCCGGGCGGAAGCTCGGTACGGCCCGGCTGAAGCTGTGACACCAGCACGTTGAACTTCCCACCGTGACGCACGCGTTTTTCGAGCACCGGCAGGACGTGCGTACTCGGAAAATTCGGCAACAGCCCTTCCAGCGGAATCAGCCTGCTCTCGAATTTTCCTGCGCGTGCGTCCTCCGCAAGCTCCTCAAGGGGAATGGCCTGTTCCAGCGAAAACTCGCCCACGGCCGTGCGCGTGATTTCCGCAAGGTGGGCACCGCAGCCCAGCTTCTGCCCCATGTCGTGGGCCAACGAGCGGATGTACGTCCCCGACGAGCACTCAATCGAGAACCGCACGATGCTGCCTTCGATTCCCGTCAAGCGGTACTCAAACAATTCCACCGAAGCTGGCTTGAGTACAACGACCTGATTTTTGCGCGCGAGTTCATAAGCGGGGCGTCCATGCACCTTCTTCGCGGAAAATATCGGAGGCATCTGCTCAAACCGTCCCAGCGATTCCGCTGCCAGCCGCTCCAGAACCTCGCGCTCGAGCGCTGGCGCGCCATCCGGACCCTGCGCCACTCCCTCCGAATCATAGGTGTTCGTGGCATAGCCGAAGCGGAATCCCGCTTCATATCGTTTGCGCCGGCCGGCATAAAAACGCACCAGCCGCGTCGCTTTGCCGAGCAGCAGAACAAGCACACCCGTCGCCAGTGGATCCAGCGTTCCCAGATGCCCGATCTGCCGGAACCCCGCCATGTGCCGCACCGCATCCACAATGTCATGCGAAGTCTTGCCCTGCGGCTTGTTGATTACGAGCGCTCCATCAAAGGGAGCCGGCTTGGGTTGGCGTGGCATGGAGAGATCGTAGTCGATTTTGTATTCCGGTGTTCCGTTTCCTGGCAATTTGAATTGAGCGTAGTGCGATCTTGCGCGGCTTCCTCGCTCATCCATTTCGGATGCCGGGCTCCTGCTCCGGCTGCGCCTCGCGCACCTACAAGTTGGTTTCAGGCGTGGGCGGCTTCTCGCTCTTCGCTTCTTTCAGCAGCCGTTCGATGCGCTCGACATGCTCCTGTGAAAGATCCAGCGTGAAGTGCAGCTCCGGAACGCGCCGCAACTGCAGCCGCTCCACCAACTCATGCCGGATATATCCCATGGCATGCTCGAGCGCCTTGATCGCGTCTGTCTGCTCCCCGGCATTCTCGCTCCCCACGCTCACGAACACGCGCGCGTGTTTCATGTCCGGCTGTACGCGCACATGGCTGACGGACACGCTCCCCTCCAGCCGGGGGTCCTTCAACTCGCCAGCGAGCATAGCATTGACCTCGTGCGCGATTTCCTCGCCTACGCGTTCGTGACGATGATGGTCAGGGCTCATCTTTGTAACTTGCCTGGCTGAGAGTTCTCCCGCTTCGGAGTTCCTGTTATCGAATCACCATTCCCCGACAACGCATTCCCGAGGCGCGCATTTCGCTGCACCGAGTCACAATATCTCCACCGCATGCCCAACCACCAGCGGCCCCAGCATGCGGTCCGCTTCCGCCAAAACCTTCTGCAGCGCTTCTTCGACGTGTTGCTCTTCATTCGATACCGTGACCACTCCTACCACGGAGCGCTGCCAGGTATCCATGAAATCCAGCTCCGCCACCGCTACGTTAAACTGCGCCCGCAAGCGATCCTTCAAACTGCGCAGCACCTGCCGCTTGTCCTTCAAGGATTGGGCATCGGCGATGTGCAGTTCCAACGTCAGCAATCCAACCGGCATACGCGGCTCCGAACCTGCTTCCTTCAGAATCTCTTTTGTTTTTGGAAGGGCGGCTTCCCCTCTGCGCGCTCATCCTTGTCAGACGATTCCCCGGGCGCGGGGTTTGCCCCGGGAATCCCTCTTATTTGGTGCGCCCGCCCTACTTACGGCCGGAGGGCCCGCCGCCCTGGCCTGCGGCTTCCGCAGCACTGATCTTTTGGACGTTGAAACACTCCAGAACGTCGCCTACCTTCACGTCGTTGAAATTGGCGATCCCCAGGCCGCACTCGAACCCGGCGCGCACTTCGTTGGCATCATCCTTGAAGCGCTTCAGGGAGTTCAATTTCGACGTATAGATGATCGTTCCATCCCTCACCACGCGCACCTGCGCGTCGCGCTTCATGATCCCATCGAGCACGTAGCAGCCCGCCACCGTTCCCGATCCCTTGATCCGGAAGGTGTTGCGCACTTCCGCCCGGCCCAGGTAAGACTCCTGAATGACCGGCTCCAGCAAACCTTCCATGGCCTTTTTAATCTCGTCAGAAACCTCGTAGATGACGTTGTGCGTGCGGATATCGACCTTCTCTTGCTGCGCCAGATCCGCTGCCTTGCGGTCCGGACGGACACCGAACGCAATGATGATCGCTCCTGACGCTGATGCCAGCAGCACATCGTTTTCCGTGACCGCCCCGACTCCCTCGCTGATGATCTTCAACTTCACGCGATCATCCGAGAGCTTCGGCAGCATTTCGGCCAGCACTTCCGCGGAACCTTGCACGTCCGCCTTGATGACGATGGGGAGTTCCTTGACCTCGCCGGCCTTCAACTGCTCGTGCAACTGATCGAGCGTGATTCTTCCGCCGGCACTCGCGCGCAACGCCGCATCCCTTTGCTTGGACTGGCGGTACTCGACAACGTGCCGCGCCTTGGCCTCGTCCGTCACTTGGAAGTGATCCCCGGCTTCGGGAACGCCCTGCAAACCCAGCACTTCTATTGGCGTCGAAGGAGGCGCCGTTTTGACGGGTTTGCCTCGTTCATCGAACATCGCGCGCACTTTGCCGAACACCGACCCGACAATGAAGAAGTCGCTGGTGTTCAAAGTGCCGTTCTGCACCAGAATCGTGGCCACCGGGCCGCGGCCCTTGTCCATACGCGATTCCAACACCGTACCGCTCGCCGGCGCGTCCGGATTCGCCTTCAACTCGCGCAGGTCCGCCACCAGCAGAATGATCTCCAGCAGCTTCTCGAGGTTCTGGCGCTTTTTCGCCGAGACCTCCACGACTTCCGTGTCGCCGCCCCATTCCGAAGGCATCAGCCCCAGATCCGTAAGCTGCCGCTTCACCCGCTCCGGCTGCGCTTCCGGTTTATCAATCTTGTTCACCGCCACAATAATCGGCACATTCGCGGCCTTGGCGTGGTCAATCGCTTCGCGCGTCTGCGGCATGACGCCGTCATCCGCGGCCACCACCAGCACCACGATGTCCGTCACCTTCGCGCCGCGCGCGCGCATGCGCGTGAACGCTTCGTGGCCCGGCGTATCCACGAACACCACGCTCTTCCCTTGCACCTGCACCTTGTACGCGCCGATGTGCTGGGTGATCCCGCCCGCCTCGCCTCCGGCGACGTCCGCTTCCCGGATGGCGTCAAGCAAACTGGTTTTCCCGTGGTCCACGTGGCCCATCACCGTAACCACCGGCGGCCGCGGCCTGAGGTTTTCCTTGGTCTCTTCCTTCGCCACTTCCAATACCATTTCTTCTTCGAAGGACACCACACTAACTGTCCCATTAAACGATTGCGCCAGGTCTGTTGCGGTGGGCACGTCCAGCGCCTGGTTGATGCTCGCGAACACGCCGCGATCCAGCAAAGTCTTCAGCAAATCCTTGGCGCGGATGTCCAGCTTCTCCGCCAATTCGCGGATGGTGATGCCTTCTGTCAGGGTCACTTCACGCGGGGCACGAGGTTCCGGCGGCGCAATCGTCGCTGCAGCCACACCTCGGCCGCCCGCACCCTGTCGTTGGCGCGTCGGATGCAGTTTGCGCTCGCCCTCCATCTCCCGTTTGTCCGCCATCGGGCGCTGGCGCTGCGTGGGCCTCCGCGCATAGAGCGGTTTGCCCGGCTCCGCTTTCACCGGCATCCTCTCTGGAAATGGCGGCAACATCCCTGGCCGGCCGGGCGTGCGTGGGCCGGGACGCGATCCCGTCGGTGCCGCGCCAGGTCTCTGCCCAAATGGACGGCTTGTTCCGCCCGGGCCACCTGGACCGCCGGGGCGCGAGGTATGTGGTCGCCCACCCTGTCCTGACTGTTGCGGACGCATCGGCTGTCCGGGTCGCGGCCCGCTCGGGCGCTGGCCGCTGCCCGGCACCGTGCCGGGAACTGGCCCGCGGTTGCCGGTGGGCATCGGGCGGGAAGGAACTTGTGTGCGTGCTGGTGCACCAGGAGCTGCGGCCGCTGGGCGCGCTGCCATTGGATGCGTGCCGGGCTGTGCTGAACGTCCTGCCGGTGGCGCTCCACTGGGAGCCGGACGCGCTGCTGCCGGTTGTACGGCAGGAGCGGCAGGCCGGTGCGGGTGCGCGGGCGTAGGCCTTGGAGCGACAGAAGGCGCGGGAACAGCAGCAGGTGCCGCTGGATTCACTGCCACAGGACCTGGCGCCGCTGTGGGTGCTGCCGGTGCCGCTGGCCGCGCAACGGGGGCGGCGGGGGCCGGTGCAACACTTGGCGTCGCTGGAACTTCTTTCGGCGCGGCCGGAGCCGCCGCCGGATGGGCTGCGGGCGCATGTGCCGCGGGTGCATGTGCTGCCGACGCACCAGAAACTGGTGCCGCGGGTTTCGCCGGAGCCGCGGCCGCTGCATGCAGCACGGGCCGCCTGAGCGCCGCTTTTGCCGCCGATTCTTTCGCGGCGCGCTCGGCATCGGCTGCCGCTTCGGCGTCGGCAACACCCTTCAAATGGTGCCGGACTTGTTCCGCAACTTCGACGGTGATCGAACTGGAGTGTGTTTTCTTTTCCGTTACGCCAAACCCCGCAAGAAGGTCAATAATGGCCTTAGCCTTGACCTCGAGTTCGCGGGCGAGTTCATTGATGCGGACTTGGGATGCGTCACTCATGCTTCGTTAGGAACTTTTCTCTTCCTGCGGTTTCGCTGGAGCTTGCGCTTCCGCGGATGCAGCGACCGCGGAGGTAGCCTCGGCGGCAGGTTCTTCGGCTTTGGATATTGTTTCGGCGGCAGGTTGGGCCGCGGGTTTGGCCGCGGGTTCGGCCGCGGGTTTGGCGCTGGCTTCGCCGGCCGGTTCACTTGCGCCTTCGGCTGCTGCTGCCGGCGCAACTTCGGCTGCTTCGGCGCCTTCCGCAGCGGCTTCCGCCGGTGTCGCCGCCGCGGCGTCTCCGCTTTCGTAGAAGCGGTTCACCGCTTGATAGATTTTGTCCACCATCTTTTCGCCGATGCCCGGAATTTCCATCAATTGCTCCGGCGTCATCCCGGCGAGTTTTTCGAGTGAGGTGATTCCCGCCGCTTCGATCTTCTCGATGGTTTTTGGTCCGACACCCGCCAGCACCGTCAGTGGCGTCACCGCCGTGGTCAGCGCGGTCATCTGCTCTTCGATCTCGCGACGCTTCTCCTCTTCGCTCTTGATGTCGATGTCCCAGCCAATCAGCTTGCTGGCCAGCCGGACGTTCTGGCCCTTTTTCCCGATGGCCAGGGAGAGTTGGGAATCCTCCACGATCACTTCGAGTTTCTTGGTCTCCGGATCGACGATCTGCACGCGCGTCACTTTGGCCGGGCTCAGGGCCTTCTGCGCAAAAGCAACCGTCTCTTCGTTGTAGGGAATGATGTCGATCTTCTCGCCGCGCAATTCGCGGATGATGGATTGCACGCGCATGCCCTTCATGCCGACGCACGCACCCACGGGATCGACGTCTTTGTCGCGGCTGGCTACCGCCACCTTCGTACGCTCGCCCGCTTCCCGCGCCGCCGCGCGGATTTGCACCGTGCCGTCATAAATTTCCGGCACTTCCATCTCGAACAATCGCTGCACCAGCGCCGCATCCGCCCGCGAAACGATTACTTGCGGGCCCTTCGCCGCCCGGTCCACGGTGCGGATCACCACGCGCAGCCGTTCGCCGATGTTGTAGGTTTCCAGCTTGGACTGTTCGCGCTTCGGCAAACGCGCTTCCGTTCGCCCCATGTCCACGATCAGGTCCGGGCCTTCCGCCCGCTTCACGATCACGGTGACCAGTTCGCCCGTGCGGGTGTGATACTCGTTGTAAATGGTGTCGCGTTCCGCTTCCCGCACCTTTTGCAGGATCACCTGCTTGGCGGTTTGCGCCGCGATGCGCCCCAGGACGTCCGTGGGCTTGATGGTCAGGATTTCCGTGCCAACTTCGGCGTTCGGATTTTTCTTTTTTGCATCCGCAACGCTGATTTCCCGCTTGGGGTCGGCCACTTCCTCGACCACCGTGAGCACCGAAAACACATCCACCTGGCCGGATTCCGCGTTGAACTTCGCGCGCAAGTCCTCTTCCGTCTTGTAAAACTTGCGAGCCGCAACCACCATGGCGTCTTCGATGGCGGAGATCACCACCGCCGGCTCGATATGCTTCTCCCGGCTGAGCATCTCAATTTGTTGGTAAAGAAGATTCGCCATTTCCTGTTCCTAAAATTCCACCACCAAGTTGGCCTTTCGAATCGTCTCCAAGGGTATTTCCACCACTTGTGCTTCCTTGCCCTTCAACTCCATGCGGACTTTTCCTTCCGCGAATCCCTTCAACCGCCCTTCAAAAAACCTGGCCTCGCCGGTGGGCTCGTTCGTCGTAATCTTCGCCAGGCGGCCCGTGAAGCGCTCGAAATCCCCGGCCTTTTTAAGCGCGCGATCCATTCCTGGCGAACTGATTTCCAGGATATAGCCCGGACCGGGTACCAGTTCCTCGACATCCAGAATCACGCTCAACTGCTGGCTGACCCGCTGGCAATCCGCGTGACTAATCTTGGGGAAGGGGTCCGGCGGCGTTCCGCCCGCAGCCGCCTCCGCGGGCTTCGCCGGCGGCAACCGGTCGATGTACACGCGCAGGAAGCGCTGCTTACCGATCTTCCATTCGACATCCACGACTTCCAAGCCCGCCGAACGTGCGACCCGTTCGGCGGCTTCGCGGACCTTTTCCAAATTCACGCGAAGACTCCCCGGCCTAGGCCGGTCTCAAGCTCGTTCCCACCGGCGGCAACAAAAAAGTGGGCTTGCGCCCACGCGATGGTGCGACCCGTTTCAGAGCGAAGAGTTAGTATATTCCCGCAGCACGGTAAAAGCAAGGTACCCAGGGGCCTGGACAGGAGAATCCTGAGCCAGCCTCGGGATAATAATTTTGCCATACACCGGTGTCACTTTATAGGTTCAATCCTCGCAGTTCCCTCATTTGACCCGGGCAAACCGGTTCTTTCTGGCTCCCTTCCTATCTTTAAGCTTGCTAACAGCTTGCAACATTTACGTGCACTTGCCTTCCCTCATGGTCTGCATCGGGGTATCCTTAAAGTGTGGATGTGTGTGTTGAGCGGAGGGAGGGGCTCGGAATGCCGGCCAGGTTTGTGTGTTCGCTGACGCTGGTGCACGTTGCAGCGTTGGGGTTTGCTTTTGTTCTCTTGTCGGTTCCTCTCTGGGGTCAGCACGCTGTCATGCCGCCAACTGCCGAATCACCCGCCGACCTTGCGAACAATCCTGATTTTGAACTCGACATCTTCGTCCGTGACCAGCACGGAAATCCTCTCGATGCCGCGGGTGCCGTGCACCTCTCTTCCGCGCGCTTGAACTATAACGCCATCGTGCCCACGCAAGGCGCATCCGCGGCCCATTTTTTCAACCTCGGGTTCGGCGAATACGAGGTGGAAGTGACTTGCCCCGGTTTCCGCAGAACGACAGAACGTTACAGCTCCGGGTTCAGTCACGGGAGCCTGCCGATATATATTTACCTCATTCCGGAATCGGGACCGGTTGACCCGGCAAGCCCCTCTGGCGGCCTGGTTCTACGTCAGGAACTCCGTGCTGAAATGCAGTTGGGTATAGGGGCCTTGAACAGCGATCGTTACGAAAGTGCCAGAAAAACCTTTGCCAAGCTCTTGCGGAAGGCCCCCGGCAATTCCGACCTCGTTTATTTTCTGGGCGAGACGGAACTCGGTTTGCAACATCCCGATGTGGCCCGTGAAGATTTCCAGCGCGCCCTAGCCCTGGACCCCAACAACGAATTGGCTCTCGTTTCATTGGGCCAAATGCAACTGCAGAATGGCGCGCCTGCGGACGCGGTCATCTCATTGGAAAAAGCCGTGTCCCTGGGCCGCGCGGGATGGCGCGCCGACTTCGAACTGGCCTCCGCCTATTTCCAACTCCACCGTTTGAGCGAGGCCGAATCCGAGGCATCTCGCGCCGCTTCTCTGGCCAAGGAAAAGGGTGCGACTTCCCTGTTCCTGCTCGGGGAGATTCAATACGCCGAGGGCAAGCGTGCTGATGCAAAACATTCTTGGGAATCTATTCTGAAGGCCTTTCCGAAGGACTCGGCCGTATTCGTGACCAGGAAAATGCTGGCGCGCGTGGAAAGCGAAGGTCTGGAACCTAGTCCCTCGTCCGACGCGAGCCTTCCGCCTCCACCTGCGCCGGACACGAATCCGGTCACTTTCGTTGAAATTCCCTGGGTGCCGCGGGATACGGACGACGCCGTTTACGACGTCGCGCCCGGGGTGAAATGCCAGGCCGAATCCATTTTGGATGGCGCGCTGCACCGGATGAACACGGAATTGGCCGATTTTGAAAAATTCACGGCCACCGAGCACATCGAACACCAGGACATTGACCGCTACGGCTGGCCGGGACCGGTGAAATCGCACGACTTCTCCTATGTAGTTTTCGTTCGTCCCTTGGGGAAAAACTCGTTCTATCTGGATGAATTTCGAGATGGGGCAGGTACCCTGTCCGGTTTTTCCGATGTAATCATCAGCACCGGCCTTAACAGCCTGGGTGTGAATGTCCTGCAACCGTTTTATCGCAATCGCTTCAATTATTCCTGTGAAGGACTGACCAACGTGCGCGGGCAGGCGGCCTGGCAAATCCGCTTCGACGAGAAGCGCGACGCGAGAGGCGGAGGAATTCGGACGTGGCGTCGGGGTGACATAACGTATAATATCGCGATCAAAGGACGCATCTGGATCTCCAGCGCCAGTTATGCCGTTCTCCGCGTTGAAACGGATCTCCGGGATCCCGTCGCACGGCTCGGGCTCACCAAGGATCATCTCCTGGTCGACTATGGCCCCGTCAATTTCTCCGCGCGAAATGCGCAGCTCTGGCTCCCCTGGAGCGCCGACATGTACATGGAGTTCCGCGGCAAGCGCTACCACCACAGGCACTTCTTGAGCGACTATCTGCTCTTCGACGTCGACACCACGCACAAAATCAGCAAGCCGAGCGAGCCTCCGGCTTCACCCGTTGAGTCTTCTCCTTAGCCGTCGGCGACCATCGTCCGGAAAACAAAAAAGGGCTGCCGCCTTCTTCAGGCCGCAACCCTCTGCTGCTTGGCAAGCCTTCGTCCCTGCCGCTTACGGCTTCGTCCTTGCTGCTTACGGCTTCGTCGCTGGCGCTGGCTTCGGCGTGCTCGCCACTGGCTTCGGCGTGTTCGCCGCCGGCTTGGTTGCCGGTGTTGTGCCACCCGCCTTTATCGGATACGCCTGATCGTACAGCTTAATGATCTCCTGTGTGACATCGATATTCGCCGACGCATACAGAATCGGCGAATTCTGCGCCGATGTATCGAGCACCACCACATATCCGTTTTCCCGCGAATAGCGGTCCAGCACGTCCATCATTTTCCGCCCGATGCGGTCCACCACTTCGCCCTGCGCGGCCTGCACGTCCTCGTTGAGTTCGTTGTTCTTGCGATCAAGCTGAGCAGCTAACCGTTGCCCCTGTGTTTGCGCCTTGGCTTTCTGCTCGTCGCTCCAGGTGGTCTGGTTCGCGGCAAGTTGCTGCCGCAGATCGTTGACCTGCTTGTTGAGGTTCTCCAGTTCGTTCTGCCGCGGCGCAAACTGCGACTGCAATTCCGCGGATGCCAGCTTGCCTTCGGCGGTGGACACAATCGCCTGCCGCACGTTGATCACCGCCGCTTTTGTCCCGCTGGCGGAGCCCGCCACCGTGGTCCCCTGCGCCCAGACAGCCGCTGTTCCCAGCAGGCAAGCAACACTTAGCGCAGCCATGCGAATCATGTTTCTCGAATTCACTGTATTCTCCTTGTTGTTCTCCGGGCCGCACATCCATTTCCGCGGTTGGGCGGCGTGGAATGTCAACCCCTTGCGTTCTTAACCGTCGACCGGTTGCAATCTTTGCTGATCCCCAGGGAGCGAAGACAATCTGGTTGTCTGCGAGTCCTTCCGGGTTTCCACCTGCGCTTCCGGCACCATCGTGCCCTCGCGGGCTCCGGCAGCCACAGTACAAACACGAAAGTATAGCGGACTTGTGGATAGGCCCGCAATCACTATACCTTCTCGCTCCCTTCCCGCGACTTATCGGCCCATCTGACCGACTGGCCTGGGGCTTACTTGGGCAAAGCCAGCAGCAGCACGCGGTTGTTGTTCTGGTCCGCAATTACTGCCATGTTGAACCAGTTATCCACCGCCACGGCGAACTGCGACTGGCTGGTGATCCCCAGCGTCTGGCGCGTCTTGAGGTTCTGCGCATCGACTATCGAACTCGTATTCGACGTCGAATTGATGGTCAGCAGTGTTCCCGTCTGGTAGTTGTAGCCCAGCGAATACGGGTTGACTCCCACCTGGATGGTATTCGTCGACCCGGTATTCGGATCGAACACGTATACCGCGTTCTGCTGAGTTGATGTCGCGTAGAACACCGGGTCGGAGGGCGTCGGATTGAACGCGGGCGTCGGATCGAACACAATTCCAGTCAGGCTTGCCGTCAGCGATGACACCGAAGCCGTCGTGCTTCGAACCGGCACGGACCCAGAGAGCGTCACCACGTCAATTCCCGCCGAAGCAACGCTTGTGCCGGTGTTCTGCAGGTTCGTAACTACCGCAATCGCCTGGTCGGGACTGATCGCTATAGCTGTCGGCGGCCCGCTCAAAGCCACGGTTGTCGCCACGGGCGACGTGGTCGTGACGGCCCCCGGCAAGAGCACGGTCAGATCTATGGAAGACAGGGTGTTTGATCCGAAGTTGGCCACCAGCGCCAGCGCGCGGTCCTGATCGATTGCCACGCCCCGTGGCGCGAGTCCAACCAACACAGTATTGCTCGTCGTTGTTGTCGTTCCGGAAGTGGTTATGATCGGCACCACGGCAGCCGTATCCGGCGTATTGAAGTGATTGTAGTCGATGATGGAGGCAGTCCCGTTCGGTGTGTCTCCACTATTCGCCGCCACCGCATAGCCCAGTCGCGGGATCACCGCCACGCCGATCGGGTTGTTGCCCACGGGTACGGTCGTGAGCACCGAGCCGTACGGCACGGTGCTGTTCTTCGTCTTGAAGCCCAGCGGATCAATCGTAATCAACGATACGCTGTTGCACGCGTAGTTGGTCACAAAGGCAATGTGCAACGAATCGTCAATCGCTACGCCTTCCGGCCCCTGTGGAAATGACGCTGTTGGGGTGCATACCGGAGTCAAATTCAGTACGCCCACGGCGTGCAAATCGGTGGAGTTTGACACCACGCCACCCGCCACTACGTCCAGCGCGAAATCGTGTGCCACCGTAAAGACCGACGCGTCAATGCTTACATTAATTTGGCTATCCGTCAGCACATGCGTCGCATCTTGCACGATCGTCACGCCTGTGGGGCTGCCGTCCAGTCGAACAACCGGTGTGCCTCCACCGGAGAGGAAACCTTCCCCGAAAAGCTGCAATGTCGCCGTCAGCCCAAGTTGCACGGCCTGCGGCATGCACGAGTTGATCGCGCTGGTCGGATTGCAACTTGTGGCGGGCGCGCTGCCCAGTGCCGGCTGCGCATTCGGAACCGCTGCGCCTGGACTGGTCACTTGCAGCGTCTGCACGTACACCTTCTTGAATAAATTGCCGGGATCCAGGTTCAGATAGCTGACCGTGTTGCTCCCGGCATTCGCGGCCAAAACAAACCTCGACTTGGGGTCGTAAATCATCGGGCCATTGACTGTTACCGCTGTGGTCTGCCCTGCGGGCGTGTACGAGCCTGTGCCCACCTGTCCCGTCGGGATGGCCGCAATGATGCGGTACGGCGACGTGCCGGCCCCGGTGAGGGCGGCGCTGCCCGGGTTGATCAGCGAAATGGCATTACCCGGATAAGTCGGCCCCGAGAGTGTGTTCGGATCATACGCCACCAGCACATTGGTGAACGGATCGAAGGAGATTGAGCGGAAGCCGAGTTCCGGCGCCCCCGCCGGCGTCGGCGTGCAGCCGTTGCAGCTCCCGGCCGTCAACGTGAGTGATCCCGTCACCGCCTGATCTTCTGTACCGATGAAGGTAATCTGCGCTGCGCTGGCGTTAGGGTCCGCAAACGCCAACGTCCGCGTCGTCGAATTGATGGCCGCACCAGTCACTGTGTTTGTCGTATTAAACGAATAGTACGGCGTGCCATATTGCACCGTCCCCGGACTGCTCGCCGTGTTCGTCTCGACTTCATCCGGGGGGTTGCCATTTTGCGCGTACGAGAAAGTGTATGCGTCAATCACGCTGCCAGGAATCACCTCGTAGGTTCCATCCAAATCCGCGGGCAGTAACCCGGCGATGATCACCGTTCCACCCAAGGCTGGGTTAATCCCATGGGGCGTCAGCGTGACGATTTTCACGAGGCCGCTGGTGCGCACCGCACCGCTCGTTCCGTTTGTTACCGCCGGGGCGATCTGCGCGGACACCCCTTGCTGCAACAGATCCACCACCGCATTCGATCCCTGGCCGCCCGGGGTCACATACGCTAGCGGCGCTCCCGGTTCCATCACCACTTGCGGCGTGCTACCCGTGACCATGGAAACCGGCGCGATCACGCACGGCGGTTTCTTGGCGGCGGAATTGATGAAGCACGTGTGCGTATCACTGCCGTCCAGGTTGGGGTTCACATCCACAATGAATCCGATATTGGTACTTGTATTGGTACTTGCGTAGACCAGCGCCGCCAGGTGCGTCCCGGGATCGACGCCAACCGCATAGGGCGTCGGCTGTGTGGTTGCCGTCTGTTGCAAAAGTGAATTCAGGTCCACTGGAATGGGTGATCCGATCGGCGTGATGTTCGTGCGTGATATCGCATACAGATACAGCTTGCTGTCTCCGCTGCTGACCACCACTCCCAGGTCCTGGCCGCTGTAACCCGGAATATTAATCTGATTATCCAGCGCCACACTGGTCGGTGCGCTTGCCGGTGCAATCGAAACGGGGCCGCCGTCGAATTGCGGCGCCGAACCGGTCAGATCAATCAACTGCAGCGCGTTCGTTCCCTGCAACGTCATCACGGCGAAACCCTTCGCCGAATCCAGGGCAAAGCTGCTAGGTAACGAGCTGGCGGATGCCAGAGTAATACACGGAGGGTATGACGACTGTGGGGCTGGAGCGCCAGGGCAAGGAACGCTCAACGGATTCGGATTGAAATTGGTGAACGTGGGCTGCACGGCCACGTTGGTCGTCGCGGTGGGAAACAGCGGTTGCGAGCCCTGCGGCGCGTTGCTCTGGATCGTTACCTCATACAGTCCCGGATTCTGCAAAGTGCTTCCTTGCGGGCTACCGACAAGCCGCCGTGAACCGGATGAAGAGAACGAACCCGTCGACGACCCGTCCAGCAGCAATTTCACGATCTGCGTGCTGGTGCTCCCGTAATACCCTCCGTCCACGGCAATGCTGGCACTGGTGCCCTGCGGAAAGCTGTCGGGCGCGGCGGCTACCAACGCCGGGCTGGTGTACGCGATGGTCAGCGGGCAGGAGATGTTGCTCGTGGTGGTTGATCCGTCCGAATTGGGCACGTTTGTGCACGGGAATATCGCCACATCATCCCCCGGAATCCCCGTAATCTCGATCTGTGCGGTCCCTGGAACCGCCAACTGCGCGGACGTTAGTTCGATTCGCGTCATGAGCGAAGCGCCGCAGGTCACCACGGGCGTCACCCCGCTGGCGCTGGCTGTGCAGTACTCCGATGAAATGGGAATCGTGAAGATGTAGGTCGAAACGATGGGGAGCCCCTGAGTTGACCCGGGCGGAAAGAAGAGTATCTCCGTCGAGTTGAGTAGGTTCTCGGCGTTCAGGTAGATCTCCTGCAAAGCGCTGCCCGCCGCGACGGTGGTTGGGAAAATCCCCTGAAAGTTGATGGAATTATTCGTGGCGCTGACCAGCGTGATCTGGGCCACCGCGGCGTTCTGGGGAGCAACACTCTTCCACATGACTAGGTACACCGTCGTCGGAGCTGTTGTTGTGCTTCCTGCCGGTGTGGTGGCGGTTGGTAGCACTGACGGTGCGGTATAGATTCCGTTGTTGCCTGTATCCATTGTCCCGCAGGTCGGACTGCACGTCACCGCCAGGGGATTGGCCGTATCGTTGTTTGTGTTCGTGGTGTCGCCCGGGTTCGGCTGCACTAACTTCCACTGCAGACCAAGCGCCGGCGCATTCTCCAGCGATGGAGTGAAGACCACTTGCGCTGCCGGCGTCAATCCCACGGGAATCGTCACCGTTGATGGCGAAAGCGAAGCGCGAATCCCCGAATCCAGCGTCACTATCGCGGTTGCGGTCTTCTTGTTGTCCGCGTCCGCTTCCGCCGTGAAAGTAAGCGTGGGCGGGGGGCTCGGAAAGTTAGCCAACGAAGGCGCCGTGAAGGTAAGAACGTTTGATCCGTCCGTCGTGGTAATCACCCAGGTGCCGATCGAACCGCCGTTCATGCTCTGCCCGCTGGTGCAGGTTCCCGTCACCGCCGCCGGGTTCTGGTCAGACGCTGTCGGCAGGGGCGTATAGGAATAAGTGCACGGCCAGTTCGCCACCGTCGTCGTCGTACTCCCGGCTACCGTCGCGGTGAAGGTCTGTATCTGTCCGGCAATCACGGTTGCCGCGGACGGACTGACGGTCACCGTGATCACGTTCACGCCTGAACTGCTGCACCCGCCCAAGAGCACGGCCGTGCACGCAAATGCCACCACTGCGCAATTTATGATCTTACGCCACTCCATAAGGCACTTCTCCCTCATGCCGGTGCCGCGGGTATCCCCCGCGCACCTTGTTGCTGAATCTCGGTTGAAGAATCTCATAATTGTGCTTTCTTCTCTGGCCTGCTGCTCAATTCTCCCCTTGGAGCCTCTGCCGGATCACTTTTTGCCGCCTCTTTCGCCATTTTCCTGGCTACCGTACCTCTCTGAAAAAGTCCTCAGTCCCGGCCACCTGCTAGAACGTCCGGCTCACCGTGAACCGGAATGTGCTCCGCAGTTCAAAGTAATTCAGGCGTCCCGGATTCACCAGGTACGGAGAAATCGGAGTGAGAATAATGGGATCGCAACTGTTCGGCTTCAATGGATCGGTCAGCCCCAGCGCGCGGCATTGCAAGTACAGGTTATTCATATTGATGCTGTCGTAGGGCGCCCCAATCGTCTGGTGAAACCGCACCGGATTGTAGGCCCAGTAGATCCGGAACGGCGCTTGCACGATCGGCAGGTTGATATTGAATTCGATACCTGTGGACACCCGCGGATGAAAGTTTGTGCCTGGCGCGATTTGCAACTGCGACTGTTGGTTCACCAGCGGAAACTGCGAATTGATGTTCGCCACTCCCGTCGAGTCCAGTCGCAACGCGCTCTTGTCCACGATCCCTGTGGTGCCCGCATCCGCGAACAACGTCACGCTCACGGGCCCGGCAATGGGGATGCGGTACTCAAAATTCCCCACTCCCTCCAAATCGCCACCCGGGAACACGATCGTGTTTACCAGCAGGGGGACGTTGAGAGACCCCGTCCCGCCTCGATACGGGAACGATATCGTCTGGTCCACCACGCTGGGGATGTACGTCACCGGCGAAATCCCGCGAATATCAAACCCGCGGATGTCGTTCTCCCCGCCCATGTAGAAGCGGCTGTACGGGGGTACTTCCTTCCCGCCATACCCTATCGTGAACGCGCCCAGGAACCTCACCCCGATCGCATTCCGCCTCTTATTGATCGGGTGGAAATACTTGTACTCCCCCGTATTCGTGATGGTGTTGACGTTGCCGCCGATTGGCCCGCCCGTGAACGCCAGCGAATAGAAGTAGCTCTTCCCCGACGTCGCGTTCACCGGGTTATTGAGGGCGTTGTGGTTGATGGTTGCCGTGATCGTGCTAGCCAGGATTCCGTTCAACGCGCTTGGCCCCGCGATGCTCTGATACTGCAATTGAGTAAACAGGAGGTTGGACGCCTGGTTGTAGGTCGTGATGTCCGTTCGCGTCAAGCCGTACGTCAAACCAAGGCGCGTAAACACGCGCCGCTTCAGCGGGTAACTCGCATACATCGTGAATCCCGTGCTGTTCTGGTTGTAGTCCTGAATGTATTGCGGGTTGATGCTGACCGCTGCCCCCGTCAACAGCGCCGCCTGCTGCGCCTCGTTGAATTTGTACAACGACGAGAACACCGTAAAGCCGCTCGAGATCGGGCGGTCGAACAGGTAGGGTTCCGTGAAACCGAACATTATGGTGCGTTGATATTGCCCTACCTGAGCCGAAAGGGTCAGCGTCTCGCCGAGTCCCAGGAAGTTGTTCGTCTGGTAGGTCAGCCCGATGAATCCTCCCATCAGCCCGCTGACGCCGCCCTGCAAGCCAATCGATTGCTTGCCCTTTTCCTTCAACTTCAGCAGCAGGTCGACGGTGCCCTCTTTCGTGTTGCGCTTGATCTCCACGGCCTTGTCCGCATCCAGCTTGTCGAAATAGTCCAACTGGTTCAGCCGCAAAATACTGACTTCCCACGCGTGCTTGTCGAAGAGCGCGCCTTCGTCAAGCAGCAATTCGCGCCGGATCACTTTGTCGCGCGTGGTGGTGTTCCCGGTGAAGTCGATGCGGCGAACGTAGTACTGCTTGCCTTCCTCGAACTTCATGGTCACGTCAATGCGCTTGGCTTCTTCGTTGATATCCGTTTCCGGGGTGGGCACAAAGTCGATGAAACCGTACCGCCCGTAGATTTTTCCGTAATCTGCGAGCGCTTTGCGTATTTTGGCCGAAGAAAAAATGTCTCCCTGCTTCAGCGGGAATACGTTCTTCAGCGCGTCCACCTTCAAGGAAAGCCCCTTGTCCGGATCGCTGCTGGCGATTTTCAACGTGCCCATCCGGTAGCGCTCGCCCTCGTCGATCGGGATGGTCATGTTGACCGCCTTCCCTTTCGTTCTTCCCGTAAGGGGTATGCCCAGCCGCCAGCCTTCCGTATCGATATTCTCCAGGATGGGGTCCTTCACCAGCGCCTTGAAGTAGCCGTTATCCGCGTACACCCCGTGAATACCCACTTCAATGTCCTCGATGAGCTTGTCGTGATCGTACGTCTTGCTCAGCACATTGAATTCGGTTAGGTACAGTGGAACCGAGTATGGCCGGTCGTTGTGCATCGAGCGGATCAATTTCCGGTTGCTGAAGGCGTGGTTCCCCGTGAACAGGATCTTCCCAACTTTGACCTTTGGCCCTTCGTTGATTTTGAATACCAGGATCACCGCGTTGCTGGAAGCAATCCGCTCGTACTGCGGCGTCACCGTCGCGAACTGTCTGCCATGCTCTCCCAGCAGTTCCTTCAGCACCACTTCCGCTTTCTTGATGCGCGTCGGGTCGAACTGGCTCTCCACCGTCAACCCAACCTTCTTTTCCTTGAACCGGTCCAGGATGTCCGACTCGGAGATCGACTTGATCCCGTCATAACGGATGCGGCGAATCACCGGCCGCTCCTTCACTTCCCAGGTAATGATCTTGCCGCCCGGCTTGTCCGGCGAATCTTCCACGCGCAACTTGACATCTTCAAAAAACTGCGTGTTCCACAGCGCCTGAAAATCCCGCCGCAGCGTCTCTTCGTTGTAGGGATCGTTCACGCGGCTGAAGATGCGCGCATTCACGGTGTCCCGGCGTATGCGTCGGAGTCCGCCCCAATCGATGCGCTCGATAAACTCCTGCGCCTGCGCTGGATTGCTCTGCGTTTGCGCCTCGGCGCCAAGGTAATCTTCAAACTTTTCTTCCAACGTCGTTTCGTTCAGGGAAGCATGCAAGAGGTAAGTGGGCTTGTGATCGCGGGAATGCTCTTCCGGGTTGCTGGCGAAAGTGGAGAATCCGGGGAAAGTAGGTCCAGCAAGTACGAAAAAGACTATCGCCAATACGGCTACACGGCCGCGAAATGCACGCTTCGCGTCCATTTCTGACACAAAACAGACTATCCTTCGAGCGGCCATTGATCGGCTCAAGGCCGCGCCCCCAAGTCCAAGATGTTTTTCTCCTGCCAGACCCGGCATGGGCTGGCTGCACGCGCATCCCTGAGCGATTCCCTACAGGGCAAACCGCTTCGCGATCACACGTTGTTGCGTCAGATTCGCTAGTGGACGGCCGGGGTTGCCTCGACTACGGGCCGGAACGCGAGGCTTTCCCCCGCGACATAGATCTGCAATGTCGCCGGCCTCTGAATTCCCCCTTGGATCAGAGCCTCGGAGAGCGGATCTTCCACATACTTCTGCAAAGCCCGCCGCAGCGGCCGCGCACCATAGTTGCGGTCCGCACACGTTTTCTCCAGGATCCACTGGCGTGCTTCCGGCGACAAGACCACCTGCACCTGCCTGTGAATCAGCGTGTCGTTCAGCTGACCGACAAGCAGATCGATGATGCGGAGCAGGTCGTCGTCGCCCAAAGGATTGAAAAGGATCACTTCGTCCAGCCGGTTCAAAAATTCCGGGTTGAACGCACGCTTTACTTCGCCCAACACCAGATCTTCCATGCTCTTCAGGCTGGCCTCATCGATTCCCGTCTGAAATCCGATCGAGGTGCGCTTTTGCAAGTGCCGCGCACCCAGATTCGAAGTCATGATGATGATGGTGTTCCGGAAATCTACGGTATTGCCGAGGCCATCCGTCAACTGCCCGTCCTCAAACACCTGGAGCAGGATATTAAAGATGTCGGGATGCGCCTTTTCAATCTCGTCCAATAGGATAACCGAATAGGGCGTGCGGCGCACGCGTTCCGTCATCTGCCCACCCTCTTCGTAGCCCACATACCCTGGCGGCGCCCCGATGAGCTTGGAAACCGAGTGCTTCTCCATGAATTCCGACATGTCGAAACGGATCAGCGATTTCTCCGATCCGAAAAGGAATTCCGCCAGCCGCCTGGCCACTTCCGTCTTCCCGACGCCCGTCGGCCCCAGGAAAAAGAAGCAGCCCACCGGCCGCAACGGCGACTTCAAGCCCGCCCGGCTTCGGCGGATGGCCCGCGCCAGCGCCGTGATGGCCTTGTCCTGGCTGATCACGCGCTTGTGCAGCTCTGGCTCGATGCGCAACAGTTTCTGCTGTTCGTCTTCCTTGATGGAGGTGACCGCTACCCCCGTCCACCGCGACACGACCTCTTCGATGTCTTCGCGCGTCACAATTCCCGTGGACGCGTCATCCAGTTTGTAGCGCTCCCGCAAGCCGCGCAGGTTTTCCTTCTCTTTGCGCTCTTCTTCGGAATAAAAGCGCGCCTTCTCGAATTCGTGCGCCGCAATCGCCGATTCCATCCGGTGGGTGATGAATTTCACGCGCTTCTGCACCTCGCCGACTTCCTCCGGCACCGAGGCCTGGCGCAGCTTCACGCGCGCGCCCGCTTCATCGATCAGATCAATGGCCTTGTCCGGCAAAAAGCGGTCGGGAATGTACCGGTTCGACAGGTAGACGGCATAGCGCAGAGCTTCGTCCGTGTAGCTCACGGCATGGAACTTCTCGTAGCGCTCGCGCACTCCGGCGATCACCTGAATGGCTTCGTCTTCGCTGGGCGCCGGCACTTTCACAGCCTGAAAACGGCGTTCCAGCGAACGGTCCTTTTCCACCGATTTCCGGTATTCCCCCGGCGTCGTCGCGCCGATGCACTGAATCTCCCCGCGGGAAAGCGCCGGCTTCAGAATATTGGCCGCATCCAGCGATCCTTCCGCCGAACCCGCGCCCACCAGCGTGTGCAGCTCGTCAATGAACACGATCGCGTTCTGGCTCTCCATCAATTCCTTCATGATGGTCTTCAGGCGCTCTTCAAATTGCCCGCGATATTTCGTGCCCGCAACAATTAATGACAAGTCCAGCGACAGAATGCGCTTGTCGGAAAGGAACGACGGCACATCTCCATCCGAAATGCGCTGCGCCAGTCCTTCGACAATGGCCGTCTTGCCCACGCCGGGTTCCCCGATCAACACGGGATTGTTTTTCGTGCGCCGGCACAGTATCTGGATCACCCGCTCCACTTCGTTCTCGCGTCCCACCAGGGGATCGAGCGCCCCTTCCGAGGCCGACTGCGTCAGGTCGCGGCTGAACTCCGCCAGCAGCGACGTTTCCTTTGGCCGCGCCGCCGCCGTCTTCTCTCCGGTCGTCCGCTGGAGTTCCTCGCGCAACGCCGAGAGCCGCAAGCCGCGCTCCATCAAAATCTCCGCCCCAAAACACTTTTCTTCCCGCAGGATGCCCAGCAGCAGGTGCTCTGTCCCCACGTGCTTGTGGCCCAGCCGCTCCGCCTCTTCCGCCGCCATGTTCAGGATGCGCTTGCATTCCGCGCTCAACGGCACTTCCACCGACGTGGAAATCCTCTCGCGAATCGTGATCCGCGCTTCGATCTCTTTCCGAATGGATTCGATGGAGCCCTGCTGCCGCAGGAAACGGTTAGCCAGCGCCTTGTCTTCCCGCATCAGACCCAGCAAGAGGTGCTCGGTCTCGATGTACGGGCTGCCGTACTGGCTGGCCTCATACCTGGCGAAAAATATGACGCGCCGCGCTTTCTCTGTATAACGTTCGAACACGATTAGCTCGCTTCTCCCCCGGGGGTTCCCCTCGCCTCGGCTTTCACCGCGCGAGTCCGCAGAATACCGTGTTCCAGCGCCAATATCCGGTCGCACCGTTCCGCCAGCGCCAGGTTATGCGTCGCGATCAGCGACGTCAGGCGATGCGCCCGGTGCAGCCGCTGCAACAGCCCAAACACGGCCCAAGCATTCTGCTCGTCCAGATCTCCGGTCGGTTCATCTGCCAGCAGCACTTTGGGCCCGGTGACGAGCGCCCGGGCTATTGCAACGCGCTGCTGTTCCCCGCCCGAAAGTTCTCCTGCGAGGTGCTCGGCCCGCTCCTGCAGACCTACCTCCACCAGCCACTTGCGCGCTTCCTGCAGCGCGACTTCCTGTGGCTCTCCTCGCACCAGCAGCGGCATCGCCACGTTCTCTGTCGCCGTAAAATCCGGCAACAATTGATGCCTCTGCCAGAGAAACCCCACGGCGCTATTGCGGTATTCCGCGAGCGCCGCGTCTTCCTGCGTTTCAATCGCTTTATTTTCAAAGTATACTGTACCGCTCGTTGGAGTGTCTAGCGCGGCCAGCAAATGCAGCAGCGTGCTTTTCCCCGCGCCCGATGGAGCAACCACCGCCACCATCTCTCCTTCGCGCAATTCCAGATTGGCATCCACTAATACTTCCAGATTTTTCTCGCGCGTCCCGTATGTTTTCTTCAATCCGCGCGCTTCCAGCACGCTCCGCCCGCTCGCCACGCTCTCGCTGTTGTGCCGGGAATCCATCACCGCCGTTTTCCCCTCTCCTCGGAACTTCCGCTCCTCATCCACCCCGCGCGTCTCTTCCGAAAAACCTTCTTCCTTCGATTAGTTGGATGCCGCGCTTCCCGCCGCGGCCAGTTCAGTGCCGCAAATCCCGTTTCTCAGGGCTCCCTGACCCATTCCTTTTCCCTTTTCCTTCCATTCATTGCCCAAGGCGTTTGGTAGGCCAATTCTCCATTTTCAGAACAAAACTAAATCATGTTGTTTCAATCGCTTAACGGCTAACCGGGTGGCGCATTCCCTGCCCCCTGGACCACCCTCTCGAAATGAGCTTGTCTTAGAGGTAGTAGGAGCAAATCAGGCTCCAAATCCTACCCGCCTGCATACCCACCCGCCGGGGCAACTTTGAACCTTATTCAAATCTAAGAATCTCCACCGGCATCAGCCGCGACGCCTCTTTCGCCGGCAGCAACGTCGCGACAACCGCAATGCCCATCGCCGCCAGGGCGATCCACATTCCATCCAGAAAACTGGCATGAAACGGCACGTACGGCACCGCATACACCTGGGGATCCAACGGAATCAGGTGATAGTTCCCCACAATTAAGCTGAACCCATAGCCGATTGCCAGTCCCAGAACCGTCCCCGCCGCGCCAATCGCCATTCCCTGGTACAAAAAAATTCGGCGGATCTGTTCGCGCCGCGCTCCCATGGAAAGCAACACCGCGATATCCTTGGCGCGATCCGTCACCGTCATCGAAAGCACCACCAGAATATTCAAACCCGCCACAAACGTAATCAGCCCCATGAAAATGGCCGTGACCAGCTTCTCCAGCCGTAGTGCGCGGAACAGCGCGCGGTTCTCCTCCATCCACGTCGTCGCCAGGAATCCCTGCCCCGCGGCGTGCTCCGCCTCCCGGCCAATCGCTTCCGCCTGTTCGGGATGCGCCAGGCGGAATTCCAGCACGTTTACAATGTTCCCCGCTCCCGCCAGCGATTGCGCCGCAGGCAGCGTCACGAAACACCAGTTCTCGTCGTAATCGTAAAACCCCGAATCGAACACCCCTGCCACGCGAAATCTCCGTGTCCGCGGCATCAGCCCAAACGGCGTCAGTCTTCCTTGCGGGCTTGTCAGCGTCACGTAGTCGCCCGGTTGGAGCTTCCACTCGTCGGCCAGTTGCTTTCCCACCAGCAAACCGTCGATCCCCTCGCCGTCCGGCGCGAAATCCAGGTGCCCCGCTGCCAGCTTCTGCAGCACTTCATCCCTCTTCTCTTCGCGCGCCACATCGATCCCTTTCGTCACCACCCCGCGCGCCTCGCCACCAAACGACAGCAGCACCGTCTGGTAAATCGCCGGCGTCACGGAACGCACTCCCTGGATTTTCCCAAGTTGTTCGGCGAGCGCCTGGTAATTCTGGATTCCCCCGGTACCCGGCCGCGTCAGCGATATGTGCGCTGTCACGCCCAGCAGGCGATCCTGCAGGGTTTCCCGGAAGCCGCTGTTCATCGCCAGCGCAATCACCAGTGTGGCGACGCCCGCAGCCACTCCCAACACGGAAAACAATGTAACCAATCGCAATACGGTGGGTCGGTTCGGAGATCTCAGGTACCGCCGCGCCACCATCCATTCGAATCCCATGGCGCGGCTTACCCCTATGCCTTTTCGCCTTCCGCAGCGGCCTGATCCTCAGGTTTCGCTTCGGGGCGCAACAATGGAAACAAGATAACGTCGCGAATGGAATGCGAGTCCGTCAGCAGCATCGTCAAGCGGTCAATTCCGATTCCTTCTCCGGCCGTCGGCGGCATGCCGTGGCACAACGCCCGGAGGTAGTCCACATCCAGTTGCTTCGGCGCTTCGTCCCCACCACGCGCAATCTGCGCCGCGAACCTGCGCTCCTGCTCCGCTGGATCGTTCAGCTCGGAGAATCCGTTGGCGATCTCCATCCCGGCCGCGATAATCTCAAACCGTTCGGTCAGCGCCGGATCTTCTGGCTTCTGTTTGGAAAGCGGGGAAATGTCCGTTGGAAAATCGTAGAGGATGGTCGGCTGAATCAGTTTGTCCTCGGCAACAGCCTCAAAAATATCCCCTATAGTCTTGCCGACTGGCTCACCCTTCTCCTCAGAGCCCCGAAGAATCGCCAAAAAGGATGCTTTCAACACGCGCACCATCTGCTGTTTGGCCTGATTTTGCCAGGGCTCATGCTCATGATGGGCCTGAGCTAGGTCGTCCACAGATTCGTGTAGCCTGGCTCGCAAGGCCGCCGCAGATTCAAACTCATCTAGGTGAGGCGTGGGTCCCGCTTCCTCTGGCCAGTATTTTACGATCGCTTCCCGCATCGTCAGCCGCGTGAACTTGCCGAAATCCAGCTCGTGCTCGCCGAATTTCACCTTCGTGGACCCGGTGATGCTCTTGGCGACCTGGGCGAACAGTTGCTCATTCAATTCCATCAAATCCCGGTAATTGCTGTAGGCTTCGTAGAACTCCAGCATGGTGAACTCGGGATTGTGTTGCGTGCTTATCCCTTCATTCCGGAAATTCCGGTTGATCTCGTACACGCGGTCAAAACCGCCCACCGTCAAGCGCTTCAAATACAGCTCCGGCGCAATTCGCAGGTATAAATCAATGTCCAGCGTGTTGTGGTGCGTGACGAACGGCCGTGCCGTGGCCCCGCCGGCGATGGGGTGCATCATCGGCGTTTCCACTTCGATGTATCCGCGGCCATCGAAAAATTGCCGCAATTCCCGGACGATCCGCGCTCGTGTCTGGTACACCGCGCGCGACTTCTCGCTCACGATCAGGTCCAGATAACGTTGCCGGTACCTCAACTCGATATCCGCAAGCCCGTGCCACTTCTCCGGCAGTGGCAGAAGCGCCTTCGATAGAAAAAATAACTCGTCCACCCAGATGGTCAACTCGCCCGTTCTTGTCCGGAACAAGTGGCCACGCACGCCGATGTGGTCGCCCAGATCCAGCAGGTGAAACAACTGAAACCCCTTCTCCCCCACCACATCCTTTTTCACATAGATCTGAATGCGCTTCCCGGCACCCTGCAAGTGCGCAAACCCCGCCTTCCCCATCAGCCGGTACGACACAATCCTCCCGGCCACACGCACTTCCTTGCGGCTGGCCTCCAGCTCCGGCCCCTGCACCGCCGCATAGTCCTTGAGCAACTCCGCGGGGCTCTCCGTCCAGCGAAATTCTCTCGGAAATGCTTCATGCCCAAGGGCTTGGATCTGTTCTAGCTTCCTCTGGCGCTGCTCGAATTGGTCCCGCGGCTCGAATTCCAAGTGTGACTCTTTCCTTTCCAGACTGTTGTATTGGGAGTATAAAGGCGGTGCTCGGCGAGGGCAAGGAATCCCTCCGGTTCCACCTTCCAAACTCCGCCCGCGCCTTCTGGACAATGTGACGATAGTTAACAAATTCTGACTTATAAGAATTGTTACTGTTTTCTAATATTTTTGGTATAGTCGGAAGTCTCGCTCCACGGAGGTTTCCTGTGCGGTCCCGCCCTTCCTCGCTGCGCAGCGGATCAGTGTCTCAAGATTGGAGATCCCCGCTCTTCGGCGATAAATCCCATGCTTATTTGCAAATTCTTCACCGGCTTGAAACATCTTATGCCATGTTCAGCGTCAATCTGGATGAAGCTCTTGGCCTGCGGCGCGATGGCCTCGTCGCCAAAGCCCAACAGGCTTTGAGCGTTTCTTCGGCGCTCTGCCAAAGGCTCACTGCTCCTCTAAACAGCCTGCTCCACTCCATGCTCCTGCACGCGCGGCATTTCGGCACCGCGCCGCATCTCGCTTCTCTCGATCCCCAGAATTTTCAGAATTCCCGCAGCCAGCGTGTCGCGCGTTTCAACAGTGTTTTCAGCAAGGTGCTTCTTACCCGGAGGTCCCAGTTCCTGCACAAAATCTCCACACTAACGGAACTCGTCGAGGAGCTCGCCGCCAATTTTCTCGCTTCCTCGGAGGAGATCCTCGCAGGCGACTCCTTGGACTCCGACAGCGAGTGGGATGTCCTTGATGCCTCTCACTACGATCTGAATACCTGTTTGCGGGAGACTGTCGTTCTCTTCAAGTCCTTCCTTCACGCCCTGCCGGAAAGCCAGCTCCAGGAGTTCCTTGCTACCTTTCAGGAACGCACTGCCTGCGCCGAGGGCCTTCTTCCTGCCAAGGCTCGCTATCTTGTCCATAGACGGATGGCGGCGATCAAGGGACAATAGGTTCGGCCTGCTGGCGTGGCCGCACCTCATGCAACCCTTGGAGAGCTTTCCGCCTCCTATTCCTGCATATGTGCGCCTCCAACGTCATGTCAGGTACAACTCTTGGAGGGATTCGGCGCATCCGAAAGGGTAGTAGCGCCGCTATTGCACAGTTGGCCCGTCAAAGACCAACCGAGCCGGTAGCGTGGACCGAGGCGGAGGCCATCCGCCGCGCGCAAGCCGGGGATGCCGCCGCTTTCGAGTTCCTGTACCAAATGCACAGCCGCAGGGTTTACGCCTTGTGCTTGCGCATGGTCAGCAACCCGGCGGATGCGGAAGATCTCGCGCAGGAGGCTTTTCTTCAGCTCTTCCGCAAGATCGGCACTTTTCGGGGTGAATCGGCCTTTTCCACCTGGCTGCATCGCATGACCGTCAACGTCGTGCTCATGCGCCTCCGGAAAAAATCACTGCCGACCGATTCCCTGGAAGAGACGATTGACCCGGACGCTGAGAATAGCGGGCCAAAACGCGATGTCGGCGCTGCCGATTTGCGGTTGTCCGGCGCCGTGGACAGGGTGAACCTCGAACGCTCGATTGAGCAACTTCCTCCAGGTTATAAGACCGTGTTCGTTCTTCACGACGTCCAGGGCTTTGAGCACAATGAGATCGCGAACATCATGGGCTGTTCGGTGGGTAATTCCAAATCGCAGTTGCACAAAGCACGTACCCGCCTTCGCGAACTCCTCCAGGAACAGGTCCGGGACCAGGCCCGCCAGGAACGCCAGGCCGCCAAGTCCCAGACGGGCTCGGTGGATTAGGCTACGATGAAGATTCTTTCCAGGTCGGAACGCGCTGCAAGTTCTTATGGAATATTTTCGGGGAGGGCTACCCAGCGCCTCTCCCTACGGAGTTGGAAGTATGCAGTGTAAGGAATTAGAAGCCGTTCTGGAGCACGAAGGTCTCGCCCCTCTGCCTCCGGCTGCGCGTGCGCACCTCGCGGAATGTTCGGCCTGCCACGATTTCTTCGCCGACCTCACCACCATTCAATCGCTTGCCCACGAACTCCCGGCCGATGCCAATCCGCCCGAGCGCCTCTGGATTTCTTTGCGGGCCCAACTCACCGCCGAAGGCATAATCAGGGAATCCGTCGGACTTCCTGCGGGCACGCCCTGGTGGCAGAGCTTTACAGCTTGGCTCAGACCGCGCACCTTGGCCACCGCGGGCGCGGGCATCGTTCTTTTTGTTACGGCCGTTTTCTTGTCGCGGAGTCCCATCCCGCAGCCGGTTGCTCGAACCTCTAATTCTCCCGTTGCCGCGCCTGTGACCTCGCCCGTCGCTCCGCCTGTCGAGGATTCTTCGCTGACTCCGCGTCCTTCTCCCACCGAAGAAGCCATGGCCAATGGCGGTGTGGTTCTCAATCAGGCCGAACTCGATGTCCCCAATATGCAGCTCGCCGGCAATGCCACCGTCGATGCCTCCCTTCGCGACAATCTCCGCACCGTGAACGAATTTATTGCCGAATGCCAGCAGCACTTGAAGCAGCATCCTGGCGATCTGCTGGCCCGCGAATATCTCGAAAGCGCTTACCAGCAAAAAGCCGAGTTATTGGCCGCTATGATGGATAGCGGAGGGAGCGAGCACTAATATGCAGCCGCACGCAATTCGCACTATCGCCTTCTCAGCCCTCAGCACGGGGCTGCTCTTCTGTGCCGCCGCGCCTGTTTGGGGCGGCAGCCCCGAACACCAGGAACGCCATTTTGCCGTGAAGGCTCGCCCTTTCGTCGTTCTTCAAAACATCGTCAATGGGCGCATCGAAGTCAAATCCTGGAAGAATCCGGAAGTCGTGGTCAGCAGCACGTCCGCTCCCGGCAAGGTTGCCATTGACATCGAGCAGGTCGGCGATCGCATCGAAATCAACGCCAATTCCCTCGAGACAACCGGGGAGCCCCACGAAGTCGAGGCCAACTTCCAGCTCACCGTTCCGGAGCAGACGGAACTCCAGCTCCGCACCCAGACCGGCCTCATCTACGTCGAGCAGGTCAGCGGCGACATGAAGCTGCAGAGCGTCGCGGGCGATGTTCATCTGAAGGAAGTCTCCGGCTACATCATCGTCAAGACCACCGGCGGCACGTTGATTTGCACGCAATGCGCGGGCAAACTCGAATTCACTTCCATCAGCGGCAACGTGCAGATCCTCCAGCCCGCCCTGACCAGCGTGAATCTGATGACCACGACCGGCAACATTCTCTACGACGGCGATTTCGTCCATACCGGCATGTACAGCATGAACAGCGGCCGCGGCCTCGTCGAAGTCCGCTTCTCCGGCAATGACTCCTTCGATCTGAAGGCCCAGACGCTCCTCGGTACTGTGGACAACCAGGCCGCCGCATTCGTCAAGCCTGATACTCACGGCAGTCACCACTCCCTCGGCAAGTTCAGCAAGGGGTTGTTTGGTACGGTGGGTCTCGGCCTCGCCAAGGTAGAACTCTCTTCCTACAGTGGTACAATTCGAATTCTGAAGCGCGATTAGTCTGCGCTTTCCAGAATTGTGAATTCACCTCTTAGCGCTCGCGGTGTGCCACCGCGCACACCTGTTATCTGCCTCGCCGGTTTCATGGGTTCCGGCAAAAGCACGATTGGCTCCCGCCTTGCCAAACAGCTCGGCTGGCGCTTCGTTGATCTCGACGAAAAAATCGAGGAGGTGGCAGGCATTATGATCCCGGATTTCTTCGAGCGCCATGGCGAACCCGCTTTCCGCCAATTGGAAGCCGATCAACTTCACCTGGCCCTGGGCCGCGCCGCCGAACGCCTCGAACCCACCATCCTCGCCCTCGGCGGCGGCACATACGCGCAACCCGGGGCCCCCGAATTCCTGCGCAACTCCGGCATCCCCGTCATCTGGCTGGATACGCCCATCGAAGTCCTTCTCTCCCGCTGCATGACCATGACCGGACGACCCCTGTTTCGCGACGAAGCCAGCTTCCGCGCGCTCCACGCCCAGCGCCTCCCTTCCTATGAGCTCGCTGATTTTCGCGTTGATAGTTCCGGCGACCCCGCTGCGGTAGTCGCCGAAATTTTGCGTCGCGGCATTGCCGGTGACACCGGCCAGATCCCGAATTCTCATTCAGCCGTAGAAAACCCGCAGTCCTGAGGGGGATGCCATGCGGAAAAATTCACTGAGGCGAAAATCACCCGCCATCTTCACAGCCGCGCTTTTTTCTTTCCTCGCTTTCGGCCTGCTCGCCCACGCCGCCCAGAAAAAAGGGCCGGCCGGCTCCGTCTTTTCACCGGACAAAGGCAAGCTCAACATCCTGCTCGATGGCAAGTCCGTTGGCCGGGAGGAATTTGAGATCACCTCTTCCGGCGGCGGTTGGATCGCCAAAGGCACCACCAAAATCAATCCTCCCCAAGGCGCTGCCTCCACCGTCACCGGCACGCTCACGCTTCAGCCCGATGGCGCTCCCATCAGCTATGAGTGGACTTCCCAAGCTGAAAAAACAAATGGCGCGCACATTCTTTTCGCCAATGGCATAGCCAAAATCACCCTCCAGATGCAGGGGGCCCACGCTTTTGAGCAGGATCTCTCCTTTGGTTCTCCTTTCATCGTCGTTCTCGACAACAATCTCTATTACCAGTACGCTGTCCTCGCCCGCGTCTACGATTGGTCCCGCCGCGGCACGCAAAGCTACTCTGTCCTCATCCCCCAGGAACTCACACCCGGCACCGTCACTGTTGATTGGGTCGGCGCCGTCAGCGCCGATGGCAAGGCCTACGAAGGCCTCAAAGTCACCACGTCAGACCTCGAAATCGTCCTCTACCTCGACACCAACCATCGTCTCATGCGCCTCGAAGTGCCCTCCGCCAAAGTCGTCGTCGTCCGCGAATAATCCCCTGAAACCTGGCCTCCCAAAAACAAAGACGGCGCCCCGGTTCTTTCCAGAGCGCCGTCTTTGTCAATAACCACTCGCGAGATTTTTCTTAGCGCGCCAAGGGGCGCTGAAACACCGGCATTCCCGGACGCCGCAGCGGATAGCCCTGCGGCTGGCCATGGGCTTGCGCGGGTACGAGCCCATTCGAATGGCTGGCGTGTCCGATGTGCCCGAACTGCCCGTTGCCATTCGCCGGCGCGGGCTGCGGCAGCCGTGCCGGGTTACCGATAGGGCGGAGGGTGATCGGCGCCGCATTCACGTGGTCGCTGATCGCCTGCAGTCTCTTCAGAATCGATTGCCATTGTTCCCAATCCAGTTGCCGCAGGAACGGCCGCAACCCCTGAATGAAGGGATCTTCCAGCAGCGCTTCGCCGTCGGACTCCGGGATAAAGAACCGGTTCAGCCCCACGTTGAGCGCTTCGGAGATTTTCTCCAGCGTGCCGAGGCTCGGCGTCATCTGCCCGCTCTCAATGCGCGATAAGTACGATCGGCTCACTTTCGAGCGCGCTTGGAGCTGGCTCTGCGTCATCGTTCGCGATTCCCGCAGTTGTCGAATCCGCTGGCCGATATTCTCGACCGTCTCCTGATTCGGAAACTTCGGCGTTATCACCTCCGCGGCTTCCTGCTCCTGCGGCGCCTCCTGCGGAATCAGATACTCCATCCGCTGAGGCAGAGCACGCACACAGCGACGGCAGTTGCCGGTGCGCGTCCGGTATTGGACCAGTCCACACGTTTTGCAGCGTATGACTTCCCGGTCCATTTCCA
Organism: Acidobacteriota bacterium; assembly: GCA_003154775.1. Lineage (GTDB taxonomy): Bacteria > Acidobacteriota > Terriglobia > Acidiferrales > UBA7541 > Acidiferrum. Next base: position 2,562 of record PMES01000041.1, on the reverse strand, counting down.
ATGAATTCATCGTCGCTTCTTTTTCCATTTGTGCCGACACCGGAACTCCTCGTTTGACTTGTTTTTTCCGGCGCGCGGATAGGTGAGGAACGTCGGAACGTTCTTGGGGGGGAAGGCAGTTACTGGCGCGATGGGAGTGTGGCTTGAATTTACATTCGCTGTCAAGAGTATTTTTAGCTATTTTATGTCGGCAACGCCCGAAATCGTCCCTGTTTACGGCGTGTTTTCGCCTGTACTCCCGTACAAGCCGTTCGGCAATCCTCAGCCCCTTGCGTTCCTCTTACCACCTCACAACTATATGTTGTGCTTCGCTTACCCTCTGACCATCCTTTTCAATTCGGCACTTCGCGCCCCTTTTTCGGTATCCTATCCCTTCTGTCGGAGGTCTCCCCCTTATGCCTTCTCGTGAAGACGCCTGGAATCTCCTCTGCGAATACACGCAATCCGAAAGCCTTCGCAAGCACATGCTGGCCGTGGAAGCCTGCGTCCGCGCTTACGCCAAAAAGCACAATGCCGATCAGGAATTCTGGGGTATCACCGCGCTGCTTCACGACTTCGACTACGAACGCTGGCCCAACAGCGGGCATTCTCTCGATCGCGAGCATCCCTCGGAAGGCGCCAACATCCTCCGCGCGCATCATTATCCCGAAGAGATGATACGCGCCATTCTTTCCCACGCCGACTACTGCGGCGTGCCGCGCGAGTCGCTCCTCGAACACACCCTTTTCGCTTGCGACGAACTCGCCGGCTTTCTCACCGCTTGCGCTTATGTTCGCCCTTCAAAAAGCATTCTTGATCTGGAAGTCAGTTCGGTGAAAAAACGCATGAAGGATAAAGCCTTCGCCCGCGGCGTCAGCCGCGAAGACGTCATCAAGGGCGCCGCGGAACTCGGCATTCCCCTGGACGAGCACATCGCCTTCTGTATCCAGGCCCTCCGCGAACACGCCGACGCCCTCGGCCTGCGCGGCTCTCTCTAGTTCTCTGTGTCGGAGTCGCTGCCAATCCCGGCGCGCCTGAGGAATCGCCGCAATGCCATTTCTCCCGCCGCCCCGCGTTGTGTCCCCGCAATGTACCCATCGCGATCAATCAGCACATAAATCGGATACACCGTCGCGGCATACATCGCGGCCAGGTTGGTGTCTTCCATCAACACGATGGGGCAGGAGCGCGGGTGCTCCTCCAGATACTTTTTCACCGTCTTCTTGGACTCGCCGACATCCACCGCCAGCACGATCAATCCTTTATCCTTGAATTCCTGCGCGAGCTGGTCCACGAACGGCGCTTCGCCCACGCAATAGCCGCACCACGTCGTCCAGAACTCGAACAGCACCACTTTTCCCTTGATCGATTCGTTGCTGAAATTCTGCCCATCCATGGTTTTGGCATGGAAGCGTGGCGCGGGCTCCCTATCTTTCGTGCCGCCAAACATCGCCAGCACGCACAGGAGCAATGCCGAGAGGACCGTCAATCGCGCAAGAATGTTTTTCGCCATCATGCGCGAAATCTATCACAAGCAGCGAAGCCCTGGTCAAGTACCTGGCATTAGATTGTTCCGCCGGCGGATTCCTCGTGTGTTTATTTTTTCTTCCCTGCCGCCTTCTTGATCAGGGCACTTGCCTTAATCGCATCGGCGTCGTTCCCGAAGCCGATCACCGCCGAATACTTTCGCCCGATCACTTGCGCCAAAAGGAAATCCAGATTGACGCCCGCCTCGGCAATCGCCTGCGCGATGCCGTGTCCCAAGCCGGGCCGGTTATCGCCCTCGACGAATAGCGCCGGTATCGTCGAAGCTGTCAGCCCCGCTCCCTGCGCCGCCTGCGTCGTTTTCTTGTTTCCAACCGGATACAGCTCCACGACCGCTTTGGTGTTATCCCCCGGATAGCGGTACCCCATGACGATCTGCAGGTCCGCTCCTGCCTTGGCCAGAGGTTCCAGCGTCCCGGCCAGGGTTCCGGCCTTGTTCTCCAGTTCTTTCCGCCACAACGTGATGCGTTTCACTGTCACTGCCATGCTAGTTCCTCCCATCAATCCGCAATGAGCCCGATGAGACGCATCCTACCTCCTCACGACGCTTTGCTCAATGCTCGATTCGCCTTTGCGCTGAGGGACCCTCTTCCTCCGTTAGGGGGTCGGACCATCAGGTCCGACAATGGCGGCTTGGAAGAATTGGGCTTCAGCCCCTGAGGAATCGGATCTAATGTAAATTCTCCGCCTGCCAGTCCCTTTTTTTCGGCGTCTCCAATTGTTCTCCCTTCGAGCCCGCCATTTCAGCAAATTCCAATCCATTCAGATCAGGCCCGCCCTCTAGGCCTTGAAGAAATTGTGTCCTTCTTCATTGACAATAAAATCAGTAAACCCGCCCCTGCCTACATCCCGGTTCTCCGGCGAGATATGCTTGCTGGTTTCTTTCAAGAAATGCTTGAGAATGCCGTCCGCGTCTGGTGAGTTTCGTCCGACTACCATTAACTGTCTGAACAGTGGGAGACTCGGTCGCAGCATCTGCAAAAAGTGTGCTTCTTTCCCCTGCCACCCGATAATGAGTGCGAGCTCAACCGGTCGATG